>JAZNEI010000091.1:0-91106 GCA_045588485.1 Bacteroidaceae bacterium | reverse complement strand
TCGACTAAAACCACAGCTTATTTTTCGCCAATATTCCATTTATTCTCCTTTAATTTCTTTTGTATCTCATCATACTTCTTTTCGTCGGCACGAAAAGTAGGAGAAAAAGAACAATGAAAGGCTGAATTTAGCAAACAAGACTAAATGAGAGACTGAAAAAGTTTTACCGGACACCAATAATATCAAATTGTTATTTATTGGAAATAAACTTACAAAAATAATATCACAATTAACAGTTACGGTTGTCAAATTATTAAAATTAGCACTAATTAACAGCGAGATTTCTGACATAAAATTTCCCCAAGCCTTTTAGAAGCTTGGGGATTTTTTTTTAATATTAAGCATCCAACAGGATGCTTTACATTGTTATTTGTTTATCCCTTCAACTGCTTATAAGTAGTCTTGGGGAAACGTGCAGCAGTAGTCTCGTCGAGACGACGCACGGGTGTCGAGTGAGGTGCACTCTTCACAACATCGGGATTCTCAATGGCCTCTTGCGCAACCTTTTTCATTACCGCAATAAACTCGTCAAGGGTCTCCTTGCTCTCGGTCTCTGTAGGCTCAATCATAATACTCTGATGGAACAACAGAGGAAAGTAGATTGTAGGAGCGTGATAACCATAGTCGAGCAGACGCTTTGCAATATCGAGTGTGGTGACACCTGTCGACTTGTCAGCAAGACCATCGAACACAAACTCATGCTTGCAAACACCCTCGATAGGCAGATAATACTCACCCTTAAGCGACTCTTTGACATAGTTGGCATTGAGTACAGCAAGCGGACCAACCATCTTAACATTCTCGCGTCCAAGAGTGAGAATATAGGTATAAGCACGCATAATTACACCAAAGTTACCGAGGAAATTCGACACATATCCGGCCGATTTTTCATCGCACTGCAAATAGAACTTACCATTCTCGTCCTTCTTCACCTGAGGATTAGGCAGCAGATGCTCCAAGCCGGCACGTACGCCAACAGGACCATCACCGGGGCCACCGCCACCGTGAGGAGTAGAGAATGTCTTATGCAGGTTGATGTGCATAATATCGAAGCCCATGTCTCCGGGACGGCATTTGCCGAGTACGGCGTTAAGGTTGGCTCCATCGTAGTAGAGCAGACCGCCACACTCGTGAACGAGGCGCGAAATTTCGGGAATCTCGGTCTCGAAAATACCAAGAGTATTGGGGTTAGTCATCATAATTCCCGCAATAGTATCGTCGAGCAGAGGTTTCAAATCCTCAACGTCAACAGTACCGTTAGCAGTCGACTTAACCTCAACAATCTGCAAGCCACAAACAGCAGCACTTGCGGGGTTTGTTCCATGAGCACTGTCGGGAACAATAACCTTTGTACGCTTAAGGTCGCCACGCTGTATATGATACTGACGCATAATCATAAGACCTGTAAGCTCGCCGTGAGCACCCGCATAGGGGTTAAGAGTAAACTCAGCAAGACCACTAACCTCGGCAAGAGATGCTGCAAGGTTGTAGTAAACCTCAAGAGCACCCTGTGCACACTCAACAGGCATTGAGGGGTGAAGTTGTGTAAATGCAGGATTGGCAGCCATCTCCTCGTTGATACGAGGATTATACTTCATTGTACAGCTGCCAAGAGGATAGAATCCTGTATCGACACCAAAATTCTTGTTCGATAGGTTGGTATAGTGACGTACAACATCAAACTCGGTTACCTCGGGAAGTTCGGGCTTACTTTCGCGACGCAAATTCTCGGGAATACCGCTGCACATACATCCGCCATCTACCTCTTTCTTGGGAAGGGAATATCCCACACGACCCTCTTTCGAGAGTTCAAAAATCAATTTGTCATAATTGCGTATCATAGAATATCCTCCCTAAATTAAAGATTCTTAACTGTTTCTACAAACATATCCATCTCCTCTTTTGTACGCTGCTCGGTTACACAGATTAGAAGTGTATCATCGGCAATGCGTACACCGCCAAGGATACCCTTTTCGAGCAATGCAGCCTGTATAGCCTTGGGGCAAACGGTTGTCTTAACAGCAAACTCGTTGAGGAAAGGCTTGTCGAATGCCATTGAGCACTTACCTGTGGCAACCAACTGCTCGGCAAGATAGTGTGCACCTGCGTATGAGAGTTTATTAACCTCTTTTAGTCCTTTATGTCCCATAAGCGACATATAGATAGTTACATACAGAGCCATCAACGACTGGTTCGAGCAGATATTACTATTGGCCTTTTCGCGACGTATATGCTGCTCGCGTGCCTGCAATGTAAGTACAAAAGCACGCTTGCCATCTACATCGGTAGTCGCTCCGGCAATACGTCCGGGGAGCTTACGAACAAGAGCGTTTGTGCAAGCCAGATAACCAACGTAAGGGCCACCATAGTTCATTGGAATACCTAATGTCTGACCATCGCCGCAAGCAATGTCAGCGCCCCACTCTGCCGGTGTCTTAAGCACAGCAAGTGCCGATGGATTGGCATTCATAATCATAAGTGCCTTCTTAGCGTGGCACATATCGGCAACACCTGTATAATCCTCGATTATTCCGTAGAAGTTGGGCTGTGCAAGGATAACACCTGCTACATCGTCGCCTGCGAGTTTAGCCTCAAGGTCGGCAAGGTCGGTAACACCATCTTTCTCGGCAATAATCTCAATAACTGCACCATTATAACTTGCGTATGTCTCGACCACCTTTTTAACTTTAGGATTTACGGTGGCCGACATAAGCACCTTATTACGTTTTTTGGCAGCAGCAACAGCCATCATCATAGCCTCGGCAGTTGCTGTGCAACCGTCATACATCGATGCATTTGTAACATCCATCCCTGTCAGTTCGCAAATCATCGACTGGTACTCGAAGATATACTGCAATGTACCCTGTGAAATCTCGGGCTGATAGGGAGTATATGCTGTCATAAACTCGCCACGCGAAATAATAGGAGCGATTATCGAGGGTGAATAGTGGTCCTCGACACCTGCACCGGCAAAGCAAGCAAGCTGGCAGTTCTTTTTGCCAAGAGCATCGATGAATTTGCGAATTTCGACCTCGGACATAGCCTCGGGGAGATTAAATTCGCGGTTGAACAGAAGTTCTGCGGGAATCTCGCCGTAAAGGTCGTCCATAGACTTTAGACCGGCAACCTGCAACATCTGTTCAATATCTTCCTGCGTATGTGGGAAATATTTCATTCTGTTCTCAGTTAAAATAATTTCTAAAAATGTTATTTAAAAGAACGATACAGCGAGAAGGCCCCCCTCTCGCAATATCGTCTTTGTATCTCTTTATTACTCGCCGATAGCAGCCTTGTAAGCAGCAGCATCCATCAGTTTCTCAACCTCAGATGCATCAGAGAGCTGCACTTTTATAATCCAGTTAGCATAAGGATCGGCATTTACAAGCTCGGGCTGGTCGTTAAGAGCCTCGTTAACCTCAACAACTGTACCGCTTACAGGAGAGATAAGGTCGCTGGCAGCTTTAACGCTCTCTACAGCACCAAAATCGGCACCTGCCTCAACCTCATCATCAACATCGGGCATATCTACATATACCACGTTGCCAAGCTCGTGCTGCGCATAATCGGTAATACCTACATAACCATACTCACCCTCAATTCTTACATACTCGTGTGACTCTGCATAATAGAGACCCTCTACAATCTTACTCATAATTCAAAAAATTTTAATATTAATACTTAGTTATTATTATCATTTACGGTATGCGTTAAATATAAGCTGCATCATTTTCATGTCATTCTGAGCAAAGCGAAGAATCTTGCGCAGTCATACAACGATGATATTTCACTACGTTCAATATGACAGTCAATGCAGGATATTTTTACACGTCGTTATAATATTTCTTATTTCTTATAGTTCTTCTCGTAGAAACGCTTCTTTGTTACAACACCGGGGAATACACGCTTGCGGATGCGAACAGCAACCTCATTACCCAGCTTTGCATACTCGGCATCGATAAGAGCCATACAAACGCTCTTTCCTGTAGAGATTGAGTTATAACCTGTTGTAACCTGACCGATTACCTTGCCATCGACCTCAACATCATAGCCATGACGAGGAATTGCCTTATCCTTAAGCTCGATACCTACAATTTTGCGTTTCAAGCCCTCGGCTTTTTGTGCTGCAATGGCATCGCGACCGATAAAATCACCCTTGTCGAGTTTCACAAACATACCCAAGCCGGCCTCAAGAGGAGTAATCTCGTCGGTGAGTTCGTCGCCATACAGAGGCAAACCAACCTCGAAGCGAAGAGTATCGCGACAGCCAAGACCACAAGGAGTAACCTCACCGCTTGCAATGAGCTTGTCCCACACCTCATTAGTAAAGGCGTGTGAACCATAAAGTTCGAAGCCATCTTCGCCGGTGTAACCTGTGCGGCTTATGATGATTGTCTCGCCATTGTACTCAACCTCTTTGCAGGTATAGAATACCATCTCGGCGCAAGGAATGCCAAGCACACGCTCAACGATAGCCTCGGTGTTAGGACCCTGAACAGCCACCTCGCCATAATACTCGCTCTGATGCTCAACTACTACATCAAATTTCTTCGACTGCTCCATAATCCAAGCAATATCCTTGCCTATATTACCGGCATTAATCACAAGGAAGAAACGTTTATCGGCCATCTTATATACAAGAAGGTCATCGACAACACCGCCTGTAGGATGCAACATCATTCCATAGAAAATTTTGCCGTCGGGGGCATCGGTAATATCATTTGTAAAAATGTAGTTAACAAAAGCCTCGCTCTGGGGACCTGTAACCAATACCTCGCCCATGTGCGAAACATCAAAGATACCGCAAGCCTGACGAACAGCATTATGTTCCTCGACAATATTGCTATACTGAATGGGCATATCAAAACCACCAAAGGGACTGATGAGTGCACCCAATGCCACGTGTTTGTCATAAAGACAGGTTCTTTTATTCTCCATAGTTTCAGAAAGTTTTATTTAGTATTTCTATTAATTGTTCTTTAGTCATATTCATAATAATATCGGATGGGGTGATATCCTTTACAGCATCCTCGACTGCTTGTTTGTCAAATGCCACTCCCTGAAGATAATTAAGCAACCCACTGTCAAGGTCGCCAACAAGGAAAAAGTCTCCAAGCATATTCACCTTACGTATAATCCCTTTCTTTATCTCGAAACGTAATTCAAACTCGCCCACCCCCTCGATACGCGCACGACGCACAAGCGTATAAGCAGGATTACGACCATAGATAAACTCGTCGGTATGATACTCGCACTCAATCTCCTCTATCTGCCTGATAGCAATATCATCGAGACATATCTCACCATCACAGAGGTTTTTCCTGACAAACTCTTTGAACTCCTCTATTGATATTGTAAGATAATTATTCAGCGTTGTAACATGTTGACGTACCGACTCTACCCCTTTACTTTTCAGTTTCTCGTCGGACGGGGTTGTCGAGCGCACCATCTTTTCGAGGTCGGTATTATAAAGCATAGTACCGTGTACAATGCTGCGGTCGGGCAGATGATAAAAGGCATTTCCCGACACCTTTTTCCCATCTATGAGAATATCATTACGTCCTGTTGTTCGAGCATCAAGCCCCAATTTCTGAAGCACATGCTCAACCATAAGCATATAACGGTTAAATGTAAAGTTAACATTGGAATCGGGAGTAATATACGAGAACATTATGTTGTCGTGGTCGGCATAGACACAGCCACCTCCACTCTTACGACGATAAGTAGCAATCCCATTGGCACGACAATAGTCTAAATCCACCTCAGCTTCTACAACCTGATTACGACCGAATATAACCGTCGGCCGAACCTGCCACATAAAAAAATAGTCGTCTGCGGGCAACTCGCGTGCGATATACTCCTCCATTGCAAGATAGAATGGAAGTTCGCGCTGTTTATCATAGGGCAATGATACGTAAATCATCGTTCTTTTTTATGAGCAGATGTATTGCATCCTTTTAGCAGCAAATTTAAACAATTTCCCTATAACAACAAATTTTTAATATCAGATTTTACAAACGCTAAATAAAATTAACGAACAGTTTAAATACTCCTTAGATACAAACAAAAAAAATGAGACTCCACCTCTAAAGGCAGAGTCTCGATATAAAGAATCTAGATTAAAAATTATGCAACCTTTTCGAGTCGCTTCATCATTGCAAACATAAAGAGTGCCGAGATGATACACAATACAATAAATACTGTCCAAACAATAGTAAGTGAGATATTACCCCACAAAGAACCACCGACAGCAACCAACATATTACCGATGGCAGTAGCTACAAACCAGCCACCCATCATCATACCCTTGAGCTTGGGAGGAGCTACCTTACTTACGAATGAGATACCCATAGGCGAGAGGAGCAACTCGGCAAATGTAAGCACAAGATAAGTACTGATGAGCCAATTAGGAGAAACGAATGATGCAGCATCACCGGCAACCGCCTGCTCGTTGGGAGTAAGCAAGCCCTGTGAGCCAACTGCCATAACAGCAAAACCTACAGCAGCAACCAACATACCGTATGCAATCTTACGGGGAGCAGAAGGCTCTTTACCCTTAGCCGCCAACGCACCGAAGATAGCCATACTTACAGGAGTAAGAGCAACCACATAGAAGGGGTTAAACTGCTGGAAGATAGGAGCGCTAACAGCCACAGTGCCCGAAATATTTACAAACTGATAAGCGAGGAATGCTACAGCAACAACAACCACTGCCGCAGAAACAGCCTTAGCCTGCTTTGTCTTGCTCTGGAAAATAGAGAATGCAGCATAAACTATTACAATGATAGCAACAAGGTTCCACACATTGAACAGCATACTCTGAACACCCTCGGAACTTTTTGCAGTAAACTCATCAGCAAAATATGTAAGTGTCAGACCATTCTGATGGAAAGCCATCCAGAAGAATATTACCACAGCAAACACAAGGCAAAGAGCAACAACACGCTCCTTTGTCTCGGCAGGAGTAAGTTCCTCCTCTACCACTGCTGTATTTGCGTCTTTCTTTGCATCCTTCTTGCTGACACCACCCTCAACATGTTTGAATGTAGGACGGAAGATATAATATATAGCTATAGAAAGAATCAAAGATGCACAAGCAACTGCAAACGAGAAGTGGTAAGCATCGTTAGATGTATATCCAAGAACAGTCTCGGCATAATCTTTAATCTTAACGGCAGCAGTAGGAGCAAACAGAGCACCGATATTTATTGCCATATAGAAAAGCGAGAAAGCCGAATCGCGCTTAGCCGAATATTTGGGGTCATCATAAAGATTACCAACCATCACCTGCAGGTTTCCTTTAAAAAGACCGGTACCGAAACTGATGAACACAAGAGCTGCAAGCATACAGAGCAGTGCAAATGAGCCGCCACCCAAAGGCAATGAAAGCAACAAATAGCCCACAAACATAATTGTGATACCGATTGTAACCATCTTACCGTAACCGAACTTGTCGGCAAGAATACCACCAACGAGAGGTAAGAAATACACCAAGCCCAAGAAGCCGCTGTAAATGTAACCTGCAACATCGGCATCAAGACCGAAATTTGCACGCAAGAAAAGAGCGAAAACCGCTAACATTGTGTAGTAACCGAAGCGCTCACCTGTATTGGCAAGAGCAAGAGCCCACAAACCTTTTGGTTGTCCTTCAAACATAAATTAAATAGATTTAATGATTAATATTAATACTTTTTCCTAAAAAGCAGTGTTGCGCCACATTATGCACATATACAAAAAACGCACGTTTATGCGCAAAAAGGCAACAAACGTGCAAATATACAAAAATTCTTTGTATATACAAATAGGATAATCCAATAAGCTATTTAAATATACCAACAAACGAACGGAAAATATGAAGTTTACTTTAATATTTTACAAAGCGAGTGCAGTATATATTCTATTCGCCATACCATTCCACGTTACTATCGTTCAAGCTCCCTTGCAAGATAAGGTGCTGTGTATCCTATTCCCGCTGTAGCCACCTCCTCGGGAGTACCCTTTGCAACCACCACTCCACCATCTCGTCCACCCTCGGGTCCCATATCAATAATATAATCGGCCATCTTTATCACATCCATATTATGCTCTATGATAATAACCGTATTACCCTTATCAACCAAACGGTTTATTACCCCCATAAGCACACGAATATCCTCGAAGTGTAGTCCGGTAGTAGGCTCGTCAAGCAGATAAAGAGTCTTTCCCGTATCACGTTTCGACAATTCAGTAGCCAACTTCACACGCTGACTTTCACCACCCGAGAGAGTGGTCGATGGCTGTCCAAGCTTTATGTAACCCAATCCCACATCCTGTAGTACCTTGATTTTGTTAAGTATAGTCGGTACATTCTCGAAGAACTCCACTGCCATATTTATTGTCATATCAAGAACATCCGCAATAGACTTTCCTTTGTAACGCACCTCGAGTGTCTCGCGATTATAACGCTTACCCTGGCACACCTCACAAGGTACCATAACATCGGGTAGAAAGTTCATCTCCAATGTCTTATAACCGTTTCCGCTGCAAGCGTCGCATCGTCCGCCCGAGACATTGAACGAGAAACGTCCGGGCTTATATCCGCGAATTTTAGCTTCGGGAAGGTCGACAAACAGATTGCGAATATCGGCAAAAACACCGGTATATGTTGCAGGGTTAGAACGTGGCGAACGTCCCAACGGCGACTGGTCGACATCAACAATCTTATCAATATTCTCTATTCCCTCGATTCTGTCATAAAGAAGCGGTTCGCGCAATGCACGATAAAAGTGCTTTGCCAAAATAGGTTGTAAAGTATCATTTATAAGAGTAGATTTTCCGCCACCCGAGACACCGGTGACACAAATCAGTTTACCAAGCGGAAACTCCACATCTATGTTCTTAAGATTGTTACCTCTTGCTCCAAAGATACGAATAGATTTTCCGTTACCGGCACGTCGTTCGGCCGGCACAGTTATCATCTCAATATTCTTCAAATAATTTGCTGTCAAGGTATTACTCTTAAGCATCTGTTCAGGAGTACCGGCAAACACCACATTACCACCCTTACGTCCTGCTTTTGGTCCAAGGTCAATCACATAGTCGGCAGCAACCATTATATCACGGTCGTGCTCAACCACAATCACTGTATTTCCACCGTCTCGCAATGCTTTAAGCGAATTAATAAGACGGTCGTTATCACGAGAATGTAGTCCTATACTCGGCTCGTCGAGTATATAAAAGACATTAACAAGCTGCGAGCCCACCTGCGTAGCAAGACGTATACGTTGCCCTTCGCCACCCGAGAGCGACACCGACGAGCGTCCCAAAGACAGATAGCCCAATCCCACATCAAGCAGAAATCGCAGACGCGACTGTATCTCTTTAACAATTTCATCGGCAATAGTACGTTGTTTTTCGGTAAGGAAAGAATCCAATTCAACAAACCACTCATAGAGGAGTGATATATCCATCGAAGCAAGTTCGTGAATATTCTTTCCGTTTATGCGATAATGCAGCGCCTCACGGTTCAGACGTGCTCCCTGACACTCGGGACACACTTGCATAACTGAGAACTGCTCGGCCCAACGAAGCTCTTTGGCCGACATTCCTGTTTCTTTCTGCAGTTGAATATATTTTACCAGACCATCGTATGTAGCTATACTATCGAAAAACATCTCCGATGCACCTTGCAAACGAAGCGGCAGAGGCGAACCATAGAGAATTTCATCAATAGCTTCATCAGGAAGCTCTTCGACAGGAGTTTTTAGGTCGGCTTCATAACGCTGCAAGACAGCCTCAATCTGTTGGAAGATAGAGGAACGGCGATACTTTCCAAGCGGAGCAAGAGCACCGTCATAAACCGACAGAGTACGGTCGGGAATTACCTTATCTACATCCACCATACTCACCAGTCCAAGTCCTTTACATTTGTGACAAGCACCGTGTGGCGAGTTAAAAGAGAAATTATGAGGGTCAGGTTCTTTATACGACAACCCCGTCACAGGGCACATAAGACGCTTGCTATAGTGGCGCACCTCACCCGATGAGAGTTCCATAATCATAATAAGACCATCGCCCTGACTCATCGCCGTTGCAAGACTTTTCTTAAGACGCTGTTCATCGTCGGCCTCTACCAGCAATTTATCTATTACCACCTCGATGTCGTGGTTCTTGTAACGTTCGAGTTTCATACCGTGCGACATTTCACACAGTTCGCCATCAATGCGCACATTCAGATAGCCTTTGCGCATCATCTGTTCGAACAGCTCTTTATAATGTCCCTTACGTCCCTTTACCAACGGAGCAAGCATATATATACGCTTGCCTGCATAATCTTTGAGAATAAGTTCAAGAATCTGCTCCTCGGTATATTTTACCATCTTTTCGCCCGACAGATAGGAGTAGGCATCGGCCACACGCGAAAAAAGCAGACGCATATAATCGTAAATTTCTGTGGTGGTGCCCACTGTCGAACGCGGATTCTTGTTTGTAGTCTTCTGTTCTATTGATATTACAGGGCCAAGGCCTGTAATCTTATCGACATCGGGACGTTCCATTCCACCCAAGAAATTACGCGCATACGTCGAGAAGGTCTCAAGATAGCGTCTCTGCCCCTCGGCAAAGATAGTGTCAAAAGCTAATGAAGACTTTCCGCTACCACTCAACCCTGTTATTACCGTCAATGAATTATGCGGTATCTCAATATCAATATCTTTCAGATTGTGCACTTTGGCACCAAACACCTCTATTTTGTCTTTCATTTTCCTACCTCCTCGATATATCCGCGCAAAAGGTTCACATCCCCTTTTATATCATAGTTGATGCCGTCGGCACCGCGAGCACTTATCACTACAAAATAGACTCCGTCCTTTACAGGAGTACCTTTGTATGTTCCATCCCAGCCACACTCTTCGCAACCCATCTCATCTATGCCCCAAGTATAGAGCTGCACACCCCAGCGGTTGTATATTGCCGCGCGGAACGAAATTATTGACTTCACATCATATACATTGAAATAGTCATTGATGCCGTCACCATTTGGAGAGAAGGCATTCGGTACTTTCAAAGACGATTCGCTGATGCTTATTGTAAACGGCTCATACTCATATTCCAATACCAGATTCTCATTAGTACGATGCTTATATGAGACAAGCAGTTTCACAGAAAACAATCCTGCCTGACGAAAATCATACTCAACATCGGAATCATAGCGTACAAGAAACGGTTCAGGCTCATCGTCATGCATAAAAGTCCACGTACACACACGCGAATAACCGTCATATTCGAGAGCATTTGACAGGAAACGCACTTTAAGCGGTGCCTCGCCCTCGTAGTTCTCACCCTCGGACAGTTCCTCTTCGGTGCCATCGGCAAGTGTAACAACGGCAGTAGGTATTGGTGCCTCTACACTCTCCTGTGCAAACACAATTTGCGGAAGTAACAAGATAGAAAATATCAAAAGTTGTTTTAGACTATCAATCATAAATAAATCATTTTATCATTCGTCGTTTAAAAGTGATTATATAAATAAACGAGCGAATATAGCCACTTATTTTGAAAGATGAAGAAAAAATATTCACATTTATCCCAACAGAGCCATAAAAAACATTTTTTAAGCATCCGCACCATCGTTTTTCATTAAATTTGCTGTAAACAGCGAATATACACTGCACTCGCTGTGAAAAACATTCAAGCAAGCTTGATGTTTCTCGCTCGTTTGTTGTATATTTGCAAAAATATTATAACTACTTATTATATAAAAAGAGAGACGACACCTCAATTCAGAAGCTGTTTAATCTACATTATCAGAATTATGAAAAGAATCACATATTTAACACTGCTGCTCCTCTTGTTCACATCAGTGGTAAGCGCTCAGAATAGCGATTATTTCATTCACACAGTAAGTAAAGGACAAACCCTATATTCTATTTCCCGTATGTATCAGACTACGGTAAAAGAGATTATAGACCAGAACCCCGAATGCGTAAACAAATTATCCATAGGACAAAAAATCAAAATACGCCAGAACAAGCAGCAGTCTACGCCAACAGATAACGGGCAAAAGAATAACGAACGTTATCACACGATACAACCGGGCGAAACACTCTACCGTTTGGGACAGAAGTATGGCATTACACCGCAAGAGATATGCGAAGCCAATCCGGGACTGAGCATATCCAACTTCCGTAGTGGCGAGGTTATACTTATCCCTGTATCAAAAAAGCAGCCTCAACCAATAGTTGTCGAGCCTCAGAAACCGGTGGAGACAGTAGAAACAGATACAATACCCATACGCACAACACACAAAGTGGCAAAAGGCGAGACAGTATACCGCATAACAAAGCTATACAATATATCCGAGGAGGAGCTACGCGCGGTAAATCCGAGAATAAAAAAGAACAAGCTCAAGAAAAATACAATAATAAACATTCCCTATTCGAGCCGAGAGTTAGCTCTTATGCGATTCAAAGAGCTTGAGCAACAGCAACGAGAACAGACAAACGCCGAGGTATTCAAACGCATTGAGCAGATGAAAGACTCAATATCCTCATCAGACACATTTGAGGGAATACGTGCAGCCGTCATCCTCCCCTTCCTACTCGACAGCTACTCGCCCAACGAGCAGGCACGCATGGTAGAGTATTACGAAGGATTCCTTATGGCAGTAGAGAAGTTGAAACGTTTCGGCTACTCATTCGAGATACACACATTCGATTCGGGTAAGGAGAGCCAAAGTCTCGAGCCACTCATCTCAAGCGGTGAACTCGACAATATGGATATAATCTTCGGTGCGCTTTATCCCAAACACAACAAGCAGTTGGCCGATTTTGCACGCGAGAAAGAGATTCCCCTTGTAATACCTTTTACATCTAAAGAGGATGAAATTTTCCGCAACCCTATGGTATATGTTGTAAACACAATGCAATCGTACTTCTATTCCGAAGTAATCGACCATTTCGGCATCGAGTTTCCCAATGCAAATGTGATATTCGTTAATGACAGCATAAACAACAAAAAAGAGTTTGTATCGGCACTCAGCGAGAGTTTCACACAACGTGGTACACCCTTCTCTACAATATCGCTTGACGACATCACCAATATCGAAGTCAACGAAGCCAAGCTGAAAGAGATAATGAGAGAGGACAAACAGAATATCTTTATTCCCACATCATCAAACGAAGTAACCCTTAGTACTCTCCTCCCATCACTTATCCTTTTGAACAACGACACAATTGACCTACCCGATTTCAAGCTGTTCGGTTACCCCGAGTGGCAGATATATGCAGGTAATATGCGCAACGAGATATATGAGGTAGACACCTACTTCTACGCATCATTCTTCAGCCATTATACCCTACCCGAAGCCAACACATTCCAGAACGAATATATCCGTTGGTACAACCGCGCACCGCAGAACATATATCCACGCTATGGAATGTTAGGATATGATACCGGCTATATTTTCTTGCTTGCAATAAGCAAATATGGTAATAATATGCCCGAGAGTATAAACAAAGTATCCTTTACCCCGGTACAAACAGGATTCAAATTCGAGCGTGTAAACAATTGGGGAGGAATGGTAAACAAAAAAATCTATTTTGTCCGCTATACTCCCGAATACACCATCAATAAAATTGATTTCGACAAACAATGAGAAACAGAATATTTCACATTATAGCGGCACTATTGTTTGCCACAACAGTTGCTGCACAGGTTGAACAGCCACGCAGCATTCTTGAGATAGGTTTTGCAGGAGGATTGAACATGAGCCAGATGGATATGCAGCCCAAGATAGGTCAGAAATATCTTAACGGCCTAAACGGTGGTGTAAGCATACGATACACAAGCGAGAAGTATTTCAATATGATATGCGCTGCGCAGCTCGAAGTAAACTTCTCGCAACGCGGCTGGGAAGAGGATTTCGACGACCAGACAGGCAATAGCTACAAACGCACATTAAATTATGTCGAGGTGCCATTCTTTGCCCATTTGGCATTCGGCAAAGAGCCACGAGGAGCACAATTCTTCATCAACCTTGGACCACAGATAGGACTCATGCTGAGCGACAAAGAGGAGTACATAGGCAGTTGGGACATCGAAAGTCGTCCTGCAAGTACTCGCCCCGTATACGGCAAGAGCATTGATAAGAAATTCGAGTACGGCATTGCAGGAGGCTTAGGACTGGAGATTAAGACGAAGGCCGGTAATTTCATCATCGAAGGAAGATACTATTACGGACTGAGCGATATATTCAACAACTCTAAGACAGACGATTACGGACGTTCTGCAAACAATACAATATCGGCAAGAATCGGTTACTCGATACCAATTTTCAACCGTTAAATATAGCATAATATAACATAATAGACGAACTCTTGAGAGTTCGTCTATTATGTTATATTACTTATAACTTTCAGAAACTACAGAAAGTTGCAGCAGTTCAATCAAAAAAAAAGCGAAGTTATTGCCACAATCTCGTTTGTCCTATATTGGACAATGAGATTGTTCGGCATATATAACTTCTCTGTAACTGTTCTGAATTACTTAGTAACCTCAGTAGCAACCTTGCCACCGTTCTCGGGACCGGGAGCAGCAGCGGGCAACACCTCTGTAGCAGCAGTAGGAACTACTGATGTTGCAACTGAAGATGCGATGCTATCTGTAGCTACGGGCTCAGATTTTACATTGTTTGAAGTGTTACCACAAGCACACATTGCGAAAGCAACTGTTGCAATCATAAAGAACTTTTTCATAACAACAAATAAAGTTTAATTCTCGCCTACTCCCTTCATAGCGTTTCGGCAACCTCTCTTCTTAAAACGGGTGCAAAGGTACAACTTTTTTATTTAAACTTATTCATTTTCGTTGACTTTTTTTAGCTAAAAATGTCATTTTTTACAAAAAACTGTAAACTATAGCTTTTTAACCCTATTTTTTCATCATAAAAGGAACCATTTTAACATAATAAAGGACAAAACCAGCCATTGGTTTTTCCTAAAAACAGAATATTACCCGAACTCTCTCGAAGAAAGTTCGGGTAATATTCTGTTAATCGTTCCAAATATAGGAGCAACTTTTACAAAAGTATCCTGTAACTTCTCTTTCCGTTGCCATCTTTAACAACTATAATATAGGCCGCCTTTGGAAGTTTACTTGTAACAACCGATATTTCATTGCACTGACCATCGGCAACAGCTGTTGCGATTTTCACACCTCCGAGATTATAGAGTTCTACCACTGTATCATCGGCAAAGTTGCCTTTACAAAGAAGCACGCCATCAAGAGGTTCAAAAGCGCATACATCGATAACCTCGTCAACACCTGTCTGCTCTTTATTCATAGGCGAGAATCGCAGCTTATAACTATACTTTTTACCCATTGTGATAGTATACTCGGCAAGAGTACCTGTACCCTGTCCGCAACTACCGTTACCTATACCCAACTGAATACAGTCGAAATGAGCATATATATTACCCGGTTCAAGTTCCCACGCATGACCGGCACTCTTAAGAGCTACATCGCTATAATAGAGAGTTGAAAATGCCACATCTCCCTCGGTCTCAACCTTAATACCATTGCCCGTTTCAGGGTCGACGAGTGTAAGGTCGCGCAGATTCTCACGGTTACCCATACTTTGTGGCTTGGGATAAGGCTCGAACATATCGGCAACTGTCGTTGTATATCGTCCAAGGAACGAGCCTGTCTTCCTGTCGGGATAGTTCTCCCAGGGACCTCTCGCATAGTACTCTACATTGCAGAAGTTAGAAGGAAACTCAATACCCAATCCTACACGACGCAGATTATTTATGAGTACCGAATACTGTGCCGATAGTTCTATAACACCACTATTGTAGACTTTATACTCCCAAACATAATCGCAGTTGCGTCCACCGGTTGCCTTTACAACCACACGCACCCAATCGCCGGTCTCCTCGGCAATAGTTATAGAGCGTGTGCCGACACCATTTGCCGATGAATAATTTGTCTCGGTGGGTCCGTCATTCTCGACCCAACGGTAATTCTCATACTCGGGCGCTTTTGCCAGGCGCTCTACTCCATCCACCACCCACGACTGCAGCATACCTGTAGAATTGAATTTTACCGATACACGACTATTCTTTATATTATAGATATAACGGTTGGTACTGTTATCCACCACTAAGGGTTCTTCGGTTACAACAACCTCTTGCAAAGTCGATGGACGCTCGCGCAGTGTATATTGTGCCGCAGCAACAGAGTAATCGGCATCGGCCCACAAAGCATCCTCTTTAAGACAGACATTAACATTAAGCAACACCTCATCATCACCCTCGGGAAGAGTATATGGCACTGTGAGAGTTGCGTATGCATTAGGGGCAGTAGCAGGCAGTTCTATACGTCCCTCCTCAACCTCGACACCATTGACAAGCACAGCATAGTGCAGGTAGAAGCTATCAAGTGTAATAAAGTCGTACTTATTCTGAATCTGAATACGCTTAGCTGATTTCGAGAAGTTGGTAAATTTTATATACTGATAGACATTCTTAACCTCGGTAAGTTCGGGACTCCATGCTCGGTCGGCCGATACAAGACCATTGTTAACAAAGTTACCTTGATGAGGTCCGGGATAGTCACTGCCTGTACGATACTTGTTAACTCCATCCACTTGAAAATTACCATTTTTAATATCCTCGGCATCGTAGATAGACTGGTCGACAAAATCCCAGATACAGCCACCTATTCCATATTTACTGCTCTCGATTATATCCCAGTACTCTTTAAGATTACCAACAGCATTACCCATTGCATGAGCATATTCACACATAAAATAGGGTTGTTGCCTCCAATTATTGTTGGCTTCAGTGCGACACTTTGAGATATTGGGATACATTACCGACCACAAATCGCTATATTCTGTTCCTCCACGAGTAGCACCCTCATAATGGATTATACGGTTGTCAATAGCACGTACAGCAGCGTAGGTGTGACCAAAATTCTTTCCGCCACCACTTTCATTACCCAAGCTCCAGAAGATAATAGATGGGAAGTTACGGCCACGATACACCATACGCACCGTACGGTCGATATACTGCGAACGCCAGCTGTCGTCGTTTGTTATACCGCCCTTCTCGCCCGATGCATCCCAGTTGCGGTGACACTCGAGGTCGGCCTCATCCATACAGTATAGTCCATAATAGTCGAACATCGAGTACATCTTTGCCTGTCGTGGATAGTGGCTGTTACGAATTGTGTTCATATTGGCCTGCTTCATCATCTTAACGTCGGTGAGCATAGTCTCAACATCTATCGAACGACCGTAAACAGGATGTGTATCTTGAGTATTCGCACCCTTAAAAAGAATCTTCTGTCCATTGATATATACAAGACTGTTCTTTATCTCGATGTGACGGAAACCATATTTAGTCGAGAACACATGTTCCTCTTTTCCGGTATTATCCTTCTGTGCAACTATCACTGTATACAGATTAGGAGTCTCGGCTGTCCAGGGAAGCAGCGCTGTCAATCCCTCGAACGAGAGGTTGACCTGCTTCTCATTCTCGCCTGCTGCAAACTCAAAAACGGTCTCTTTCTTGGCTAAAGCCGAGCCATCGGGTGCTAACAGAGTAACATCGACACTCTTTGACACAGCCTCTTCATCGCGGTTATCCATTGTCAGTTGTACATTCATTGTACCGGCTGCATAGTTGGATGCAGCGTCAAGATTACTTGTTATATAATGGTCGCGCACAAATGTCTTTGGAGTGGCAAAAAGATACACATCTCGATGGATACCACTCATGTGCCACATATCCTGTCCTTCGAGATACGAACCATCACTCCAACGGAACACCTGCACCGAGACATTATTGCTACCCTTCCGCACCATTGCAGTAACATCAAACTCCGACTCATTATTGGCACCCTGAGTGTAACCGACATATTCACCATTCACCCACACAAGAGCCGCACTATAGATACCATCGAAATGAAGAAATACACGCTTTCCGTCCCACTCTTCGGGCAGGTCGAAATTGCGACGATACGAAGCAACAGGCTTAGGCAGCCCATTATTCATCATTATGTACGGTGGATTATTGGCAAAAGGATAGTTCACATTAATATAATAGGGGTCGCCGTAACCTTTCATTTCGAGACACGAAGGTACCGAGATTGTGTCCCACGAGCTTACATCCACAGCATCACCCCAAAAGTCTTCCTCACCGGGACGTTTCTTCACATCCTCGACATAGTTAAGATTCCACACTCCGTTAAGAGAGAGATAATTTGAGCTATTGGGAGTGAGCCAGGGAAGATTATATCTCTCGTCGGCCATCATCTCCTCGGTCGACTTATAAGGAGCGTATGTAGCGTGTGCCTGTTCTTTATTCTCCTCAAAAATGGTATGATCTTCCCACATAACAGTGCCGGGAAGGTCATTGGGAGCAACCTTTGTCAACTTGAAATAGGAGTTTTGTGCATTTGGCGAGGTACTCATCGTAACCATATTACCCGAAACTGTAAAATAGTACTTTGTGCCCCAGTTGCCATCGGTATATCCCATAAGCTGGAATACTCCGGGTTCATCATCCACAGGAACTAAATATACATATTGGTTAACGTTAGTATATGAAGCATCCCACAAAAGAGGAACCTTCAACCCCTTCAATGCCATATCAATAGCCTTACCGTCGTAAGGATTATATAACTGAAAATATGATACATCGTTTGAGGCACGACGTAGCTGCCATACAAAGTCGTTATAATCTTCTTCGGGACAAGCATCGGCAAAGATACGCGCATCGTTGGCATTAACACCTCGGTCATTTAATGAATATCCGGTAGGCACGTGAGTAATAACATAGTGCTGCGATGCGACAGGAAAAACAATATCACATTTTTTGCCCAAATCCTGAAGACGGAAATGTGTAGCCTCGGAGCTGAGATTGTTTCCCAGAGCCAACTGTTTGGTTCCATCGGCTGTTACAGCGCTCTCGGGGTCCGAAGCATTAAGCAGTTGGACTATATTTGTCTCTCCATCAACAATTTTGGCATAGAATACCTGATTGGATGATACAGTTGCACTCCACTGTAAAAGAGAGCCTGGAGCCGACGATGCCAAAGCCATATCGGCGACAAGATTATAGTTGGGGTTATATATCAGAAAAAGAGGTTCTTTATCCGACACAGATATAAACGCCCACTCCTGTCCCTTGACGTTCTCACCAACTGCGGCCATTGAGATAGGCGTTCCCAATTCACCTGTATCGCCATTTGTCATGGCAAGACCCTCGGTTACACTCACAATGCGATACACATTTCCACTGACAGGAAAGGAGGTTGCACACACCAACCGTGGCGTAAACAACATTAAAAGCACAATAAACGCTCCTTGTACAAATAAATTAATTTTCTTCATTATTCTTAATATTGCAAATTATCTAATATACTTTTCTAAGATAAGACATTTTAAGCAAATATATAGTAAATTGTATAAACCTACAATTATTTAATCTTTTTTATATAAATAGGTATCTACTCGACGTTAAAATCACATTTTTGTTTCCTAATCTTCAAAAAATAAGTAAATTTGCATATTTTGCAGCAATCCTTATACATAAGGACAAAAGAGCAGATGCATTATCTGACGTTTCGGATAAACAAAGACACAAATAAAACCTTATAAAAGATGAAAAAACATTCAATTATTATGGCAGCAATGTTAATGGCCGGAGCAGCAGTGACATCGTGTAGCGATGGCAGCGACAAAGAAGCAGCCCCCATCATCGGCAAAAAGCAGATGAAGATTGAGAACCGTCGACTTACCCCCGAAGCTCTTTGGGCAATGGGACGCATAGGCGAAGTGAGTGTATCCCCCAATGCTCAGAGTGTTGTGTATGGCGTAAGCTACTACAGCGTAGAGCAAAACAAGAGCCACCACACTCTGAACATCATGAACGCTGACGGAAGCAACCATCAGTTACTTACCACCACAGCAGCCAACGAGACAGGTGCAGCGTGGATAAAAGGCGGCACAAAGATAGCATTCCTCTCGAACGAAGGAGGAAGCAATCAGGTATGGGAGATGAATCCCGATGGCAGCGAGCGCAAGCAGTTATCAAATGAAGAGAGTGATATAGAAGGATTCCTATTTTCGCCCGATGAGACAAAGATTGTCCTTGTAAAGCGCATTAAGATTAAAGAGACCACAGCCGATATTCACCCCGACCTTCCCCTTGCAAAAGGCTTTGTAGTAAACGACCTCATGTACAAGCATTGGGACGAGTGGATTACCGATGCTCCCCATCCTTTTATAGCATCATTCGACGGTAATACTATAAGCGGCAGCAAAGATATACTCGAAGGAACAGCATACGACTGTCCCAACCGTCCTTTTGGCGGTGTCGAGCAGCTCGCCTGGAGTCCCGACAGCAAAAAACTTGCATACGCCTGCAATAAAAAGACAGGACGTGACTACTCAGTCAGCACAGACACAGACATCTACCTACTCGACCTTGAGAGTAACGAGACACTGAATCTGTGCAAATTGGATGATGCACGTTCGAACTACGGATACGACACAGCACCCACATTCTCGCCTGACGGCAATTACCTTGCGTGGCTCAGTATGAAACGTGACGGTTACGAAAGCGACCAGAATCGACTGTGTATTATGGACATCCGAAGCGGAGAGCAGAAATACATCAGTGAAAAACCCTTCGACAGCAATGTCGACAGCTACTGTTGGGCAGCTGATGGCAACAGCCTTTATTTCACAGGCGTATGGCACGGTGCCTCTATGATATACAATATCAACCTTGTAGGCGACCTTAAACAGCTTACCGATGGCGACTACGACTACACCTCGGTAGCCACATTGGGCAACAAGCTCATTGCCACCCGCCAGAGCATAAGTTCGGCAACAGAGATATTCTCATTGGACCCTGTTGCCAATGCCCCTGTCACACAGTTGACACAAGAGAACAAACATCTGTACGAGCAGATGGACTTTGGAAAGGTCGAGGCACGTTGGTGCACCACTACCGATGGCAAGCAATTACACTCTTGGGTAATCTATCCTCCTCACTTCGACCCCAACAAGAAATATCCCACCCTTCTATTCTGCGAGGGAGGTCCTCAGTCTCCCGTAAGCCAATTCTGGAGTTTCCGTTGGAATTTCCAGATAATGGCAGCCAACGACTATATCATTATAGCACCTAACCGTCGCGGTCTCCCCGGATTCGGTCTCGAATGGAACGAGCAGATAAGCGGCGACTACGGCGGCCAATGTATGCAGGACCTCTTTGCTGCCATTGACGACCTGTGCAAAGAGCCATACGTCGACACCGACCGTTTGGGTTGCGTAGGAGCCAGCTTCGGAGGATATACAGCTATGTGGATGGCAGGACACCACGACAAGCGCTTTAAGGCATTCATTGCACACGACGGATTCTTTAATATGGAGCAACAGTACTTCGAGACCGAGGAGAGCTGGTTCACAAATTGGGATCTTGGCGGGGCACCTCATGAGAAGAGCGCACAGACACAACGTTCTTACGCTAACTCGCCCCATAAGTTTGTTGACAAATGGGATACACCCATCCTGCTCATTCACGGCGACCTCGACTACCGTATCCTCTCGTCACAATCAATGGCAGCCTTCAACGCTGCAAAACTGAAAGGAGTACCGGCTCAGTTGCTCCTTTTCCCCGACGAGAACCACTGGGTGCTTAAACCTCAGAACGGTATCTTGTGGCAGCGAACTTTCTTTGCTTGGCTTGACAAATGGGTAAAGGGAGCGAAATAAAAACCGCACATAGGAATAACACAAAATATTAAAAACATATTATCAATGAAAACTACACTTAGAGATTCGGCATCGGCACGTTGGTTAGTACTGATGCTATTGGCATTAGCCATGTTCTGTTCATATATTTTTATGGACATACTATCACCTATCAAGGATTTAATGCAATCGACACGAGGTTGGGACTCGACAGCCTTTGGAACAATGCAGGGTTCCGAGACTTTCCTCAATGTATTTGTATTCTTCCTTATTTTTGCAGGAATTATCCTCGACAAGATGGGTGTACGCTTCACTGCACTGCTTTCAGGTGCTGTGATGCTCATTGGTGCTACCATCAACTGGTATGCCGTTACCGACATGTTCATCGGCAGTTCACTCGAAACCTGGTTCAACAATAATCTGAACTACATCCCCGGATTCGACGAGCTTGGAATATCTCCCTTCTATGCAGGAATGCCTGCATCGGCTAAGTTCTCGGCTGTTGGTTTTATGATTTTCGGTTGCGGTGTCGAGATGGCCGGTATTACCGTAAGTCGCGGTATCGTTAAGTGGTTCAAAGGTCGTGAGATGGCATTGGCAATGGGTTCAGAGATGGCTCTTGCACGCTTGGGTGTTGCCACCTGTATGATTTTCTCGCCCGTTATTGCCAATATGGGTGGTAATGTTGATGTATCACGTTCTGTAGCATTCGGTGTTTTATTGCTGCTTATTGCACTTATTATGTTCATCGTATATTTCTTTATGGACAGAAAACTCGATGCACAGACTGGCGAAGCTGAGGAGAAAGACGAGCCTTTCCAGCTGAAAGACCTTGGACAGATTCTTACAAGCAGCGGATTCTGGCTTGTTGCATTACTTTGTGTGCTATACTACTCGGCAATTTTCCCTTTCCAAAAGTATGCCGTAAATATGTTGCAATGCAACCTTACATTCAATGATGTTCCTGCCGATTCATTCTGGGCAAGCGATGCGGTTGCCACACTCCAGTATATTATCATGTTAGTGGTAGCAGGTGCATCTTTCGCAAGCAACTTTATGAAGAAGAAAAGCGCAGAATATGCTTGGACACTTGTAGCCGTTATTTTCCTTGTAGCTTACTGTTATATGGGTTACGAGCGTCAAAGTGCATCAGCTGTATTTGCAGTATTTCCTTTGTTAGCAGTAGCCATAACACCGAAGTTGGGTAAATATGTCGATTACAAAGGTAAGGCAGCCACAATGTTGGTAATGGGTTCGATACTCCTTATCCTGTGCCACCTCACATTCGCCTTCATCCTTCCGCTGTTTAAAGGTAGTGCTGTCGGCGGTTTTGTCGTTGCATATATCACCATTCTTGTGCTTGGTGCATCGTTCTCATTGGTTCCTGCATCATTATGGCCCAGCGTACCCAAATTAGTTGATTCCCGAATAATAGGTAGTGCATACGCACTTATTTTCTGGATACAGAACATTGGTTTGTGGTTATTCCCTATGCTCATCGGTAAGGTATTGGATAGTTCGAATCCCGAAATTGTTGAAGGTCTTGCCAATGGCACTATAACACCCGAACAGGCTGCTGTTTCGTACAACTACACAGCACCTCTTGTAATGCTGGCAAGTCTTGGAGTGGCAGCACTTGTAATTGGTTTTATCCTTAAAATAGTAGACAAAAAGAAGAAATTAGGTCTCGACGAGCCTAACGTAAAGGCATAAATTGGTATTTATATTGCACACAATGAGGGTGACCCAAAAGTCGAAAATTCACGAATTTGAGGTTGATTTATTCGGATACCTACCTATCTGAGATAGTTTTCAAATATTCAATTCTCGCGAAGTAAAAAATACTTTTGGGTCACCCTCATTATTATACAAGACAAACTACAAGCCATATAATCATTCTAATCAGTCTCTTTTGCTCATCTACACAGTGCGTATAGGCTTCGTTCGCAACGACATAAGTTGCTCTATTGCTGCCACGAAATTCTTATTGAGCGCACGATAGAGCGCTGCACTATCGGGTTTTACAGCGTCGAGCCAACGGGCAAAAAGCGCATTCGAGAGAAATGCTTTACACTGTGCAACAAGATTATTAATACATGAGTTTTTCCAATTATCGGGCATCTCAAGGACAAACACTACTCTATCACCGGCATCGTTTACAATACAATAAGGCGAGAGCAATCCAGCAAGTTCTGTAACAGCATCATTCCAAAGTGGATGGATACGTTCTTCATCATCCTCGGTAGATGCTATAATCTCGGAAGCCTGTAATTTAATTCCAAAGTTTGCCGACAAACGGTGCAGTGCATCAAAAATCTCGACTTTCTCAATTTCAATATTCATAATTCAGAAGTTTTATTATTAATGGTTTATATCTTAAGAGAGACGATTATCCCACGATGTTCCTACATTGAACTCAAGTGCTACAAGGCTACTATTACAGTTGATACGGCCTACAATAGCAACAGCAAAATAGCGATACGACTGTGTGGGTGCATAAGGAAAGACAATGTCGCTGAAACTGCTACGACGTTCGCTGCCTGCAACTATCTTGAAATTCTCTCCGTCGTTACTGCACATTAGATAACAAGCAAGGCCATTGAAAGAGCATTCAGTAACGGCAGGCGAAGCTGTTGCATGAAGCATCATCTGCATAATACGTTTATGCAATTTTGTTCCCCACAGCAGAGGGCGTGTCATAAGCAAGACACTGTTACTTCCCTCATCGCCCCCCGGCATAACAATTTTTGTTCCGTTACCATCGTTCATCAGTGTAACAAGCTGCGGATAGCAGTTTGATATATGGTCGAAAGTATACATATACTTATAACAAGCACCATTTGCCAATGAAAAAATATAGCTATAAGGATATTCGGGATTGCTGACTATAAGTTCGCGATGTTCGTACTGATAGCCTACAGATGCACCCTTGCAATAATCTTTGAAAGTATCATCACACACTCCATCTTCTAATGAGACAATGGCTGCAATGCGAGTTAGAGTACCTTTATTGTCTACACCGCTTTTCACAGTATCCAACAATGCAGAAAGTGATGTTATGCGTCCTCCCTCGATAAGCATAAGCCCCTTCTCGCTCAAAAAAACCACACCCGAGTCTATTCCACGCACCGAATCGGCAGATATACAAACCTCACGCGAAAGCGGATAGCACGATGAATAGGCCAAAGTACCCGTTGTCTCGGTAGCCATAGCCCATATACCGTCGGAACAGAACAGATACAACGGGTGTTGTCCGAACTGCCCTTGCGAAAGTGCTATTGTATTGCTGCACACTGCCACAATATTCCTTTGCGTGGGTGTATAGGTTTGCTCCAACGGGAAAAGAAAAGGATTATCGGTTGCCGAAACTTTAAGTACATTTCCACGATGCTCGATACAGTTCTGCTCCTCAGTGGTATCATCCTCGAGTAACTCTTCCCAAGAGGCATCAAACGGGATATTTGCAATTTCTTTCACCTCCTTGCCGAATATATTCTCCTCTATTATCACTGTCAACGTATCGCCCGGAGTAAGTACACCCACAAAATTGAATATGCCATAGTATCCTCCGGCATCAACCTGCGAAGATATGAGAAACGGAACACCGTTATACATCCACAATCCAGTATCGGAGTAAACAAGAGTATATTCACCCTGTCGATACGAAAAGAAACTCTTTATATTACTCTCGGATAATACGTAATAAGCTACACTCTTGTCGAATACCCCGGAAACTCTCACTTTCAGGCCATCATCCGCAGTATTCAGATAATAGGCGATATTCAATGATTTGTGTCGTACAAGCGGGAAACTCTTACGATAACGTCTGTTAACACTACGGATAAAAAACGTCATTCGCACGGCACGTGCATCGGGATATTGCAACAGAGGAGCAATATACATCTCTCCGTTATTGTATCCAATCTTCAGTTTATCATAGTCTCGACGCACAACAGCCTTCCCTTTAGTTGTCTCAATATCGACATAAACACTACCTGACAGAGTGATCGACGACATTTGCAATGGAATGAAACAATGAGTATCATACCCTTTGAAAAATGTCTCGCGCAGCCCTGCAATGTGCAATCTATTATTCAGTACGTATGTATAATCGGCAGTACGTGATACAAGCGAAATACTCTCCACACCCATCTCTTTCGAGAGCGCCAATGATGATGGTGATACATTCGAAAGGGAATCGACAAGCCCCCCTGTGATATTAAACTCGGCAACTTTGTAAAATTGTGTACAAGAGGAGACATCGTCAAAAATCTCACTGTTACTTTTCTCAAGATAGACATCGGGAGCCGATAATTCATCTGTTGCAGCATCTTTTCGGGGAGCCACTTTGTGCCCCGGGATTGAGCCAGAAGAGAACACATCCACCGAGACGATAATATTCTCCCATGCATCAAGATTGAAAGCAGAGAAATTGAATTTAGGAGCAAACCCTTTTACTTTTACAGTGTAATAGGTCGAAGTGGCATCCTTATCCTGTGGAATAGAGACGAAATTACCTTTATCACAGTATAGCCCATCCAAAGCAGTATTGTCCTTTACATAATATATTGGCGAGAAGAACGAATAGCTGCCATCGAACAGACGGAAAGCATAACGAAACATTGCACGGTCGATATAACACCCTTTGGCATTTAACTTTGCCACACACTCATCGAAATAGCCTTTAGAAGCATTCTCCCAATAAAGATTCTCATCCTCGTCACTAGTGTTTTTTCCACTGCGGTATTTATATTCGGTGGTAACACTCTCGATGTGCGGATAGAGCGTAAAGTCAAGCTTGGGCATAGGCGGACGCTCGTCCAAGCGCCGATATACACCGGTATCGTACAGTGCATATAGAGTAGAGGTACTTGTAAAAAAGCACACCAGATTACCCATAAACTCAATTCTCTTCACATCGGAGTAAAGAGGAAGCCTTTCGAGGTGTACCGTTTCACTCTCACCCCAAGGGTTAAACTCATTATCGTAGAGATATACAGCACCATCTTCCTCGGCAATGCACATATACACCCCTGCAATTTCGTGACGATATACAGCCTTATATTTCCTCGGCAGCGTAGCAAGTATGTGAGGTGGAGCGATAGGTTGCGCCACACCATTGGTAATACGCAGATTGATAAGCTCGGCACACTCACCATCCTTGGCATAGAGATTATCGGTGCTTCGCACTATTCCTTTAAATGTTATATTCTTAAGCATAAAAGTGTTATTTTATATTTTTCTCGAACAGTCGGCGCAGAAGAGACAATACTCCGCTTCGCCACAATAAAAGGAAAATAAGCAAGAGAACAGCAGCTGTGCTCCACAATGTCGGACTTTCAGGGTTGTGTGTCACAACCTCTCTTACTACCTTTGTTACAGTATCGTGCATCCACAATGTGTCGGTGTGCATACGGTCGCGGTAGTGTGTACGGATACGAGTGATAAAAACCGTATCGGCACTCTCACGCACCCGTACACTATCGTGCAAAAAGATACTGTCGCGTGTATGCAAAGAGATATATTGCACTCTTGCGTCATTGACACTCTCACTGCTCCGCACCGTTCGACACGACACCGCAACCGACAATAAGATAAGAAGCAGAAGAGGCCGAAGAGAGCGTAAACAAAATAAAAAACCTCTTTTCATAACCCCATTCTCCATTACTACATTTCGATATATTTTATCAGGGTAAACTCACTATGCGAACAGAGTTTAATGAACTGTCCCGGCATAACCCCCTCGATAGTAACCTCGCTCTTACACTCATCAATGCCGAAATGATCCTGAAAAAGATACTCCTCATCACCATCTATGCTCACCAAGACATCTACGGGAAATGGTCCCGATTTATGCACACGCACTCTTATATCACCACCTATACACTCATGAGGTTCACTCTCCCAACAGCTACCATTGAACGAGAATTTAAGTTTTTCAACTGCCATAATCTACTTTTTTTCGTTTTGTTGATAATTATTGCAATAAGCCGAAGCAATTCCCATAAGAGAGTTTGCACAGTCGCGCCGTTCGAATATATTAAAGAGCATTGCAGCACATTGGTAAGCAACAGCTTTATGCAATGCCTCATCGCAACCCGATAGTCCATCTTCGGGATTGTATCGTGCCTCGTAAATAAATTCTTTAATCTGCGGCACATCCTCTTTCGGAAGCGAATAGTAGCGTAGCACCGTACGTCCCACAGTATTAAAAGCCTCGACACAAACAGGACGACAGCACCCTGCACGAGTATATATATTATGCTGTGCAGCTGCGACAGCCGACTCTTGTGGAAATGCCAGCGTACAAGGACGCTGCCATCCATGCATCTGTAACGATATTAGTTTTACATAGTCATCGGGTACGGTAATTTCACCTGTACCATCACCATTATCTTCAATTGCGACCACAGTAACACTCTTTGGATTAAGAGCGCCCCACCCCTTATTACGCTGAATCCACAGGACTGCATCGGGCAATAGTGCCATTATATGCTCGTCAATAGAACGTGTATCATCATTAAGAAGCGTTACAGCACTATCGTCGTGCATCTCGTTTATAATCTGACGCACCTTAAGCCTCAACTTTTCGTTACTAATCATAACCAATTAGGAAAAGAGATTCCAAGCTCATCTGCCTTTGCACGCACTGCATGTTTGTTCTGCAACTGCGATAGCTGACATCGGTAAGGCTCGCCCATAAGCACAGCACGTGCCTGCTGTGTATTGCTGACATTAGGAAAAGTATTTGCCAAAGACTCATCCTTTATTTCTGTCGTCTTTTCATCAGCAATAGAGCCATCGGCATCCAATACCACAACAGCCCCTTGAGTGATTATACCGTTCCGATAGTCGGCACTATTCTCGATAGCACGCTGATAGAGAGGGTTATCGGTCACATATTGCGCAGGAATAATTCCTGCCGAGTTTACAGCACCACCGGTAAACTCTACACGAACAAGCGCTTTACCAACTCTGAAGAAGCAGTTACGCTCTATCTGTCCGCGAATCTCGTATGTTATTCGTTTTTTCATATTAATTTCTGTTTTTTATTCCCTCCGACTGCCTGTTTCTTGGCAATCGGAGGGGTTGTCAATAGTTATCAGTAAATCTCTTAATCGAGAGGAGCCATTATTTCACCTGTGTACTCAACCCATGTGGTACCGGTGTATGTTACCACCGTACCTGCCGAGAACCAAAGAGTATCGGCACCACCCACATTATGATTGACATCAGCAGTCAGCACCACAACATCATTTGTATTGGGCGATGCAGGAAGAGTAGCCGAGCTTGTCACACGCGCTGCACCCGGAATATCACTTTTGGCAGCTGCACCGTTAACCCAGATGTGGCTGTATCCTTTTAGGCAGAGGCAGTCGATTGTCATTACAACCTCGCGCTTTGCCTCCTCACCCTCGACACGTTCAACAGCCGAGTTCTCGTTCTTCATATAGTAACGCACAAGACCGTTCTCGTCGATAAGACCACCGCAGTTCGAGTAGCCGAGCGCATCCAATGTGGGGTCGTGAACAAGAGCAATATCTCCGAATACAGTGTGAATACGTGTACAGGCTACACCCCATACGCTATCATCCTTCACTGTGATATTCTTGTGCAGAGTAAGGTCAATCTTCTGAATATCGTTCAACAACTGCTTACCCAAGAACCACACAGCCTTACGCGAACAATTAAAACCGGTGAATTTCACCATAGACAAGTTAATAAGATCGGCAAAAGTGATGGTCGAAGATAGGTCATACTGACGTTTGAACTGCCAACGCAGACCCTTCGAGAAGTAATCCCACTGATAACCCATAGAGGGATCCATTGCCTGCACCTTGAACTTACCGGGCTGTCCCACCCATGCAGTACGGCAACTCTCGAGACGGAACTGACGCAGTATAGCCTCGGCAATCTGCGCCTCGCTGAACTTCATTTTCTTCTTCTGCGCCTTGAAATAGTCGCTCACAATACTGTTACAGAGCTGTTTCTGCAGATATACACGCTCGGGGACAGGTACTACAGTAGAGGGAGAGATAAACTTCTGTGTCTCGTATGCAGCCGACGACAAAAGAATAACCTCGGTACCTGCTGGTATTGAAGGTACGACGCAATACTCATCGGTAGCGTTTACCTTGGGACCGTTTACCGCCATTGCAATAGGAGCCTCGGTAGTATCGTTCTTACCCACAAAGAAGAGCATAAGGTCGACACCGGGGAGTTCAATCTGTCCTGTGGGGTCGTATCCGTTAACACCCTTACAGATTGCAGTGTAATACTCCTGAAAGATTTTTCTCTCGCCGGTAGTCGAGAAAGGAATCTCGGCGCGTGTAGCCTTTATACCGGTGTAGTTAGCATTGGTATATGCTTTAGAGCGTTTCTCGTCAATCATATAATGGTCGACCTCGAACGACGACACCACAACCTTTCTTTTTATACGTCGTTTGATTGTATCAATTACACTCTCATCGCTGGCAATAGCAATTATTTTTTCATCAGTCTCAGCCTCGATAATATCACTTATTTCCGAAGCCGACGAGACAGTCGTTGCACTGCCATGAGCGTGGTCGGGCAATCCTGCTATTCCACGCGAAACAGTTGTGGAGCCGCCACCTGCCGATGCCACCGTCACTGCTGCCATCATAGTACAACCTGCATCATCGCCACCAAAGAGATAGAGCGCAATGCTCACTAATGAGAGTAGAAGAAAAATAGGATTTTTCTTCAGAAAAGAAATTGTGTTTTTCATAGTAATAAATTAAAATAGTTATGAATAAATGGTTATTGAAAATTGGTTATTAGTTTCTAAGCCTCCAGAGCCGCATCGATAAGTGTGTTTGTGCGACGAGGATTATTCGAGACGGGAGGTGCGGCACTCGTCATTCCCGAAGGCATACCGTCACCAAAATTCTCCTTCATCCGTTGTATGCTTGTGTTACGTCCCTTTACATCACCGGCAACAAAGGCATCCTCGACATCACGTTCATAGTTTATGGCATTGTCGAGTGCGCCGCACACCTCAGAGGTATAAGTACCCGAGAGAATAGGCAGCACAAGACGATCCCAGACTGCGCCGAGAAAATCGGACGGGTCGTACCCTCTCTGCTGACAGAACTCTTGAATTACCGGCTGGCTAGCTTCGAGATTATCCTCGTAATTCTTGCGGTCCTGCGCCAAACGCGACACCTCTTCGAGTCGCTCTTCATCGGCCATAAGCATCTCTTCAAACTCAGGTGTACCCTCGTCATAATCCATAAACTTACGACCATAATAACGCGCCATAGCCGAATGAGCATTACGTTTACCCTCAACAACGTCGGCAAGCATCTGTGCCATACGTGGGTCACGTCCCAAAGCATCGGCAAGAAGTTCATTCTGCTCGCGATTATCGCGCAGGTGTTTAATTAACAGTTTCTGCGACTCGGGATTCTCGATACTGAATCCGACTCCAAAAAGTGATTGCAGTACCTCATTCAACTCTGCGAACTGCCCACCTGTCATCCCGTTATGTGACATTCCAGGCTGTTGCAACTGCCCATCTGGAGCATTAGGCTTCATCTGTGTGTTGTTTTCCATTTCTTGATACATAATAAATTTGTTTAAATGTTTCATCGGCAAAGGAAATACAGGAATCGACCAACAAGGTTGTCATTTTATCACATTCTATAGTAAACAGCAAAACAAACAACAGTTTCACACGCGCGTCACATTATTTATATAACCGATGGACCACTACAATAATGGTTCCGCTATTTTTCCACAATCAATATATAATTTTATACATTTTCGCAACCTCTTTAGCCACTTTTGACTATATTTTTGTAAGCACATTAATTACACAAATAATTCACTGGAGAAATGGTAAATTCAAATTCAAAATCGGTACGCGAAATGCGCAAAGATGCAGTGGTAGAGACATTCTTCGAGACTGTAAAGAGGTTGAAGGCTAAAAACAATAAAGTGACACAAGAAGAGATTTTCTGTGATGCATCGAAATGTGCAGCACCCCGCTTTTTCGTCACTTTCGAGATTGCCCGAAGACTCATATCGGCAATGGTCAAAAAACGCCGTCTGCCAATAAAGAACAAGAACAAAATTGAGATGTACAAGGAGCTATACCGCCGTTATATGAAACAAAACAAAGGCAAAGTAGGCAACTACACTATTTTGGAGAGTATCATTGAGGAGCCTGCTCCCTCATTTTATCTCGATGCCGGCTCTTTCAGAGGTATCGTCTATCGCACATTGGGACAACGCGCCCTACAGATTGTATAACCAACCGGTAAAAACTATGAAAAGAATCATTAGTTTCAAGCTGTACGACAAAAGAGTTAGGCAACGTATAGAAACACATACATACTACACAGGCGAAGCACGCAAAGGAGCTATGATGACACCTGCGGCAGCAGCAATGATGCAAGCCTCGGATGACGACAGCACACAACTCAGCGACCACCTAATGATTGCCTGTGGCGAAATTTCCCGTCTACTGTCCAGATATATTGCCATCTGCCATATTGAGCAGCGCAAAGCCATCGACGACAGCAAAGAGAAGATAACATTCTTCACACTCGAGGTACCGGCAAATTTCCCGACTGAAATTAGCAGCGACATCGAGGCGGCAATAGAGAACTATGCAGTAGCAAGAGTATTACAACAGTGGATGGCACAGCATAAGCCCGACGAAACAGTTCTTGCAGCCAACGAGGTGCAACAGCACACAGCGACACTGCGCGAACTTACCCTACAACGCAAACGCCCCACTCTCCATCCTCACAGGTCAGGGAAAATAATAGACATATAATCTAATGGTATTATGGAAAACAGTATAATCATAGATAAAAATATACTTTATCAACAGATACATCTGAGAAACTATTATATGGGTGAATCGGCAAAAAGAGAAGACATAAATGCCGACACCATAGAGAGCAGCGACGACGAGAGAGAGTTATTCGGAATGTTCCTCGATAGCGCTTGCAACCAGCTTGTCTCGTCTGTTGCGCTGCGCTTCGTAGCAGTATCTTACAATATCACCCCCGAATACATAAGCATAACATTTACTACCGAGAACAACTCTCGACAGGGGTTGCTGCCTCAACTGCGCAATGCCATTGCCGACTACCTTGTAAACGAAATAGCCCTACAATGGTTATTGCTTCGCTCTCCTCAAATGGCAAACAGTTACATATCGTTACGCGCAACCCTATACAACAATGTACAACAACAATTCGCCAAGTTCTGTAATCTCAAAAAAGTACGACGGCGACCCACCGATCTTGCCGGAATATGATAAAGAATAAGAAAAATATAATCGAGGAAAATATACAGCGCATTGCAGCCATTAAAGCTCCATACAACCCTATAAGCGGCAATGGCAGCACAAGTATCCAACGGCAATTGGTCGAGATAGAGGACTTTCCGCTTAAGCAAATATATCTTCCCCTGACAATGATTAACGACAATGAAGTCGCAAGCCTCATTGCCAATGGAGCAAAGGGTTATCTGCGCAAAAAGGGAGGAACAGCCGAAGAGCGCGACATTCTAACCCTATGGATAGAATTTTGTCGCAAACGCCTTGCACACGATTTTGAATATTGGGCACGCAGTACCGCCATAATATCAGACAAAGGAAAAGGGCGCGATATACCCTTTACACTCAACCGTCCGCAACGGGAGTACCTTAGAGCAATGGAGAGCCTGCGCATTGCCCAGAAGCCAATAGACATCATATTGTGCAAAGCACGACAATGGGGAGGTAGCACCCTTACACAGTTATATATGCTGTGGATACAGTTGGTTCACCGTCACAATTGGAACAGTGTCATCTGTGGTGACATAGAGAAACAATCCTCTATCGTTGCAGGAATGTTGTCAAAGGTAATAAACAGATATCCACGATGGGCTGCAAGCGGGAGAAGAATTACTACAACACCTTTTCAGGGAGCGCGTAACACCCGTGTCATAAGCCTCGGTAACAGCCGCTATTCGCTTGGCTCGTCGCAAAAACCCGACTCTTTGCGAAGCGAAGATATAAGCATGGCACATCTTACCGAAGTTGGATTGTGGAAGGCAACAGCAGGTCGCAAACCCGAGGACCTTGTACAATCTATCTTCGGTTCAATCGCCAGCGGCCCCTACACTGTGAAGGTGCTGGAGTCCACCGCAAAAGGAGTAGGCAATTTCTTTCACCGCAGCTGGATAGACGCAGTAGAAGGACGTAATAATTTTACCCCCGTCTTTATCCCCTGGTACAGCATCGACCTCTACAGCAAGAGTATTCCCAATGAGGACTATCCTGCCTTTGTCGATAGTATGAACAGCTATGAAAATGAGCTGTTCAATCTTGGCGCAACTTTAGAAGCTATAAATTGGTACCGCGATAAACGGCGCGAAATACCCGATGAGTGGCGACTCTTCTCCGAGTTTCCCTCGAGCGCCAATGAAGCCTTTCAGAGCACCGGTCATCGGGTATTCCGCATAGAGTATGTGAAGAATATACGCAGCAGTTGTGTCGACCCACCCTTCGTAGGCGATATCGACGCAGGACGTTTCATCGAGACTGCACCGGGAGCAGAAAAGAGCAGCAGTAACCTATGGGTGTGGCTTATGCCCGAAACCGACCCACCCATGCGCGACCGTTACATCGTCACCGTAGATGTTGGTGGAGTAAGCGACAAAGCCGACTACTCTTGCATAGTGGTAGCCGACCGCAGTGCGATGCCAAACGGTGGAGTACCCGAGATTGCCGCATGCTGGCATGGACACATCGAGCACGACAAACTCGCATGGAAAGCCGTTGAGATTGCTCGTGCCTATAACAACGCACTATTAATAATAGAGGCCAACACCCTTGAAACAGAAAATACAGAAGGAGACAATTTCGAGTATATTCTAAACGAGATTGCAGGACACTACAACAATCTCTACAGCCGCACCTCGCAGCAAGAGATACGTCAAGGCCGTCCACGCCGTTGGGGATTCCACACCAACTCCTCGACCAAACCGATGGTAATAAATTTCCTCGTCAAAGCATTGCGCGACAACCTATACATAGAGCGTTGCCTGCCCACCACATTCGAGTTTGACCTTTACGAGTTCAAAGAGAATGGCAGGGAGATGGGAGCAGTAGAAGGCAATCACGACGACCGTGTTATGGCAACTGCCATACTCGTGTGGGCCTGCTATAACCACCCGTTACCCTATCTTATTGAAAGTGACCGACAACCACGACGTAAAAACAGAATCATCAGTGAGGCAAGCATCTGATTGCCTCACTGATTTGTATTTTAGAGACATATATCCTTAAATTTTATAAATAGCCAATCATTGATAATTATCATATAATAACAATGCCATTTACGCAAAGAGATGCATCAAAATATACAAAATCAAAAAGAACAAAGATAAAAGTATACATTTTTATTGTTTTATTCAAATTTTTATTTCATTTTTGCAGTCCATACAAAGAAACAGCGAACAATTTGAAATATTAAACAATAACAAAATGTCACAGATTAAATTTTACAAGCAAGAGGAACAAGTTCCCTTGGAAATGCACAAAGTGCGCGTAGTACAGAAACTCTACCTGCCCACAGTCGAAGAGCGAGTAAGAAAAATAAATGAAGCCGGCAACAATACATTCTTGCTTCAGAATAAAGACGTATATATGGATATGCTCACCGACTCGGGTGTAAATGCAATGTCGGACAATCAGGTGGCAGCAATGTTCCAGGCCGATGACTCGTATGCAGGCTCCGAGACCTGCAATCGCCTTGTAAAAGTAATGAAAGAGGTGTTCGGCACAGAATTCTTCCTTCCGGCACATCAGGGTCGCGCTTGTGAGAATATCCTTGCCGAAGCATTTGTAAAGCCCGGTGACGTTGTCCCTATGAACTACCATTTTACAACCACAAAGTCACATATCACACGTCGAGGCGGCTCGGTTGTAGAGGTACTTGACAAGAAAGGTTTAGAGCCACAGAGCAACGAACCTTTTAAGGGTAATTTCGACCTTGAGCTGCTTGAGAAAACAATAAAGGAAGTTGGTTCCGAACATGTTCCTTTTGTACGAATCGAGGCCGGAACAAACCTCATTGGCGGTCAGCCTCTATCAATGGAAAATATGCTTCAGGTAGCTGCCATCTGTAAGAAATATGGTGTAATGAGCGTTCTTGACGCATCACTTCTTCAAGACAACCTCTATTTCATAAAGACACGAGAAGAGGTATGCAAGAGCAAGAGTATCAAGGAGATTCTTCGCACAATATGCGATGCAATGGACCTCATTTATTTCTCGAGTCGAAAATTAGGATTCGCCCGTGGTGGTGCCATCGTTTCGAACCACGAGAATCTTATCATTAAGATGAAAGAGTACATCCCACTTTATGAAGGCTTCCTTACATACGGAGGTATGGAGGTACGTTCAATGGAGGCTATGGCAGTCGGACTAATGGAGACATTGGACGAGGATATTATAAGCCAGGGGCCAATCTTCATCGAGCACCTTGTAAAGGAACTGCACGAATATGGTATCCCCATGATACTTCCTGCCGGCGGATTAGGTGCCCACATAAATGCTATGGAGTTTCTTAAAGATATGCCACAGAGCCAATATCCCGCAGGTTCGCTCGCAGTGGCACTTTATATTGCCGGTGGTGTTCGAGGAATGGAGCGTGGAACACTCTCGGAGCAGCGTAACCCCGATGGCAGCGAACAGTTTGCCGAGATGGAGCTTGTACGCCTTGCCTGCCCACGTCGTGTCTTTACCCTCTCGCAGATAAAATATTGTGCCGACCGCGTAAAATGGCTGTATGACAACCGACATCTTATAGGTGGTCTTAAGTGGGTCGAGGAGCCAAATGTACTCCGCTTCTTCTTTGGCCGTTTGGTTCCCATCGGCGACTGGCAAGAGAAGCTGGCAGCAAAGTTCCGCGAAGACTTTGGAGACAGCCTGTAACAAACAGATATTAGGATGCGCCCACCATAAATGCGCATCCTAATATATTATTATAAGAAAGATTGACAATGATAGGTACAATAGTAAATACAGCAACCATAATAGCAGGCAGCATAGCAGGTCATTACCTAAAAAAAGGGATTAAGGAGAAATACCAAAAAGTACTATTCACTGCAATGGGACTTGCGGCTCTGGCATTGGGTTTCAATGCTGTGAGCAACCATCTTCCAAAGAGCGAGTATCCGGTACTGTTTATTGTGAGCCTTGCCGTTGGAGGGCTTATTGGTACTGTAATAGATATCGACGGGCGATTCAACCGACTGGTAAACCGATTCTCATCGTCGAATCTTGCACAAGGATTATCTACCGGCATATTGCTCTACTGCATAGGGGCACTCTCTATTGTAGGTCCTGTAATGAGCGCCTTGTATGACGACAACACCTATCTGTTCACCAATGCCACGCTCGACCTTGTAACATCGGCCGTACTTGCCACAACATACGGTATAGGGATGATTCTTGCAGCACCGGTACTGTTCTTGTGGCAAGGAAGCATATATATGCTTACAATATTGGTCGGCGATGTAATTCCCAATAACCTTGTCACCGAAATATCTATTGTGGGAGGCATTCTGATTGCAGCATCGGGATTAGGAATACTTCAGATTAAGGATTGCAAGACGCTTAATCTTCTACCTTCGTTATTTGTACCCATACTGTTCTTTTTGATAAAATTTATTTGGTCGAATATTTAATAAGAATAACTTTGCAAAGTGATAAAACAGATAAAAAATGTTGCTGATAAACGACCGTCTACAGGAGTTTGACCTCGAAGAAGCAATGCCCGAACTCAGTGAACAAAGACGCGAGAAAATATCTCAATACAAAAAAAACGAAGACCGATGCGCGTCGGCTGCTGGATATCTTCTTCTGCGCGAGTGCCTGCGTAGAGAGTATGGCATAACCGCCCCACCTATTATGGAGTATGGCGAATATGGCAAACCCCGTATATTGGGACACGGAAGCATACACTTCAACATCTCCCATTGCAAATGCGCTGCAATATGCGTAGTAGCCGACACGCCTGTGGGGGTCGACATAGAGTCGGTCGACAGATACACACCCCGCTTGGCACAATATACAATGAACAGCGACGAACTTCAACAGATTAATTCAGCACAAAATCAGGCCATTGAGTTTACCCGTTTGTGGACAATGAAAGAGGCACTGTTAAAGTTAACAGGAAGGGGAATAACAAATAACATGAAAGATGTACTCGTGGGAAATACTGTTACTATAGTGACCACCCTATCGCCCGACGAACAATACGTCTACAGCATTGCCCGATAATTAAACCTCAATCTCGAGACCGTCGTAACCAAGAAAAACATTATCGGGCAGACATTTTTCTATCTTTGCGTGCAGACCGATGTGATGCATAAGGTGCGTAAAATAGGTTCGACTCGGTTTCAGATATTCGACAATGCGTAATGCCTCAAGAACCGTCTGATGGCTTCCATGCGGCTTAGAGTACCGCAATGCATTCATCACAAGTACCTCAATCCCTTTCAGTTTTTCAAGTTCATGAGGTTCTATGCGGCTCATATCGGTAATATAAGCAAGAGGACCGATTCTATAGCCCAAAATTGGTATCCTGCCGTGAAAGTGAGATACAGGTACTACCTCAATACCACACACATTGATATTGCCCGTGGAATCTATCCTATGCAATTCAAGGTTGGGAACACCGGGATATTTAATTTCGGCAAAACAGTAAGGAAAGAAATTGCGCACCTGCTCTATTGTTGCATCATTGGCAAATATTGGAATATCATTCATACGGCAGAACGGGCGGAGGTCGTCAAGACCGACGATATGATCATAGTGGTGGTGTGTAAGCAAAACGGCATCTATCCTGCCGAATGGCTCGTTCAGCATCTGTATACGGAAATCGGGACCGCAATCCAACAGAATACGCTTATCGTCTACCGTCACCAATGCCGATGAACGCAGGCGATGGTCGCGTACATCGGTCGATGTACACACCTCGCAGAAACAGCCCAACTCGGGCACCCCTGTCGACGTTCCCGTTCCAAGTAATTTTATCTTCATCCTACCACAATCACCTCGCGCACAAGCTCGACACCAAACTTCTCTTTGACACTCTCACACACCATTGCCGAGAAGTCATAGACCTGCTGTCCTGTGGCACCACCATAGTTCACAATCACAAGTGGTTGATGCTTGTAGACACCCACATTGCCAACACGACGTTCTTTCCATCCGCAACGGTCTATGAGCCACGCTGCCGACAGTTTCATTCCGTTTGCAGTCTCATACTGTGGCATATCGGGAAACAGCTCTAACAAAGAGCTGGCTTTATCGCGAGAGACAACAGGATTCATAAAGAAACTTCCGGCCGAGCCAAACTCTTTTGTATCGGGCAATTTCGCCGCGCGAATCTGCATCACCGCAGCCCGTATATTCGCAGCCGATAATTCGCCCATTTGCAATGCAACCTCTTTAAGATTACCATATTTCAACGAATACTCGGCATTTTTCCTTAGGCGGAAAGTTACATGCGTTATTATATTTTTCCCCTTCTCTTCGTGTTTGAATATACTGCCACGATAAGAGTATCGGCACTCATCTTTCGAGAAACATCGTTTTGAGGCATCGGCCACAGATACTGCATCGACGCACTCGATAAGGTCGCCTGCCTCGACACCATAAGCTCCGACATTCTGCACTGCACTGGCACCCACTTCACCCGGGATAGCCGACAGATTCTCAAGCCCCTGCCATCCGTTCTCTACTGTATATGCGACAAGACTATCCCAATTCACTCCACTACCTACACGCAACAGTACCGAATCGGCATCTTCGTCAACAACCACAATATCCATAATACGCGAATGGAGCACAGTTCCGGCATAATCGCCCAAAAAAAGCAAATTACTTCCACCGCCAATAACAATATAAGGTTCATCAATGCCCTCACCGACAAGCTGAATCACATCCTCCTCGGAGTCGAATTCAACGAAATGGGCTGCCTTTACATCCATTCCGAACGTATTATGCCCTAACAAAGAAAATTGCGTGTATCTATCAATCATACGAAAGTATGTAATTTATAAGCCAACATATATCGGCAAATTTACACCAAAAAGAGAACGCGAGCAAATAGAACACTCTATTTCTGTAAAAGAAACAGTGCATAACGATAAAAAACACAATAACAAAAACCTCAAAAAGAGAAAATCTCACTATTTTAGCAACCCTAAGAGAATATCGTATGAGAATCTTTATTATTATAGCCTCGTTACTTATAAGCAATGCCGCATTATGGGCACAGAGCAGGTGGATTACTCACCTTGACGACAACATTCCCGTATCAACGCTATCCATTCCCGGCTCTCACGACTCGGGCACAGGAGAGGGCATAAAAGGAATCATTAAAATGGGAATAACACAAGAAAAAAGCATAGCCGAACAATGGCAATGCGGCATTAGAGTTTTTGACCTTCGTCCTGCGATATACAAGGGGGAACTACACATCTGTCACGGACCTTTAAAGACTAAGATTTCATTCTACGCAGCAATAGACTCCATAGTCAGAGAAATAGATAACAACCCCGATGAGTTTGCCATTGTACTTCTACGTCAGGAGAGTGGCAACAGGGACAAAGAAATATGTAAGGAGTGGAGCAAAAGTATTGGAAAAGCTATTGACAGATTGGGTAATAGAGCTGCAACATTCCATCCCACAATAACCGTTGGGGAGATGCGCGGGAAAATACTCTTTCTCAGCCGCGACCACTACCAAGGAAGCAGCAAAGGAGCATATATAAAAGGATGGAATCACTCCCCCAAAGGGACAAAACATGCCGAGATTATCCCATACCACAAATATGACGATAAGAATAATTCCATTGCTACACTATGCATACAGGATTTCTATTCACCCACACAGGTCGGGCAACAAAAGGCAAAGTTTGCAACAATAAAAGAGTTTATCGACAATGCCTCGGCAGCGCCCTCGGGTAGATGGAGTATCAATCATCTCAGCGGTTACAGCAAATTCTTTTTAGGTATTAAAGGAGTAGCATCTAACAAAGGCTACAGAGAGAATGCAGCATATAACAACCGAGCCATATATGAGTATATCACACAGGCTAACCAGCGACCAAAGAGTTGTGGTATTATAATGATAGACTATGTCGGGAGCGAACACACAAAAGGTTATAGCACATACGGGCAGAGTATTGTACAAGCAATCATAGAATTGAATTTCAGATAAAAGGAGTGAAATTCCTTAAATCATACAGCCATATATACCATAAATGACATATATGGCTGTATTCGTTGTTTATTTCTTAATATTAAGTTTCATATCTATTGCATCTGCCACTTTTGTATCCAAAGGAGGCACCGGAGAAGGTATATCAAAATCGCTTTTTTTAAGTGGTCGTGATGCACGATACCGTCCTGTAGTACCCAACAACTCTTCGGTGTCGACATAGAAAATACCCGATTGCTTCTGTGATTGCACAATAACAAAACCATCAAAATTCATCTCATTCTCGTAAATACGACGCAAGAATTCATCCCTATCGGTTACTCTCAAACATTTTACTCCTGCATCCTTTACTACCGACTCGAAACCCTCTAACAAACGGTTCATTAACTTTTCATTAATCATGTCTAAATAATTTTATGTTACAATTATAGAAAAGGAGATACCTCTATTCTCACAAGGAGCAATAAAATTTCATAAAAATTCATTTCAGCCATCCCCTATACTATATTAACAAATAGAAAAGAAGAAAGTCAAAGCAAAAAGCAAAAAAATACCACTTTTCTTTTCGGAAAAGTGGTATATCACATAATAAGAACAATTATTATTTTATAAGTGCATCAATAATCATCCAAACTGCAATCATGTGGCAAATATCGCCAAGAAGGACAAAGAAATGAAACACCGAATGAATATATTTTACTTTGTGGAAACTATATAAAACAGCACCTGTTATGTAACTTACCCCCTCGGCCAAAACCCAAAAGAATACCCAGCCATCTACACGCTCGTAAAATTGTTTAATCGCGACAAGAATCACAAGCCCCATAAGAACAAAACAGGCAGTCTCGATATAATTATGTTTTTTAAGAGCAAAGAGACTGATAAAAGTACCCACAGTAGCACACAGCCAACAGAAAGCAAAGATACCCCACCCCCAATACCCTGCGTCCTGCATTACAATCAGAGTTATTGGAGAATAGCTTCCTGCAATATGCCAATATATGGCAGCATGGTCGAATTTTCGTAAGTTCTGTTTAATGACACTATCGGACGGTGCTGCATGATAAAGTGTAGAAAAGAGATACGAACTGACAACACCAAACAGATAGAGCCACAAGCTAAGATGCACAATCCCATTGTCGACACTATAGCCACGCAGCAGGAATATGATACACATAACAAGCCCCATTACTACACCTACACCGTGCGAAAGAGCATTTATCCACTCTTCCTCTTTTGTATATCTTTTTGACATAATATTTCCCCTATTTATTACAAATTCAAATTGGATATCTCACTTTATCAAGAAGCGATAAGAATTCCTACAATTCATCGGAGAGTTCTGTTTCGTTACCGTCGAACCATTTTGACAGCATACCTCTTGCCTGTTGCTTAATATCATCATCAATACAAGTCAGCATCTTGATAACAGCCAACAATGCAGCCGCATCATCTAAGAATCCTGCCCCCAATATAACATCTGGAACCAAATCCAATGGCAGGATAAAATATCCCAACGCACCAATGATAAGCGTTTTTTCTTTTAACGATATTTTTGGAGACTGCAAAGCATAATACAATATCAGTACATAATATACCACCTTAAGTCCTGCTTTCTTGGCTGTTGTCGAGAGTTTGTCAAACAATCCGCGCTCGCTATACTCTGTTTCGTATTTTTGTAAATCGAGATTCACATTCTCCTCTTTCTCTTTCATAACAATCTATTTTGCTGATAAAGATAAATCAAAAAGAGCAATTTTAATATATCGACATCAAAAAAAACGATATAAAAAAATAATCCGATGAGTTTTTTTACTTCATCGGATTATTTCTATTTAATTACAAAATATTAAGCAAGCCACTTAACAAATGCAAAATCCTGACGATGAGGAAGTTCCTCGTGCTTGGGATACATACGGTAACATATTCTGAAGCTACCGGCATTATTCATCACATAATCGGTGTGGAATGTGAAGATATCACCCTCGCGCTTAACAACCTCAAGAGGCTGTACCGAGAATACATAGTCGCGGCCATCCTTGTCTGTTGCCAATGTAACAAGCTCGATACCGATTGCATCGTCAAGTCCCTTCTCGTCAACTTTGAAGGTGATGCCGTACTTATTACCTGCGTTGATTGTTCCTGCGTCGACATTTGAGTCACGCTCAACAGCAACAACCTCAATCTCGTTCCACTTAGCAGCAACAGCCTCTTTCCAAGCAGCAAGCTCGCGAGCAGCCTTGTAATCCTTAGCAGCGAGGTGGTGATAACGCTCACCCTGCTTGTTATAGAACTTGCTGTAGTAATCGTCGAGCTGACGCTTCATTGTAAAGTGAGGAGCGATGCCTGCGATAGAGTTCTTGATATACTGTATCCACTCGTCGCTGTACTCTTTGTTACCACGGTTGTAGTAAAGGGGAAGAATCTCGCTCTCGAGCAGAGTGTAGATTGTAGCAGCATCAAGCTGATCCTGGAACTCCTGATTCTGGTATGTACGCTTCTCTTTAAGCGCCCAACCTGCACCGGGTTTGTAACCCTCGCACCACCAACCATCGAGAACCGAGAAGTTAAGAACACCGTTCATAAGAGCCTTCTCACCCGATGTACCTGATGCCTCGAGAGGACGTGTAGGAGTATTCATCCAAATATCAACACCCGAAACAAGCATCTTGGCAAGCTGCATATCATAGTTCTCGAGGAAGATAATCTTACCTACAAACTCGGGGCGACGTGAAATCTCGATGATACGCTTGATAAGTCCCTGACCTGCACCATCGTGGGGGTGAGCCTTACCTGCGAAGAGGAACTGCACGGGACGCTCAGGGTTGTTAAGAATCTTAGAGAGACGATCGAGGTCGGTAAAGAGCAGGTGCGCACGCTTATAAGTAGCGAAACGACGAGCAAAACCAATTACAAGAGCATTGGGATTAATCTTGTTAACAACATCAACGATGCGCATAGGATCGCCCTGGTTCTTGAGCCAGTTCTCGCGGAACGCCTGACGGATGTGCTCGATAAGGCGCTTCTTAAGAGCAACACGTGTATTCCAGATTGTATCGTTGGGAACATTCTGAATAGCCTCCCAAATTGAAGCATTCGACTGGTCCTTCATAAAGTTAGGATCGAAGTACTTGTCGTAGAGGTTTCTCCACTCGGGAGCTGCCCATGTGGGGAAGTGAACACCGTTAGTTACATAACCAACGTGATTCTCCGAGGGATAGTAACCCTTCCAAATACCTGCGAACATATCCTTAGACACCTTACCGTGCAGACGGCTCACACCGTTAATCTCCTGGCAAGTGTTGCAAGCGAAAGTAGACATACAGAAACGCTCGTTAGCATCGCCTGCATTTGTACGACCAAGGTTCATAAGGTCGTCCCAAGTGATGTTGAGCTGTGCAGCATAACCCTTCATATACTTACCGAAGAGGTTAGCATCGAAGTAGTCGTGACCTGCGGGTACGGGGGTGTGTACTGTGTAAAGGCTCGATGAACGAACAATTTCGAGTGCCTCCTCGTATGAGAAACCATCCTTAATATACTGTGTCAAACGATAGAGGTTGCAGAGAGCAGCGTGCCCCTCGTTACAGTGGTAGATATCTTTCTTGATACCGAGCTTCTCGAGCATAATCATACCACCGATACCAAGCAGAATCTCCTGCTTCAAACGGTTCTCCCAATCACCACCATAGAGCTTGTGAGTGATAGGACGGTCGAACTCGCTGTTCATCTCGAAGTCTGTGTCGAGAAGATAGAGTGATACGCGACCTACATTCACACGCCATACGTTAGCATATACCTGATAATCCATAAAAGGTACGCTCACAACCATAGGTGTCACACCGTCGGCCTCGTAAACGCGGTCGATTGGCAGAGCGTTGAAATTCTGTGCCTCGTAGTTAGCAATCTGCGAGCCGTCCATTGAGAGCGACTGCGAGAAATATCCATAGCGATAGAGGAAACCTACCGCACACATATCAACATTAGAGTCAGAAGCCTCTTTCAAATAGTCACCGGCAAGAATACCAAGACCACCTGAGTAAATTTTGAGTACGTGTGAAAGACCATACTCCATACAGAAATAGGCTACTGATGCACGATTGGCATCGGGCTTAACATCCATATAAGCACGGAAGTTAGCGTAAACCTCATCGAGCTTCTTAAGTACGTTCTTATCCTTTGAAAGCTCATCGAGCTTCTCAACGCCCAATTTCTCGAGCAGAAGAACGGGGTTCTCGACACACTCATCATAAAGTTTGGCATCGAGCATACGGAACAGGTCTTTTGCATCCTGATTCCACTCCCACCAAAGGTTGTGTGCCAACTCCTCGAGACGTGTCAACGACTCGGGGATGTACGACTTAACATTAATCGCTTTCCAAGCGGGTTGATTCGAATTACTTATTGCAATCATATTTTTAATATATGGTTATAGTTCCTTATTAATATATAGTCAATAGGGCAGACAGCCGTTTTCTTTCAAAAACAGCGCCCCACCCTCCTTTATTTTCTCTCGGCAGCAGCTTTAAGCGCGTGGTCGTATGCCCTTAAGTAGTTCTTAATGAAATGCTTCCACAAAGCTTTATCGGCCAAAAGCGCCACTTTTCGGCGGTAATCAGCCACCTCTGCCTCAGAAATTTTTGCAAAGGTACAAATAATTTTTGTAATAACATCGGCTGCATTGAAATAGTTGCTATCATTTCTTTCAACAACAGCCACTCCATCGGCAAGCTCACCCTGACGACCAAGCAGCGAGTTAACCCAAAGACCGAATCCTGCGAGGTTAGTGGTAACTGTAGGAATGTGGAAAGCAGCACTCTCAAGAGGAGTATACCCCCAAGGCTCATAGTACGAAGGATAGATGCTAAGGTCATTACCTATAAGAATATCATAGTAATCCTTGTTAAATATACCATCGTTACCTTTCAGATAACAGGGGACATATATTACCTTTACACGACTCTTACCATCGTAATTAGCCAATCCGATGTTACGAATTGTTGTAGCAATTGCATCGTGGTCGAAATTACAAAGATTATGTGTCAGATAGGGATCACGAAGAGGTGTGCTCCACTCATTCTCGCCCGAAGCCAAACGTTTCTGAAGGTCGCCACGTGCTGTATCCGACCAAGCGGGAACATCGATAAATGCTACAACATCACGCTCAAGCTGTGCACAGCACTTCAGACGTATCATAGTCTCAAGGAAGAGGTCAATACCCTTGTTGCGCATCTCCATACGTCCGCCTATACCTATTATAACTGCATCATCCGATATTTTATCACCGGTGAGGGCACGAGCCACTCTAAGGCGTGCTGCGCGAGCCTCGGCACGGCGCTTCTCGAACTCGACATCCGATGGAACGAAATCCTTCTCGAAACCATTTTCAAGAATTACATCAATCTTACGCTCTATAAGTTGTTCGCACTCTTTAGCTGTCAGTTCACTCACAGTAGTAAAGCAATCGACATTCAGCGCCGACTGTTTCTCGATAGAGTGCTTCGACTGCACGTTTAGTTCGTCGGCCATCTGGTCGCCATTGTATCCCTCAAAGTAATCGTACAGAGGCTTACCGTTAGACGCAATCGAACGTCCTATACTTGTCGCGTGTGTTGTAAATATTGTACCCACCGCAGGCAGATTCTTTTTAAGATAGAGGGCTGCACTACCGCTCTGCCACTCGTGTGCCTGAACCACAACATTATCCTTTGCTGTCAAGTGGAATTTATAGAAGCTCTCGATAACCTCTCCCACTGCATAGCCAAAGAGCACAGAATCGTCGTAATCACCGTATGCGTGCAGCGAGTCTACCTTGTAGTTATCCCACAGCATATAATAGAAGCTCTCTTTCTCGGCAAAGTAGTCGTCAAAATCAACGAGTATCACTTTGGGACGGCCGGGAATCTCCCAATATCCGCAACGAACCTTAAATTTCTCATCTACCACGCTATTGCGCCAGTTACGCCACAAGCGTTTATCCTCGGTAAAGAGGGGGTTCACTTGCTCGGTCCAAAGGTCGGGACCAATGTAGATGGCGTTAAGGCCATCGATATGCGAAATTGTCTCGGCTTTTGTAGAGAGTACAGTGTATATACCTCCAACTTTGTTACATACCTCCCAGCTAATTTCGAAAAGATAGTCGGGGAGCATCAAATTCTTCTTCATTAATCTATAAGTATAACACAAAAAAACAAAGGCATTCACTCTTGAAATACCTTATAATTTTATAAAAACAGAAGATGCCCAACCACAAATTCTATTTTGTTGCAAATTTAATACATTTTTTTGGAATATTAAAATATATTAAGAGTCAACAGCTAATAAGTATATCAATATGTTGTAAAAAGTCATTATTTCTGCACTTTTTACAAAAGGTTCAATTCGTAAATTTCGAGTTTAGGCAAAATTTTACAAAAAATCCGAGGATTTTCGTAAAAACCCTCGGATTAAAACTCTTATTGTTTTCCTATTAACCTACAAAAACAGCATCAGCCATAAGATAGGTACCTGCAAGAGCTACAATAGCATAAAGCTCGGGGAATACGGCAAGCACCAGAGTCTTACCCATTACATCGTAACCTTGACCAATTGATACAATACCGTTGGCACATACCTGACCCTGACGGATAGCAGACAGCAAACCAACCAAGCCGAGTGCAATACCAGAGCTAAGGATAGCAGCAGCCTGAATACCTGTAATCTCAGGAGTTAATACAGGGAACATATTTTGGAACATATAGTAACCGGCAAAGCCATAAAGTCCCTGAGTACCGGGCATCGCTGTAAGTACCAAAAAGTTACCGAACTTATCGTTCTTCTTCATTGCTCCAAGAGCTGCATTTCCTGCAATAGTAACACCAAATGCACTACCGACACCGGCCAGACCAATCATCACTGCAATACCGACGTAGGCCACAAACAGATTCATTGTAATTTCCATAATTGTAATTTAATTTTAAGTTATTATTATTTTCTTTATTTCTGAATATTATTTAAAAGGTTTATATGCAGTTCCACCACCCTCGTAGCCCGAATTCTTAAAGAACTCCACGAAAGTAAGACGCATAGGGTGTACCATTGCACCAAGCACATTCATAAACATATTTACAAAATGCCCTATAATAAATATAAGCACTGTTACCACCGTGCCAAGTACCGGTACATCGGGACTAAATCCCATTGCCAAGCTATTGAATACCATTGCAAGGATACCACCCGAGAGTCCAAGAGCGAACAGACGCACGTACGAGAGAATGTCTCCCAAAAGACCTGTTGCCATATTATAAGAATCCCACAGTCCCAAACCGATATTCAGCAAAGGATTCTTGCCGGGGGAGTTTAGCAGGAAAACGCCCACTGCTCCAATACCAAGAAGCACGTATGCAACGGTTGTATTCATTCCGGGGATTACGAACATAGCCACCAATGTCAGCAATATCACAAGCCATCCAATTGTAGATAGAGCATACTTGAATCCCAACTGAATAGTCTGATTTGCAGCCTTTATAATCATTCCGAAGAGAATCTGCACTCCACCAAGAATAAGTGACAAGTTAAACAGAGATGGATTGGGATCGTTCATCTGACCTGTCTCGGGATTTATATATGCCAATGATATATTATCGCGCCACCAATCGAGCAAAGGCACATTCCACTCGTAGATATTAAACCCGAAGAATGTTCCTGTAAGCGAACCGCACAGCATAGTACTTACACCTAACGTAAGCACCAGATTAAAATACCCGCGCATACTCTTGAACTTTCCCGACAATAAGACTGCTACCATTGCAATGCTCATTACAAGACCGTAGCCCATATCTCCAAGACACAATCCGAAGAATAACATATAGAACGGTGCAAAGAAGGGCGTTAGGTCAATCTCATTGTATTTGGGAAGCATATAAAGTTCGCAAATAGGCTCGAAGAGACGGAAAAACGCATTGTTCTTGAAACGAATAGGCACATTGTCATCGGGTGATGGTTTACTGAGTTCGTAGAATATAGGCTCTGCATCAAGCGCTTTTACCAGTGCATCTGCATCTTCCTCGGGCACCCAACCTTGCAAAAGCAAAAGTTTGTCGCCTGTAACTTTCTCGCCGCTATAGACAACCGACGAAAAATCTATACTACTCTTCAGTTGCTCTACTTTTGCTTTTAACACCGGCAGCTTATTGGTTGCCAACGAGGTAAGCTGTTCGGTAGCAAGGTTAATCTCGACCTGCAGACGTTCGGCCTCGGCCAAAAGAGCCGATAGACGGCTCTCGGGAAGTCGCATCAATTCTGCATCAATTTCAGGCACACTGCCATCAGTTACCGTAACAAAGTAGACACGCGAACCTTTCTGCTTAACAATAACAGCATTATACTTATCAGTCCACTCCGGGTCGAAACTCTTTACCGAAGTCTGAAAGAAGTTCAGCGAATAGCCCTCGGCCGAGAGCTTATCCAATAACGATATATCGAAATCGCCCCAAACGTTCATCAATGCAACATCCTTCTCGGCAACCTGAAGAGCCAGCTTCAGGCTATCGAGAGTAGAATATAACTCCTCGGCACGTGCTACAATCTCACGGGCACCATCGCACGACGCAGCAACCTCTTTGCTCTCGGGAGCCAACTTCTCAAGACCTGTCACAAGACGCATATACGAACTATACTCGGCCTGTAACTGCTGAATCTCGGGCGACTCGGTTATATCGGCATTACGCTGTTCTATATGTACAACACCCGCGCTACGAAGTTTCTCAAGAAATGCATTATACTCCTTATGGTATACGAGCATTGTAAGTTTTTTCATCTTACTTATCATACAGCAACCTCCTCTCTTTGCTCAAGAAGTGACTTAAGAATCTTCTGCGAAGATTTCGAGAGATTCTCCTCATCCTCCATAAAACGCTTTATCTTACGTATCGCATCCTCGTAGCCGGGTATCTGCACTTTTTCAAAAAGATTCACTTTCTGTGTAGTCTTTTTTCGTGCCACCTCAAGCAGTCTGAGTTTGCGATTAAGCAATTCACGACTAATAGCCGTCATTGCCATCTGCTTCAGCAGCTCTATGCCATCGGCATACCATTTGGGAGCCGAGAAAAGGCTGTATCGCGCCACCTCGAACTCGGCATCTTCGAGCACAGGCACCAACACACCGGCCACTTTACGGCGACCGATAGAGAGTTTGCCTGTCTTGACAAGCGAGGGGTCGAATTCGTTCCACAGGGCAAAGAGTGTGCTATACTGCTGCAACAGTTTGTCATACTCCTCGTCATGGAGTTCCATCTCGGCTTTGCACTTCTTAACCTCGATGCGCAACGCACTCTCCTTGCTCTTGATGATAGGAAGAGTTCTCTGTCGCATCTTCAGCTGCTTTTCGAGATTCTGAAGCGATGTTTTATTATATTGAAACGCAATCATTATTCTTATTAAATTCTATGGAAATAATTCTTACTGTTTCCAATATGTATCGATAAGTTCTTGACGGATGTTAACCTCCTCGGGCTTGAAGTACTTAGAGAATAGTCCCCAAGTCACATCGAGCATCTCGGTGGTGTTAAGGTTCACGTCAATGGCAAGCAACTTATCCGAGTACTCCTTTGCAAACGAAAGTGTACGCTCGTCATAGTTTGTAAGGTCGAATCCATTCTCGAGCTTAGTCTTTGCATTCGCAGCATCAGCATAAAGACGCACAGCGGCATTCATAACCTGAGGATGGTCTTTACGAGTCTTTTTACCTGCAACAAGCTGTTTCAGACGAGAGAGCGAACGGAAGGGGTCGACAATTACCTTACCAATATCACTGTCGCGACGCAAGAAGAGCTGTCCCTCGGTAATATATCCTGTATTATCGGGTACGGCGTGTGTAATATCACCGCCCGAAAGTGTTGTCACGGCAATAATTGTTATTGAACCTCCTGCGGGGAACTGTACAGCTTTCTCGTAAATCTTTGCAAGGTCGGAGTATAGCGAACCGGGCATAGAGTCCTTCGAAGGAATCTGGTCCATACGGTTCGACACGATAGAGAGTGCATCGGCATACATTGTCATATCGGTAAGCAGCACCAGCACTTTCTGATTCTTCTCTACGGCAAAATACTCGGCAGCGGTAAGCGCCATATCGGGAATAAGCAGACGCTCGACGGCAGGGTCCTCGGTAGTATTCATAAAGCAGATGATTCGGTCGAGAGCACCTGCGTTAGAGAAGAGATTCTTAAAATAGAGGTAATCGTCGTTTGTCATACCCATACCACCAAGAATAATCTTATCTGTCTCGGCACGCATGGCCACGTTTGCCATTACCTGGTTATAAGGCTGCTCGGGATCGGCGAAGAAGGGAATCTTCTGTCCAGTCACCAGAGTATTGTTCATATCGATACCGGCAATACCTGTAGCAATGAGTTCCGAAGGCTGTTTACGACGAACGGGGTTCACCGAAGGGCCACCAATCTCGACCTCTGTACCATCTACAGCAGGACCACCATCAATAGGCTCGCCATACGCATTAAAGAAACGTCCTGCAAGCTGTTCGCTCACTTTCAGTGTGGGTGCCTTACCCAGAAAAACCACCTCGGCATCGGTAGGTATACCGCCTGTTCCCTCAAACACCTGCAGAGTAACCTCATCGCCCATAATCTTTACAACCTGCGCCAATTTTCCATTAACCGTTGCAAGTTCATCATATCCAACACCTGTGGCCTTGAGCGAGCAGGTAGCCTTGGTGATTGAGTTTATCTTTGTATATATTTTTTTGAATGCTTCTGTTGCCATAATATATATGTGTATTTATTTGGATTAAGCAATCTGTTTTGTTGCCAACAGCTCCTGAAGTTGTGCATGATAAGCATTGTACTTATCCGACTTGTACTCGGAGTAATTCATCTGCTTACACAGATTGATTGCTTTCTTGAAGAACTCAGTAACCTCGGTAAAGTCCTCAAAATCATACTCGGCGCGGCACATATCTGTCACCTGACGCAATATGCTCTCTTGGCGCTCCAGAGGAGTAACCGAATCGACCTCATCGAATGCATCCTGCTGCAAGACAACAAAGTCTATAAGCTCGGCCTTCCAGAATGTGATGTGATAATCTACGGGTACACCGTCGTCACCAAGAATATTAATCTGCTCGGCAATCTCCTTACCTCTCAACAGACGTGTCTTGGCCTCATTTACCATCTCGAGCCAACCTTCACCGATACGTCCTACAATAAACTCCTCGAACTCGGGATACTCGATATATTTCGAATATGAGTCGATAGGATTCACTGCCGGGTAACGTTTCTTGTCGGCACGTGCCTGCTCAAGAGCATAGAAACATCGAGCCACTTTCTTGGTATTCTCGGTCACAGGCTCTTTAAGATTACCGCCGGCAGGCGACACTGTACCGATGAATGTAATTGAACCGGCTTCGCCGTTGTTCAGATAGACGTATCCTGCACGGCTGTAGAAGTTGGCAATGATTGACGATATATCCATTGGGAAGGCATCGGGACCGGGTAGCTCCTCCATACGGTTCGACATCTCACGAAGAGCCTGTGCCCAACGCGAAGTAGAATCGGCCATAAGCAGCACTCTCAGACCCATAGCGCGATAATACTCGGCAATTGTCATAGCAGTGTATACCGATGCCTCACGTGCCGCAACGGGCATATTCGAGGTATTTGCAATAATAATTGTACGCTCCATCAGTTTGCGTCCTGTGTGGGGGTCTACAAGTTCGGGGAATTCTGTAAAGATTTCTACAACCTCATTTGCACGCTCTCCACAAGCCGCGATGATTACTATATCAGCCTCGGCCTGCTTTGATATTGCATGCTGCAACACCGTCTTTCCTGTACCAAAGGGGCCGGGAATAAAGCCTGTTCCTCCCTCAACAATAGGATTCAATGTATCGATGGTTCTGACACCTGTCTCAAGCAGTTTAAAGGGGCGTGGTTTTTCGCGATAATCCTCCATAGCTACACGTACAGGCCACTTCTGTATCATATTAAGTGTACGCTCCTCTCCCTCGGCATTTGCTATCACTGCAATGGTATCAACAATGCGGTACTCACCCTCTTTTGCGATGCTCTTTACAGTCCACTCGCCTTTAATCCCAAAGGGAGCCATAATCTTCAGTTGCTGATGATTCTCCTCTACAGCGCCAAGCCATGCAGCAGCACCTACTTTGTCACCAACTTTTACCAATGGAGTAAATTTCCACATTTTATCCTCATCAAGCGGATTGGTGTAGTCACCACGTTTCAAAAATACGCCCTCCATCTTATCAAGGTCGTTCTGAAGACCATCATAGTTTTTCGAGAGCATGCCGGGTGCAAGTGAGACCTCGAGCATGTGTCCTGTAAACTCAGCCTCCTCGCCAATCTTCAGTCGTCTTGTACTTTCAAATACCTGAACGTACACTTTGGCACCGTTAATTTTAATGACCTCGGCCATCAGACGGTCGCCGCCGGTCTTGATATAGCAAATCTCATTCTGCGCCACAGGACCATCAACAGCCAAGAGCACCATATTTGCTATAATACCGGTTACTTTTCCTTTTGTTGCCATATTATTTTTGTTCTTATTTATTTCTTAATCTCATCGGTGAATACCGCACCGCTTTTCAGTTCCTCGATAATCTCTTTGTAGCGCTGCATACCGGTATCGGCATCAAGCTTAGCCCAACGCTCTACAACTATAAGCGTCTCTAAGAATACAAAAAGGCGCTCTACGGTAAAATAATTGAACACCGAATTATTATCGAGCCATTTAAGTCGCATATCATCGAGCTGACGCTCGCGCTCTTGTAATTTATCGTTCTCGCTCAGACGCACCACATCGTCAAGATAGTCGACTGTTCCTGTAAGGCCGAAATCCCTTGCACCGGATGTACGTATCGCCTCGGTAATTTCATCATCGCCTACAACACACTCTGCAACAGAGAGTTTATACTTTCGGGCAAGTAGAGCAACCAAAATATTGTTTACATTACGGTTAAATTCGAACCATCTTGCAACAAAACAATTGGGCACCGCCACTGCATAATTGTAGTAATAGGCACTGAGTATATCGTCCCAAAACATATTCTGCTCGATATTCTCGAAATAAAAATCGAGAAAATCGTACATATATGCAGGAACACTCTTATCGCGTGCATCTCCCTCTTTGGCAACCGATATTATATCGAGCAGTTGTTCCTTGGTGAAGCAACCGTATGTTTCGAGTTCTATCTCGGCACCCTGACGTAAAAGGAGCAGAATATTGGCATTGTCAAATTTATAGAACGACAGATTTACTATGCGTGCATCCTCGGGCGAGAGTTCGGGCATAATATCCTCTCTGAATTTCTCGACCGAATAGCCTGCTTTGCTACCATCAAAGACAACATCGGGCAGACCTGCAACCAAGCAATAATATTCACTCATCCTTTATTTCTTGAAAAGAAGTTCAACAATGGCGGGACGCAAGAATGATTTCAGAAAAGCCTCAAACTCAGCCTCACCGAAATTAACTTTATAAGAGCCATCGGCCGGAGAGATAGAGAACGAGGTCTTAAGACCATTCACCTGCTTGATTTCAACACCCTTATCGAGCAGTGCCTTTGCCTTTGCCACAAAATAAGATTTAAGCTCATCAGCCTCGGATGTAGAGATAACAAGAGGTTCATCGGCACTCCAGCGCTCGGCAATCTTTACGATAACCGCCTTAAGAGCATCTCCCGAAAGAGCACCTTTAACCGACTCGTTCACTATAGTATCTGTTACCAAAGTAGAAACCTCTGATTTCAGTGCACCTACAGCCTGTGCCGCATAAAGTTTAAGCTCGGCCTTTGTGTTTTCCTGCAACTCATCGGCAGCTTTCTGTGCCTTTGCCAATATAGCATCGGCATTCTCTTGTGTCTCTTTCAGTATAGAGGCAGCCTTTTCCTGAGCCTCATTTACAATGCGGGCAGCCTCTTCTTTTCCTTTCTCTACACCTTCGTTGTAGATTTTCTCGGTAAGTTCTTGAATCTTATTTTCCATTATTAAAATTATTATAATTTTCCGTTTCTCTAAACTTATGATAGATTATATTGCATATTTGGGACCAAGTATAAGACCACAATATACCTTATTAATAATCGAATGCAAATTTAATTCTTTTTATTGTATATATTTTCATTTAGCTGCTAATCTTTTATAAAAAAGAGGATAATTTATTAAAATAAACTGAATTTTAGAGACTGTTCAAAATTCTAATAAAAATATACAATCGAAAAAAGACAATAGCGCCGTCTGGAAAAATAGCGCATGTAAATAAGTTATTTGAATTTCAAAAAAAAGACTGTCGCTTTTCACAAAGCAACAGTCCCCAATTTACTAAACAACTAAGAAAAAACTATATACTATCATAACTGGTATATTACTTGCACGCCACGCTATTCACATAGCAAACGTGCATTGCAAATATAGTCAAAACTTTATAACCTGCAAAATTTTCAACAAACAATTATGTCCAAATCCCAAATAACACACAAAAAACGCTATTTTTCACACAACAAAAAGTTTATCTGAGACGATATCTGTTAAAGTGTCGGGTAACATAAGAGGCAAAAAACAGCAATGCAAACAACAACATAAGCAGTCCGAATCCGAAACAGAACCGGAAGCCAATTTCAGAAAGAACTCCTCCAATAAGCATTCCGCATCCTATACCGACATCCCATCCTGTAAGATAAGTTGCATTAGCTGTTGCCCTGCGTGAATTAGGAGCAAGATTCACAAAAAGCGTATTGAAAGCCGGAAATATTGTTCCATACCCGTATCCCATAAGCAGTGCCGCCACAAAATACAGAATATCGGCAGCCACAATACTATATCCTGCAACGTAGTGCAGAACCGTCTCACCAAATACGCCAAAAAGAGCAATAAACATACCAACTGATATAGTCTGAGTGATATACCCTCTATCAACCATTTTCCCCGAGTGCAGACGCGATACTATCAATCCGACAGCCATAACAGTAAAAAAGAGACCAGAGTTAACTGTCAAACCAATCTCGGAAGCATACACTGCCATATAACTTGTTGTCATGCCATACGGTATAGCAATGAGCATCATTGCAACACAAGCAGGGATACCGGCAAATAGAAAGAAGCGGTCGGCCGATATCACCGGTGCCGATTTATCAAACGTTAAAGTATCCCTTTTAGGAGCACGTACAGCAAGTGCCATAGCGAAACCCAGTAGCACAGTAGCAAGAGCCACAGCAAAAAGCAACATATAATTACCCGATGAAATTATAAAAAGCCCCGCCATAGGCCCTGATGCCATTGCCAGATTATTCATGACACCATAATACCCAAGCCCCTCGCCGCGACGCGATGAAGGCATTATATCAATAACAAGAGTATTCGCAGTTGTTGTAAGCGCACCAAAAGCAAAACCATGAAAAACCCTAAGCAAAACAAAAACCCACACCGATGCCACCATCCCAAGATATCCCACAAAAGCCAATGTAAACAACAAGTACGATATTATATACACCTTTTTACGTGGAAATATATCAGCAACATATCCTGCAAATGGCCTCACACACAGCACAGCAACGACATAACACGAGAGAAGCACACCTACCATACCCTGCTCTACCCCCAACTGCGAAACAAGATAGAAAGGCAGCGTAGGAACAAGCAGATAAAAAGAGAAAGAGGTCAGAAACGAAGCTATGCACACAAGTACATAAGCCCCACTCCACAACCTCTCGTGCTTCATATTATTACTACCCTTTTCAGTATTTAATATCCAACTCATCAAAAATCTCCTCCACAGTCTCTAAAGTCTCACCACCTATTTTCTTGGCCTCTTTATAAAGTTCCTCGACATCATCCACCATATCTTTTTCGATATAATCCTCAATAGTGGAACGGAGACTTTTTTTATCGGACGAACGCAACGACTTTATCATATCATCGAAAGCATCACTTGTCTTGAGCGCAGCGATATAATAAGCAAACTTCGCCTCATAGCCGGCCAACAACATACGCTCTTTAACTGTAAGCTCATCCTCAAACTTATTGTACCAATCCTGGGAATAATGTTTGTACTCAGTCATCACAGCCTTCCATTTCACATCGCCATAATCTTTTCTCTCATCTGCGACACGTTCCATAAAGGATTTATAATCACTTAAATAAGCCTCTTTTGTAGCAGGAGCACAAGCCACAAGCAACCACAGCAATTGAAGCATGAGTATAACAGTTCTCATATAACAAAAATTTAAACAGTTACATTTATAAACAACAACGGCAGTTTTAAAACAAACTACAACATCAAAAAAACAAGAGGCAGCCTCATCAGCCACCTCTTTGTACGCCGTCAGGGACTCGAACCCTGGACCCATTGATTAAGAGTCAATTGCTCTACCAACTGAGCTAACAGCGCATCTGCCTCTTAAAAGCGTTGCAAAGGTACTACTTTATTTTTAATCTGCAAATTTTTTAAGCAAAAATTAGATTAAATTTCTAATTATCCCAAAAAAGCAGAAGCAACACTTAAAATCAAGAGGCAGCCTTATCAGCCGCCTCTTTGTACGCCGTCAGGGACTCGAACCCTGGACCCATTGATTAAGAGTCAATTGCTCTACCAACTGAGCTAACAGCGCATCTGCTTCTCAAAAGCGTTGCAAAGGTAGCAATTTATCCCGTTCCCACAAAATTTACATCAATTTTTTTTCGGAATAATTTTCATTTCCAATGCTAAGCTATCGCAACCTTTTGTAAATCAAGAAGAGGCAATAACATATAAACTGTGTGCACAGTTTATACTGCACACACAGTTTTTACAATATCATCAGAATACCTTAACTAAAGTGATGTTAATTACTTTACTATAATAAGATAGTAGTTTTTCTTTCCTTTCTGAACAAGAATATACTTATCGTTGAGCAGATTATCGACACCTACAATCTGGTCGAACGCAGTAAGTTTCTCCTTGTTGATAGAGATTCCACCACCCTGCGCCAATTTACGCATCTCGCCTTTTGAAGCAAACACAGCAGCATGCTCAGCCGTAAGGTCAACAGCCTTCACGCCATCTTCTATGACAGAGCGTGCAACCTCGAAACGGGGAACACCATCGAATACAGCCAACAGAGTCTCCTCGTCTAGTGAACGAAGCGCCTCCGAAGTAGCATTTCCAAAGAGGATACCCGATGCCGCAACAGCCTTGTCATACTCTTCCTCACCGTGTACCATAACGGTAACCTCCTGAGCAAGACGCTTCTGAAGCAAACGAAGATGAGGAGCCTCGGCATGCTGTGCAATGATTGCATCAATCTCCTCTTTATCGAGAGATGTAAATATCTTGATGTACTTATCGGCATCCTCGTCGCTAACGTTAAGCCAGAACTGATAGAAGTGATAAGGCGAAGTATATCGCTTATCGAGCCATATATTACCCTGCTCGGTCTTACCGAACTTCTTTCCATCGGCCTTTGTGATAAGAGGACAAGTGAGTGCAAACACCTCATTACCCGACATTTTTCGAATCATCTCGGTACCGGTAGTTATATTACCCCACTGATCGGCACCACCGAGCTGCAACTTACATCCGTGAGTCTCGTTAAGGTGTACATAGTCGTAACCCTGCAGAAGCTGATAGGTAAACTCGGTAAACGACATTCCATCTGTTCCGGCCTCGCCCGAAAGACGACGCTTAACCGAGTCTTTCGACATCATATAGTTTACAGTAATCATCTTACCCACGTTACGGATAAAATCGAGGAACGAGAACTCCTTCATCCAGTCGTAGTTGTTTACCAGAATAGCTGCATTTGGTGCATCGCTCTCAAAATCGAGGAAACGTGCAAGCTGCTTCTTAAGCGCCTCCTGATTGTGGCGCAGACGCTCCTCATCTATAAGCACGCGCTCTTTTGACTTTCCCGAAGGGTCGCCAATCATACCTGTAGCACCACCGATAAGCGCAATAGGCTTATGTCCCGAACGTTGGAAATGACGCAACATCATAACACCCACAAGATGACCAATGTGAAGCGAATCGGCAGTCGGGTCGATACCCAAATAAGCAGTTGTCATCTCTTTCTGAAGTTGTTCTTCAGTTCCCGGCGTCATATCCTGAATCATACCACGCCACTTAAGTTCTTGTACAAAATTCATTTTCGTAGTTATTTTTAGTTCTTATTCTCTTTATCAATAAATCAATCGAATGAATACCATTGAAACAGTGCAAACGGGCTAATGGCAAAATAAGTTTAACCATTTACGGCGAGTGCTGCCTATTTCGTTACTATACCATTACAAAGGTATAAATTTTCATTCAACAATGCGACATTTACAATGGCACACTTATCACTCGAGGTAATAGATTGGCGACGGTGTTGCACGTTTCAGCACATATAACGCAACATCTTTACCCACAATAACGCCATATTTGGCAAACTCCATCTGCACAGTCTTATAAGCAAGTTCAGGGTGATTATTCTCCTCACTCAAGTGGCAAAGCCAAATAGACTTCAGGTGCTCATTAATATTCTTTGCAAGATACTGAGCAGTTGTCTGATTGCTCAAATGCCCCGTCATTCCCGACACGCGCTCTTTGAGGAACTGCGGATAGCGTCCCATCATCAGCATCTGTTCTTCGTAGTTCGACTCAATTACCAGATAGTTAGCCTTGTCTACATAGTACGATACCTCGTCGGTGATTGTTCCCAGGTCGGTTGCAATACAGAATTTAATATCACCAACCTCGATAAAGTATCCCACATTATCAGTTCCGTCATGTGGAACCTCAAAAGGAGTTATTGTAAACGCACGGAACTGAGTAGCCTCGCCTTTCTCGACATAACGTACATACATTGGGTCGAGAGGTTTGTTCATACAGTAATTGTTGTTTATTCCTCTATGCGTATCACGTGTAGCATAAACAGGGATATTTGCCTTCGAGGCTATAACACCCAATGCCTTAATGTGGTCGGCATGGTCGTGAGTCACAAATACGGCACAGATGCTTTCGAAAGGAATCCCCTCTCGCTTAAGAGTAGCTCTGATTATCTTCGACGGTATTCCAGCATCTATCAGAATACCGTAATCGTCTACTCCAAGATAGTAACAGTTGCCGCAACTGCCGCTACCGATGCTCATAAAACGAATCTTCATATATAATATTTTTTATTTTTATCAAACAAACACACCGCATCAGAAAGGATAACCGATAGCAAAATGCAGTGCAAAATCTCTGCCAAAATCGGGATTCAACAGCGGATATCTATCTTTTCCTCGATAGGCAGGATTAAGCGCCTTCATACCTGCATCTAAACGAAAGACAAAGAGGTCGAGTTCGAATCTTAGTCCCAATCCGTAGGAGAAAGCAATATCCTTATGGAAGCTCTTTATATCAAACTGTCCGCCGGGTTGCTCACGATAATATCGCAGCGTCCATATATTTCCGGCATCTATAAAGAATGCCGAGTGCAGTTTCCAAAAGAGGTGCGAACGCAACTCGAAGCTACAATCTAGTTTCAGGTCACCCGACTGGTTGATAAAGTCGATATTACTATCGCTGCTTCTATAACTACCCGGTCCCAATCCACGCACAGTCCATCCACGTAGTCCGTTGGCACCACCTGCAAAATATCTTTTCTCGAAAGGCAGCACAGTAGAGTTTCCGTAAGGATAAGCAACACCAAGACCCAAATGCACCACAAACGAGTTTTTTTCATCTATATTCAGATACGTGGTAAAATCGAGGTCACCCTTTACATACTGTGCGTATGCTATATTCATGAACGTGTATTGCCCCTCGCCATTTCTGTGACCTCCAAAAAGGCGGTTTATTCCTCTTAACAGATTACCCGAACACTCGATATTTGTTCGCACTGCAAATATCGTACGCTCGGTATCCCTTCCCCTACCTGTCGATGAGCTATAGTTATACTGATAACCCAACTTTGTAATAAGCAGATTCTCGTAGTTGTATTTTAGGATTGAGTTTCGGTTGGAAATACTATCGAGATAATCCCGCTTGAAAGTATCGGAAATCCAAGGCACATAAATATAGTTCACATCCAAGATGTCCAGTTTATGTGACGATTGAGTTTTCTTGCTCCACAGGTAGCTCCATGCACCCGAGAGAATCTGGCGGTCGAATTCGGGACGCTCCTGAGAATCGAACTTTATAGAGAAGAGAGTCGACGACTTCTGCAATCTGCGTTGCGACTCAAGAGGCAGGAACGATGAGAACACTCCTCCAAAAAGGCGCAAACTAAGCTCGGCACCATATTCAAAATAGCTGTCACGGGTATATCCGCTGAGTCCCGAGATTGCCTCGTATGCTCCAAACAGACGCAGCGACAGCAGCTCGGAACCATGGAACAGATTTTTGTCCGAGAATGTAACCGAAGCAGCTGCACCAAGGTCGCCTGCCGTGTTTGTACCCTCCAACTCAAAAGAGACCGAACGACGCTTGCTTCTTTCGAACATCACATAGCAGTCGAGCAGCGAACTGTTGGGACGCTCTGCCATTCGCAAGGACGTATATCTCAATGCCGACAACTGTGCAAATGAGTTGTGAGTGCGGTCAACGGTACTTTGCGAATAGAGTTCACCAGGCTCGATATATGTATTTTTTGCAAGGACATTCAACCTTAGCGGTACATCATTCTTATACAGTAATCTGTAATCGTCCCACCCTATTGTATCGCAATCGGCAAGCTCTTCGTTGTTAAGACGTAGCCCCGCCCCTGACACAAAAGTTATATCGCCTATGCTAAACTGCTTATGAGGGATGTATATATTATTCTCGGCATCGCGGTAAAGTGCAATATTCATCTTCAGCCCTACATTCGTTGAGTGATGAGCCGTGTCAGCCTCAAATGTTATATAATCTTTCTGGAAACGATAGTAACCTTTCTCTTTTAGCAAAGCAGTGATTCTGCGACGCTCGGCCTCAAGGACATCAACACTGAAAGGCATACCCGTACGCAGAAGCGACGATGTAGAGTCGGCCCTTATTATAGCCCCTATACGCTCGTCATCGGTATCCATCTTTATCGACGACACCGTATAACGGTTACGCTCATGCAGATAGTATATTGCATCCATCAGCTTATCACCCACCTCGCGTGCTTCAAGGTCGACCGTAGCATGCAGATAACCATCGTTACGCAACATCTGCTCCATATTATATCGCGTAACTTCGGCAATTGAAGAGCTGTATATAACAGGTTCCTCGCCTATGCGCTGCAAAACACGATTCCCCCACTTTGTAGTATCTTGCCCTGCCAATGAATATATGCCAAGAGGCACTTTCACCAAACTGAACCATTTAGAGTTTGGATGTTGTCTTATGTAACTCTGCGCCTTTGTAGCAAGAGTCCTGTCGTGCTGCGATACAATATGCACATGCGACAGCAGATGCTCACCATCGGGCACGAACTTTGTAGCCGAGCACGAAAGCAGCAACAGTGTAAAAAGCATCAAAGCACTATTTTTTACAGATAAAACCTCCAATCTCATAAACAGAATCCCCTAAGTGGAAAAAAATTTTGCAAATATACAAAAAACCTCACAGAAATGAGGTAGATTTGCAACACTTTAACGCACAAAAAAAGAATATACAATGCTAAGCAAACAGTTGTTGAAACTGATACGTTCGCTTGAACAGAAAAAATACCGCAAAGAGAGTGGACTTTTTGTTGCCGAGGGAGGCAAAACGGTTTGTGACCTTATAGCCGCAGGAATAACCTGCGAAAAAATACTTGCAACGAAAGAGTGGCTTGCCTCTCACACCTTAGAGACTAAAGCACCCATTATAGAGGTAACAACCGATGAACTTAGCCGTGCGAGTTTCCTACGCACTCCACAAGGTATACTCGCACTTTTCAGACAGTGCGACGAAATTGTCGACCCTGCCATAGCCACAAAAGAGCTATGTCTGGCACTCGATGATATTCAAGACCCCGGTAATTTGGGCACCATCGTGCGCATTGCCGATTGGTTCGGCATAGAGCACATTTTCTGCTCGCTTGGAACAGCCGACATATACAACCCAAAAACAGTACAAGCTACTATGGGGGCAATCGGCCGCGTAAAGGTACACTACACCGGTCTGCCGCAACTGCTTGCCTCGCTTAAAGAGCAGACACCTATCTATGGAACTTTCCTCGACGGTGAGAATATGTACGAAAAAGAGATAAAGAACTACGGCATAATTGTAATGGGCAACGAGGGCAACGGAATAGGTGCCGACTGCGCAAAAGAGATTACCGAACGCCTTTTCATACCCAACTACCCTATCGGACGAGCGACCTCGGAATCGCTGAATGTATCAATGGCAACAGCCATCATCTGTGCCGAGTTTCGCCGCAGAGCAATGTAGATTTGTCCTTTCAGGAGTCTCTTACCGATTTTTCAAATACAGGAAGTATTTATCCGACAATATCAATATTCGTTGTCAAGCAGCCTTTGAATGAGACTATAACAACAACAGCCTCTTTCAGGCTATTATACTCGCAAGCGACCTCACAGGATTCTAACCTGACATCGGTAGCACCATCGAATACAATCTTGGCTAACGGTGTCACCACCCTACCCGCATCAAACGTAACAGATACCCCCGGAGCTATATGCAGATAGAACTTTCCCTCGGCACCATTTGTAAGAGTATCCTCTATAATGACCCTCTCATTCTCCCAATGGAATCTGCGCGAATGTAGCGTACCCACCCTTGCGTATCCATCGTGCGTTGCCTTTATCCAGTCATCGCTGCGAACAACATCAAATACATTGGCACGTTGCGCACAGCGGAAGGCGCCCCACACACGACTCGAATCGCAATTTGCCACTGCAACCGTATTATGTGCAGCTGTAGAGCGTTCATACTGACGCCTTGCGCACCATTGATAGGTAGATATACCCGTATCGACGATAAAAGGTACCCCACCGATGCGCATTTCAAAATTAAATGTATCGGCGTGTGAGTGTCCGGGAATATACGATGCTGCTATTCCTCCAACATCCATTCTAAGCTCGTAGTTTTTGTTATCGACACAATAGTATCCCGAAACATCGGAACAGCCTTTTATATACTCTATTCCCAACCTGTCGGCATAGTCGAACAACTGTCGGGGGGTAGGAGCAACGCCATCGGCCGAGTCGTTAAAATGCGGGAAACTGCCATCGGAATAGATTACTGCACTCAGCCATCCGAGCATCGCAGCGGCCTTTTTTGAAAGAGCCTCGCGTAACGAATCTTCTCCCTCAAAAAGCCGATTGTTCTTTAACAGATTTACAGCATCCAGCAGCCGGTCGAGAATGATGCAGTGATACATTGGGGACTGCTCGAAATTTGCGCCATCGGCAAGCGTCTGCTCCTCTATTTGTACAAGAAGTTCCGTCGCACAACGCTTATACATCTTCTCGTCACCGAAATATATTGCACCCCACAACAAAGCAAAGAGATTTTCGAGCAAGTGATTGCCTGCCAAATTATACTCCAGCCCTCCCAAAAGTATCTTATATTGCGAATACAGAGAACAATCAATCCTTTTAATATCAACGGTGGAAATATTACCACGATTGGCTGTCACAAACTTTATCCAGTTGACAGCTCTGAGCGAGATGCAGTATTGCGAAAGACCCATAGTATTACCCTCTTGAGCAGCTATAAAGCGGTTAATCCATTGCAATCCATCTTGCAGTGTCATCGACGGTTGCAAAAGATACTCCATATAATTTATATTAAAGCTCCACAGCGCACCAAGAGTGTCGTAGTTCCACGAACCGTCGAATTTTCGGGTAATATTCAGAAAGGTAAACTCCTCGCCTCGACACGACTCATATTTTGCAATATAATCGGTTAGAGCAATAGTGCGCCCCTCTTTATAATGTGTAAAAGAGTATCGGCATTTAAAGGCTGTGCGCAACAGTCGACGAGCGCGATAGAGACACTGAAACAACAACTGCTCGGCCTTTAAATACTTGATGGTATTACAATATAACCCTAACTTACCCATTGCAACAGCTGTTTTATAGCACTACCCAACCGCCCGACTTTAGCGATTCTATTGCCGCAAACGAAGCAAGCGTAGTATTCATTATGCTATCGAATGGGATTAGCGAAGCACCGCCCTTTGTTATGCGCTCGTTCAATAGGGCAAACTGGCTCTTCTGTCCCTTATCCATCGAGCAGCTCATCTTAGAGAAGCCTTTGGCACCAAAAGCCTCGAGACGTCGCCAATTATCGAGAACGAAGACCCTCTCCTGCGAATAGACCTCGAAACGCTCCTTTGCGTATGCCTTTGAGCCGTTGGCAAAGTAGTTTATAACAGCATTTGTTCCATTCTCGAACTTAAGAAGGATTGTAGCATTATCGGTGTTTTCCTCGGGGTTAACGCCCATTGCATTCATACAGACTGCCGTAACACGACTGCCTGCCCAAAAAGCGCACAGGTCGATAAGGTGACAAGCCTCGCCAATTATGCGACCACCACCTACCTCAAGGTCGTGCACCCACATATCGGCAGGAATAAATCCTGCATTCATTGTAGCGATTATATTCTTGGGGCCGTCGCCAACCTGCTGTTTCAGTTTCACAGCCAATGGCGAGAAACGACGATTGAAACCTACGGTAAGTGTAACATTGTCACCTGAATTCTTATATGCCTCACTTATGGCTGCAAGTTCCTCTTTATTCAAACATAGAGGTTTCTCGACAAAGACACTTTTCCCGGCCTGCAATGTCTCGAGCACCATCTTTGCGTGCAGATTATGACGTGTGGTTATTATTACAAGGTCGACCTCTTTGTCGTTAAGAATCTCTTTATAGTCGGATGTTGCACACTCGGCACCTGCTTTTTTTGCGAGAATCTTTGCGTTCAAGCCTCCTGCACTCGCAATATATTTTATTGTTGCGCCCGCCTTCTTCAACGATGGGATAACCATCGACGAGGTATAGTTTCCTGCGCCTATGATACCAATCTTACCATTACCGGCCTTAAAATTGGCACCATCGATAGAGACCACGCGTTCAATGGGAGCATCATCGGGGTATTTAATAATTGAGGCTATTGAGCCGCGTTTGCGCATATTACCGTATATTTCGAGGTAGTCTTTCAGCTCTACAACCTCGGTAATCAATGACTTAACATCCAATTTCCCGGTCGATATTGTATGTAGTATAGTCTCGAAATTGCGTTTCTCGGTCCAGCGTACGTATGGAAGCGGATAATCGTGTCCCTTATTCTCGTACTCCTCATCGTAGCGTCCTGCTCCATACGAGCAAGAGACCTGGAACGTCAACTCTTTTTTATAGAAATCGTCGCGACGAAGATTTAGACCCACCACTCCGACAAGGATTATGCGTCCGCGCTTACGGCTCATAAGACACGCCTGGTGCATCACCTCGTCGCTCTTTGCCGAAGCCGTTATTATAACGCCGTCGGCACCAACGCTGTTTGTCAGTTCATCGACAAATTTCACAGGGTCGACACCAGACGAAGGATTAACTGCTATAACACCCATAGAGGCAGCAATATCTACCTTCTCTTGGTCGAAATCGAGTCCTACGACACGACAGCCGTTTGCCATAAGCAGCTGCGAGACTACAAGACCAATAAGTCCTAATCCCGTTACAACCACAGTCTCGCCAAGCTCGGGTTTAAAGAGACGAATACCTTCGAGACCAATAGAGCCAATCACAGTAAAAGCGGCCTCTTCATCGGTAACATTGTCGGGTATTCTTGCAACAAGATTCTTGGGCACACACACATACTCGGCGTGATTACCGTTGGAAGCCACTCGGTCGCCTACTACAAATTCGGTAACACCCTTACCAACAGCAATTACTTTACCAACATTGCAATAGCCCAAAGGCAACGGTTGCCCCAACTTATTGAACACAGCTTCGAGTGTAGGCATTATACCATCGGTCTTAAGTTTATCGAGCACCTGCTTTACCTTATCGGGTTGCTGACGTGCCTTGTCGATAAGATTAGCCTTACCAAACTCGACCAACATACGTTCGGTACCAAGCGACACAAGAGTACGTGTTGTCTTAATCAGTACACAGCCCGATTTTACGTTAGGCACCGGAACCTCTTCCAATATTGTTGCACCCGATTTTAGGTCTTGTATAATCTGTTTCATATTACAATCTCAAATTCTAAAATATTACAGCATAACCGAGATATATTTTCGCGGTTAAGTGCAAAGATAGTGAAAACGAGCAAAATAATATCAAGCTTGCTTGATTATTTTACAGCGAGTGCATAAATCTTCGAGATTTATCTCAAAGATAGTGAAAACGAACAAAATAATATCAAGCTTGCTTGATTATTTTACAGCGAGTGCATTAAATCTTCAAGATTTATCTCAGAGATAGCCAAAAGAAACGAGAGTGAGTACACAATAGGAAAAGAATGTTGTCTGTTAGTATATTAACAGTTAAATATTGTTTATGAATTATTGGTGTCCGGTAAAACTTTTTCACTCTCTCATTTAGTCTTGTTTGCTAAATTCAGCCTTTCATTGTTATTTTTCTCCTACTTTTCGTGCCGACGAAAAGTAGGTAAAAGGCTCTGCGCACGGAAAATCTTAACGTAAAATGCTCACGATGTTATTTGGGTGCTGCGGAACTCGCTTCGCTCAAACATCCTCGCACTTAATCCAAAAAACATCTGCCATTTTACTAATTTTCCTATGGCGCACCAATGAACAACCTTATGATTTTATGAAAAAGTGGGCTAAAAGCTCAAATCCAATATGTTATAAATACGAATGGGAACGCTTACAGTTGATAATGTTTTTATTCTCTTACTTAAAAGGAGTTTCTATCGTAAGCTCTACTTTCTTTGCGTTCATTCGTGTTCTGTCTGTTTCTTATTTCATCTATTTTTAGTTGGTTATTAAATATAAATAGGACAATATAATTGTACTTTTAATCCTGGAATCTTCGAGGTTCACCTCAAAGATAATTAAAAAATTTCACAAGTTTTTCTTTCGCGCTGTTTAAATTTGCTAAAAACGGTCGTATATACTCAAAATCTCATCGGGCACCGACACCTCGGGACTGTACGACACACGCGGTTGTTCCTTTAGGATGGCAGAGACCTTCTCATATAGGTCATCCACATCGGCTTTTTTATAAAGAACAGCCTCACGGGGACGCAGACAGACATCACTCGCCACCACCGGAGTACCAAATTCAAGCGCCTCCTTTACCGATATTCCCTCCATATCCGACATTGTCGGACGCAGGAAGAGGTCGGTACGCTTCCACACCTCGAAGCCATTAACGGGTGACTTTATGAGAAAAAGGAAATTATCCATCAGATTGAGTTCCTTTATACGTGCAACACACTCGTTATAATAGCTATCGTCATACACCTCGGCAATGCAGAAGATAAGCCCTACATCTACAGCATCCCTGTTTACAAGGCGATTCATCAGTTCAATCTGCTGGTCGAGTCCGTAAACATCGTCAAAGACATTCTTTACCAGTGTATGCGCATTTGACGACATCGTATAACGATGTTTATTGCAGAACTCCTCAATCTCGGGTGTAAGCCCTTTATGCTCATCGGGCAAGGGAGAGATATATGTTGGCAAAATTACAACCTTTGTCGTGTCAATATCATATTTCTCTTGCAACGAGGCGGTATAAGCACTGTCGTTATATATGATGTATTTTGCACGTCGGAACAATCGATTCACCACAAAGCGTTTCCAACCGTTCAGAAGCACTATGCGACGATTGTGCAGAGTTATTATAAGCGAATGTCTCCACCCGAAGAGATAGAGAAGCAACAGCATATATATATTTGTAAACTGTGAGTGTATGAGACGTTTCTCGGCAAACAGCAGACAAACAAACTCCCATACACGATTAGAGACATTTTTCACAAAGTCCTTATCGCTCTTGCTTTTTGAAAAATTTCGCAGCACTATTGTAGAATCCTTCTCGTGCATCCTCTGTGAGAGACGTTTACAATACATCGATATTCCACCAAGAGGAGGCGGATAGAACCCCCATATCTCTTTTTTCATAATCATTTCGTTTTATCAAAGTAAGTTCCATCTAAGACCAGAGCCACAAAATCGGCCTGTGAGACACCATCTTTTCGGCGTGCATCGGACAGTAGGTGCGAGGTCAGTTTCATCGATCTTCCCAAAGAACTCGACGAGCGGTAGAAGTGACGTAAACAGAGAGGAATATTCACAAACGACCATAAAGCATAAAACAGAGCCGAATTATGCAGTCTTATATCAATAAACCTATTAAGAAAATGCAGATATATTTTTCCCAATCCACTCATACGAGCGCCCGATGCACCAACCTTATGATATATTATCGAATCGAGCACGCAGGCCATCTTTACCCCCTGCGCGTTCATACGCATCGAAAATTCAAAATCCTCCTCACCAAAGAAAAAACGCTCGGTGAGCAGACGACCTTCGCTATCCAACAACTCAGCCGGAAAGAAGAGCGCACAGCCTGTTATAAAACTTATAGAGATATACTCACTCTCCTTTATCGCATCATCGCCCTGCCCCGCATAGTGGTATTTTTTGAATCCCATTGATAGCTTACCGCCACAGTTCCATATTTTAGTTTTATCGGCAAAGAGATATATCTTGGGAGTCAGTACGCGGTATTCGGGATGACGCTGCTTAAAATCGAAAATCCTTATCAGAAAATCGGGCTTTACCTCGGTATCATTATTCAACAGCAGATAATAATCGGGATTATGCTGTCGGGCAAATGCAATACCCTTGTTATTACCTTTTGCAAAGCCATAGTTCATATCCAAAGGAACAACAGACACCTCAATATCACGATTACTATCCACCCATTCATTTATTCGCTGTAGAGAATCGTCGGTTGAGCCATTATCAACGACATATACACGAAAATCCCCATCGGCCTCAGTCAACGAAGAGAGACAATGAATAGTATCATTGGCATTATTCCAGTTAAGTATAATAATAGCTGTCATAAGCTTTGTATAAACTTAATAATTAAGGTCGAGTATTAGCACCATCATCTTGCTCATTATTCTCAGCGGTCAACACCTCGGTATTCTTTTTCTTGAAACCTATCTTCATCATCATATAAATGACAAAAATCATAAACGGTTGCTCGAAAAACTGCAAATGATAAAAATATATCTCGAACCATCCCATTAGCAACATTCCACCGTAGAAGAAATAGAGTACATTCACATAAATGCTACGTGAGGCAACAGCCCACAGTTTCACAAGATAATGTACTGCCGAGACTGCAAGTACCACCAATACAAACTGTATCATACTCGCATTTATATATATCGTACCGAAAAAAGCACGAACATTAGAACCACGTACCCCATTATGGATGAAGAATGGGTTCACAGGGTCGACATACTCATTACCTGCTACCACATTGTACAGATTCAGAATATTTGTCAGAAGAACCTCGAAGCGAGGCGACTCCAAGATACCCATCTGCAAATCCTGACTCCAGCCTACAATACCGCTTATCACGTAATGCACAAAGTTCTTGCAAATAATCTCGAAAATCACATCAAAAGTAGCAGTCTCTTCCTGTCCCAAAAACAGAGAGAAGGTATAAGTTACAAAGAAAACAACAAAGGCAAATGCAGCCACTTTTAAGAAAAGCGACATTTTAAGTTTGATTTTCCCTGCAAAAAGACGCATACATATACCACCCATCGCAGGAATGAGCACCCACGACTTTACACCATACATAAGTGTAACAAAGTACATTCCACCAATGAGAAGCAGATAGTACCAATGTTTTTTGTCATACTTATATATATATATGATAGAGAGAGCGTGCAATAGACGATGTAAGTGTCCCCACAGACCGCCACCGCAGTAGTCGTAACCAAAATCCTCGGAACCGGGCAGATAGGGACTTGTGCGAACCATCATAATAAAACGCAGTATAAAAGCAGCTACTATTATGGTGGTAATTATATTCAAACGGCGCATATTTATCCCATCATCCTCGATACGTCCGCCACCCTCTAACTGCAATTTGTTTCGGAATGCTATTCCAAAAATAAATCCCGGCAGAGCAAATATCGGCAATCCTATCATCCACACCTGAAGACTGGGATAATAGAAATCGACTATTCCCCAATTTCCGCACGACAAGAGTGCCACCATAAGCATAAGCGCGTACGGCAGCATAAGCAGATTAAGCGGAGTATATATCGTACGCCACAATTTCATATCAATAATTGCAAGCACTGCAATTTCGACATAAATTGCAACAACAGCTATAAAATCCATCAACGTCATTATAGCGTAACCTCCTTTCTTCTCTTTATACTACGCAACGAGAATAGACACAGAATGAACAATAAAAACTCGGCAATAGTCCAAGCTGCAGCGGCGGCATAATAGGAGTATTCATTACAGAATATGAGCATAAACGACACCGAAATTACCGCAGAAACCCAAATATTACGTTGGAAACTCTTTGCAGCTCCCAAATTCAGCAATCCCACAATACCTACAATGTAGTTCATACAACCGAATAGCAAGACAGGTGCCATAAGCCAAACAAGAGTCCGTGCAATATCATAGTCGATATCAAGACCCAAATAGATATACAGCAGCTTTGATGAAAGAATAAAAGCTACAGCAACAACAGAGAGCAACAAGAAGGCCCATTTCACAAGACGCATAAGAACCGTTACATTATCGGCACTCTTCTCGCCATAGAAAAGTCGGCTGATATATGGGAACAGTGCCATCGGCAGAGCATTCAGAATTGTCTGCACAGCCTTGACAATTTTCTCCACTGCACCATAGATACCCACAGCAGCCTCACCTGCAAATATACGTAGCAAGAATATATTGGAGTTACGGTAAAGTTCCATTCCTATGTTCGAGACAAAAATGTGCCATCCGTCGCGATACTGCGCCTTTACAGCTGCAAATGTCGGCATCGCAAAACATATACCAAAATGCCTAACAGCAATCCAGAGGCTTGCCACTCCTGCTGCAACATATCCCATTGAGTTAAGCAACACGACGTAAATGTAGTCGGTCTCTTTGGTGATAAAAATAAAAATAAGCCCTGCAAATACAAACTTAGAAATAACATTGACTATTGTAAGATATTTCATCTCTTCGAGTCCCTGGAACAGCCACACCGGGATAAGAATATCGCCAAAGACTATTCCAAGCGCGAAGATATACATCAGCACATCATCACCATCCATAAAGAATGCGACCGCCGCGAGCACGGGCAATACAACTGCCAATGAAATAATAAGACGTGCCACTATAGTAGCATTGAATATCTCATTCACCCGACTCTTATCATCGCGATGTACCGATATTTGTCTCGTTACCGAGAATCGAAAGCCGTAGTTACCCGCAAGAAGCAGATACTGGGCAACGGTGTATATAAATAGGTAGGCACCGTATCTCTCCTCGCCAAGCACACGTATAAGATAAGGCATAGTTACGAGGGCAAGCAGATAGCTCACCCCATTAATCATCGACAGAGAGAAGAAATTAACCATCACCCTGCGATATTTGCCTATCTTGGAACGTAAACTCATAGAAAAATACTACTCACCTTTTTTTTCCTGTACCTCTTCTTTTAAGGCAAGACGCTGTTGTTTGATTGTCTCTTTAACCTGTTTCTCGACCATAAGCCAGGCTACGTGCCCGAAGAATGTGAGGAACACGATAGAGATTAACATAAACATTCTCTTGGGCGCCGACGGCAGACGAGGTACAACAGCAGGCTGCATCACCGAAAAGACTGGAGTGCGCTCCTGCACCTTAGCCTTTGCCAACTCCTTTTGCTGTGCCATCTGAGTATAGATAGAATAAGCAAGCTCCATTTCATCGCGCAAACGGTTCTCTTCTATCTTGGCACTGTATGTAACCGAGCCAAGAGCGTGACGGTCGGCATAAAGCGCATAATCCTTTTGCTTTTTGTCGTAATCGGCCTTTGCCTCCTCGTAAAGAGCATTGCTATATTCAAAGTCCTTTATAGTTTTTCCTGTTCGGTATCTTGTAACATAATCCTGCAACAGCGACGCTACCCTATCGGCAACCTGTGCCGCAATCTTTGCATCCTGCATAGTAACCGATATTGTTACCACCTCGTTACCTACATCCACCGAACATAATACGAGTTTACGCAGTTTGTTTATTACATTTGTCTCGCCCTCGGAATAACTGTAATATGTAACCTCTTCGGGCAGAGATACGCCACCTGCTTTTGGTGTGAGCATCTGCTTTAATTTAAGTGGCAGTTCAACAATATACATCCACCAGGCTTTACTCTGATGAGAGCGTATATAGTCGAAAAGCGTCATATCTATCTCGCCATCACCCGACTTCACATTCATAGCATATAAGTCGGCAATGAACACCGTCGAACCTACAATCTGTGGATACAACTCGGGATAGATGGCATCGTTACCTCCTGTCATATCCCCCACGTTCACTCCCGCCATCGATGCAAGAGAGCCAAGCGCTCCAAACGAAGAAGACTTTGCTGCCTCGGGCGCAAGCACCACCTCGGATGTATAGCGGCGTGGAATACTGAATGCTATTATCAATGCCACTATTGCCCCAATAAAGCAATTTCGTATAAGTCGGCGGCGGTCGCTCCACACTCGGCGCGACAACCACAAAATATCAATATTAGACAATATATTCATAGCCTCTTATTTCAAAAGATTTATAAGTGCAATTACAACTGTTGCCAACGATGCCGATGTCGATGAGAGAGACAATATTTCGGTAGTACTCATTCCCTGACGTTGTACTTTCGTAGGAACAATAATCTCGCATCCGGGCTGAATGAGCTTGCTCTTGCTTCCCTTTGCACGTGCCACAGTACCATTTTTGTAAATTATAATCGCTTTTGATTTCTTTGCATTCTGACCATATCCACCGGCCTGCTCGATATAATATTTAAGACTCTTGTTCTCCTTATATGTCACAGTATTGGGATAGACAACATTACCCGATATTTTCACCGTATTCGAAAACTGAGGGATAATAAGTTTGTCGCCATCCTGCAATACAACATCAAAATCGCTGCCGGGATTACTCATTGCCTTATCGAGCTCAATACCCACCGTGTGAACATCAAGAACCTCAATCTTGCTTATATCCACCGAGTCCATCTGACGCTGTACAGTGCGCAATGTCTGAAGGGCACGGGCTTTTTCTTCGGCAGTCATACGACGTTCAAGGCGTGCACCTTTTGGATAAGCTCTATCCAACAAGCCGCCCGCACTCTTTACAAGGTCACTCAGACGCATGTTCTTACGGTCGAGTACGTATGTACCGGCAAAAGCAACCTCGCCCGCTATCTCTACATTCTGCTGCTCATAATAACCGGGTGAACGACGTACGTATACAGCATCGTAAGGCTTCAGCTTGAAATTGTTGCCTCGCGACACCAACAGCCCTTTATCAATGGGGAATGTGTAGGTTTTTGCAATAGTATCGCTGCCTGTGATTGCGTTCGAATCTCTCATTCTTCGTACCACCTCGACACGTGCTGTAGAAGCCTTGTCTTTTAATCCGCCTGCCATAAGTATTACATCCTCAATGGTCGTATTCTCGGCAAAGCGATATTTTCCGGGCATCGCAACCTCGCCATAGATGTCAATTACCTTAATCTCCTCCATATCCGAGAGTGCAGGAATATAAAGTACATCGTTATTACGCAATTCTATATCATCGGATGTTCCTGCCATGATGCCTGCAACATCAACCGCGAGGTTCTCCATTGTAAGGTCGGGCAAACGGCGATTAAGCAACGCACGGTTCACGAATGCATCTTGTTTAAGACCACCGGCACGTTCGATAAGTTCTTTTACAGTTCTTGTCTTTCCTCCAAGCTGGAATTTTCCGGGACGGAAGAGAGCACCTTTTGCCTCGACCATATTCTCGTAGCTATCGGCAATAGAGTCGACCGACATTATATCGCCGTCGCGCATTTTGAAACTCTTTTGCTCTTCGTTATTCAGCGTAAATATCTGACGTTCGCGGTCGCCCACACGCTCTATTCTTATATCGCCACGATAGGCCTCTCGTGCAAAACCTCCTGCATAACGCAACAGGTCGGCTGCACTCTCACTGCTTTTCATCTCGTAGAACATTGGACGCTTAACCTTGCCCTGTACATCCACAAGACAGTCGTATGTATCAACAATAACCGCATCGCCATCGGCAAGACGTATATCATTGGCTGTTTTTCCATTCAACAGATAGTCGTAAACATCAATTGTAACTATTGTTTTTCCAGCGCGAGCAACCTTAATGGCACGCAGAGTACCTATCTCGTTCACACCTCCTGCCTGATAAAGAGCATGGAATACCGAAGCAAAAGCCGAAAGAGCATACGTTCCGGGATTCTCGACCTCGCCCATAACACTCACCTGAATAGTGCGTATTTTTCCAAGAGACAATTTTATATGTGCGTTTGGATTATCACCTGAAATTCCTGCATAGATGCGGCTATACTGCTCTTTCAGATAACTGTTGGCCTCTTTCACTGTCATTCCATTGAGATAGACGAGTCCTAATATATCAATATTCAGATAGCCGTCGGGAGTAATCTCGTCAATCACTGTCGACTGCGAAGCTCCCCACACATCAATAATAACCTCGTCACCGGGACCCAATTTGTAATTATCGGGTGTTGCCATATTCATACTGGGTTCGAAGTTTAGAGCCTTATCACGGAATATATTATGACCGAAAATCTTCGGACGCTCCTCCATTTTCTTGTGCAACTCCATAAGAGCCACCGAGTCGGGAATCAAGACATCGAGCGAATCGGAGAAAAAGCCAAAATCCTGCGAGACCGGCTGACGTTCTCTATCCCTTTCATTTATGCCATTGTTAAAATCGTTGGTCGAACTGTTTTTCTTTCTTTTTCCTTGTTTCTCGAGTTTCTCTTTCTCTTCGAGATAACTCTTGCGCAAACGATTGAGTTGCGATTCGGGCACACCCTTCTTCAAAAGATTCATAACAATCTGTTTACTATCGGTACCTTTAGCCTGTTCAGCCTTGATGTACTCAATAATCTGCTCATCCGTCATCACTCCACCATCGGAATAACCGGATGTCTGCATTATTCTCTCATTTCTATTCGATACAGTCTGTTTACGATTGTTACTTTGCGCAAATGTACACTGCAACACCATAAGCAGAATCAAGAGCAAATAAGTTCGTCGCATTTCTGTTTTAATTTATTTACAATTATTAACTTTTTCTCAACTACAATATATATATAACGCGCACACGCAAAAAATATTGCCCTGTAAGGCAACAATCAGGCTATAAATCAAAAGCTAATGCCGTTATTTTTGCATAAGGTGCAAAGATAGTACTATTTTTTCTTAAAAAGACACTTTATGACAACCATTAGGGGAAAATACAACGAAAAATCGTTATCTTTGCACTGATTTTTCCACATAGTACCACAAAAAGACATAATAGTCTATTTAAAGTACCACACAAAATTAACTTGAACAAAAAGATGAAAGCATACGTTTTTCCCGGTCAGGGAGCACAATTCAGCGGAATGGGTAAAGAGCTTTATGACAATAATCCATTGGCGCGAGTATATTTCGAGAAAGCAAATGAGATTTTGGGATTCCGCATTACCGATATTATGTTCAACGGCACCGATGAGGAGCTTAAACAGACCAAGGTGACCCAACCCGCAGTGTTTATCCACTCGGTAATAACAGCACTCACACTCGAGAGCGAGTTTACCCCATCTATGGTCGCCGGCCACTCGCTCGGTGAGTTCTCAGCACTCACAGCAGCCGGTGCGCTCTCATTTGCCGATGGACTTACACTTGTATACAAACGTGCCCTTGCCATGCAAAAGGCTTGTGAAGCACAAGAGTCGACAATGGCAGCCATTATAGCCCTCCCCGATGAAGAAGTAGAGCGTATATGCGACGAAATAAGCAATGGCGGCAATCAGGTTGTAGCGGCGAATTACAACTGCCCGGGACAGATTGTAATATCAGGAACAAAAGAGGGGGTTACACTCGCCTGCGAAGCAATGAAAGCAGCCGGTGCAAAACGCGCTTTACCCTTGAACGTCAGCGGCGCTTTCCACTCTCCGCTTATGCAACCCGCAAAAGAGGAACTCGAGGCAGCAATACGTGAGACAGCATTCAACACACCCATCTGCCCAGTTTACCAGAATGTAGACGGCAAGCCTCACACCAATCCCGACGAGATAAAAGAGAACCTCATAGCACAACTCACATCACCTGTACGCTGGACAAAAGATGTAAATGAGATGATAAACGACGGAGCCACCGAATTCATAGAGTGCGGTCCCGGCTCGGTACTTCAGGGCACGATAAAAAAGATATCAACAGCCGTAACAACCACAAAGGCATAAACACAACACATTATGGCAAACAAGATAATCATATACCAGATGTTACCACGCCTTTTCGGTAACACCACAGCAAATTGCATAGAAGGAGGAACAATAGCACAGAACGGATGCGGTAAGTTCAATGATATAACCCGTAAAGCACTGCGCATAATACACGAGTTGGGTATCACACATGTTTGGTACACCGGAATACTCGAGCATACAACCCGTACCGACTACACACAGTACGGCATAGAGAGCACCCATCCTGCAACTGTTAAAGGCGAGGCAGGTTCGCCATACGCAATAAAAGATTACTACGATGTCGACCCCGACCTTGCAGTGGATGTTCCCAACCGTCGCAAGGAGTTCATTGCACTAATTGAGCGCACCCATAAAGAGGGATTGAAAGTTATTATGGACTTTATTCCCAACCACGTTGCACGTCACTACAAGAGTGACAATCGCCCGACCGGTACATACGATTTTGGTCAGAATGACGATAAGAGTGCTTTCTTCTTGGGACACAACAACTTCTACTATCTTGGCGAACAAGATTATGGTTGTAATATAGATGCCAAGGAGAGTGCAACCGAAAGATACAGCGAGTCGCCTCTTCGTGCCACGGGCAACGATTGTTTCGGTGCCCCCTCGCGCAACGATTGGTACGACACCGTAAAACTGAACTATGGCATCGACTATCGTACCGGCAACCGCCAATTCTGCCCTGTCCCCGACACATGGGTAAAAATGCTCAAGATACTTAAATATTGGGCATCGCAAGGAGTCGACGGATTCCGATGTGATATGGTCGAGATGACACCGGTCGAATTCTGGAACTGGGCACTTCCCAAGGTAAAAGAGGAGTATTCCCATTTGATATTTATAGGCGAGATTTATCAGCCACACATATACCGCAGCTTCATCAACGAAGGACATTTCGACTATCTCTACGACAAAGTCGGTCTTTACGACACATTGCGTGCAGTGATGAATGGTTACGCATCAGCCAACGATATAACTTATGCCCTTCAGAGCACATCGGACATTCGTCAAAATATGTTGACATTCTTAGAGAATCATGACGAACAACGCATTGCATCCGACTTTTTTGCCTCTAAAGCCGAAAGAGCCCTTGCCGCGCTAATTGTCTCAACAACCATCAGTAACCAACCCTTTATGCTATATGCAGGCCAAGAGCTTGGAGAGCGAGGCATGGACAAAGAGGGTTATAGTGGTGTAGATGGCCGAACCACAATATTCGACTATTGGAGCGTAGACACACTACGCCGTCGCTGCAACAATGGAAAATATGATGATTCGCTTCTAACAGACAACGAAAAATCATTACAACAATTCCATCGTAATCTGCTAACGCTGTGCAACAGCAACGAAGCACTTCGCGAAGGTCGCTTCTATGACCTTCAGTATGCCAACCCCTACAGCGAGGATTACGACTGCAACCGTATATACAGCTATTTGCGTGGAACCGACAACGAGTTGCTGCTTATAGTCACAAATTTTGCTGATAATAACCGCAGTTGTAAGGTAACCATCCCCCGAGAGGCATACGCATACTTTTCGAGAGAGGCATCAGGCAATAGTATAAAGACGACAGAACTGCTGACAGGAGAGGATATTACCATTACTCTATCGGCCGACGAGCCAATCGCATTCGACCTTCCTGCAAACAGCGGAGTTATAATACCATTAACAATAAAATAATGAAACGAGTATTCTTTACATTAGCAGCACTGTTCGCTGCAATATCGTCAATAGAGGCACAAGCAAAGCTTGACCTAAAAATCATCAAAGAGACAGTAGAGACCGAGAAAAGTTATTTTCAAGACATATTAAACATCTTTCTAAACGACGACCCCCTGCTGCGTACCGACGACATTGCCCTCGTATACTATGGACACTCCTATCTGCCGACATATAATGGAGGTAACGACAAGAACGAGGAAGAGCTTAAGAATCAGATGGCAAAGGGAGACACAAAGCGTGTATATGAGATTTCAAAAGAGATACTCTCTTATAACCCAGTAAGTCTCAATGCCCTATTCTATGCTTGGCGCTCAGCATCTGATTTAGGAAAACCCGAGGCCGAAGTGACATCATACGTTACCAAGTATCTTAACATACTTAATATGATTATATCATACGGCGATGGAAAGAGCAGTAAGACACCACTATATGTAATCAACCCCGACGACCAAGACCATTTACTCTATGGAATATTTGAGATAGAGGATGTAAAGGGACGAGAACTCGACACCGAGACAATGTGTAACATCATAACTGTAGAGCCAAGCAGGAAATTCCCTTCGCGCACGATGTATATAAATATAAGTCGCTTCCTTTCTCACACCTCTAAAAAATAATATAAAGGCAGAAAGGGTTATACTGCCCCTAAGAATTTCCCGATGAAAATAGTTTTGCGCTTTATATTCAAGAGCACAATTATCCTTATAGTGTTAAGCATTGCCTGGGTAGTTGTATATCGGTTCATACCCATTCCCGGCACACCGCTTATGCTCAGCCGTTATCTAAACGACAATGCCCCGATACACTACAATTGGCAGCCTCTTGATAAGATTTCTCCGAACCTTGCACTTGCAGTTGTCTCGTCCGAGGATAATCTTTTTACCGAACATAATGGCTTCGACATAAAAGCCATAAAACAGGCACAAGAAGAGGCCAAAAAGGGTAAACGTCTGCGTGGTGCAAGCACTATAAGCCAACAAACTGCCAAGAATGTATTTTTATGGAACGGCCGTTCTTGGGTGCGTAAAGGACTCGAGGCCTATTTCACAGTACTCATAGAGTTTATATGGGGAAAAGAGCGCATAATGGAGGTATACCTCAACTGCATAGAGATGGGCAATGGCATCTATGGTGCTTCGGCTGTTGCCAAACACCATTTCAACACTACTGCCGACAAACTCACAAAAAAACAGAGTGCACTTATTGCAGCCACCCTACCCAACCCACGCAAATACAGCTCGGCAAAACCATCCAAATATATGCTTAAACGTCAGAACGACATACTTAAAATAATGAAATTCATTGGTAAGGTCGACTACAACAATAAAGAGAGCAAGAAAAATAGTAAATAGCACAAAAACCATTTAGGCAGCCATTAAACAAAAACGACAATAATGAACTTTAAAAAAATAGTACTCCGACTTTTCGGTACGATACTGCTTCTGCCACTTGCCCTTTTCTCCATGATTCTTGCTTGTGATATTGCAATAAGCAATACTGCTGCCGAAAGGCTATACAACAATACCGACAGTATCCCCAAGAATAAAGTATGCGTTGTTCTTGGAACAACCCCCTACCGCAAAGGCTATCCTAACGGCAATCCCTATTTCAACTACCGCATAGAGGCAGCAGCACAGCTATATAAGAAAAAACTCGTAAAACAGATTATTGTAAGCGGCGACAGCAGCAAGAACTATGACGAGACAACAAAAATGCGCAACGCATTGATAAAACACGGTGTACCTCGCAAGGCCATTATACGCGACACAAAAGGCAAAAGCACAATCGAGAGCATGAAACGCATGAAAGAGCATTTCAAACTAAAATCATTCACTGTTGTTTCGCAGAGATTTCAGAACGAACGTGCTATATTTCTGGCCGACCATCTTGAGCTTAATGCCATTGGCTACAATGCCCGTGATATAAATGTCAAGAAAGGATACCGTGTATATTTCAGAGAAAAACTTGCTCGCGTAAAAGTATTTATTGATATACTCAGCAAATAACCCAATAAATACAAAAATTATTCCTTACCTGCTTTTTTATTCGGTTTACATTGACTACATTTGCGCTAATAGCAAAAAAACACGATATATGAGCAAGAAAAGAATTTTTTTTGATATGGACGGTGTTCTCGTCAACTTCGAGTCGGGAATAGAGAGACTCAGCGACGAGGTAAAAGAGCAATACAAAGGAAGGCTCGATGAGGTTCCCGGTATCTTCGCTCTTATGGACCCAATCCCCGGTGCACGCGAGGCTGTACGCCTGCTTGCCAAACACTATGATGTATACATCTTGTCCACCTCACCCTGGAACAACCCCACTGCGGCAAGCGACAAAATAGAGTGGGTAAAGAAACACATGAATGAGATTTTCCACAAACGTGTTATCTTGACACACCACAAGGAGTTGTGTCAGGGCGACTACCTTATCGACGACCGTGGTAAAAACGGCACAAGCGAGTTCTGCGGCGAGTGGATACACCTTGGTTCAAAAGAGTTCCCAGATATGGATGCAGTGCTAAGCTATCTACTTATGTAACAGCATTTTTATAGTATAATTCTAAAAGGAGTGCAGTATTCTACAGTGAATATCACTCCTTTTTTGTAATATTATAATACTTTAATAAGCAATACATCCATTATTCACTTAAACAGAAAGAGTATAATGATACAATTGATACTAATTGTTCTTTTTGCCATAATAATCACAGTAGCTCCTTATGTCCTTTTAACAGATATAACAGTTGTATATTCAACCACATTAACGAATGTCTTATATTTCGCAGGACTGATTATTTTGGTAATATATGCAAATTACTATAATTACGCCCACGGTCAAGATGATGGATATTATAGACGATTGGGAATAGGTTTTTTAATATGGTTTATACTGAGCCCTTCCCCGTTACTTATTATCAATTACTTTTTTAAGGATAATAAAATATATAGTGAATATGCAATTATCAAGGAAAAAACCGCATATAAAAGCCGCAGAACAAATACACTAATATTTTCCAATAATTGGGAGTGTGATTACGAGGATAAAGATATATATAAAACTTTCAAGGCGGGCGACTCTATAAAACTAAAACTACAAAAAGGTGGACTCGGTATGCCCATAATAGTAGATTATTACAGACAAGACCTATATCTGATGGGAATAGAAGAATTAAAGGATAAAACATATTTTGCAGCCTTTGACCTATTCACCAGGTCGTGGGAATTGGAGAATAATCCCGATGCTCTATGGCAAATAGGCATTATGTACGAAAATGGCTACCATATCAAAAAGAATAAGAAAAAGGCATACAAGATGTACCAATGGGCATATAGCGAGGGTTCAGAAAAAGCAAAAGAAGATATGAGACGACTCTCGAAATACAAGTAATAGCATTAGACACAGCCTTAAAATTCGAATAAATATTTTCATATAGAAGTTGATTACTTCTCCTTTTTGACTCGGAGCAAAAGAAAGTTCTTAGAAGAAGTTCATAATTCAAAAGTGTGCAAAAATTGCACACTTTTTGCCAAAAAAGTGCGATTTAACGCTTTTTCCTTGACACATATTTGCATTTACTTTTACCTTCGTCAAGAAAATTTAAAGAGAAACAATAATCAATATGCTTAAGAACATTCTATCATCCGTCAGACAACAGAGGCTATCGGCAACGCTCAATATCATAGGACTTGCCATTGCCCTCACAATAACCTATTTTATATTGTCGCAATACTATTTTCACGAGCATTGGAACCGAGGGATAAAAGATTATAAACGCATCTACCGCATAGATAGCCGCATAGGAAGCGACACGTGGACAGCCTTTCTAAAAAAGGAGCTGCAAGATAGGCTGAAGGCAGGCTCTCCCCACGTCGAGAGCAGTTTCATTTTCGACCGCCGCGGCGCATTCACCCTCATCGAGTTTCCGGGCAACGAGGAAGCATCGGGCGGCCTCTTCGCAATAACCGCAACTGAGGAGAATCTGAGCACTCTGAGTGTGAATTTCGTAGCAGGCAGCCGCGATAAAATAATAAACGGCAACGGAATTGCTATAGCTCGTAGCTACGCCCAAAAGATGAATATCGAGCCGGGCGACGATGCGATAATACGCGGCAAAAGCTGCACGGTAGAGGCCATCTTCGAGGATTTCCCCGACAACAGCGATTTTAATGTCAATAGGCTTATTTGCAGCCCGCAGATAGCTAATATTGCCTCCCGAAGCGAAAGCAACGGCAACCTATACATAAAATTACGCAACACCGACGACCATCGCCTTTTCCTTGAAAGTGCAGCCGCCATAATAGCAAATATGGATGGTGACGAGTATAAAAAGGTGGACAGCGCGAACATACACGAGCATCTGCGCCTCGTTCGCCTCGACCGCACCAAAGAGACGCAGGACCTCGACGCTTACGCAGGCTTTACGAAGCCGGCGCAGAGGGGCTATTTTTGGTCTTTCTGGGCCATTGCAATCACCCTTTTGTCAATAGCCTTTATCAACTATTTCAACTTTTTCGTCGCACTTATTCCGCGTCGCATACGCAACATAAACATCTGCAAGGTGATGGGTGCCGAGCGCTCATCCATTGCCATCGAGCTGCTTTTCGAGAGCGTGCTGCTTGTCTCGGTGGCGCTTGCACTGTCGCTGCTGCTGATACAGACGCTGCCACAAGATACACTTGGCCACAGCCTCACTACGGCCGACAAGATACACACATTCACAGTGCTTGCTGCAATATCAATCACAGCAGCTGTTGCAACAGCTGCCTACCCCGCGTGGTACGTTACCTCTTTTCCGCCTGCATTCGTGCTCAAGGGGAGCTTCGCTGCGGGAACCTCGGGACGCATCATCCGCAACACCCTCTTGGGATTGCAGTATGTTGTCTCTTTCCTCTTCATCATCCTCGCCCTTGCACAATACAGCCATTTTATCTCGTTAAAGAGCCGAGCATTAGGATTCGACAAGGATTTTTATATGTACAGTTTCGTTACATACACACACCAAATGGACGAGTATGCCGCAGCGCTTAAAAAATGCGATGCCGTGACCGACGTAACCTTTAATTGGGCCCGACCGCTGATAGACTACTACCCTACCGAGATTCACTCAATGAACCTCGACAAGAAGATAACCCTCGACTACCAATCGGTGGCACATAATTACACACAATTTATGGGGATTGAGATTATCGAGGGACGCGCCTTTAACGGGAGCGAGGATGGCGATAAAATAATTATAACCCAAAGCGTAAAGGAAAAATTCGGCATACAAATAGGCGACCGCCTCTCGCATAACAACAGTACTTACAGCGAGGTCATTGGTGTGTGCCGCGACTTTGTCAATCACCCCTTATCACATACCACCGCGCCCCCTATTTTACATTACAGAAAGGCCGATAATCTGTCGGGAGTATATTTCAAGCTTGCCGACGGTTACACCCTCTCGGACGTTGCGCCGCACATCGAAAAATTGCGACAAGATTTCGACCCCAAGCAGAAAAGAGCGCAAATAAAACATTTCGACGACATTTTCCGAACAGCGCACGAGGGAATAATCCTTTCGGCCTACACTTATGCGATATTTGCCTTGGTGGCTGTTGTGGTTGCCTTGTTGGGAGTATTCGGAATGGTCTTTTTCGAGACACAGCACCGCCGCAAAGAGATTGCCATCCGCCGCGTCAACGGTGCCACACGCGGAAATATTCTGCGACAGCTCACACAGCGATATTTTAAAATCCTAACCATCGGCTACATTCTGGCCTTGCCCATTGCAATAACTATAATAGTTGCAGACGGCTCTACGAGTGAGAGCATCACAGCGTCGATTTTTATCGCTACGATTATTATGGTGGCACTGCTCACATTTGCCATCGTGGCGGCAAGCTCTTGGAAAGCGCTCAACGAGAATCCATCCGAGGTTATAAGCAAAGGATAATTATTGTCATTGTAAATATATGTGCGAAAATGCACACAATTTGTGCGCAATCGCACATAATTCTCACAGCAAGCACAACGTATATCAACATAAATCAACAAATTGGCTTTATGGCACACTTTTTGTATATATCATACTGAGCTTAGACAGTTCCCAAAGGCATTTGAACAAACTCGCACAAGTTGCTATACCCCCTTATAAAAGACAGACAGCGTCTGTCCTGTTGCATAAAAATATTGGATTTTACCGCTTTAACATTATTTAACAATAGGGGGGGGTAAATTGTGTGGAATAATTATCTTTGCAAGTGATATGCCCGATGAGCGAATGAATGGTATTGTAATTCAACTGAATTTAAAAATTAAAAACAATATGAAAAAGACTCTTTTGCTTGTTATCTTATTTATGCTTGTAGTGCATAGTGCAAAGGCACAATATTTTCAAGTAGATACCGCAAAGCTGAATACTGCGTATAGAGAACTTGTTAATAACCCTGATTCTAAGGAGAAACAGGAGGCGTTCTTCAATGCTTTTCCTAATAATTGGAGAGAGTTTATAACAACATACTGTTTTTGTTCTAACGATGGTTATGACCTTACTATGTACAGTGCCGCCTATGACCATATTGCAGCATTGGGTAGTAAAATGTCTATGATTAACGATACCGTCTATTGCCGTAAATTGGTGAATATTGCAGTTGGTGGTACATACGATGCCGATGCTCCAAACTATTTCAAAACCGCGCTGCACCGCACTATGCAAGAAAAAGAGGGTGCAATGCTATATTGTATCTCCCAACTGCGCAAAGGGCACTGTATGCAGTTCTGGCAGTTCTATTGGTCGAGCAATGGTAAGAGCAATGAGTTTGAAAAGGAGTTTGCTCATCTGTACGGATTGAATATTGACAAATATCCCGATATGATAAAAACGATGGAGATAGCATTTCGCTATTTCTATAATGGTGTGAATATTGATGGCGGGTATTTGAAAGGTAGCGGTATAGCCTATGATAATAATGGGCAATATATCTATCCCGTTCTTGAAACCCCGGCGGAATTCCCGGGTGGCCACAAGGTTTTAACAGAGTGGATAAAAAACAACCTGCAATATCCTAAAGAATGTGTGGAAAACAAAATTGATGGTAGAGCTTTTGTACATTTCGTTGTAAAGAAAGACGGTTCAATAGATAACGTGGAAATCTTAAAAAGCAGTAGAAACAGCGAACTTGACAAAGAGGCTCTACGTCTTATGAATGATGAAGATATGCCCCAATGGGTTCCGGCTACACAATTCATCGAGGCAGAGGGTAAATATATAAAAGTTGACAGCAGGCTTGTAATGCCGATAGTGTTCAAACTCGAGAATTTACCAAATTCTACTAACCTGAAATAAGGTATTGGGAAAAGGCATCGAGTTAAAAATATTAAAAACATCTGTTCTTTTGTTACATTTAAACATTCTTTACGTCTTATAAATAAGATATCAATAGTATTATGAAGAAATTGTTTGCAATAGTCTTTCTAATGAATATATGCCTCTGTGCCGGTGCGCAGTGGACTCCTGCTATAAACGAGTATCACTACCGTGCAGGTACTGTATGCTTTCGGGGAGAGTTCGTCAACGTACCAGCAGACAAATATCCTCCACACATTCTCTTGATAATTGAGGACAATTTCACACGCACCGAGGAGAATGTGCTTGTCACAGTGAACAACGACGGCTCTTTTAATAGCGATGTGCATATACCACACAGTGCAACAGTCTATCTGCGTGCCGACGGTTATGAAAACTCACTACCCAACGATCTCTATTTTTTTGTAGGCGATACGATAACCCTTGCTGTAGATGCCGCTGCCCACAAAACAGCCATCGCACCCGGGAGTATAGCCTATTGGGTTGACCATTGTCGTGACATCCATTTGAAACGATATAGCGAAAGCCTTTATGGCGACCTCTCATCTTGGTACGAGGTAGGTCGTAAAGGCAAACGCGACGATGTTGAGAAGTTCTGTCGCAATCTTGGCAAAGTGATGGAGCACACTATTATGGATATTGAAAAAGGCGAATTCCTCTTGCCTGCCGATATACATCCTATAGCAGCCGACATCATTAGAATAAACGCCATTTTCACCGGATTGTATCATATATTAGATATACGTTCTGTTTATAACAAACGTAAATATGCACCCCACTTCGATGAGGCAAGTGGTCGCACCATTCCCAAAGCTGTTGATGGTTTCGAGCCACTCGACGACAAGTGGATGTTCAAATTCCTAAAAAAACACGAAGATTTATTATTCGACAATCCCCTTGCTGCATTTTATGAGTATGCCTCTGTACTCATAAACCGTGTAGAGTTTGAACTCTGGTACTTTGATTTCAGCAATATAATACTTCCCGTGACGGGCGGTACTCCCCAAAACATAGAAGATTACGCCTTTGAGTTTGTGCTGCCTACCGAATATGACAAACAATTCCTCGACACAGCACTCCCAATGCGTGCCGATACACTGCTCACCATAAACGATGCTTTTTCCTACGCCATTGAGCGCTGTAAAAAGAATACAGGCTTGCAGTGCACAGGCTTTATGATGCAATGGCAGATAATGCGTAACCTGTTCAGTTACTTTATAAAAAACCAACAAGCCAACCCCGATGTGGTTGCCGAGTATGTTGCCGAGGCTATGCCGTTCCTCAGCAACCCCATCGTAGCCCACCACTATACAAAAGCCTATCGCGAATATGTAAAGAAGTATGAGACGGCAGCAGCAGGAGAAAACATTACAGAGGACCCCGTACTGCAAAAGATAATATCGCCTTATAAGGGCAATGTTCTCTTCCTCGATTTTTGGAATATGGGATGTGGCCCCTGCCGTGCAACTATGATGGAGCAACGCAATTTCATAAAGGATATGCAGGGACAACCCGTAAAATTCCTGTATATCACCGAGGATAAGTATCGCGAAGCATCGGAAGAGTGGCTTAGCAAAACATACATTGAAGGCGAACACATATACATCAGTAGCAAAGATTGGGAGTATCTTCAGGCAAAACTTCGTTTTATAGGCATTCCATTCTCTTGCATCATAGATATGAATGGCACTTTGCACCGCAATATGAACCATACAATGGTAATTGAATACTTTAATAAATAATTGAATATGAAAAAACTTTTTTTAACCCTAATCGTTGCATTTGCCACCATTAGTGGCTTTGCACAGGAGAGCATAAACAATAACAAGAAACTCCATTGCCACATTGAGGGCGAGGTAAAGGAGAGCACTTTCACCCGCATACTGCTCATTATTGGTGACGGCGACCCAAGGGTAGTGCCCGTAGATACCATCTTGGTAAAGGATGGGCATTTCTCTCACGACATTTATATCGACGAACCTGAATTTTATCAGTTGTTTGCCTGCGAGGATTACGACAACGGTTGTTGGATGCCGCTGGATTTCTTTGCCGAGGAGGGAGATGTTTATGCTACATTCTACGGCTATGCAATAGATGATGCTCCGCGTCCTACACTGCATTCGGAGACACCACTCAACAAAGAGTTGCTTGCCTATAACAAAAGTATAGAAGAGAGATTCTACATTCCAATGAGACAAGAAGAGGAGGCTTTAGAGAAGGCAGGCAAACTTTTGACCGTTGAGGGGGCTGCGCTCAAGAAACTGTACGATGAATGCGAAGACCGCGATTCACTCAGGAATCTCAGCAAAAAGATTGAGCAATTGGAAAAGGATAACCGCCTTTATACACCGGAATACAAAGCATTTATGGAAAAAGGTGAAGAGTTAAGGAAAGAGATGTACGCATACGAACTTGATTATATTACAAACAACTCCGGCATAGTAGGGCTCTATCTGCTCAATCAGGCAAGACATCGACTTTACAACAAGGATAATGCGACAAAACAACCATACGTGGATTTATTCAAGAACATATATGATGCAAAATATCCAACAAACAATATGGCAATTAACTTGCGTAATTGGGTGTCATCGTTGGATGTGCGTGTGGGTTCACGAATAATTGATTTTACTCTTCCCGACCTAAGTGGTACAGCGCACACGCTCTCGAAAGAGATTGAGGGTAAGATTGCTGTTGTCGATTTTTGGGCATCGTGGTGCGGTCCTTGCAGACGGACGTCGATGAGTTTTATTCCTTTGTATAACAAGTACAAGGATAAAGGATTTACCATCGTTGGAGTTGCAAGCGAATTGGAAAGCGAAGATATGAGGCTTGCAGTGGAGAAAGATGGATACCCTTGGCTCAATCTGATTGCTCTGCGTGGTGTTGAAAATATTTGGGAACGTTATGGCATCAGAGCCGCCGGCGAGGTTTTCCTTGTTGACAGAGACGGCACTATTATTGCAATAGGAGCAACCGCTGAGGAGGTAGAACAGATACTAAAAGAAAGATTATAATTTGTAAGCATAAAATGGTTATGAAAAAACTATTCTTAACCTTAATCGTCGCATTTGCCACCCTGTGTGGCATTGCGCAGGATGGCGACCTTGTAAATCCTGGGTTCTATGAGATTAAGGGCAAAGTAAAGAATGTGCCCGACGGTACGGTGCTGTGTCTGATGAGATTCAATACCGACTATGGCGTTGTTGTCGGCAACGATACAATCTCTAATGGTGAGTTCTACTTCAAGTTGGTTGCCGAGAGTGATGATTGTGAAAAACTGGCTTTGGGAGGTTTTATGAACGAGGGCTTTTCAATGCTGGTGACACCTTTGTGGGCTTCGGCCGGTGATTGTGTCCTTGTGGAGGGTGAAGACAAACTGATGTATACCTGGAAAGTTACAGGTCCTGCATCGGAGAATACGGTTTGGGGAAGATACATCAAGAAATCATTTGAGGAGTGGAAATGTTATGAGTCTCTCTCGGCCGAAGCGAGAAGCTTTAGTGCAAAGGGGAATACGGATGAGAGGGCGGTTGAGTGTATACAACGGATTAATGGCGAACTCGACTCCTTGAAACTGCGTATATGTGCAAATGATTTGTCAATAATGAAACAGACCGTTGTTGATGACATATGGATGGATAGGTTCTATTTTGCGACACTCTGCATGCAAAATATCAAGGATTTCACGTATACCGATGAGTTGAGACAGCTGTATGGAGACCTGACGACAGAACAACGCAGTCATTATCTTGCCAAAAAGGCCTATGTGAATCTCTATTCCCAGGAGCAGGCACAGAGCGGCAAGAAGGCCATTGATGGCGAGATGATTGACCTTGATGGGAAGAAGCATACCCTTGCCGAACTGAAAGGCAAATATATTCTGCTCGATTTTTGGGCCAACGGCTGCGGCCCCTGCGTGAAAGCACTTCCGGAACTTGCCGTAGTTGCCAGGATGTACAAGGACAAGCTATGTGTAGTGAGTGTAAACCTTGAGTCGGAAGAGGTATGGCGCGAGGCGCTTAAAGAACATCCCGTTTCTTGGTACAACTGGAATGACGGCTATAACGGCAGTGCTCTCTATGCACGTTACCGTAGCGACAGAGACGGTATACCGCTTTTTGTCCTTATCTCTCCCGACGGATATATTTTAGAGCAATGGTGTGGCTATGGCGAAGGAGTCATTCTGGAACATCTGAGCGGCACTGTGGAATAATTGTAAGTAAAACCTGAAATCTGGCATACAATATGAAAAAGACATTGAAGTTCCTTCTGCTGGGGCTATTGATGGTCTCTTGCGCAAGCAAAAATAAAGTGCTCGAATTCCCACTTGTCGGTGCCTCAAATACAACGATGCTGGTCTTTGAGAAGGTGGAACTGACCGATACTGCTACTGTGCTGACGGTACGTAGTTTCTATACTCCCGAACACTGGATTAAAGTATCTCCGAACATCCATCTTGTAACCCAAGATAAGGAATATGAACTGATTGGCAGTAAGGGTGTTGAGCCTGGCAAGGAGCTATTTATGCCAGAAGATGGTGATTCATGCTTTACGCTAATCTTTGAGCCACTGCCCAATGCATGCAGTGAGTTTGATTTTATTGACGCCGATGCAAAAAATGGTT
>JAZNEI010000090.1:0-21133 GCA_045588485.1 Bacteroidaceae bacterium | reverse complement strand
ACGAAAAGTAGGCAAAAGGCTCTGCGCACAGAAAATCTTAACGTAAAATGCTAACGATGTTTTTTGGGTGCTGCGGAACTCGCTTCGCTCAAACAGCCTCGCACTTAATCCAAAAAACATCTACCATTTAAGAAGCTGTTTAAATTTCTAAAAAAATATTCATATAGAAGCTGACGGTTTCGTCGTTTTTTATATTCAAATATGCCTGTTTGTTTCTTTTTTGCGGTTACATAGCCCGCTATGCGCCCTTAAAATATAAATAACCATCCAATTTTTGCTCTATAAAAAACTTGACGATATAAATTTAAACAGCTTCTACTAATTTTCCTACGGCGCACCAATGAACAACCTTATGATTTTATGAAAAGGTGGGCTTGCTTTAGTATTTTTGAGGTAAAACTCGAAAATAGACTGCACTCGCTTTGAAAAATATTGAAGTGAACTTCATACTTCTCGCTCGTTTGTTAGTATTTTTGAGGTAAAAGTGGCAATATTAGCTCCGTCAATAGCACTTTTTGGGATTATTCTATTTTTATCGGACAGTAATAAAACAATTTATATTCACTGATAAAAACTCATTGCTTGTAGGGGCGATTTCTAATCGCCCCTACAGCAACCATTAACAGCAAAGCATAAACAAAAAGAGCATCACTGAACTTCTACAACAGCCCTCCTCTAAATGCGATGGCAAAGGTAAGACACAAATAAACTGTTTTTAACTCCTCACCCCACCTTAGCGTCAAATAATCACTTCATAAGAATACTATTGAACTGCTCTCTTGTCCCGTTGAAGATATTTATATCGACATTCTCTTTAATACCCGGCAATCGGCCGATATCGGAGCATTGCCACATTAGCCAGTCGATATTCTCGTCGAGCTTACTCACATAGTAGTGAGCCACCCATAAAGGGTACTTATTAAAATAGGGATCGGAAAGATAGTGTTCCTTATACTTCTTATATGAATAGACAATGGGCTTTACACCATAATGTTCCTCAATCTTCGCAATGAATATTTTAAGTTCCTGCATAAAATGCTTTTTGTTCTTGGGCTTCTCCTCGACATCCACAACAGGAGGCAGGTCACCCTTTTGCAATTTCACAGTCTTTATAAATTGATTAGCCTGCGTAAGTCCGCCGGAATGTGGACTGAAATAGTGATATGCTCCACAGATGAATCCCAGCTTCTTGGCCTTTGCGAAATTCGTCTTAAAATTCTTGTCAATAAAATCGCTGCCCTCGGTTGCTTTCATATAGACAAACTCAACGGGGGCGCTTGCACCGTCACCGGCTTTTAGTTTCTCCCAATCTATTTCGCCCTGATGTCGCGACACATCTATTCCGTATATCGAATATCCGTGCGGCATACATATACTATAGTGCCGTTGCCCATAGCATGGACGGAAACGATAAAAATAGGGACGGAAGAATATATAATACACCACCGTAAGGGCGATACAAGAGAATATGGCTGCTATCATTATATATAGCCATTTGGGAATTCCCCCCTTTTTCTTGCCCTTGCGAGGTGATGATAAGCGGCGGGCGGAAGTACTCTTCTTCCGTCCGCCGGTTGTTATTTTCTTTGTAGTATTGGCCTCTGCCATCAGGTACTATTACTTAGCCTGCTCCAAAGCCAATGTTACTGTTGTCTGGTCGCAAACCTCGCTTGGTCCGAAGTACTGGATGGGACCGGGATATACGTAGCAAGTCTCGTTAGCCCATTTCTCTCTATTGGCTGCAAATGTCTTGAAGGGTGCACCCTCGAGGTCAACAAGAGCCTTCTGGATAACGGGTTTCATCTCGCCGTGACGACGCTCCATGTTCATCATCATAGTGATAGGTATACCACCTGCAACCCACTCGGCTGCGGGAGCTGTTGTGTTGCGGATAGATGACATATAACCGGTCTTGCCTGCTGCGATAAGCTGTGATGCGTTGTAACCGAGAGCATAGCAGTAGTCGGCATCGTAGTTCGAGGGAGCAGCGCAACGACCCTCGTAACCAAAGAAGTGGTGCTGAGGATTGAACTTTCCTACATATTTACCCTCGGCCTTCCAAGCTGCGAGCTTGCCTGCAACCATCTCAGAGAGCAACTTCTCGGTCTCGATAAGAGATACCTGTACGTTGCCGTGGGGGTCGCGGTCCATTGTAAGCTGACGTGCAACGCCTGCGGGGAGGCTTGCATAAACAGCCGCATTGTCCTTTGACAAGAGGTTGATGATGTACTGACGCTGCTCCTCGGGTGCAACAGCTGCGTACTCCTCACCCTTGTGAGCAAGAAGGTCGTTTAGCTCGGCGATAAGAGCCTTCATAGCGGGTACAAACTCGATAAGACCCTCGGGGATAAGCACTGTACCGAAGTTGTTACCTGCAGCAGCACGGTTGGCAACAGCCTGAGCAATAGCAGTAACAATATCGTCGAGTGAAAGAGCCTTCTTCTCGACCTCCTCGCTGATGATACAGTAGTTGGGCTGTGTCTGAAGAGCACACTCCAATGCGATGTGAGAAGCCGAACGGCCCATCAGTTTAATGAAGTGCCAATATTTCTGAGCCGAGTTACAATCGCGCTGTATGTTACCGATAACCTCAGAGTAAACCTTACAAGCGGTGTCAAAACCGAAAGATGTCTCAATATATGCGTTCTTAAGGTCGCCGTCGATAGTTTTGGGACAGCCGATAACCTGTACACCGGTGTTGTTTGCAGCATAGTACTCGGCAAGCACACAAGCATTGGTATTAGAGTCGTCACCACCGATGATTACAAGAGCCTTGATGCCAAGCTCCTTGATTATCTCGAGACCCTTGTCGAACTGCTCGGTCTTCTCGAGCTTTGTACGACCCGAACCGATGATATCGAAACCGCCTGTGTTGCGGTAAGCATCCATAATCTCGGGAGTAATCTCCATATATTTGTGGTCGACCAATCCGCCGGGGCCCATAAGGAAGCCATAGAGACGGCTTGCGGGATTCAGTTTCTTTACGCCGTCGAAGAGACCGGCAATTACGTTGTGACCACCGGGAGCCTGACCACCCGAGAGAATTACACCTACGTTGATTGCGGGATACTCCTTAACCTCGCCGCCCTTCTCGAATGTGATAATGGGAAGACCGTATGTGTTGGGGAACATCGACTTGATAGCCTCCTGGTCGGCTACCGACTCGGTTGCAGCACCCTCACAAACTTTCACTACCTCTTTCAGTGCCTGGGGCAACTTGGGCTCGTAAGCGGCCCTTGCTTTTTGCAATGCGCTAATCTTCATATCAGTTAATTTTATTTAAGGTTATTGAATGTGCAAAGTATTGGCAAATTTCGCTTTTTTTTGTGAATATAAAAAGCATAAACAGCTTTTTTCTGCACACGACAATAAAAATATGTAATTTTTGCGCAGATTTTGTTCTTTTGTTGTTTGTTTACGAATAAAAGTATATCTTTACAACTGTATTTAATTTTAAACAGGTAAAACTATGGCAAGTAGAAAGAATTTCAAGAAAGTTATAACTTATATCGCCGACCAGTTGGCTACACAGGCATTTTTCGCATCGTATGACTCTAAGGCCGATGCTGCCGAGTGGATTGACGTATTCAACAGGATATTCGCGCTGAACAAAGAGTATATTTCACGTGTAAGCCACATTGAACCGGGGCTTCCTGCAAGAAAGTATTTCGATACATTATCTCTCTCGTTCAACGAAGAGGCAAAAGAGATTCTCGACAAGATAAATGCTCTTTCGGCCAAATAAAAAAGGATATATATGCATATTAACAAGCTTATAGCATTCACTATCTGTTTGTTATACTTTCTTACTTTGTCGGCACAGAGTGTCGACAAAGTTCTTACTCGTACCATAGAGAAATACTTTACCGAATACACATCCGACGATTTCAGGATTAAAAACTGCCGATTGGAGCGCAAGCGCAACAACATTGTAATAAACAAACGCGCACGAAAAATCACCATTTACACAAACAGCAATTTCGCTGCACAGCACTTTACTCCCGAATTGGTAGAACACATCTACAATGGGATACGCGAAATATTGCCAAAGAATCTGCGTAAATACAAGATAGAAGTTATTGCACACCGACAGCCCATCGAAAAGCTCATTCCTAATATCCTGCGCGAGAAGAAAAAGATAGACAAGAGTCGCCTTTGGGGTGATGTTGCCTATACAGGCGCACCTTGGGTCGAGAACGTTTCGCGCCCTTACACACCGACAAAAGGACTCACAGGACGACACTTAGCCCTGTGGCAGAGCCACGGGCGTGTCTACTCTAACGACGAGAGAACATGGGAGTGGCAACGTCCGGCCCTCTATTGCACCACAGAGGACCTTTTCACTCAGTCGATAGTCGTACCTTTTCTTATGCCGATGCTCGAAAATGCAGGAGCACTTATATACACCCCACGCGAGCGCGATTGGCAGCCATTGAGTGTCATTGTCGACAACGACGCTGTCTTTGGCACTTCGCAGTACCTCGAAGGAAAAGCCGATAAAAAGCAGTGGGATGTAAACAACGGCGGATTCCGTCTGCGTGACGGTTTCTTTGTCGACCATGAGAATCCCTTCACCGAAGGCACATCTCGCTCGACCCAAACAAGTGGAGACAAAAAAAATGCGACAGCCATTGCAAAGTGGAAACCCGAAATTCCCGAGGATGGACGTTATGCAGTATATGTAAGCTATCAGACACACGAAGATGCTATTGACGATGCACATTACAGCGTGCTTCATGCAGGGGGTATTACCGAGTTCAGAGTAAACCAGAAGATGGGCGGTGGCACATGGGTCTATCTTGGTACCTTTAATTTCAAGAAAGGAGCACACGACGAGCAGGCAGTGATGCTCTCGAATGCCAGTGCCTCAAAGGGAGTCATAAGTGCCGATGCTGTACGCTTCGGCGGTGGAATGGGAGTGGTAGCCCGCGGTGATAGCATACCCACGATAAGCGGAATGCCACGCTACCTCGAAGGAGCCAGATACGCTCTTCAATGGGGAGGTTTTCCCTACGAGGTATATTCCCCGAGCGAGGGCAAGCGCGACTACACCGATGATATAAACAGCCGTTCGCACGCGATAAACCATTTATCGGGTGGCTCTATCTACAACCCCGACACCACAGGTCTTAATGTACCGATAGAGATGACCTTCGGTTTCCACTCCGACGCAGGTTTTTCGGAAAATGACGAGTTGATTGGTTCATTAGGCATAGTATCTACCGAGTATAATGGCGACACAGTAGCCACAGGACACTCGCGTTATATGTCACGCGACATTGTAGGTACGGTACTGAAAAGTGTATACGACGACATTCAGGCACTATATGGTATAAAATGGAGCGTACGCGGCATTATCGACAAGAGCTACAGCGAATCGCGTCTGCCGGCTGTCCCTGCAATGATTTTCGAATCACTGTCGCATCAGAACTTTGCCGATATGACATTGGGACACGACCCGGGATTCAAATTCACAGTAGCACGCGCCGTATATAAGGCGCTTCTCAAGCAGCTGTGCTATCTGCAAAGCAAAGAGTACTGTGTACAGCCACTGCCTGTGAAAAACTTTGCAATATCATTTGCCGAGGAGAAGAATATACAACTCACATGGACACCTGTCGAGGACAAACTTGAGCCTACCGCTACTGCACAGAAATATATCCTTTATACACGTGTTGGCGATGGAGGATTCGACAATGGCAAGATAATAGAGGGAACAACATGTACCGTTCCTCTTGTCGATAATGTATTATATAGTTTCAAGATAACAGCCATTAACGAGGGTGGCGAGAGCATGCCCAGCGAGATACTTGCAGCCTATCGTGCCACAGAAGAGAAAGGACGAGTGCTTATCGTTAACGGTTTCCACCGTCTCAGCGGACCGGCAGAAGTTAACACCCACTCCAAGGCAGGTTTTGACATGGATGCCGACCCCGGTGTAGCATATATAAATACCCCCGAGTACTGCGGTCGTCAGCTCGACTTCGAGCGAGTAAACATAGGATACGAAAATGGCCTTGGACTAAGCGGTAACGACTTCGAGGGCATGCTCATTGCAGGAAACTCATTCGATTACCCATATATCCATGGCAAAGCCCTTGCTGCAAATGGCATTTCATTCGTCTCGTGCAGCAGCGAGTCTGTAATGGAAAGGACAACTACACTCGCAGGATACAATGCAATAGACCTTATTTTGGGTGTAGAGAAGCAGGGAGGAGCAGGGTCGCAGATGATGTACAACCGCCCTTTCAAGACATTCCCCAAAGCTTTACAAGAGGCACTCACAGAGTATTGTAATTCGGGCGGCCGATTGTTCATCAGCGGCGCACACATTGCAAGTGATATGGCAAAGAACGATGCCGACAGAGCTTTTATACGCAATCTGTTGAAATTCGATTTTGGAGGTTCTATTCATGAGACCACAGAGAACCGCATATTCGGTTCGAACCTTAATATGAGCTTCCACCGCATTATAAACGAAAAATGCTATGCAGTCTCGGCACCCGATATTCTTGTTCCAATAGACAAGGCTTTTGTATCGTTTGTATTCGACGGATGCAAGCAGAGTGCAGGCGTGGCATACGCCGACAAATACCGCACATTGTGTACAAGTTTCCCGTTCGAGTCTATTGTTGACGAAGAGCAGCGCAGCCTGCTTATGGGAGCTATCATGCGTTTCTTAATGAACTAAAATATTCTCCTCGACGATTCGGGCGATTAAAAATCGCCCCTACACACAATGGGTTACAGCCGATGTTTCGGGCGATTAAAAATCGCCCCTACTAAACAAAAAATCAATCGGTAGCAAATGTACATTTGCTACCGATTGATTGTATTGCTCGAAAATTACTTTCTTTTCTTGCCTACATACTCGTCAGATACTGTAAGTTTCTTACGTCCCTTAGCGCGACGAGATGCCAATACGCGACGGCCGTTCTTTGTGGCCATTCTCTCACGGAAACCGTGTTTGTTCTTCCTCTTTCTGTTTGAGGGCTGAAATGTTCTTTTCATCGTTATATTTAATTTAATTGTTTGCTCAAAAGATAGTTTGCGCTTTCAGCCTGCAAAATTAGACTTTTTTTTTGAATTGGCAAAGTATTGGCAAGTAATTTTAGGATTTTACGAGAAATATTTCTTCATTATTCACTAAAAAACCCTTACGGACTACGCTATATAATCTCACCCTTGCAGGGTTATATTGTTTTATCTATTGCTGACGGCTCTTACATATAATACTCTGTGTCTCGCTTGAATTGAAATTGGGTTGGTTAGGAGTAAACTCAACACCCATAGAGGTATATGCACCTTGAAAAGCGGTGTTTATAGATGCCAAAATCGTGGCTCTTAGAGGTTTTAAGTTTCGGTAACCGCCGGTAGCAACAAAATCGTTCTTTGTAATTTTACCGTAATCATCGGATGTATCTACAAAAACTTCTTCATCGTCGCCACTGCTACACGAAACAAGGTTCACACTCATAAAAATGGCAAGAATTGCCATTCCGATAAATCTAGTTGTTTTCATTTTTAAAAAATAAAAAAAGGCGCAGACCATTCGATACTTGCCTTTGCCTTAGGTTACCGCCAAGTGACCTCGTATGCGACAAGCACGAATAGTCCACACCTAACGGTGTGAACCTTCGTCAGCTTGTTCTCACATACTGAATGTTTGGCGGTATTCAAGGCAAAGAGAACAAGAGCTAAAAGCTCTATTCAATATTTAGAAACTGTTTAAATTTCTTTCGATAAAAATGATTACATTGACCGCGAGTTGTGCTTGCCTTTTTATGCTCTTTTTTGTCTGTTTTCCCCTTTTTCGTAGTTACATAGCCCGCTATGCGCCTTTGAAAAATGAAAAAACATCCTAAAAAAGACCTATAAAAATTTCAAGGACATAAATTTAAACAGTTTCTTAGTACGAACGTGAATGCTTGGTTAATAATATGTTTTTATAACTCGTTCACGTTTATATCTGTACTGTCTGTTTCGTTTTTATATCAGGTTTAAATTACAGCAATTACCTCAACCTCTACAAGAACATTTTTGGGAAGAGTCTTTACAGCAACACAAGAGCGAGCAGGCTTGCTTGTGAAATACTCCGCATAAACAGCGTTGAAAGCGGCAAAATCGCCCATATCGCTAAGGAAACAGGTTGTCTTAACCACATTCTCGAACGATGTACCAGCCTCGGCAAGAACAGCCGAAAGGTTCTTCATTACCTGTGTTGCCTGTGCGGTGATACCCTCGGCCTCAACCTCGCCTGTAGCGGGATTAATGGGCACCTGACCCGATGTAAACAACATATTACCACAAATAATGGCCTGTGAATAGGGGCCGATAGCCTCGGGGGCTGCGCTTGTATAAACTTTTTTAATCATAGTTGTATGTTTTATATAAATTATTAAATCTTTTAAATAAAGTCACAGATTTTGTATCCTTCGGCCAAAATCGACTTTTTAATCTCCTCAATCTGATTAAAGTCGCGTGTCTCCATGTTCACACGCAGATAACAGCCGTTTATAGCCATTGATGCATTTGTGCGTTCGTGGTGTACACCGATAATGTTTCCACCGTGCTGTGCAATTATGCGCGAGATAGTGAGGAGCTGTCCGGGGCGGTCGTTCAGCTCGACTGTGAGCATATAGATGCGTCCCGAGGTGAGAAGACCCCTCTTTATCACTCGGTCGAGGATATTTACGTCAATGTTTCCTCCCGACACAACGCATACTGTATTCTTACCCTCGATGGGCACCTTATTGAACATTGCCGCAGCCACAGAGACAGCACCTGCGCCCTCGGCTATAAGTTTCTGATGTTCCATCATGGAGAGGATGGCTGCTGCAACCTCGTCATCGGTAACTGTTACAATATCATCGACATATTTACCGCAGAGGTCGAATGTATTCTCACCCGGCTGTTTTACGGCAATACCGTCGGCAATGGTAGATACAGTACCCAAGCGTTCTATCTTATGGCAGCGCAACGACTCGACCATACTGGGCGCACCACTCGACTGCACTCCGTAAACCTTAATCTTAGGGTTAAGTGATTTTATGGCGTATGCAACACCCGAGAGCAAGCCACCACCACCAACGGGAACAACCACTGCATCAATATTCTGCATCTGGTTCAGAAGTTCAAGTCCGATGGTACCCTGTCCCGCAATTACGTCAATATCATCGAAGGGATGGATGAATGTATAGCCAAACTCGTCGCGCATCTGCAATGCACGCTGATAGGCATCGTCGTACACGCCCTCGACCAAACAGATTTCAGCACCGTAGCCGCGTGTAGCCTCGACCTTTGAGATGGGGGCGCAATCGGGCAGACAGATAGTCGATTTTATACCATTCTTGGTAGCAGCAAGTGCAACACCTTGTGCATGGTTACCTGCCGAACAAGCTATCACACCCTTTGCCTTCTCTTCATCGGATAGCTGCGATATTTTATAATACGAACCGCGTACTTTGAACGAACCTGTCAACTGTAAATTCTCGGGCTTTAGAAAAATGTTTGCCGCGCAGTTTATTTTCGGGGCGTTAATAAGGTCGGTACGACGAATTACACCCTTTAACACGTACGATGCGTGATAAATTTTGTCGAGTGTCAGCATAGAGTTTTGTTTTTATTGAAGTTATTAAATGTATTTAGGCTTGAACTGCAAAATTACAATCTTTTTTTATTTCTGTGCTAAAAAATAGGATTATCTTTTTCAAATAAGGGGAATAATACCGCTATGGAGTAGGAAAAGCTGCTTGCAGCCACAAGAACCGACTTTACATATAATCCTTAAGTGTAATTCTGTTGTAATAGGGGCTATTTTAAATCGCCCGAATCATAGTTTATTCCTGCAAATGAGGAAGAATATCCCGTTCGAATATGGTGCGATGAATTATCCGATAGTGCGGATGATGCGCCTTGCTGTACTCTTCACTGTGATGCATAACATACTCGCCTCTGTCGAGCAGTGCCTCGATTTTTGCAGAATCCTCGCTAAAATGCTTTAATGTCACAAGCGACTCTCGCGCATTGCTCATAACAGCATGCCATATTTTTTTCCACTCTTCGGTAGCATTTTTCATCGAATATTCTGCACTTGCCATAAAAGCATCGGCAAGTCTGTCGCTTGTGATACGTCCATCCTTGACTGCCGACAGATTCACGCGAATAAAATCTCCGCGCCAACCACAGGGTTCGTAATACATATTCACAAGAGTATCGGCATTAGAGAGTTCATAGTCGATATACCTCTTGACACTCTCGCGGTCGGCAAGAAGATGCGCAACACCATAGTAATCCTGAAAACAACTTTTATAGACATCTTGCAGCGTAGTCGAGGGATAACGCTCTTTCATCGAATCAATAGCTTGTCGAATATTATTACTCTCATCAACACAGCCACCGAAGAGACATAATACAAAAAACAGATAGTATATTCTCATTCTTCTGTAAATTTATTTCGCAAAGGTAATATATTCTTTTCTAATGCCCATTCTACTTTTCTTTTTTTAAATTAAAAAAGTTTGTACACCGGAATTGTATTCCGATGCACAAACAAAGTACCTAACTAACTACAAATTTATATACTTACATCCATTATCATTCAGTATGTTCAATCGGCCAATAGCGAGATAAGTGCTACAGTACCTATTACAGCTGCGGCTGCTCCAACAATTTCGCCATTGCAATTGTGGTGGTGTACCACTTTGGGACGGTGTCCGTGATTGTGATGACAGTGGTTAATTACAACTTTGGGCTTATGATGCACCACTTTGGGTTTATGACCGTGGTTGTGATTATTAAATTTATTACCATCCTTTCCGCCAAAATGATTCTTTTTATCGAAGCCTCCTCGTTTGTCGTTCTTGCCGAAGCCTTTTTTATCGCCTCTCTTTACATCAACCTGTACGCGGCTGTCACCTCTCTTCTCACGTACACTCTGAGCCGAAACCTGTGCAGGCATAAGCATTGCGCCTATCATCACTGCAATAATCATCATCCTTTTCATAGTTGTAAATTTTAAGGGTTAAACCTCTTTTTCTTCTCTTTTCGTATTTGTTACACTGCAAAGATAGAGGCATAAAAATCCCCCTGCAACGTTTAATTCCTAAACGTCGCAGGGGGTTTCCCTATTGTTACGGGGTTTTCCCGAATCACAACCTGTAACGGTGTATCTGAGGTGTGCGTATACCGGGTTTAAGTTCGCCACCTATATATATAATGTAACCATTATATGGCAGCATCAACGCACCTGCACGTGCGTAGGCTGCATTCTTATCAATAACACTCCACTCCCCTTTTGCTACATCATATTTCAGCAGATTGGGATTGAAACGATACCACTCCGATGGTTGCAACATATAATCGGCCTTATCTATAAGAGCGTATGTACCCGATATTGCATCAGTAAAGATTTCGCGGTTCACACCTCCTGCAGCAACCATTGTACTATCGTTCAGAAGCGCCATCGTACCGCCCGAGAGTGTAACCTCTTCGCCTGCGGCAACGCTCTTTGGCAGAGGTGTCCACTCCCCTGTGACAAAGCTGTAGCACCAACCATCGGTATGTACCTCGGCAGGCAAATTGCCATCTGCAGGCGAGAATCCTCCCCACACGAACAAAGCAGCACTGTTTGCAGCGCATACCGGCTGTACACGTCCGCGAGAGGGCATAAGAGGAAGCTCCTGCCATCCATCGTTTACATTCTTAAGGTCGAGTACAAAAGTACGATTAGAAGCTTTGCCATCGGCATTACCACCAGCTACATACAGTTTACCACAAGCCACTGCACCTACGGTATTATCCACTGCACAAGGAAGGTCGGGCAGTATCTCTATTTTACAGGCATCGGATAGGTCGATGCCTATTACAGCCGATGATGCACCGTCGTTATTCATTCCACCAACAATATACCATCGGTTACCATCCTGGATATTCGCTCCGTAACCCGATGCGGCAGACAGTTCGCCCACCTTTTCCCATTGCAGAGTATCGCCTAACGCTGCACGATAGATGCCTTTATAATAGCGTTTCGCACCACCCTCGGCAGCCGGCTTCTCGGGGAAATTACAGCCGCCTGTAAGATAGAGAGCATTATCGAATGTGGCAGCGTAACAAGCCGACACACCCTGCTCGAATCCCTGTTCAAAGGCTGGCATTGTGCCAATCTCCTTCAAAGCAGGCGCTTCGCCCTTTGGACCACCTGTGCAGCCCAAGAGCGAAGCGCTTATAAGTATAGAAAGAAACTTTTTCATTACTCCATATTTACAGTTTTAGGACGCAGTGCTATAAGCTGAATGAGCAGTGACAACACAGTCACACCACCAAGGAGAGCAAATCCCTCACCCAATGACAGACTACCCAGCGCAGTTGTTATTGCGGCACCACCCAGCACACCCGACATATTTATAAAGCCGTATGCTGTTGCACGCTGGCGCGAGGGGATAAACTGACACAGAATGGGCATGTTATTTGTGTCGAAGAAGCCATAGCCGATACCAAAGCAAAGAATTGCAAGTATAACGGCAAACATACTATCGCCCAAGCCCATAAACACAAGCGAGGGAACAATAAGAGCAAGACCTATGCTGCTTGTATATACACGTCCGCGAACATTTGTTTGTACCCATTTATCCGACAGACGACCTCCAATCATAGCACCGATGAACGAAGCACCGGCGAGGCTTATTACAGCAATAGGACCTGCGTAGTCCATCGCCTTACCAATCTCCATTCCCCAGCTGTTGCTGATTACGTTGGCCAAAAGCTCGGGCAGCCAGTTCTTTGTAGCCCATCCCGGCATACTGAGAGTGGTAAAAACAAACAGCACTGCCCAGAATGCCATATTACTGAGCACAAGCAATATACTTTTCATAACGCTTGGCTGTGCAGGGTCTGCTACATTCTCTTGCTTTGCCTTTTTCTCGCGTCCGGGGTCACTGATAAAGAGAATAAGCACCACCGAATAAATCATTCCCACAAGACCGCAAATAAGGAACACTGTGTGCCAGTTAAGCAATCCCGAGAAGATTGAGCCAAAGCCGCCTGCAATCTGTCCCAAATAGAGTCCCGTCATGTGTATACCGATAGCCATCGAACGTGTCTTTCCGCTGTGTATATCGGCAATAAGCGAGAGAGCAGCAGGGATATAAAGCGCCTCACTGAATCCCATCACAGCACGCAGGATATATAGTTCGGTGTATGTATCGACATAACCCATGAGGAATGTTACTGCCGACCACACAAAGAGACTGCCGACAATAAGGTTCTTGCGGTTCAATCGGTCGGCAATGGCACCCGAGACAGGGCTCATAAGACCATAAATCCACATAAATGCAGCCATAAGCGCACCCCAACCCCAAGGACCAGTGTAACTTGTGGCAACCTCTACAATATCCTCAGACATTGCAAAGCGCATTGTACTAAGCATCTGCCTATCCATATAGTTAAGGAAGGCAACACCCGAGAGTAGCAGAACCACCAACCACGGGTACCATTTCTTTTCTGTAATTTTGCTCATTTTATTCTGTATATTATTATTTCTTATCGGTTAATATGTTGCAGAGGTCGTAGCTCTTTATAAGCATACGGGGAATGTGGAACGGACCTTTGAAGATGTTACCCTTTGCAGGTTGAGCCACTGTTCCGTCGCGATGCAGATAGCCGTACCACTCGCCAAACTCGGTGTCGGGGAAGTGTGCGTATGTCCACTCGCTTATCTGCTTGTGCCATATAAGATACTTATCATCGCCTGTAGCCTCATAAGCATATAGTGTGGCAATGATAGCCTCGGTCTGCGGCCACCAGAATTTCATATCCTGAGAGTAGTCCTGAGGAGGCAGATTGCGACAGTCGCGGAAGTTGATAATACCACCATACTGCTTGTCCCAGCCCCACTCCCACGACCAATCGAGGATAGTCAGTGCCTGCTGTGCAAGCTCCTTGTCCCAACCGCGATTCTTGGCCTCTTCGAGAAGGAACCAAGCTGTTTCGATGCAGTGGCCCGGGTTTATTACACGGCCGTTGCAGGTGTCGATAAACTCGCCGTTGGGACCAACCATCTCGAGAAGAGCCTCGAACTCGGGCTTCATAAAATCCTTGAGCGAAGCTATCGACTCATTAATCTGTTGGTCGAGCACCGGGTCTTTGATGACCTCGCGGATGCGCGAAGCTGTGTTTATGAGTATCATAACCAACGAGTGTCCCTTTGCCTGCAAAGAGTCGAGATACTTGGGTTCCATATATCCGGGGGTTGCCACAAAGTGACGAATATCCTTGAACAGCTTAAGCGCTTTCTGTGCGTATGTTGCATCGCCCGATGCCTTTGCATACTCGGCCATTGCAATGGCAGCAAAGCTCTCGGAAAAGACGTAACGACGCTTGCGCAGAGGTGTACCGTCGGCCTTTACCTCGAAATACATACGGCCATCTGTGTCGAAACAGTGCGCCTCGATAAAATCTATCGTGCTTTTTGCGGCTGCCAGCCACTCGGGGTTCTTCTCGACAGTGTTATAAGCGAAACTGCATACGAAAGCGAATCGCCCCTGAAACCACACCGACTTTGTAGTGTCGATGAGCGAGCCATCGCGGTCGAAACAAGTATAAACACCGCCGTTTACGCGGTCGAGACCATTCTTCAGCCAAAATGGCATAATATTCTCGGTGAGGTCGGCACGATATTTATCGGCCCAATCGGTAAGATATTTTTTCCAATCCATAATTATCGAATATTTTTTTCAAGAAGCTGTTTTTATTTTATGTTGCTTTTCATAGATAAGAATCTGAGCGCAGCGATACTCTCTGCGCTCAGATTCTACTATTTATACTTATTGCTCATAATGGCAAATAGTCTTAGAATTTATTGCAACGCTCGAAGAAGTTGATAGCCTCGAGTTCCTTGCGCATAGCAGCCTCTTCTTCGTCGGTCATATTACGGAAGGGAGTGCGGTTCTTACCAAGGTCAAGGCCGATGAGTTTCATAATTCTCTTACCGCCTACAATATTACCGCGATAGTGGCATATTACATTGATTACCTCTTGCGAGAAGTTCTGCAATTCGCGTGCTTTCTCAAGGTCGCCGGCATTCCAAGCATCAATTATACCCACAAGGTTGCATCCGTTATAATTTGTTGTTCCGCCAATGCCACCCTGTGCGCCACCCATTGCAAGGCAGGGAAGAATTGTCTCGTCCTGTCCGTGCAACATATCGAACTTACCGTTCTTATAGAGACGGCACTGGTTGTACTCGTACATACTTTCAAAGGTGTATTTGATACCTGCAAAATTGGGGATACGACCATCAACAGCCTGCAAGAACTCTACCATCGACAAGAAAGCACCATTAAAGGCAGGAATATGGTAGAAATAGAAAGGAAGTTCGGGCGCTGCCGACGCAATCTCTTCGCAGTATTTTACAAGCTCCTCGACACGACCCACCTTGGGGAAAGGAGGTGCCATTGCACCGATACCGAACACACCAAGTTTCTGAGCATGCTCGGCCATACGACGGCTCGACTTTACACAGGTGCTACCAACATGAACTATTATCTTGAAGTCTTTAGGAGCAGCAGCTACCCAAGCCTCGGTGAGTTTTATTCTCTCCTCCTCTGTGAGCATATAACCCTCGCCCGACGAACCGTTTATAAATACACCTTTAAGGCCATTCTTTGCCAACATCTGTGCGTATGCAGGGATAGGCTCGTAGTTTACTTCGCCATTCTCGTAAAAAGGTGTGAACGGCGCATTGATAAGACCGATAATCTTTTCCATAATTCTGTTATTTAGAGTTTTTAAAGTTTTTCATTTTCGGCACAAGAAACATGGCATCACGCACTTTTTATGCGATACGCGATGACCATCCTGTAAAATGATAGCAAAAAAAGTAAAAAAAAAAATAAAAAACAAATTTGAGGGGATTAAATGCCCGGAAGATATTAATTCTTTCATAATATAGAAGCTGTTCAGATTTATATTGCCTCTTTATGAATGATATTTTTATAAATCTAAACAGCTTCAAAGTATTCCGGTAAAAGAGCGAAAATTTTATTTGTAGAGCTTTATTTTTTTAACTTCGGTGTATCCGTTCTCGTATATTGTTTTTTTAATGAATATACCCGAAGTGGGAAAGTCGACGCGCCGACCACTGAGGGTATAATATACTGTTGATACTATTTGCGAATCGGACAATGCAGAAGTCTCTATACAACTGTATTTGTGAGTGAGCAGCAGCGGCGACTTGCGGCTGCCTATTATAGCCTCGGGTGCGAACAGAACAGTCTGTTCAAACTCTATTGTCTCACCAGTATTGTCAATAAACCTGAAGTGTATAGTTTCGCCTCCTTCACCATAAATATTCAAATAAAGCAGTCCGTCAACCACCTCGGCAACACCTCGACATTCATTGTCGCAGAAAGCAGCCACCGTGCAGTTGTTTGCCGACACATCGCCATCTATTGCAGCAATAACACCTATTGCATAGGGATATGCGTGCATATCGACCTGCCACGGAGAGCCCGACGGAATATCCTGTTCGGGTACCGAGTAGCGTCGCGACTTCTCTCTTGCTCTTGATAGAGAGTTCCAATGAATTCTTTGAGTGGTACCACATTTGAGAAGATAGGCTTGACCGGGCGAGAGCGAGCCGAGAGTACCCGCCCACTCTCCATCTTCATAGGTTGCAAATGCGTTTATTCCAATGATGGCATCGCCATCGGTCGGGGTGTAATCCTTAAGCGCCTCCTCAATGGCAGTGGCATTGTATAACGGACATCCTATCCAATTCCAGCCTCTTTTCAGTGTAACAGGCACTGCGGTATCAAACAATTCACCTCTTAGTGTAATTTCTGCATTCTCCAACATCTTTATCTTGTATCCCTTTGCAGGTGATATGCCTGACATATTACCTGTCCAAACAGAATTCTCATCCTTGACATACGATTCATCAGCACCCATTATGTGCTGCGCATATCCTATGTAACGACTTCTATGGATAGTTGTATTCAAATTGTGAGAGGTCCAGTTCCAACCCTCTTTCAGTTCTAATGTGATAGCGATTGTCGAATCGCTCCATTCTCCTACCCCATCGTTTACATAGTCGTATGACATTATCATATTCGGTTTTTCGATGCTTGGTTTACCAAGGTATGATGAGTACTCTCCACCATCGGGATAGCGTCCGTAGGTCTGCCATCGGTTTTGAGCAAGGTATGTCATCTCGTCACACCATGTTCCGTCCTGTGACTGCAATATAACACAGGCACCGTCGGCATTGTCCAACTTGAACGGAGCGTGCAGTTGATTTACAGGCTGTAGTTTATCACACCATATAAGAAGATGACCGTAGGCAGGAACGATGGTACTTGCAGCACTGCCTTCGGCACTTATCATGTATTTTTGAGGATTGCCGCGTGTGTCGCTGAGATACATACCGCTGACATCTATGTCGCTGTCGGTGGTATTATACAATTCAACCCAGTCGTTTCTCTTGTAATGGTCGTTGACGTATATGCTACCTTTAGCGCTCACCTCGTTGATGCGTATGGGCGAAGCGCCACTCTCGAGCAGTTGTTTCGGGCTATCGAGTTTTTCATATACAGCAATTATACGGTACGTGCCATCTTCCATTGTCTCGTCCAGCGTAAATTCTTCGTTACCGCCGACAAAAGTGCTATTAAAAACAGGCTTTGCTATTTTAGCATCGAAGAATATGTCACTGCTCGTGAAACTTGTATTGTGTACCTCTACTGTAACTATATTACTACCCTTGCGCAAGAGTTCGACCGGTATCTTTATTGTACCATAGGCAGCGACATTGCTCTCATATTCTGTTGAGAAATCGTCATACATACTTCCACTATTACAGTGGTAGCTGCCTATTTCTGTACCGTTAATATAGAATATTGCTCCATCATCGAGATAATAGTAGAGGATATATTGTTCATCGGTCGTAGGCGCTTCGGCGAGAGTAAACCTCTTGCGGAAGTAATAGGTGGGACGTTTGTTATTTGCATCGTTGCCGTAGTCCAAAGTGGTATTATAGTCGGCAGCAGAGGCAGTTGTGCCCACTGTTCCATATCCGAACGGAGCATTGCCGGTACCCCACGGAGTATCGCCATAAGCAATATGTTTCCAGTTGACACCATCAAGAGAACCTTTGTCATAATATTTCCATTCGTCTCCGAACGGGAATATCTCTTGCTGGCTGTCGTTTTGAGAGACAACTCTCCAACCCGTGAACCGATAGCCTGCAGGAGCCTTGGCTGTTATTGTTACCGGTCCAAATAATGTGCCGTCAAATTTTCGTGTAGGAATTTCCTGACCATCTACAAGAAGACGCGCCTCGGGAATATTACTCTCTAAAACAACTCTGAACTCCTGTGTCAGATTCATAAAAGACTTCATATTGTTCATTCTTTCAGCACGCTTCGAGCTGCTTGAAATATTGTTGTAGAGCTTGTCGGCCGAGGCGGTGGGGTCGTTGCCTTCTAACGCAAGCGCCGGCTTTGTATATGCAACCATCTCGTCTATTATGCTCTTGCATCGTTCGGGTTCCATAACGCTACCGTCTACTATGGAGAATGCGTGTATAAACTGTCTTCTGAAAGGTTCGTATTCCAACATATTGAAGAATATCTCGGCCAAATAGCTTATGCCGTCGTTGTCGGAGTAGCGTCCATCGTATCTGCTAAGCAAATTATAGACCGAAGAAATCATATTGCTGTTACCGAAAGAGGAATCGGCATCGAACATCACAAGATGGAACTTACCATTGTCTACTCTGCTTCGGAAGCCCTTGATATTATTACAGTTTGTAAGCCAGTCGTTACTACCTATATAACACTCGGCTGCCATATAATTGCAGTATTCGTCAATATCAACAAGATTGCTTATCTCTTGCCATATATCTTCGTTTGTGGGGTCGACAGCCAACTGCTTGCTCAATATAAGCCACTGCCAGAAAGCATCCTTAGTACCACTTTTCTGTTCATAGCCTACCGTACCGTTCAGTTCGAACTGGTCTACTTCGTCGGTATCTATACCGTACCCACTATCGCCATAATGCTTATTGTTGTTTTCACGGATGTTGAGCATACCCAAATACTCTCCATTAAAGAATACGTGACACGGTTGCCAAGCCTGACAGTCGAGATAGAATCCCGAAGAGATGAATATGCGATGTATTGCAGCATCATAGATGCGTGCGTATGTGTCGTTGCCGCCGTTACGCACCTGCAGTGTCTTATATTTGTTATAAGGCTTGCTATCGGCAAATATAGGGTAGTTGAAAGAGTTATTGCCCTCGAACACTTTGCCGGCCTTAAGCCTGAATGACGACTTCATAGCCCAACCGTTGCCACCGCCGTATGCTCTGGAGTATCCGCCTGCAATCTCAAAATCGGCCTCTTGATTCAGTACTGCATGATAAACACCCTCTTTTTTAATGAAATATTCCACATTCACCGGACGTTCCCAATCCATATTCCAATTACAGGTGCTGCTTTGGCCGTTTCCAGCAACACCGTTGGTACCTTTCGTATAGACTCCTATCACATCGTCATACAGGTTATCGGGGTCTGTCGATATGCACATCACAGGAATCTCCAACCCCTCCTCGTCCTTGATGAATGTACGGGTTATCACTTGACTCGGCAGTTTATCCTCGGCCATCAACACAAAGCGGAACACTGTCGTGGTGTCGGTATAGAATTGTCCTTTGTCGGATATTTTCCCATTTGAGGCGGTAGGCGTGGAACCATCGGTTGTATATATTAACCTTGCCCCCTCGGGTATCTCTACATTGAAACTGACGCTATTGGTAAAGAGCGTTCCATCCTTGCTTACAACAGGAGCCGACAATCGCTCTTCGGCAAATCTAATTCCCGAATTGCTGCTGCCGGGTGTTACATAAGCAGTCCATCCCCATTCATCGCCGCCATCACTCTTGCGTGCATAAGTACATCGGGCGATAGCCGGTGGATACGCCACAGCGTCAACCACCTCACCCTCGCTATTCAGCAGTTCTATGGTTCCGCCTTCGGCATCGAGTTTAAATGGTATTTGCAGGTGTGACTTTCCACCGTACTTGCCGTCATTGCCGTTGTGGTCGAACCACAAGCTGACGAAGCCTTTTCCTGCTATAGCTCCGTGCCCGGCACTCAAATTGAATGATTCGACCACTCCGTCGGCATCGGTATGTCTTATTTGAGCCTTATTCAAGGAGCACAAGCTGTCTGAGGTGTTGTATAGTTCTATCCAAGCACCATAGTTATAAGAGTTATCAATGAAACGGTCGATGTTGGCCACCTGAATCTCATTTATCTTTACTCCCGATATATCGGTACTATACTCAAATTGCTCACTAATATAAAAAATCTGTATTTCGGCTGCATGCCAAAATTTTCGGAATCCATAGGAACTGCCTTTGCAGTCTGTAACCGTCAGTCTTAGGTAGCTGACACTCTCGGTGATGGAAAAATAGTCTGATGTAACACCTGTGAAACCTTCATACGGAAACTCGGCAGTGAAAATGTCACTCCACGTAACAGCATCACTACTTCCGCTGACAACTATCTTTACGGGATGGTCGTTTGCACAGTTTCTTCGGTGCATATACAAGTTAAAAACACCTTTCACCGGTTTCTTCAGAGCTACCTCAACCCAATGATAGTCTCCTTCGACATGGTTATGATAGTCGGAGTGCCAGAATGTGGCAGTATTGTTGTCTATAAGCGCTCCAATGTCGGTGCCTTCGGCATAATCACTGAATGGGCTGCTGAGTTGTGACACGTCTGTAATTAGTGGAGTCATTCTATCGTTTTGCGCTTTCGAGACTGAGTGTGAAAGCATAAGTAGCAGTACAGAAAACAGAAGTAACTTTTGCATAGCAGAAAACTTTGTTACGAATACACGTAGTTTACTGCAAAAATAAACTTTTCTTTAAACTTATGCAATAATAAAAAAACAGTTTAAGTTTCTCATTTAGGCTTGTTTGCTAAATTCAGCCTTTCATTGTTATTTTTCTCCTACTTTTCGTGCCGACGAAAAGTAGGCAAAAGGCTCTGCGCACGAAAATCTTAACGTAAAATGCTTACGATGTTTTTTTGGTGCTGCGGAACTCGCTTCGCTCAAACATCCTCGC
>JAZNEI010000089.1:0-154701 GCA_045588485.1 Bacteroidaceae bacterium | reverse complement strand
GGGAGTCCTGACTGAACTTATTATGCAGAGTTGGGAGTGAGCTGCCTTTGTCCCCAACTCTGTTTTTTCTATAATAATGGCGGCTTGAAATATTTAAGAGATATTTGATTTTTCTTTTGTCCTAGATGGTATTTCCGGTTAAACATTAGTTCGGCAAATGTAGGAATCCGAGTCCGGTTTGACGCTATGCAAAATATTGTGAATCAGCGAAAAACGCTCTTTCAAAGTGGAGATGTTTGGAACACTCGTTTGCTCCACCTCTTGCTCCACCAAAGGCGGTCGTGAACCGCACTTTTTTTGCGTTGCTTCGCACCGCGAAGATTGGCTGCACTCGTTGCGTAACATTCAAGAAATCTTGATATTACACTCGCTTGCACAATCATTGTCGTTTTTGGGGAAATAAAAAATCCCGATTTTCGTTGAAAATCAGGATTTTACGTTGTTTTGCTTTTCTTTGCTGTGGTGCCACCAGGAATCGAACCGGGGACACAAGGATTTTCAGTCCTTTGCTCTACCAACTGAGCAACTATATGACAATCAATTTGTTACAGCGTGTTTTTGTAAATAATTTTCAGTGCGGTTTAACTCATGGTTTAACTTTACACCGACTTTTTCAAGGGTTTTGTTTATGTGATAAAGGTAGTATAAATAAATGTGATAAAATACAAAAATGCCGTGTATTACCTAAAAAATATCAAAAAGCATAAAAAGTCCTTTGCTCCCCTCGTAAATTTCTTCCGGCCCAAAATCCTTCAAAACCTTATAAACAGAAAGAGCTATAGTCCGGCCTTTAGAGAGGGGACATAGCAACTATATAAAACACAAAATTCATAAATATCTGGTAAAATCTAGAAAAGGCGAATAGCGTCTATATTTTATTTGAAGAACAGCAAGGTATAAGTAATCATTGCGGCCAGTCCCTTTGATGAAAGCACTAAACTATTAAACCACCAAGCTACAGTTGAAGAGACTGCGGCAAGGTGGTTCTTTTTTTTAATACTCTTGAAGTTGAAGGATCTTTTGAGTAATAGTATTAGCACTTTCAATATTACTTTCAACATCACTTTCAACATCAGCAATTTCCTGCCTAATAGTATCTTTATTGAATTTTAGCTTTCCTAAAATATATTGATGACGGTATTTGAATTCTTGGAAAACATCATCCCATGACATCGCATATATTTCAAATCTGCCTTGCTGATATGTTAGGTATCGTTTGTTGAAATGTTTGAAAGATTCATATTTGTCAGTTATGTCTGTTTCAATGGTTTTGCCTATAACAATAAATTTCCAAAGTCGTGTAGTTGAATTAAATCGAGGCTCGTTCTTTATTAAATCTAAGTAATCTTCAATTTGCCGATGTTGTATTTTCCCAATGTTTACAGAAGGTCGTTTTAATTCTACAATAATATTTTCTTCCAACATGGAAGATGAGGTTGCGTCATTTACCACATTCTACCTACAAAGAAATATATCTGGTCGTCTGTTGTGTTCTGGATTTGATATTTCAATTTTTCTTTCTTGTCTTTCCCGTCAAGAATATATACGTATTCAGCAAGAGTTTTCTCAAATGTAGCATCTGCTGAAACCAGATTGTATTGTTCTCCAAACAACCAAAAGCATTTTTCAATTACTTTTTGTATATGGTCTCGTTCTGTTGTAAATTTTGTAAGATCGTATACTAAGGTTTTTAAGTATTCAACAGATTTAAGACGGTTGTGCATCATATTAACAACTTTGTTTATTCTACTAATACTTGTAGAGTTGAGAACTTTTGCAAATTGACTTCGTTCTTCCTCTGTTAAATTAACTATATCGCCCTAAATAAATAATAGCTTATCACGTTCTTCAGAGTCTAATAGCAGATTTAAAAATGCCACAAGTGTTCTCTGTTGTTCCTTTTTTAATCCTTTAAAGATTTTAGGCTTGTTCAAAAGTTATCGTACTAACAAACTTCCTTAGAAGTGATTGATGTAACTATTCAGCGAATTGCATTCGCTTATACATTTAGAAGATTAATTGAATACAAAAATGATATTTGTTGACTAAATTTGATAGAAATCAAACCAATTAAAGGTCTGTTTTTACAAAAACACATTGAAAAAGCTTAGGTTTGCCAATTCGCTGAATAGTTACTGACTGATAGTAACCACTTAATAAACAATAAAAGTTTCCCGATTATTTGAAAAACGACATAGAAGAAATATGAATTATATATAAAAATACATGAAACGAACATTGGCTTCGTTTTTTATGGGTAAATTTGCACTTAAAATGAACTTAATAGTATGCCAACAAATAAGAATGCGGTAATTAGATACCAAAAATTAGACGAGCTATTATCAGATCGCCACCATCATTATACGATGGAGGAGATAACAGATAAGGTAAATGATTACCTTGTAGATTTAGGCTACGAGGAGGTAACTCGACGCTGTCTTGAAAAAGACATAAATTTCATGGAAGAACGTCCTTTTTGTGCTCCAATCAAAAGGTTTACATCTAACGGCTTCAGATGTATCAAATATGGAAGAAGCAATTATTCCATATTTACAAAGGAGTTAACCAAAGAGGAAGAAAGCCTTCTTTCTGAGGTAATTAACACAATAGGACAGTTTGAAGGACTTCCCAACTTCGAATGGTTGGATGCCCTTCAGGAGCAATTAGGAACAGAGAACCATCGCCAGATTATTTCGTTTTCATCAGCAGTAAAACTGAAGAACTCGAATCTTCTTGCCTCGCTCTACGATGCGGTTTCAAATGAGCAGGTAATATCTGTAATATACAAGAGATTTGAATATGAAAATGCGGACACCCTTATTGTTCATCCATACTATCTGAAAGAATACAACAAACGATGGTACCTTGTATGTTATGACGAAGTACGTAACTTTATATGTACTCTTGCCCTTGATCGTTTCGAGAATTTTACGCCGATGCCTGAAAAGAAACTTGTTCCAATGACCGCAGAAGTGGAACATCGTTTTGATAATTCTATAGGCATAACCGTCTTAGACAACCAAGAACCAGAACATGTCGTATTCTGGACATCCGACAAAGAATCCAACTATATCGAAACAAAAAAGATGCATCATAGCCAAGGGACACTTGGCGAGGAAGCTTCTACCATCTATCGCAAGAAATACAATCTTCCCGATGGTGGAAAGTTCTTCAGTTTGTATTGCCAAGACACGTATGAGCTCCGAAGAGAACTGTGTTCACATTTCAGTGACATAATCGTTCTTGAACCAAAAAGACTTGTTTTGGAAATAAAGACTGAGGTATCAAAAATGAAAAGCCTATATGACAATATATAGATAATGCATATTTGTGACTGCAAGCGCTAAAAATAAAAATTTAGCGCTTTTTTTTTGCGAATATTTTTCAACACGAACATACCGTTCGTTTTATGACCGTAACTTTGCACTGTCATAAGAAATAAATGCTCTTGTTACATCAAACAAAGATCAATAAAAATTTAAAATAAAACAGCTATGAGACTTGAAAAATGGTTCATTTCTAACTTGGACGATTCACAGAGAAAAATCATCGTTGAGGACATCGATAAGAATATCGTTGTACAGGGTGCTGCAGGTAGCGGCAAGACAAACCTCGCAATACATAGAGCATTGCAGGCAAAGAGCCGAGGCTCTTATGCTCTCGTAATATTAACCGTTGCCCTGAAGAGGATGATCTCTTACGGCATGAACGCTCTTGGACTCGACCGAGACCGTATTGCTTACGATTGGGGATGGACCCATCGTGGGTTTGACATGACAGGTGATGTCTACTGGAAGAAAGACGATAGAAACCACCTATATCTCGTGAATGACATGGAGACTAGGAAGTTCGTTCGCTGCGAAAAGAAAGACTCTGAGTCATTCGGCATAGACTTCGGTGACTGGGTAGCATCAAAGTTCTACTATGCCTTTGGCAGAAGAAGCAGTTGGTTCCATGAGGTGCAGCCAGACTCTTCTTTTGATGTCACTGATACTGACACCTACGAACTCATCCCATCTGGAACTATGTTCAAGCAAGCAGAAGACCAGGTTGATTATCTCATTGTGGATGAAGCCCAGGACTTCAATGTCTCTGATTATAAGAGTCATTTTGCTAAACGTGCAAGAAAGAGTCTTTCGCTCTTTGGTGACACGAAGCAGCAGATGAACAGCCACGGAAGTAATATCAAAGATATTGCTGAAGGACTCGACAGCAAGCAGATGTCGCTTGATTACAATTATCGCCTTCCAAAAGCTATTGCCAAGGTTGCCCAGCAGATTATCGGCGGTGGCGTTGACCTGATGAGCAACAACCAAAAGGATGGAGGTAATAGCGACTATCCTAACTATCCAAAGCCTGTAATCACTCAGTATGCAAATCCTGAGAAGGAATTGGACGGAATCTTGACACGAATCCAGATGGAGGATCTTGATGACGTAGCCATACTTGTACCTTCAGACAAAGAGGTTATGATGGTTAATGACTATCTTGCCAAACATGGCATTAAGACCCAGGTTATGTACCGTACTGGAAATACTGTGCCATTCCGTACGGTGAATACACTGGACTTTTCTAACAATGACCTTCCTTGTATACTCACATACTATGCGGCAAAGGGTTCAGAGTTTGACAATGTCTTTGTGCCATTCGCGAACACATCCAATGATTGTTCACGCAACTCTTTCTACGTGGCATGTACGAGATCTTCGAGAAGTCTCTACATTTCATTTTCAGGTACAAAGACAAAGTATCTTAGCGACGTTAACTCAGATTTTATAACCGAATTAAAAGCAGCATAAATCATGAAGTACTACATTTCTATTTCTGCTTGGAATCTTCTGGAGTCATTCACTACAGAGAGCATATCGCCTATTGCATTCTATGCAGAAAGAGCATACGGAGCCAAGTTAAGCAGATTCTTGGAAGACAAGTTTGACAGGACTTACAAACTTATTCTGTCTACCAAGGACAACGGAGGTGATTACACCATCGAAGTTGACGAGCAGCTTGTAGATAAGAATCTCCTGATGCCTGAAATGGATAAGACTATTTTCTCTTACCCTAAAACCATCTATTATCAAAAAGGATTGGTGGCTTTCAGATTTAACACCCAGGAGCTCATGGATTCTATGATTGCAGAGTCTCAGATTCTGTTTGAGGTTAAATGTATTATAAAATACCAGTCAGAATTTTATGTAAAAGAGTTTGCACCGACCGCCATCAAGTATGGAAAGATCGGAAATTCGTTGTCTTTTGACTATGTGAATTACGTGGAACAAGACAACCGATATAACTTGGTCAAAGGCGCAGTTACGGGGTATGCTCGTGGAATTATGACTGCCCAAAGCTGTGATAGCCGCACTCTGCAGGCCAAGGTTATGGAGTTAAAGAATGCTTTTGCAGGACTCAATACCATAACCCTTATGGGCTGTGGGGGAATCATGAATGCTGGCAAATATGCAGCAATGATTGAGGATTGCAAAAGACTATATAATAGTCAGCGCGAAGAGCCTACTCGCATATTTGACATTATGAAGCAGCAGTTCTCGGAGATTATCAAGCTCGCCGAGTCAAGAGCTAATGCAATCACCAGTAATGGCCATTCCTATGACCAGGATATGCTGAACTCAGAAATACTGTCTCTTCGTAACAAAATCTTTGCTATAGAAGAGGCTAATAACATTGGTGTAATGTTTAGTGAGCTGGAAGCCATCAAGAAGGCTGAACGCGAGAACGGACTGATGGTTGGCAAAGAAAGAGTATATTTCAAAGCAGGGACTTCTGAATATGAGCGTAAGCATGAAATCAAGAGGCTTCTCAACGATTTCACCAATGGAAACGAGGAATACAGGATGCTGAAGGATGAGCTGAAAAGACTGTACGGAAAGCAATCCGAAAACAGTAACGAAGTAGAAATACTTGAAGGAGCAATTCAGGCAATTTTTACCCGATTAAGCGATCTTTCCAATGAAATCATCAAGAAGATTGCAGCAACCGAGAGCAAGAACAGCCTTGATTTTTCCCACATAGCCCTATCTGATAAGATCCTAGTGGAATCCCCTGATGACTCACCTGTGGAAACATTGTTCTTCAATACACTGTTGAACATCATCCTTGATAATCCTTTGGATTGTCCAATCTCTGAAAATGTAATTCTGAGACTTGTCGAGAAGGGAACCAAGGCATTTATGAAACTTCCTGAGAGCACGACGGAAGACGGTAAGGCTATCGTAAACTGCATGAGAGGTTTCTGGTTATACAAGAGCCACAGGGCTGTAAGTTTTGAAATACCTTCTAACATGGAAGTTGTAAAGTCAATTATGGGATTCTTATTGAAGCCTTTTGGCTTTGATCAGATAGAAAGATACCTATTGAACAAAAGGTGTCAGCACAAAGAGTATGCCTTCATGCTTTGGGGAGCATGTATCGGCTTCGCAGATATGCCAAAAACATTCACGGCGGTTCTCTATTCTGACGCAAAGGAAGCGGAAAAACTTGACCGTTTTATAAGGAAATTAATATAAACGCAAAATAACTTTTAACGCGAACATTGTGTTCGTTGTGGCATTGCAACTTTGCACCATAATTAAAAAACAATACAACAATGGAAGAAGAATACTGTTACGAAGAAGAGCATACCTATGAAAACTACAACAGAAGTTATGCTCAAGATGTAGAAGGATGGAGTGAACAGAACATAGACGATGTCTTTGATGGTGATCCTGATGCATATTGGAACATCGATTAGTTTAAATATGTGCAAACTTCCATAACTTATGTATAAGTTTGGAAAAAAACACTAATTTTGCAAACTATATGCGGTCTTTGGCTATGTCTAGAGGGTAAACTTTGACTCTTGTCCAGCGTATTCGCTAGGATGTCTGTTCCTTCGGGGAAAGACAAAAATCAATGTTATAATATTGATGTGACCATCTATGACTCTTGATTATAATTATGATGTTATGATGATTCTTAAAGAAAACTAACCTCTGGCATAGTTTATAGACCGCATTTTAATTAAAAAAGCAATGAAAGATTTAAGAACAAGTATAGGCAAGATAAACGATCTCTCAGACTTGACTAATGTATTAAACTACATTAAGCGGTGTGAGACCAGCAGTGAAGAACGCCTCTTCACAGAAGATGTTCTTAAATCCTATTCAGATCCGAGCAAAAAGGTTGCACGCAGATACAAAACCTTCTATATTCCCAAGAAAAACGGTAAGCTTCGTGAGATTTCAGCACCAAACAGAAACTTGAAAGGGGTATTGTACTATCTAAACATTATGTTAGGCGAGGTTTATCAAGCAAGTCCTTCTGCAATGGGATTTGTCAAAGGACGCTCTATTGTTGACAATGCCAAATTACATGTAGGTCAGAATTACGTTCTGAATCTGGACTTGTCTGATTTCTTCACTTCTATTTCACAGAGTCGTGTTTGCAAAAGACTGCAGCTTGCTCCTTTTAACTTTAACGAGGATGTAGCGAAGATTATATCAGGGCTTTGCTGTAAAAAGGTTGTTAATGATCAAAAGAAAGGCTATGCACTTCCCCAGGGTGCTCCGACTTCCCCTTTGCTTACAAATGCAGTGTGTGATTTCCTGGATAAGAAACTCAGACGTTTGTCTTCTCGTCATGGAGTAAAGTACTCCAGATATGCTGATGATATGACATTTAGCAGCATGCACAATGTCTATAAGGAAGATAGTGTCTTTATGAAAAGTCTTTTTTCATTCATCGAAGAAGAAGGATTTACCGTCAATCCTGGGAAAACACGTCTTCAAAAGAGAGGTGAAAGACAGGAAGTTACCGGATTGACTGTTAATGACAAAGTTAACACTGCCCATAAGTACACTCGCGAGCTCCGCAATATCCTGTATATGTGGGAGAAATACGGATATAAAGATGCATATGCCAGCTTTTATAGACATTACAAAGCAACAAAAGGTCATATTAAAAAGGGTGAACCTGTATTGGAAAATGTCATCATTGGTAAACTTGACTTCTTAAAGATGGTAAAAGGTGAAAACGATGTTGTATATACAAAGTTGCGTTCGCGTTTTGAAGCCTTAAATCCAAACCTATACGATTCAAAGAATACCAACGAAAAATCAAAGGTAAACTATATAGAATCTTATTCAACTGCTGAATTTGAAAGGGTATTCAATACCAAGGTCAAGTTTATCATAAATAGTGAAAGCAAACTATCAGCTGTTTACAAGATGGGTAAGAAGGAATACTCCATCTACATTAGCAGTGCGGTTAAGGATATTGTTCTTATAGTAGAAAAAGCCAAGCCAAGAAAGAACTACAGGTTTACTATCAGCTTAATGGAAGACTTTTTCGTTGCTTTGTGCCGTTCAAACTGTGTAAACTATTGGATGATGCTTGCAAATGAACCTGCAAGAGAACGTCATATACATCCTAAATATAACAACCTTCCAATCGATCGGCTCTTGAAAGAATGGGAGGAGAAAGGTCTTGAAGCAGCAGCAGACATTTTGTCATCTATTCTTGCCGACGAAACCATTTCGCCCATTGGTGACAGAAAGGAACCAGCTTTGCCCAAATTAGGCAAGAAGAAACGTAAGAAGAAGATTTCTATGGGATTATTAGAAGAATTGATGATTGAGGACTATATGGACGATATGGAACTGTAAGCTTCACTCATCGACTTTGAGGATGAAGAGACCATAGAGTATAATATAAAGGCAATAATGAAACTTTTAAAAGGGGATAAAGATGGCAAAGAAGAATAACTCTCAAAAACTGATCAGCACACTTCTCGCAAACAAGAAACTGACTAATGCTCAGAGAGAGAAGATTGCTACCCTCATGATTCGTGATCTTGATTTAGCAAACACTAATCAAGATGGCGAATCTAATGGTGATTTCCCAAAGAGTGATCTGCCTGAATATCGTTCTGCAAAAGATGTAATGGATTTCCTTCTTGAATATAATCAGGATCCAATTTTGAAATACACCTGCCATCCTATCGATGACATGAGCGTAATCAATGAGATTGCAGAACAATGTGAAAACAAGGTTTATTCTGTTAAATCACACTACCATCTTATTTTATCAAGATTCACCCAACTACGTGAAAAATATAAAACCACAGGAAAATATCTTGATAGCAAGGTGGTATCATTAATGCGTGTATATATTACTGGCGAAACATTTTACAGAGAACCTGACGCATGGTCGACACAATCAATTACCTACAACTGGCATTCACCAGAATTATGGGAATGGTCTAACAAGAACCCAGGGATAGTCCCAAACCCAGGGGAAAACATTGCAGAGTTCATCCGTAATGAAGGTTATAAGTTGCCAAAACCTTTTATCTCTAATCTTTCAGGTAAGAGAATAAGTACTTTTGGTGACCTTGTTATGTATTACAAGTCTTTGTTGCATATAAAGAGGGATGATAACCTCCAAAATAAAATTCTGTATGTATATAAAAAGGGGTATCAAACAGGAGACCAAAACTCCCATCCTTGGCTTGACCTAGTAAATTTAACCACAGGCGAATTTGATAATAATATTGAGTTGTTCACCAGCGTAGATAAGCTATTACAGGCATTTAGAGCAATTCTTTCGATATGTATTGAAAACCAAGCAGAAGGTATTCCACACGTAGAAGTTGGATTTTACCGAGAAATTGAGAGCAAGAGAGTATGCTTTTATGTCCATCATAAAAACTCTCAATATCGTAAAGGCATTGAGGATTCCATAAAAAAAATAGGAGAAAAACAAACATTGCTTATTAAAAATCAAATCAATGGTATTTGCAATCTGTATATTCAAGCTGATTTTGGCAACAATCAATATGCAGAGATAAATCTTTGGGACGGCAAGCCAAGAACAGCAACAAGTATTGATAAAATTGAAGGTGTAAAATATATATTGAAATATTAATTGCATGATATACCTATTCGATGACAAAGAGTCTAGACAACAATCGTATGGATGGACAAACAACAAGTTTGAGCTATTGTCTGATGTTATAGTTCGAATTAAAGATTACTCCGATTATCGTTCATTGGAGGAACAAGATATTTTTAGTGGAAGAAACATAATAATATACCACGAATCTTTCTCTACTTGCATCCCTAATAAAGAGAGAAGAAGCTATCAGGATTTTCATAATAAATTAATCGATGGTTCGGAATTACCAGGTATCAATATTGTCATATTTAGTGGCAGTATAGAAAGTCGAGAAATAAACAAAAATGTCGCTCATGTTCCCGTGATGGATATGTATGCTAACCTTGAATGCTTTCTGGATCATCATCAAAAAGGCGAAACGGACTTTAAATATCTTTTATGGGGGGAGGAATACGAGGTCGAACCAACCCTAATAAAATTAATTGAAGGCTATTCAAATGACATATATGAAGGAGATACAGAGTCTGATTGGAGCAAGATATTCTTTGCTTCAGCTCAGAAATATGGAATAGATGCCCCTTCTGATGACTGTACCCAAGAAAAGCTATGGCTTAGTAAAGTGTCTGATAAAGACCTTGATAACTATGTAAAAGATTGGTTTACAGGATCAGAATACGACGCATTGTATATTCCCCTTTGCTTCGGTAAAATATTATCTGATTACAATGGTTTAAGGTTAGCTATTCATATTAGGTGCACACTATCTATTAACCAAACCAAACCTATATACATTTATAGTCCAGTACCTACTTCCTTTTTGGTTCGTTCTCAGTATTTTGACATCCTAAAAACACGAGGCGTCAAGCTGATTAATATGCACCCTAAAAAGATTGTAGAGTCATTGGGCAGCATAAATCCGCTGAAGGGGAATGAAATTAAGCACGAAATGGAGAAAATTCGGCTTCCTGTTCCACAGAACTATGAGGATAGTCATAGCATAGCAAATGAATGGGCTATTTACAGATGGGCTAACGCCACAGACTCAGAAGATTCTGCTATTGAGAAGATAACCAATACCATAAAGTCTAATTTATACTTCAAACACCTAACTACAGTATATCCCCCTAGCGAAATTAAGCTTATAAAAGAAGACAGATTGAAATTCCGTGATCAGTTGTCTGGTATTAGTGATGAACTTTTGGAACAAAAAGACATCAATATTTTATATGTTGACGATGAAGCAGATAAGGGATGGTATGAGATTATGGTAAACATCATTCATGATGTTAATAAAATAGGTGGTTTTTACTATTTAGGTAAAGAGTTAAAAGCGTTAAGTCAACAAGAAATCATTGATCAAGTAGTCAATCGTGTGAAAGAAGTATCTGTCAACATTGTATTACTGGATTTCCGACTTCATAAAAAAGACCACGACTCCCAGAATATTGAAAACATTACTAGTGTTAAAATACTGAAAAAAATCAAAGAGTTTAATCCCGGGATACAGGTAATTATATTCTCTGCAACTAATAAAGTATGGAATTTATTGGCTTTGCAGAAATATGGAGCTGATGGTTTCATAATTAAAGAGGGGCCAGAGAATAGTAAAGATCCGTCTTTTACAATCCAGACTATTGAGAACTTTATAAATACCATGTCTTTATGTATCTCTAGTAGATACAAGAAAAGCTTGTGTCAAATAGTTTCTAATCTGAACAGCAATTTAGAGAAAGGTGCAAAGGCACATAGAATAGATAAAGATTATCAAAAATCTGTAAAGTTGTTCTATCAAATGGCATATTCTTCACTTCCTCAATCTATTGATAATCCATGTTTTGACCATTCATTTATGAATTACTTTAGAATCATAGAAGCGACAGCAAACGAAATAATTGATGTTGACAATCCTGAAGCAAAAGAAGAGAATGGAATGATGAGGTATTCTTTCAAATTTAGGGGAACTGATGAATACTTGAAAGATTATAATGAGGAGGAATTCTATGAAACAGTCAAGATACTATCTATGACTAATAAGCGTTTGAATTTCAAACAAAAATTTTATAACCTATTTGCTAGATTAGGCGTATATCGTTCTGCAACATTTAACATGGTAGAAAAGAGGAATGCTCTTACACACCCCAATTCAAAAGTAAATTATAAAGTAAAACCTATTTCGCTAGAGGATGTTCTTTTGGCAGCAAGTATTTCTTTCCAATGTGTAAGAAAAATGATTGAGAATAAAGAGATGGAAGAGTAAAGTCACATGTCAAAGACATAGTAAATATAAATGGTTGTAATTCCGTAAACTCGGACTTGCAGCCTTTTTATGTTATTTACAACGATTTTGCTTGTTTAGTAAGATCTGCAAACCTAGTATTGGCGATTCCTTTTAAATGTTAGAGACATTTTAGGTGTATGTTTTTATCATATTTACGAAAATATTTCATGGACTCTCAAGTAATTATACTAAATTACAGAAAGACACCTCAAGGCCACTTTTATTGTTCTATGTTCACCTTATGTTCACCAAGAAAAGAAAAAAACAGTTGCGATTATCGTAACTGCTTGATTTTTAAAGTGGGCCAGCCTGGGCTTGAACCAGGGACCTCCAGATTATGAGAACGATAAGATGACGTTTCGTGATAGCTCGCTTAACTAATCTTAACTGAATAGCAGTTAGTTACAAAATTCACTATCCTCTATGAGACTCACTAAATACCCCTAACTGAAACCGTTTGTTTACGCATTGTTTACGCAGAATTGGGTGTATTAAGACAGTTATTAGACCTATTGGGAATAATGCCAGGTCCCTTTTTTGTTTTGCGCAAGTCTTATTATTGTCGCAAATGATTTGTGTTTTTGCGACAAAAAAATGGAGTGTAACTCTAAACATAGACAACAAGAGCACTCTAACATTTTCAACACCAACTTAGACACTCTAACACTTCTAATGCTGGCTCTGACACCAAACTTAGTAATTTACACGTTGACTTAAACACTTCTGACATCAAATGAATACTAACTTGGACACTTTCAATTCCAACTCTGACACTAAGCATATTGTAAACATATAAATAGAAGGCATAGCCAAATCTCTATAGATACTTTATAACGTTTATTATACTGATTCAAATCAGTATTTTAGGTCAATTTTACCGTAAACTCAATTATTTCTTTTGCCAAGTGAAATAAAATCACTATTTTTGTGAGCAAATAACAAATTTTGCCAATATGGAAACAGATATAAATCGTCTGAAAGTAGTTTTAGCAGAAAAGAAGAGGACAAATAAATGGCTGTGTGAGCAATTAAATGTCAACCCATCCACCGTTTCAAAATGGTGTACGAATAGTTCTCAGCCAGATATTGAAACCCTAATTAAAATATCACACCTATTAGATGTAGAATTGAACGATTTGGTAAATAAGGACTTTAAAACTTTTTAGCCTATAAATCGGATGTCAGATTTATGATAAAAATCCAAAATGAGGAATAAACGTATTGAATATATAATAGATGAAATTCTTGACCAGTATGCGTATGCTGATGAGTCTACCCGACCATGGATTATAGGATTCAGTGGGGGAAAGGATTCTACTGTATTACTAATGCTTGTATGGATTGCGCTTGAAAAATTAAAAGAACTACCGGGGCCGTTTCAACTTCGTAGACCAATATATGTCGTATGTAATGATACAATGGTTGAAAATCCTATAATTGCATCGTATGTTGACCAAGTTCTTGAACAGATAGAAAAAAAAGCAAGAGAAGAAGACTTGCCTATTTTTGTTCGGAAGACTACGCCTCGATTGGAAGATTCTTTTTGGGTGAATGTTATAGGGAAAGGTTATCCTGTTCCAAACACAGCATTTAGATGGTGTACTGAGAAAATGAAGATTAAGCCTACAGCTCGTTTTATAATAGAACAAGTTGACGAGTGTGGGGAAGCTATAATTTTAATTGGAACAAGAAAAGCAGAAAGTGCGACTCGCGCTCGTTCCATCAAGAAACATGAAATTCATGGCAAGCGACTTACCAATCATACTCTGTTGGCAAATACATATGTCTATGCACCAATCAAAGAATTGATGTTGGAAGAAGTCTGGTATATAATAAATACCATTCCATCACCCTGGGGATTTGATAACAAAATCCTGTTTAACATTTATGTTGATGCAAGTGCGGACGATTACGAATGTCCAACCGTTGTAACAGACAAAAGTCATGGTTCTTGTGGTCAAAGTCGTTTCGGCTGTTGGACTTGCACTGTTGTGAAGGATGATAAGTCCATGCGTTCGCTTATAAAAAATGGCCGAGAATGGATGCAACCGCTTTATGATTTTAGGTTAAAGCTGGATCAAGAACGGAATATCATTGAGAATCGGTTCCCGTTGCGCCGGGATGGGAGAAGAGCCGTAAACGATATGGGACCCTACACTTTCACATATAGAGCGAAAATGTTGGAAGGACTGTTAAATGTTCAACATGAATTGCAACAATATAATCCTGAAATAAAACTCATTACTGATCAAGAATTGATTGCAATTCAAGTGAACTGGTATCGAGATTTTAACTTTGCACATCAAGTATCAGAAATATATAACAAAATCTATAATTCCTCATTAAATATGGAAGAGGGCAAGATAAAAAACAAATTGGAAGCAGATTTGATGAAAGAAATTTGCCAAGAAAACCTTGAAGAAGGTGAATTGATAGAGCAACTTCTTATGCTTCAGAAAAGCAAGTCACTCATGCAGCGACGCCGTGGCTTGAAAACAGAAATTGAGTCTCGTTTAGAGGAATTTGTAAATAAAAAGAAATCATGACGATACGCGAAATTGAACTTAATAATTTCCGAATTTATAAAGGAAAGAATAAGATTGAACTTTTTCCCGATGGGAATAGGAATCTGATTATCGTCAGTGGTAATAATGGTTTCGGCAAAACAACTTTTCTCATGTCATTAGTTTGGTGCCTATATGGTAAGAACATGGGGAAGGTTGATGAACTATACCGTAAAGAAATTGACGAAAAAGGAGGTTATAGTAAATACATTGGTAATAGTCTCAACTTTGCTGCACAGAAAGAAGGCGAAACTCGGTTCTCTGTGTCCGTTACATTTACGGATGTAGAAATTCCAGATACGCCTTGCACCGAGATAACAATTGTTCGTTCCTATGATAGTGCAACAAATTATGATGACGAGTTAGAAATTCTGATTGATGGCCGGAAGAACGATTTGTTCACGGGATCAAAAGAGGAAATTGCAAAAGAAGAGGAAATATTTATTCGGGATTATATACTTCCAATAGAGATTGCAAAATTCTTTTTCTTTGATGCAGAAAAGATAGTTTCATTTGCTCAAATAAATACTCCAGAACAACGAAAGGATTTAAGTCTTGCATATTCTCAAGTTCTTGGCATACAAAAATATGAAGATCTAAAAAATGAATTGGTCAGAATCCAGGATGACTATAGAAAGTCATCTGCTAAACCTCAAGAGAAACGCGAGTTTAATGGACTAATCGCAGATATTGATTTCAAAGAGGGTGAAATTGATAGGTTGACTGAGGAAATTAGTAATTTGGAAGAAGACCGAGTTTTTAAACGTCATAATTCAGCCGAACTTCAATCAAAATTGATTCGTGAAGGCGATACTATGTCTGTAGACGAATTGCAGAAATTAAATAGTAGGAAGGCGGAACTTGACATAGTGCTAAGGGAAGCAGATGACAGCCTTAAAGATTTATATAGCCTTACTCCATTTGGCTTGGCAGGAGGTATTATGTCTGAACTTTCAACACAATTAGAAACAGAAAAAGCGTATAAACAGAATAAACTTCAACTGGAAGGAGTTAATGATAAAACTGATGTCATACTCGGCGATATTGAAGAAGCAAAGAAGGATCTCCATTTCTCAATTGATATAAAGACCAGAGATTTCTATGAACTTCAAATCAGGCAACTCATCAAAAAGCATTTTTATAACGTTTCTGATGAAAGTAAGTTTGAACACTTCAGTACATTGCATGACTTTAGTCAGGGACAGGTTGAAGAGTTTATGCATCTTATTGCGAAAATCAAAGATAGTAAATCTTCTTTTGAGAATCTAATTAATAAATATACCAAAGCCAAATCTGAATTATACACAATCGAAAAGAATATTCGAGAGGCTGAGAAAAAAGCAGAGAGTGATTATGTTCAGGATTTGAGAACCCGAAAAGAAAATATCGACCGTCTGATAGATTCCATCGGTGTAGAAATCGGGAAAAGACAAAGTGAAATAGAGTTACTTAAAGAACAAGTGATTGCTCATAAAAAGCAAAAGGAGATTCTCTCTAAAAAAATAAATGTTTCAGATCAGAACCGTGCAGTTGACAATGAAGCTGCGCGCCTAATCAATACAATACAAAAATTCCTTATTCGTTTTAAGGAAGAAAAGAAAAAGGCACTTGCGAAGAAACTGGAAGTAAAGCTTCAATCATATTTGCACAAGACCAATCTTGTTAAAAAGGTAATTGTTGACATCAATGGCAATGGTGATGATGTTGACATTTGCCTATTTGGATATGATGATAAGAAAATTGATAATAGCATTCTTTCCATGGGGGAACGTCAGATGTTTGCATCTGCACTATTAAGTGCTTTGGTTGATGAAACAGAAATTGAGTTTCCTGTTTTCATAGATAGCCCAATGCAGAAATTTGACCCGCAACATACAAAGAATGTACTCACGAAGTTCTATCCAAATGTTTCAAAACAAGTGATTCTATTTCCTCTTCTTAAAAAAGAATTGACGGAAGAAGAATATCAATATATTCAACCAATCGTAAATAAATCCTATTTGATAAACAATGAAAAAGATGGTTCGCACTTTGTTGAAGTGAAACCAGAGAATCTTTTTGAAGAATATAACAATAGCGGATATGCAAATTAACATCAAAACATCTGGCGAAAACCAAGCCATTGTAACCCAATTAACAAAAAAACTTACTGGGGGTACAAAAGAAAATGTGATAGCTCGTATTGCATTAGGCTATTCTTTGTCTACAGGTAAACGCTTTACACAACAGGAATTTTCTGCATACGATTCACAAGGAAAAGAATACAAGGACCATATCCTATTTGATGGACAGTATAGAGATTTCTATATTGCCTTAATTTGTCAGGCATATGGAATAACTAAAAATGACGAGCTTATCCCCAAGTACATAAAACTACATATTGATCATGGATTAGAAAAGATAAATTACCTGTTTGAAAATAATCCACAATATACTTTCTTCGATTTCTTAACTGAATATTTCAGAAAGGGAATTGATATGATTGAAGATTCTCCCGAAAGATTCGATTGTGTTGAGAATAGAAATCAACACATCACAAAAAGTGTGTTTTCTGGTCCTATTAAAATCAAAGTGGGATATAATATCGAAACAAGAGAGGATATATATTGTTGCTTCAACGATTCTACTCGCTACAACAATCAACACATTGCCGTAGCAGGAAAATCTGGTTCTGGCAAGACTCAATTTGCACTTGAATTTCTTCGCCAATTGTATACACAGACGCAAGGTCAAGTCAATTTTCTGTTCCTTGATTTTAAGGGACTAAGTGAAGATGACAGGAATAAAATGAGAGATTTCTTTACAGAAACTCATACAGAATGTATAAATGCGCCTCATACACCATTTCCATTGAATCCAGTTTCATTCATTGATAATGTTAATGAAAAGAATAAACTTGTAGGTATAAATAAATTTGTTGATATTATTGCTAAATACTCCAATATTGGCAAGAAACAACAGCAAACACTAAAAGATGCTACGAAAGAAGCGTTTGTTCAACATAAAGATGGAAAACACCCTTCATTAAAGGAAATTTACGATTTAGTGATAGAATCAGTAGGTGATAACCGTGACACTCTTACAGAGATTATGGAGCGTTTGAGTGAGTATGAACTCTTCGCTTCAAAAGTCAACGACCCAAGTATCTTCCTAAACAGCAATTATTACTTTTCACTATCAGGTGAATTGGATAGTACTGTTCGATTTACATCAATCTTTCTTATCATCAACTACATCTTCAATGTGTTTACTAATATGGGTGGTACAGAAGTCATTGAAGGTAACCGAAGCATGCGTTATGTGTTAATGATTGATGAAGCTCACGATTTATTCCGTGAAAAGAAGTCTTTGGAGATTTTGGAAGTTTTACTTAGAAAAATTCGTTCATATGGAGTCTCTATAGTTCTTCTCTCTCAAGGCATATCGGAGTATAATCAAGGCAATTTCGATTTCTCGCAAGAATGTGAAACAGCATTCCTTTTGCCGATAAATGACCTCAACAATACAAAAGCTATAAATAAGTTCCTTGGCCTGAGTGAAAAGGATGGTTCTCGAACTATGCGAAATCTTGAAAAATTAGATAACGGACAATGTGTATCTAATATTAAAGAATTGCAAAAAGGCGACTTGTTTGAAGTTGTTCAGTATTGGAAAGAAAAATAATATAAGAAAAAATTATGGACTGGATAAAATCACATAGGCGCAAATTGATGTTCTTCATATTATTTTTCTTAATATGTGGATCTAGCAGTATATGGATGTCTATTCTGTTTCTGGATATAGGATGTAAAGACGTGGCAATTGGATTAATTACAATTGCTATTGCTTCTGTATGTGCTTCTGCAGAAAGAATCTTAGAAATGATAGACAACAAGTCAGAAACTAGAGATGACAACGATGACTTTTACGGTATTGCATGGTTAGTTGTACCATTATTGGCATCAATTATAGTAGTTGGTATTCTTAAACGATCTGAAATTGCTGCTCTAATTATATCTATACTTGTTTATTTCTTATATTGCTGGTTGTGGTGGTATCAGAATAGAAATAGAAATATTTTCAAAAATCCGACAAGTCCACTTGGAGGAGATATATAGAATTATATTATCGTATGAAAAAAATATATGGAATAAGAGTTAGTCAACCTCTTGGAGACTTCTTTATTGCAAAAATCAAAGCAAAAGATTTACTTGAGATTTCAACATCTTCTGTTGCTCGTTATAATAAAGAGGGGAAATTGGTCGGAAATCAAAGACCTCTTAAATTGCCGAGATTAAAGGCAATCGCGAATTTTATAAAATCTGCCGAGATGTGTTTTCCTACTTCTATTTTAGTTGCCGCAAACGTTGACAATGAAGGAAATATTATAGAAGAGCAGTCTAAAAGATGGAGTATACATCCAACTTCTATTTCTGATTGCTTTGAAATAAAAATTCCGTCAGAAGTTTCATCACTAATAATTGACGGTCAACATAGGCTTAATGCGTTCTCTTATACAGAAGAACAATTTAAGGATATAGAATTAGTCTGCTCCATATTTTTGGATTTACCCAATCCTTATCAAGCATATCTTTTCGCTACAATAAACGGTAATCAAAAAAGAGTTGATAAAAGCTTGGCTTTAGAACTTTTTGGATATGATGTTGAAGACAAACCTTCAAATACCTGGTCGCCAGAAAAATTAGCTGTTTATCTTACTCGAAAATTTAATTTTAGAAAAGATTCTCCGCTTTATCAAAAGATAAAGTTAGCCCCGCTTTTCTCATCAATAGAAGAAATTACAGATAGAACAAAATGGCTATTGTCAACGGCAGCTATGGTAGAAGGTATCATGCACCTCATATCTTCTAATCCTCAAAAAGATAGAGATTTCCTTGCCATGAAACGTTCTTTGTGGTCTGGAACTGGTACTCGTTCTGATTTGGGAAAAATGGAAAGTAATGGCAAACGAGATGCTTCTGTATTAAGGAACTTGTATATAGAAAACAAAGACGAAGAAATATATGAAATTATATTTAGGTATTTTGATGCAGTGAATGAAATTCTATGGAAAAATGCGTCAGCAGATAGTGTCATTACTAAGACAATAGGCATATCTGTGTTGTTTGATATATTGAAAGCTATCATTGAGAATGAAGGCATTCAAGATTCATTTGAAAAATATATTTCATTAATTTCAGACGTTGATTATACTAGTGATTATTTTTCTTTGTCAGGAGGAGGGAAAGTGAAACTTAGACGTATCCTAAAATATAAATTAGGTTTTTTGACAGACGCAGATTTAATAGAGTCTGACATTAAATTTCTACAGAAACCATAAAGTATCCGAGTTAAAGCTGAAACATATAATAAGCAAAAATTATTATCAAAGAATATGACAGAGCAAGAACTACTACAAATGCGTGACTTGGCAGAGGATGGAAAGTTACAGTTTAAGGAGCGTGCGAATGATCGATATGACATAAGTTGCGAGATAGTGGCGTTTTGCAATTCTCGTGGTGGACAACTTGTCATAGGCATAAATGACAAGACGGGGGTAATCAATGCTCTGTCATATCAAGAATTGCAGGAAGCGACAAATCTACTGACAAATATTGCATCAGAAAATGTTATTCCCAATATACTAATAGAAGTGGAGAATGTTCCAGTGAAAGGTGGTGGAGTTGTTATCGCCACAATTCCAGAAGGTAAGAACAAGCCATATCATGACAACAAGGGGATTATATGGGTGAAGAATGGTGCAGACAAACGTAAGGTGTTCGACAATTCAGAGCTTGCAGAGATGATGAGTGAATGCGGTAGTTTTGCCCCAGACGAGGCTGCCGTACCTAATGCCACTATTGATGATTTGGATGCAGATACTATCAAACTTTATCTAATGAGCCGTTTTGCACCGGTATTTAAAGGGAAAAACATCGACGAGTTGAATATGAAAGATTATTCGCTTGATGCAATGGCCGAAACCATTATAAAAGGAACAACCATCGAAAAATTGCTCAGAAATCTACATTTCATCCGTCCGGATGGCAAAATAAATGTTGCGGCAATGCTGCTATTCGGTAAATATACGCAGCGTTGGCTACCTGTTATGACTGCAAAATGTATCAGCTATATCGGTAATTCTGTTGGTGGTACACAATTCCGTGATAAAATGCATGATATGGAAATTGAGGGTAACTTGCTCCATCAATTCCGTACCATTATGAATTTCTTTACTCGCAATCTGCGTAAGGTTCAGGTCGAAAAGGAATTCAATTCTATTGGTGAACTGGAAATACCTTACGAAAGTCTTACCGAGTATGTCGTTAATGCACTTGTACACCGCTCGCTGAATATTAAGTCTCCGATTCGTATTTTCATATTTGACAATCGTGTAGAAATTCACAGTCCAGGAACTTTGCCAAATGGGTTGACAATTGAAGATATAAAAAACGGCACATCAATGCCTCGCAATATGTTCTTGTTTACGAATGCCAACTACCTGTTACCCTATACCGGAGCAGGAAGTGGTGTGCGCCGTGCGCTTGAATACAATCCAAATACCGCTTTTTCCAATGGAGTAGAAGACAAAGAAATCACTCATGCCGCCAACGAATTTGTTATTACCATACCTCGCGAAAGTAACCAAGTTCAAGCAGAACGTAACCAAGTTATGATTGCTAATGAGCGTAAAAGTAACCAAGCTAATGAAAAAAATAACCAAGTTCAAGCAGAAAGTAACCAAGCTATGATTGCTAATGAGCATAAAAGTAACCAAGCTGATAAGAAAAGTAACCAACCTCGTATGAACTTGGTTACTCGTAAACTGACAAAGAAGGAAGAGGATATTAGAAACTTTTGTTCCGTACCGAGGACTGCGCAGGAAATTATGGATAGGTTGAAAATTTCCAATCAATCTAAAAATCGGCAGAAGTATATTACTTCCTTAATAGAGCTCGGTGTTCTTGAACGTACTATTCCCGAAAAACCCAACGACCCAAATCAGAAATATCGTCGCAAAAAAATAACTACATAACAAGAATTTAACTTGCCGGTAACCTGCCAAAGAAGTATTGAGAAGAGAAAATACCAATGATTTTTAGGTGGTTCCATTCTGTTTTTAACTTGCCGGTAATTTGCTGGCAAGTTAAAAACAGCGCAAACTTTGACTATTATTTCTGATATGTCAAATGGCATAATATACCACTAGTCCCAATCCCACCGTATAAACGAACAAAAATATCAGCAAGACTTTTATCCAAAAGTCAGAGAACCAAATGCCCTCATTCCGTCTGAGGATTTTGCGCATATTGGATTCATGCTCGGTAATAAGTTTCGATTGTTCGGCACGGTGATTTGCCAATACCGAGATCCAACTTTCTACAGAATGGTCTATAAGTTGCCTAAGCTTTGTAAGTTGCTTTGGGGTAATTGTTGTCTTGAATTTCGTGTCTCGTTCAGCTTTCACAATTGCATTACAGATACCACTGACTATATTGTCACAACTACCAGCTGCCGCTTTGAGCGCACCTTCAATGCGGCATTCGACAGCAATTACTTTCTCCAAATCCTCATTGAATTTTATCAGCGTTTCCTTTGCTTCTCTTATTTCTATGAGAAGTTTATCAAATTCTTGTTTTTCTGACTCAATTTGTTGGTTCATTTCGACGTTCTCCAACATGTCATTGACATTTATAGGCGAAGTGCCCCTTGATCTTCCTACACCCATGTTCTTGTATTTATAAAAAGTGAATTATCTGTGCAGCCCTTTCCTGCGTTTGCACATGCTGTTTGCCATTCGTGCGCAACGGCGTGCCCATTCAAGTTCATCCTCGTCCTTGTCTTTTCCCCAACCTCCAGTGTCAGAACCGCCACCGCCACTTGAAACAGCTATACTGGTAGCAGCATCCATATATCCTGCAAAGAGTAAAAGAGCCGTGTGTTGTATCTCTTTAATCTTAGCTAACGGATGAGCTTCCTCCAAAGAACAATCTTGCCGGATGATATTGTCAGCGGCTTCGGGTATCTCTACATGGTAGCTGTGATATTCGTCTGTCGTAATATCGTAATGCTTTATAACAGGCAGTAAAATAGGAGTCAAATCTGCTGTCCGTGTTTGTTGAGGAATAGATTTTGTTGGCTCGGATTTCCTTTCCTGCTGATGCAGTTTTGCCCAAGTAGCCTCTATCTTTGATAGAGTCAGATTTCTCCCGATACCCAACACGGATGATTTATAATTTGAGTTACCCCGTTTGATGGAATAACCATAAACTTTTCCCTTATCATTTTCTTGTATGTGTACTTTGTAACCCCGTTTTGTCAGTTCCATTTCATATTGTCGCCAACTGAATTTGTCCATTGTACGAAGTATCTCCATGCAACAGTTTGAGATTTCCTGCCTATGCCGTATGCCGATTTCTTTGGACTGTACCCATCCTCGTTTTTCGTTGATGATATTCGCAGCCATGACTGCCCTCTCACCAATCTTATGACTATCATTTATTTTTCCATTCATATCCACACGGTTGGCATCAATGTGCAGGTGGAGAATGCCACTTTTGGAATCACGATGCAGAGCGGCTATGTATTGCGAACCTTTGAGATTGGTCTGCTTTGAGGAAGCCCGTTTGGTCTTTTGGGAAAGGTCTATGGAATCGAATACCCAGATGAACTCATCTGCCAAACGTGCCCAGTCGTCCATTGTCCAGTTTCGGCTCTCTGCCTCGGACGGGGAAATTTCAATTCTTATCACGTTTCTGCCAAGAGGTCTGCCCTTGTTAATTTTCTCGGCAAACATCTTTTGCACGAGCATCATCCGACCGTACATCGCTTCCGGTGAAATGTCATCGGGCAACAGGTTGGCTTTGACTATATCCGCTCTGTCTTTATTGACAGAATACCTTATGGCATTTGCGCCATGCGATATGGTACTGGCTTTTGCTATCATAACGGGTAAGGAAATTTATTCGGTAAGATAATTCTCTATTTGGCTCCAGCGGTTGATTAGTTGCGTGGCAGCTCTCATCCATTGTTCCACAAACCGGGTATCGCTAAAATACATTGCACGTTTATCCGCTTGAATGGACTTTACTGCTGCCGCAATACGGATAAGGTCGCCTCTCACATCCGTCAGACTGCATAAGGCTTCTACCTCACGCTCAGACAGCCGTTGCCGTGGGTGCTGCCCTAAAGCAGTGCGGCGCACATAGTTGCTTATGGACAAACCGCAGGTTTTGGCAAGTTCTGCCGCTTGGGTGTATTCCTGTTCCGTCACCCTAGCTTCAAGTCGCAGGGTACGCTTTATAACTTTCTTGTCATTTTCTTCGTCAACTTCATTGCTGATATTCTTTTTCTTCTTCATACTTCATTGTGTTATGAGTGAAACTTCTTTCTAAAATTGGACAGCACGGTGGGAGCTTGCGACTGCCGGAATATGCCTATGAGGTACGGATGAGCGCAGCGAATTTGTACGACATAGGAACTTCTTGCAAGACCCCACACGAAAACATAGGCTCTACCGCCATATCCAATATGGTTATGTCTGACCATCTGCTGAAACATCCTCGTTGGATTCTTCCTCTGCCGCAGACTGTGAAGAAACAGAAATAAGGACTTTCTCCATTATCTGATATAACAGGCATTTTGCCTGCGAAGGAAAAATCTGAATCGGAAACGCCCCCTCATTCTTCTGTTTGCCTACAATCATCCTCTCCTTCTTCTTGCCGGTCTTTTATTCGGACATAAAAAGGATTGTCTATTCTGTTGCCATCCAACATCCATGCTGATACACATTTCAGCGTGTGGATGCTTGTGCGATTACTCTGCGTGGATGTGACAATTCCTAACTGGTTCATCTTGTCAAGTACGCGGGATATGGTCTTTTTGTCATAGCCTAACTTGCAGGACAAATCCACTTCCGAAAGGATGGCTTGCCCCACTTGTAAGGTTGTGGAAAATCCTTTTATGCCATAATCTGTTTCTTCCAACACAGCCGCTTCAATAAGTCGGTGCAATATCTTCATACGGTCAATGCCGTATTTGCTTCCTGCCAGATACGCAAGTTGCTCTGACGAAAGTACTATACAATAATCTGTTTTCATCGTCTGTATAATTTGAGATGATTTATAAATGGTGCAGCCAAAAGAGAAAGTCAGCAATGCATACCGTAACCTCTTTCCGGCATATAATACTCCTTGTCGTATGCGATGTGGTCAAGTACGTTTTGCAGCCTGTCCAGTTGTTGGCTGTCCAATACACGGATGGCGGCAATGGTAATGTTCTGTGAAGCGATACGACGGTTTTCACAATTCCGTTCTGACATACTTCCGTCTCCATCGGCATGGACACTTCGCAGGTAATTGTTCACCGCCTCAGTCTGTTCCTTGCTTGGAAAGGTGGAGGGATAACGGTTTTGAACATACGTAACCATGTGGCTGACCGCATTTGCCAACAACGAGTCACGTTCTTGTAGCTGTTTGATAAGTTCTTCTTTTCTCATATTGTGATTTATATTGTCCCGTGTCCCAAGCATTTTTATAACTTTCTATTTTGCTTACTTCCTATTTTTATTCTTTTTCGAGGGCAAAAGGGACAAGGGGACATAAGTTTTTTCTTTTCCCTTATTTTGAAATTAGAATGGCAATTCCAGTTCACTTGGCAGTGTCGCACAAGATTCTTCACTTGGAGCGTCCATCCTCACCCATGGGTATTTCGTCCGTCCTGTTTTGTCGCAATAGGCGGGATGCAGCCCCTTGACCTTCTCCTGTTCGCTCCGTTTCCAATTTGGAATCATGGACATTAGGCGATTGATGTATTGCGAAGTGTATTTGAACGGATTTCGTCTGACCAAATCATTGGGCAGTTCCTCTATTATCTGCCGGGCACAAACCATATTGAGTGAGGTCATTGTGGAATTTGGCTCTGAGTATGCTCCTTTCTGATAAGCCAGTCGTGTCGGAATCATCCAATTTGCATACTGCATGGGAACCTCACGTTCCAGATACATTTCTATGTCCTCCATGATTGGGTCAACAAAAATGTTGGAATGTTGCATCTGCACTTCGTTGGCCTCATTCTCCATGTCCGGTGACAAGTAGAGTTTCATTCCTTGTCGATAATATGTATATGCCTCTGCCCAAAGTTGAGGAACGGAACACTGCAAATCATCCAACCAATCTGACACATGACCGTTGCCTTTGACAGGGATAATCCACCATCGGCGGTTTCCATTATCTCCTTGCAGGAAGTTTGCCTCATTGGTGGTAGCCGCAAAAACATTGTGCCGCATGAACTCCACCACCTTATGCCCATAAGCCGGACGCATATAATCACTGCAACGGCTTAGAAAAGCCTTGGCAGCTTCCGCGTCATTCGCCCGTTTCAAACCATTCAACTCACTGATTTCAATAATCCAGCCATTGGTTATGGTTTCCACTTTCTCCTTGTCACCACTGGCGAAAGAGAATGAATCGTTGAACCATCTCCCACTGATGGCTTTGAAGAAGGTGCTTTTACCAATACCTTGGGGACCGGGTAAGGTCAGTACGTTGTCAAACTTGCAACCTGGATTGAATACTCTGGTTACAGCCGCCACGAACCAAAGTTTTGTCTGTTCCCTGACAAGCGGAGTGTCCTCTGCTCCAAGATAATCTATGATGGTTGTGGCTATGCGAGGTTGTCCGTCCCATGTCTCTTGTGTAATGAATTCCTGTACAGGATTAAAACTCCGTTCAGAAGAAGTGGTCTTCAGTATTTCGAACACCTTATTCTGTGTCAGACGCATCCTGTATGTCCTTTCCAGATAGTCCTGTATCTTTCCTGCCGACTCCTCATCAATTTTGTTACCATTGACATTGCGGAACAAAGGGCAGAAACACACATCGTCCTGACAGAAGGTATCATACCTTATCTGACTAAGATTCTCATCCAGTGTGAAAATAAGCCGGAGATTACTGATGGAACGAACCGGATTCCCGTAACTGTCTGTTGCCAGATTCTTTTTCCAATTATCATCCATACCGCTATTCTTTGATACGAATGTCACCTGATTCCTTTGCCAAAGACAGTGCGAGGTCTGCATCCACTACGATTTTTCGTCCTATCTGTGTGATAGCCTTGTCTATGACACCGCTTTTCTTAATGCGGTTTGCCGTGGGTACACTGCATCCGAACACACGAGCGATACCCTCTATGCCATAGTAGTTGCCTTTGGATGCCACTTGGGGAGTGGCCGTTTCTGTGTTTTCCACGCTCTTGGTGATGAGAAAGCAAAGTTCTTCGCCCGTCATCATGGCGATAGGCTTTTGGAGTAATTGGTCGAGATTGAGTTTTTCTTCCATACCTTTACTTGTTTGATGATTAAATACTTTAAGTCTCGGTTCAACTCTGTGAAACCGATTTCGCAAGCAAAGGTAGTGTGTGAAACTCTGTGTATTGGTCGGTTTATTTATTCCTTAATTTAACCGACCGTATTACAACAGTTGTTTGCAAAATAAATACGGATAGCTGGATTTCCCAACTACCCGTTACTGATAAAATAATCCGTCCATCGGTCTATTATTCGTTTTGCTTTGGTGTAACTGCTTCCTCTTTGGGGTGAGTTCAAAGTAAGTTCCTTGATTTCCCCGTATCGCTTCTGTGGTATATCGTGCCCATAATGCCGTTGGGAGAACTGTTCTATGGCACGGTGGAATGTCATGTATCTTGTGGACGCTTTTATCTTGCCGGACTTTACCAATGATTTCAACAGATAGGCAAGACTTATGTCCTCTGTATTCTCTTCAAGAAACAAAAGGATACCCTGCTTGATACGTTCCTTGTCGCCCAAAAGAATATCATCCAATGATTGTATCACCTTTCTATTGCCTCGCCTGCCTTTTACTTTTCGTAAGGCAAACATCACCTCCTTCCAGATTTCCGGGGTACAGTCTTCTATAGTATCTTCCCAGTCTGCTTTAGTTTCTGCGCCCATCTCTATACTTCCATTGACAAGCAGGGTAACGCATGACTTTACAAGAAGTATATCGCCATGGTCAACCTCTTCATTGTTCAACAGGCGGTTGAATAACTTGACCATACGTGAAAGACCGTGGTCAAATACCACGAAATAATACATACAATAAGCCAAGTCTTCTTTCTTTTCCATTACACGGTCATACAGGTTAGCCATGAATCCGCCAATGAACACCGCATAAGAGAGGAAAATAATTTGAGAGATATAGGTCAGGAACTGATAAACCATTTTCCTTTCCAACTTACTCAACAGATAACATCCCTTGCTGTTTTTCATGAACATATCTAATTGTCCAATCAAATAGGACCTTAACTCCTGCGGCAGACGATTCCATATTTCAATAGGTGTTTCAGAATGAACCATCAGCCGCCCTGATTTCGGAGAAGTAAGCAGTTCTACCGTACCTGTTTTCACATTGATGCTTATCCATAAACGCATGTTGGTGATACATCTGGCGATGGTCTCGGTATATTGGCCAGCCCATTGTTGGTTCGTGATGGCTGTTACATCTTTGCCGTTCGCAAAATCAGAGAGCCAATTGTACATAATCAAAGCTTCTGGTGGTGTACAGTCACGCATCATCTGATACATATCTATCAGAACAGACATATCACCTTTAGCCACAGCATCGATGCGCTTATAAAAGTCGGCATACACTTCTTCGTTAGCTGATTTCCATGCACGGATAGCCATATCAGCCGCATCCTTCCTTTTGGAATAGGATTTTATCCTTTCTATGAAATTTATCATCAGCATTACGGATTAAGGTTATCTGAATAGTTTAAGCAGTTTTTCTGTGGACATGCTTGCCAACTTCGCCAACAGAGCATCCCTTTCAGAAGAATTCTCCAAGTTTAACAACTTTGAATTGTTCTGCATCTGTATATCAAGAGGATAATGCTCAATGTAGATTTGGGTAATGGCATGATCAAAAGTTGAATGCCCCATGCTTTCAGAGATATAATCCATATCCACTCCGGCATTATGCAGATTAGTAGCAAACGAGTGTCGGCACCATGTGCCGGACGGACAGATGGACTTATCCCAATTCAATGCCTCATGGCAAATCTTGATAACACGATCTTTCACGTTTGAGTTCTCTTGCATAGTGTATTTGCGGCGCAACTCTTCCGTTTCCGCTCCTTTTAATATATCGGGGAAGACAAAACCGTCCCGGGTAGGAGGTGCAGCTATCTCATCCAATACATATTGTAAGGGAGGGATGATAGGGACTATCACCTCTGAACCGTCTGCACTTCGTCGTGATGTTTTCTTTCGATTGAAGCGGAAAGCCTTGCCATTTGTCTGATAATAATAACTATTATAGGTCAAGCGACCAGCATCAGCCATATTGAAACCGTTGCAAAGATATTGGGCAAGAAATAATCCCAATGAATAATGCGCACGTTGCACATATTCTTCCGACCAATGTTCAGGATACTTCTTTGATACGAAAAGGTTGTATAGTTCCGTCATCTGATTTACGTTCAAGAAGCTCTGCTTGCGTTTTGCACTCTTGGGAATGCTCACAAGCCCTTTCTCTTTTTTGTTGGAAAAAGGATAGGGAACATCTTTGAGGTAACCCTCATGTACACACCTGTTCCATACGGCACGGCAACAACGCAAATAGATACCAGCGGTAGTGTCGCTGATTTTCCCGACAATCACACCATTTTCGTCTTTTACTCCATTGTGCATACCATCCTTCCACTTCTGAAGTTCTGCCGCACAGATACAAAAGCCCTTGATTGCATTTTCTCCAAGAATCTTTCTGAATGATTTGAGCGCACACTCATAACTCTCGGCTGTCGTAAAACGTACCCCACCGTCTTCTGTTCGGAGCTCATGAATGACTTGCTCCCATATACTAATAAAGGATTGTGATTGGGTTATGTCCTCTTTGGATAGCACCACTTCTTCACCCATGATACATTGACGTACCATCTCAAATGTCAGGATGCCGCCTTTGTTCAGGTTCATCAAGATTTCTTTGTACTTGGGGGCAATGGTATCTTTCCACTCCTTCTGAAGTTTGTAGTTCTCGCTTTTACATTTCATCGCATTGCAGACTTCCGAGAACTTTTTCTCAGTAAAAGAACTTCCAACTGTAAAATAGAAGAACTTGCGGTCAATCGTGAAACGGAGAGATAATGGAAATTCATACGCATTTTTCCTACGAGTACGTGAATCCAACACGATAGAGACAGAACAGTTACGCTCTTTGAAAAGAGACAATGACTTGGTTAATTTTTCCATTGCATTCATTGTTTATGTTCAACATAACCTCTGAATACAGCCGCTTTGCAATGTGAGGCGTACATATACAAAACGCTGCATATAACCACTGAGTCCCTATCCTTTGACGGATAAAAACATTGTCGTTATATGCAGCGGTGCAATCTCGTTGTCTTCTGTCGCTGACTGGTAACCGGGCTTCTGCTAATCGGTCTCAACCCCTGAAGCAACTCTCACGTATTGTTTGAAATAGAGTATCTTCCGACTAATACTCCCTCTACGCTTCGATTCATCGGAATGGGATGACCCTCCCACGAAGGTTAGGCAAACTCACTTTTCCTTTTTAGGAAAGAGCACCTCTTGGTCATGGTTTGTCATAAATGCATTGCATTTGCAAAGTTACAACATTATTCTGTAAATCAACATGCAAATGGAGTATATTTGAGTTTATTTAATCGTAAAGTGTTGTTGCACTAACAAAACTTCGGGTAAAGATATTACAGGATTGCATAGAGCATCATTGAAATTCTATGTGTAAAACACGGTCAACTCAAACAGTTTGTTTACGCATTGTTTACGCAAAGGCAAGAAAAAAGGAGTTACGAATTTCGTAACTCCTTGATTTTTAAAGTGGGCCAGCCTGGGCTTGAACCAGGGACCTCCAGATTATGAGTCTGTTGAGAAATATACTGAGCGATGTAATCCGAGTGCTTTAATTGACTGTTTTATAGCTTCTTAAACCGATTTGTACTTCCTGTTAATTAACTTTTAAAAATAAATTAGGAAACATTTAGGAAACATTTCTTATTGCAAAGATAGAATAATGTAGATAAAAAACGATTAAAAGCCTGCAATTTTTTCTACCGTCTCAAATCCCCTGACCGCCTTATAAATAGAAAGAGCTATAGTCCGGCCTTTAGAGAGGGGACATAGCAACTAAATATAAAACACAAAATTCATTTATACCTGGTAAGTCCGGAAAGTGCGAAGAGCGTCCGTGTCTTATTGGAAGAATAGAAGATGTGCAAGTAATCTATGAGTCAAGCACCTTAGACGAAAGCATTGAACTATTAAACCACCAAGCTACAGTTGAAGAGACTGCGGCAAGGTGGTTCTTTTTTTCGGATAGCAAGAATTATGGTTTTAGTAAATTTATGGGTGCCACAAAAACGCCATCTTCTCTTCTATATGCACCGCCCGTTGCTGTTAGTACCATTAAGAAAGAAGGGCTTTTCTCATCACTCTTTTCTTCGATTTTTGATTTAAGTAATTTAAGCGAATTTGCACCAGCCTCTATTAGGTCATCGCCACCAAGTTTAATCTCTACGGCACCCCAGCTACCATCTTCAAGATGTATCACGGCATCACACTCCAAACCGGCATTGTCTCTATAATGTAGCACTTCACCGCCAAAGGTTCCGGCATATATTCTTAAGTCCCTAACAGCCATGTCCTCAAAAAACAGTCCAAAAGTTTCAAGGTCACGCATTAAATCTTCCGGCATAACTCCAAGTGCTCTGCAAGCTATTGAAGTATCTACGAAGTGCCTTGTTGGAGTTGAGCGGATTGAAGTCTTGGAACGGATATTCGGATTCCAAGCAGGCATATCTTCAAGTATGTATAAATCTTGTAAAGCCTCTTTGTAGTCATCAAAAGTCTTTTCATCCATCTTGCGTTCGTTGCTTTGTCTCACATCGGCTATGATGGTTGAGATTGCCGCCTCTGTAGAAATGTGACGGGCATAACTTCTTACAATCATTTTCAGCACCTCGGGTTTCTTATTCCTGAAACGTTCGTTCTCGCAATCCTCAAAAACAAAAAGCCCATTCCAATAGTTCTTTGTAATCTCAATGGAAATCTCCTCCGGAGCAAGTACCGAAATAGGCCATCCTCCACGACAAATCAAGTACGCAACATCGTTAAGTGTGAAATCACTATTTAAGTCCCACGGAAATTCATTACCTCCGCTAAACAAATCCATCAAAGAAACAGTACCTTTTGATTCTTTGGATTCCCACAGGCTCATAGGACGCATCTTTACAGGAGTAATCCTGCCGGCTCCACTATGATGTACTTCAGTTTTATCAGCAGGGGTTGAACTACCTGTCAATATGTATTTACCAAATTCATAATTAAAATCAAGTTCATCTTTTACTTGATTCCATATATCCGGTGCTTTCTGCCATTCGTCAATCAATCTAGGTTTTTCACCTTGCAGAACAGCCTTTGGATTCATTCTTGCCATAGCAATACTTTGCTTTGTATTCAACTTGACAAAACTCTTTTGGAAGAGCATACAAGTTGTTGTTTTGCCGCAGAATTTTGGTCCTGCAACAACAACTGCACCCGATGTTCTCAATTTCAGTTCAATCTCTTTTTCAACTAATCTGCTATGGTACATAACTCTATGGATTTAATATTACGTTGTCAAAGATATACAAACAAACAATAACAAACAACAATTCCGACAATTTTCAATTGATAATTCCGATAATTTTCAATATTGCAGCACTAATATTTTCAAGCCCCCCCTCGATACTCTGCGAAAGTTGATAAAAAAATGCATTTTTCGCAGAGTATAGCCTATATTTTCTCTCCGTTTTACACTCCCTCAAAGCCTTATATATGTAATAATCAACAATTTAATAGAAAATAAATAGTAAACAGAGAAAATAGAGAGAAACAACACAGTATTAATAACAAAAAAGTAAACAACCAAATGAGTAACTTTTCAAAAACACTGAGAGCTGCAAATACAGCGGCTTCAATCGTAATTGCAATCGGCGTAGCAGTCGATTTGTATGACAGATTTAAGGGTAGATTCCAGAAAGCCCAAGTACAAACAACAACAGAACCAGCCGATGCACAAACTGAATCGGCCGAAGTAAAAACAACCTAAACACGCACAACTATGTGAAAAAATTAGAGACTTTTATAGTCATTTTAGAGGCCATATTAGCCTTGACAAAAACATACAAGAAACTAAGAAACATTAAGAACTAAGCAGTAATTAACGTAATTCTTGGTTTCTTTTCTTTTATGCAATTCATTAACCTAAAAACAGATAACAAATGGAGACAAACAACAACCCACTTACAATCGTGCCCGAGAGAGGAACGATAGTATCAACAACAGAAGGGATAATCGACAACGAGCATCCTAACTTTATCGAGAGCAATACACAGGCGGTAACAATCGAAGAACTCAACCGCTGCATTGTACCGACATTCTCGGATAACAGCCTAACGATAGCGCATCAGCAATTCATAGATGTTGTACGCGAGGCAGCAAGTAATATCTTCGGAGAATTAACCGAAACAGAGTGCAGAGCATCGCACCCCATCATTGGAAGAGTGCCGTCAGCCCTGCACAAGAAAGCAAACGAGCTTAGTGAGGATGAAAAGACACTATTCTACCAACGTTTGGCTTGGTGCAGTCATATCAAAGACCTCACGCGAGAAATCAACGGACAGACAATCTACCTTTGCATAGGTGGTGTCCGCGCTTACAACGAGGATAAGCTTTATGCCAAGAAATCACCTGAGAGATTCAAGGTGTTTGTAGGATGGCAGGTAAGAGTATGCAGTAACCTTATGCTCACATGCGATGGTTACAGCGGAACAATCGAGTGCCTTACAGAACTTGACCTACTGGAGAAAGCCACTCAACTATTCAGACAATTTGAGCCCAAGAAAGAGGAGAACCTAACCCTCCTTGAGAACCTGGGCAGAACAACAATCACAGAACAACAATTTTGTCAGATTATCGGTCGCTTGAGATTGTATCAAGCACTGCCGACAGAACAACAGCGTGAGCTCCCCGAGATAATCTTGGGAGACCAGGCAATCAACGCCGCAACACGAAACTATACCTCAAACCCCAACTTCGGCAAACGAGAGGGCGAGGATATAACCTGTTGGAATCTTATGCAGCTGCTTAATGAAGCTGTTAAGGCGAGCTACGTAGATAAGTGGCTCGAAAGAAATCAGAATTGTACAGATTTTGCCATAGGAATACAGAAAGCTATCGAGCATACAGATGAGACATATAGCTGGTTCCTTGGCTAAAAACAAGGGCGCAATGCCCGGTAACAAACTAGAAGAGAGGACTACCAATACAAACGGTGGCCCTCTCTTTTTTCATTTAACCCAATTACAAACAATCAAAACACAAACAATTTATGTTATACTACAAATTTCAAAACTACGACGAGTTTAAAGAGATATTCGGACTCAACTATCACAGCAACGGAACAAAAAGCCGCAAGAACAAGATACTATTGTCATTTATTAAAGACAAGCGATTGCTACACGATGCCGTGAAGAGTGGCAACTACGAACTCCTGCACATATCAGATATGCAGACACTCAAACAGACACTCACCGGCAAAATAAGAGATGCTGCCATTGACCTGCCCTACATTGTAACCCTGATAGACAAATTTTATGGCAGCAACAAATACTCCACAGACTGCAACAACGGTATTTGTGAGGACGAAGACCATAATTCCATTCGTTACATCAACCACGAGAATAACGATAGAATATTCAAGATGAAATGCGGTAAGTTCTTTCGTACCTTGATTTTAGACACACCTTTCGGGCAGAACCTTCCAGAGAGCGTCATTAACTGGCTATGCGAAGAATTCTCGCTTGAGTGGAAAGCATACGCTGTAGGAAAGATACCGCAATACACACTTTTTGTAAACGATGATTTTGAGAGAATCTACTCATCAGAGTACCTTCAAGGAAACTTCGGAAGTTGTATGGTAGACAAGGAGTATTTCTACTTCTACAAAAACTCAGTAAAGGCAAAAGTTGCCTATCTTGAAAATAGCGAAGGTAAAATAATAGCACGTTGCATCATCTACACAGAAGTCTTTGACCAAGATGATAAAGTTTGGAGGTTAGCCGAGCGACAATACGCCACCAACGGCAACGAAATTTACAAGAAAGCACTAATCGACGCTTTGATTGAGAAAGGCGAGATCGACGGTTACAAACAGATAACAGCTGGTTGTGGAGAACCCAGAAACTTTGTCGATACAGAGGGCAACAGTCTTTTTGAGAAGAAATTCCGCATAAAGTGCAACCTTGACTACGAGGATTACCTTTCTTATCAGGACAGTTTTAAGTGGTACAATATCGACACTCGCATCGCCACAAATTACGGCGAAGGTGATTATGACCTTGCAACAACTGAAGGTGCATTGGAAGAGGAGGAGTACGATTCATACGACGATTATCACGGTTACTCTTGTTACGATACCACCCTCTGCTATGTACACGGCCACGAGTATTATGTAGATACCGAGAATCTTAGTGAGTTCGTATGGATAGAGAGCGAAGATGCCTATTATCATAAAGACGATGTATCAGAGTGTCCAATCTGTGGCAAAGCATTTGTAACCTCCGAGGGGGCATATTCCGAAATGACAGAACTGGATTATTGCCGCGACGATTGTGCCGACAAGGCAGAAGAACAGTATAAGCAAGAGCATTGGCATTACAGCGAGTATGATGCCGACTACTATGAGGACGAAGATGAGATTACCCATTTCAACGAGTGGAACCAGGAACTTAACTGCTACGTAAGAAAGACAATCCATATCGACACTCTAAGAACAAACCTTATAGAAAACGATTGGCACAGATACGGTGATGAGTATTTCAACGAGGTGGATATTGAAACAAACCTCCCCTTTGGATATTCGCTTACCTTGTGTGCCTAACAATCACAAATCATTAACCATTAAAATAGAAACACAATGGAACTATTAAAGACACTATACAGTATTTATTCTCCGTCAGGTGGGGAAAAGAAGATGCGACGATTCATCAAGCGATGGATTTATAACAATATACCCGAAGCAGAAGTAACAACCGATGCAAAAGGAAATATCTATGTGACAAAAGGTAAAGCAAATAGTTATTGCTGTATTATTGCTCACCTTGATCAGGTACAGAAAACCCACAGCAAAGATTTTGTCTGTATAGAATCAGAAGATGTAATTTTCGGTTACTCGCCCAAGAACCATAGACAAGAGGGGCTTGGCGCAGATGACAAGAACGGCATTTGGATTGCGCTTAAATGCCTGCAGAAGTATGACCATATGAAAGCCGCCTTCTTTGTAGAAGAAGAGATAGGCTGCCGCGGTTCAGCACAAGCAGATATTGCATTCTTTACCGATTGCCGCTTTGTAATACAGTGTGATCGTAGGGGTAATAAGGACCTCATCACCTCAATATCCTTCACCGAGCTTTGTAGCGAGGAGTTCATTAAAGCAACCGACCACCATCTATTTAGATACAAACCCGAAGATGGTATGATGACAGATGTATTGGAGTTGAAGGAGCGCGGTGTAGAAGTAAGTTGCATCAATATGTCCTGCGGATACTACAAACCACATACCGACGAGGAGTTTACCGATAAGAACGACCTACTGAATTGTCAGAAATTCGTTGAGCATATAATCGAGAACTGCACAGAAGTCTATCCTCATAAATATGAAGGTTACAGTTATGGTAATCTTTATTGGGACGAAATGGAAGAACTTTATATGATTGCAGAAGATGTATTAAGATGCAATCCCGATATAACAGGCGAAGAACTCAAGGAGTGGTATGGCTACTATTTCAGTAAACTCAGCGTCGATGATTACCAGAATATCATTGACGAAGTACGTGAACTTAACAAGAGTATTGACGATGAAAAGTACACAGCGTAATATGGAAGCAACAGAAAACACAAACAGAAACTACGAACTTGCAATGTACATCTGGCAGATTCTAAAAACGCAGATGACAGTCATTATGTCTTGGGGTATTGATCCGGGACAAGCAAAGGTTATAGACAGCGGAATGGAAATCCGCGTTCAAGGTTTCATACATACCGGTTTTGTACAAATCACACTAAATGAGGGAACAGACCTTTTTGAGATTAAGCTATTATCAGAGGAACGGAAACTTGTGAAATTCATAGATGGCATATATCTCGATTGTCTGGTAAATACACTTGATGAAAATATCGAGAAATGTGATAACTACGAACAGCGTATAACCGAGTATTTGAGAGAAAGTCGAATATCATAGAACGGAGATTATCACATAATTCGCATTATCAGGGAGAGGAAAACACACAAAATCCTCTCCCGTTTTTTGTGTTTGAAAAACATTCACTTTGATAATTAGTGAACGTTTCGCTAATAATCAACCACTTACAAAAAAGCACAAAAAGAGAACATTCATTATTATTTACGAACCAATAAAACAGAACATTATGGGACTTAAATATTCAAAGACTACAGCGGACTATCTTGTATGGTCCGACGCAATGAACCTTATTAGAAATTTAGCAAAAGACGGAAACTACAAAATCTCGCTTCTTGTGGCAATAGGCTGTTTCACAGGATTGAGAATTTCCGACATTCTTGCTCTCAGATGGAGACAGATTCTGAACACAGAAGAGTTTACCATAATTGAAAAGAAGACAGGCAAGACAAGAGTCATACGCCTGAACCCACAACTACGGCAGCATATAACAGAATGCTATAATCACATTGCCCCAACCGGCATTAGCGCACCGGTATTCCTTAGTCAGAAGGGAACGGTGTTTACCATTCAGCGAATAAACGTAATCCTTAAAGAGGCAAAGAAACGCTACCGGCTGAAGGTGAAGAATTTCTCTTGCCACTCGCTCCGCAAGACCTTTGGCCGGCAGGTTTACACAATGAACGGCGAGAACAGCGAACTTGCACTTGTAAAGCTGATGGAACTATTCAACCATAGCTCCGTTGCAATCACCAAACGCTATCTAGGCTTACGGCAAGAGGAGATACTCGAAACCTATGATTGCTTGACTTTCTAAACTACTACACATAATAATCCCCAGGACTACCTTAATTATATAGGCGGTTCTGGGGAATTGTTTGTTTCATACAATTGGTTTATAATAATGATACAAACACTTTGGTTAGCAAATATATAATTTTTCTGTATCATATGAACCTAAATCATCCTCCCTATAATTTATTATCAAATTACCATTCTCTTGCTTGTAAATTAATAAATTATATGCCAATAATATATCTACGACTTTTTCACTTGTAATGTTAAATCCGAACGATGATATAAGATTTTTAATTTCGTCCAGTTTAGTATTATTATTTGCTACAAATGAAACACAACAAATCCCCTCCAATTATAGGGGTGTCTAATCGATATTTAAGAAATAACCAACACTGAATTAATGAATTGTGTAAACATGTTACTATTTCTAGTTCTTGTGATTAATAGGGAGATAGTATTCTTTAGAATATTCTACATCAATATCCTCAGTTCCTCCATATATCCAAATTGGTTTATTAGGCTGCACTTTTTTTGCTAAATCGAAATTTAAGAATTGGCCTAGCAAATCTAGTTCATCTTGGAATGTACTATGATTTGTATTTATTATTTTATGCATATTCAAATATGCCAAAAACTCATCTTCGTTTTCTATGAATTCAGAGACAACCATCAAATCAAAAAGTGAAACAATCCATGTATCACGATATTCTTCCTTCATCAAGCCAGACTCTATTAATTTATCCATTTGGCCTAATAGTGCATAATAATGTTGAAATGTAACAACAATCTTATAAGTAGGTTTGGATTTGTCTATAGATATCTCCCCCAGTTTGCTACCGAATTTAGGAATATCATTTTGTTTAATATACCCATAAGCCCTGTTGCATTGACTGCAAGCTTCAGCAACCGATACCTTAAATTTAAACTTCGCTCCTTCTAGCCCAACTCTGTCCTTGCGACTAAGTTCATGAGCTTTAACTTCAATTACATAGTTGGCTTTATCCGATATTCCAAGTATATCAAGTTCTGTATTTTTGCTTACACCATTGTTATTCACTGTATATGACAATGATGAATAGAATTTTACATTTTGAAGAAATGAATCTAGCACTTCTCTAGCCTTTCTTTCAATATATGCATCTCTGCTGATATAGCTAGAGTTCTGTTGAAAATTCTTTTGATAATAGGCATCGTTTCTTTTCATAAGTTTCTCTGCAATTAAGAAAAGATTACGATGGGGAATCATAGGGGTGAAACAGTAAAATTTTTCGCCGTTTTTTACAAAAGGCTTTTCGAAAATACTATGCCCATTCATAATATTTCCTTTATATTCACCTTCATCAAGAAATGAAGAATTATCCCCAAATTCCATAGACAAAGAATTTAGAATGTTTCTTTCCACTTCATTTTGAGGATAAACCCAAAAGATTATATCTGATTTAGTATAGTCGCTTGTTTCATATGCAATTAAGTGATTATAATCTTCGGAATGTGGAACATCTGGATTTGCATTGACGAAATCTCCAAATATCCCTTTACTAGCATCGTGTTTCCGCCCAAGTATTAAATCACCAGCTTTGCCGTATGTTTCTTCCCATTTTAGCAACCTGTCATACATCTTTTTTGTGCCATACAAGGAATTTTGATTTGCAATTTTACATATTACTCGATCTTCTAATTCCATAAAAAAATTAAATAATTGTTCTATATTATACCCATATTCTTTTATGTAGAAATCTGAATGAGGAATAAACATTTCCTTAAACACCTCATAGACATGAGTTTGATAACCATCACCTCTAATTGCAATAGTATCCATATGTATTAACCATTCTAGCATTTTTAATGAATCATTTTCAAGCGGCATATCTAAATGTATATATGTAAAGAACAAGATCCTTAATCGATTTCTTAGTTCTTCGACAATTGCATCTGTTGGATTTTCTTTGTTAGTGTTCGGTATGGCTAGTCCAAAGTTCAAGGCATACTCGGCAAGTACTTCTGCGTTTTCATCTAAATCAAGACCAATACCACTACTTTGTGCATAGAAAGATTTTTCAGGATTAGGCAGGTTTTCTAATAAATACAATCCAATGCTACCTAACAATTGTATTGTATCGTATTTACGGAAATAATACTCGATAATATTTATATTATCATTAAGTAAAGCAACAATCTTGTCTTTATTTTTAAACATTTCAACAAGTTGTTTTCCAGCATTTTTTATATAAGTATTTAGCTCTGACGAACTTTTCTGCTTTAAAACTTGATGATTTTGCTTTTTTCGTTTAGGACGTGGCTGTTGTCTTTTTTTCTTTTTTTCTTTTTTATATTCCTGATACTCATCTTTCTTTTTAAATTATTATAATTCTTCAATTTGCCCCAAACAGTCTTCAATATTTATATGGCGAAAAGATATAACATTGCTTTCCGGCCCTTTCATAAAAGCGATACTTACAGGCGGAAGAGTTGAAGCATAAATTTCATCTACTATTTCCGTTTTCTGTTGGATGATAGAATTAATTATTGCAATCCTGTCTGCTGTTAAATTATGATCTATTAGATAATTATTAGTAAAGACCTGAAAAAAAGGATTTACAATATTATATAAATAAGTTTGCTCATATAAGACGAGGTTTATGTAATCTTTAAATAGAGAATAATTGCTATTAACAATAATACAATCAATATTAGGATATTGTTGTAAACTTCCATCCTCTGCCTTTTTATAAGAATAACTCGTTAAAAGTCCTTCTGCTTCACAACTCTTCAAAGCCATAAGAGGTTGCTGTATACGGTCATCCCAGCATATTACAAGTAAATTAACCTCATATTCAGAGGTGGTTTGTGCAAATTTTTCATTCGCACTACTTAGAAAATCATCGATTCTTCGGTCAAGGCTTCCTATTAAAGGCAAGTTTATCTTTTTTGCCTTATTTACTATTGTTTGGTAATCCTTGTGGCGAGCATCTAATACAAGAACTCTTTCTGTCTCTTTAAGTTTTTCTACGATACGTCTATCTTCATCTATTAAATTAGACGTCTTAACTTCTACATGAAATATGAATCTATCCATTTTAATAGAAAACTCAACATTTCTTTTTGCATCAGTACGACATTTGTCCTCATAAGCAAATGAGTCTGGGTTAGTGCTTCTACATAAGAATGTATTCATTAAAGATAGTTCACAATAAGCAGAAATTAGATTATGGCGATTAAAGTTATTCTTATCCTTTGCCTTCAATTTTGAGTGAACCATATCCTCGTAAGCAGTTTTGCTATATCGCGCTAAGTTTATTAAGGGACTTATAATCGCATTAATTGTGTTTATAGCCCACACATTGTCTGGCTTGATTTCTTTTATTTGTCCTTCATTGTCATAATATAAATCTGAGATCAATCTAAAAGGATGAAAAGTTGGATATTTTTGAAACTCCAAAACAATTTTAGCAGGTGTTATTTCCATTAGTAATCTATATTAATACTATTTTAATGTTTCTTTTCATAAGTTCTAATCGAAAAAAACTATTTAATATACGAACTTTATTCTTACTTGATAATGTAAAGTATATATCTTATGATTGAGTTTTATTATGTTATTCTATTTTGCTGGTTTCAAAAGTATTAATTATAACAGCTGGTTCATTCTGGAATTCGGACAGAACTGCCAATTTTAATATTGATGCATGTTTGATTATAATTTGGTCTTTCTCATCTTCATTAATAACCAATGTCCTATTAATTGATAATGATTTTAACCCAAATTTCTGTAAGTGAATCTTATGCAAACTTGCGTTTTCAAAATCTATCGTCACTCCATCAATAATATTGCCCATAAATATATCAAAATGTTTTTTGTCAATTTCATCAGTTATAAAGTTTTCTAATTTTCGTCCTTGATGAATTACAGAGTCTGGAGTAACAGCATATATCAAAGCTGTTGGTGATAACTGTAAAAGCCTAATACAGTCTTGTCTTTTGTCATTAGGTATAGGCATACCTTCTTGAATCGTTTCTATTTCAGATATTAATTCGTCATTAATTAGGTTTTTGTACATAGAACATTCTAACAATTCAGGTATAATTGGTCTATTTAAAATATATCTAAAGAAATCTGCTTTATTTGTAATGTTTGTTAATCTAAAGATATCGTTTTTATATTCTATAAAATCTATATTTATCGCACATTTGATAACCTCAGTTGCAAGAACATTTATTGTCGGGGAATAATGTTCAAAACTTTTCAACAATTCATCAATTGATATCTTTGAATGTTTTATACAATTAAATAATATATGTCCTTCAATGTACTGTTTCCTAATATGTTGTTTGTATTCGGTTTCAATATCTATGTAATCTGTCAAATTGGTATAATCATTAAACATAGATTGTAAATTTTCATATTTTTCTTTTTCTATCCAGTTGTTATATGAGTCCAATAATGTAAAACCGCCTTCAATAAAAGATACAGCCCAATAAACAAGTTTATCATAATATATTAATGAGGTGTCTCGTATTTTCCTATCCGTACATTCTGAAACTTTAGCAATAATATCATTTTGAGGAGAAATATTAAAATGCTTTGAGATTAACTCTAAAAGTTCGTCTCCTTGAAACAATTTAATTGATTTGTTCTTCTTCTTAAATTCCTCATACGCACCTAAGACATTCCCATTAACACCAGAAAGTGAGATGAAATATCCATTGACGTTTTGATTATCTAGAAATTTAGTATAAAATTTCCCAATAAATTTAAGCCAATCAGGTAAGGTAACGAGTCTATCGTGAGCTTTGCATTCACAAATAATAGGAACTTCTACCATATTCCCTAAACCATTATATGACACTCCAAAAACATCTATTTCATCACCACCTGTAGATATCATACCTCTGCAAATATTTTTAATGTTATATTGCTCTAGGATTAATTGTGTTAGTTGTTCTAGTTGATTACCCTTATCTTCTGAATTCTTTCCTATAATATAAAGTTTCATATTCTTTTTTTATTTTGTTTAAAAACTTATGATATCAATATATTTTATACAGTAATATTGTAGACTATTTGTGCCAAATGAATATTAACAAAACTAATGTATGTTAATAGCAAAACAGTTTTCAATTATGCATAATTTTTCTGCCTAATCGTCTACAAATATAAATATTTAAACTTTTAATTAAATAGAATTAGTATCTTATATTTAAGCGATAGGGAATATAGTGCATTTTCCACATTTCTAACCTTTGGCATTGAATCTAAAATAAATTTGTTTATTTTTGCAAATGCATATCGCTTGCAGAAGCCCGATATGGGTTATGTGGGAGGGTGCAAATTTTATTGAAAAGCGTTTACTAACGCTCTTTCTTGGCTGTCTGGAACTTCGCAACTTCTAATCTCTGTCAAGAATGTAGCAGCGGTAGATGCCTTGTGGTGTGTCTATGCATGCCGTTTACACTATGGTTGTTGATGTTTATACATCATTGACAACTGTTAGTGTATAGGTTTGTTATATACATACAGCGTGAGGCTTCTGCGTTGCTCGTTCAACAGAGATAGGCAATGCGAAGGCCTCAGATAGCGGGACGAGTAACAGGTATGGACTCTCACGCTTTTTTTGTGTCCGATAAGCACATTTAATCAAAACATAATAGTTAGGTTATTAGAAGTCCGTAACCAAAAGAGCATTAGGCACAATGGTTGGGGAATGGAGATAATCGACAATATACACAAAACACTAAAAGAAGATTTAGTTGTAGAGTTGCGCGAGGGCAGTAAACTCTCTATCGCAGCTTCCTGCTTCTCTATCTATGCTTTTCAAGAATTGAAAGAACAGCTCAAAGATATTGAAGAGTTACGTTTTGTGTTTACCTCTCCCACCTTTACCACCGAAAAGGCAAGCAAGCAGAAGCGTGAATTCTACATTCCGCGTCTCAACCGTGAACGCAATCTTTACGGCTCCGAGTTTGAAGTAAAGCTCCGCAATGAACTTACCCAGCGTGCCGTTGCCAAAGAGTGCGCCGAGTGGATAAAGAAGAAAGCCTGCTTCAAGTCCAACAGGACAGGCGAGAATATGATGGGCTTTGCCAATGTCGATGACAAGTCCTATATGCCGTTGAACGGCTTTACAACAGTAGAACTTGGCTGTGAGCGAGGCGACAATGCCTACACGATGATAAACAAGCTCGACGCGCCATATTCACAGCAATATCTCACCCTCTTCGAGCAGTTATGGCACGACACCGGCAAATTGCAGGTCGTTACCGACGAGGTAATAGAGAACATCACCAATGCATACAAAGAGAACGCCCCCGATTTCCTCTATTTCGTGGCACTCTACAATATATTCCACGAGTTTTTGGAAGATATTTCCGAAGATGTACTGCCTAACGAGGCAACAGGCTTCAAGGACAGCGTTATATGGAACAAACTATACAATTTCCAGCGCGATGCCTCACTTGCCATAATCAACAAATTGGAGAAGTACAACGGCTGTATTCTTGCCGACAGCGTAGGTTTGGGAAAGACCTTCACCGCACTATCGGTAGTGAAGTATTATGAGAGCCGTAACCGCAATGTGCTTGTACTTTGCCCCAAGAAACTCTATGACAACTGGACTACATACCGAAGCAACTACATAAACAACCCATTGGCGAAAGACCGCTTGCGTTACGATGTCCTTTTCCATACCGACCTATCGCGTGAACACGGTGTTTCCAACGGGTACGACCTTGACAAGATAAATTGGGGCAACTATGACCTTGTCGTTATCGACGAGAGCCACAATTTCCGCAATGGTGGCAAGACCACAACAACAGATGACGGCGACCAACGCGATAACCGTTACCTGCGCCTGCTCAACCGCGTTATACGCAACGGAGTAAAGACCAAAGTGCTTATGCTTTCGGCCACTCCCGTAAACAACCGCTTCAACGACCTTAAGAACCAACTGCAACTTGCATACGAGGGCGACAGCGCAAATATCGACTCGCTGCTGAACACATCGCGTAGCATTGACGATATATTCCGACAGGTACAGGCAGCGTATAACCGCTGGACACGTATTCCGGCAGAAGAACGCACCACTGCGAAGCTACTCCAAGAACTCGATTTCGATTTCTTTGAAGTCCTCGACTCCGTTACCATTGCACGCAGTCGTCGGCACATTGAGCAGTATTATGACACTACCGACATTGGCAAGTTCCCCAAGAGGTTAAAGCCAATCTCCCGCCGGCCACACCTTACCGACCTTGATTCTGCTATCACATATAACGAGATTTACACGCTTATAAACAATCTCAATCTTGCAATATATACCCCCTCTGATTTCCTCTTGCCGAGTGCAAGGGATAAATATATATCCACCGACAGCGAAGGACGCAACTTTGCCGGCAAAGGAATGTCAGGACGCGAAAAGGGTATTCGTCGCCTTATGGGAATAAATATGCTCAAACGCTTGGAGAGTTCCGTAAACTCCTTCCGTTTGACACTGTCGCGCATAGAGGCACTTATCAAAGGCGTGGTAGATAAGATAGAGTTTGCCGAGAGGACAGGCAACCGCGCAGGAGCAGCCGTAGATGATTACGACTTTACCGAGGGCTTGGAAATGGACGACAGAGAGAACGACATTTTCATTGGCGGTAAGAAGTCGCAAATCCTTTTGGACGATTTAGACTTTGTAAAGTGGAAACACTACCTTGCACAAGACCTCGAAACATTGCAGTTGCTCATAATGATGCTTAAAGATATCACCCCTGAACACGACTGCAAACTGCAACAGCTCATAGAGGACTTGCGAAACAAGTTCGCTAACCCGATTAACGGCAATAACAAAAAGGTAATAATCTTTACTGCCTTCTCCGATACAGCCGTTTATCTTTACGAAAATCTTGCCGAGCGTATCAAACAGCGTACAGGGCTTAATGTTGCACTTATCACAGGCGATGTAGAGGCACGAAGCACCTTAAAGCTCCGTCAGAAGCTCGACTTTAATACCGTGCTTACACTCTTCTCGCCGCAGTCAAAGGACAAGGCAACACTGCTCCCTAATATCAGCGAGGAGATAGATGTGCTTATAGGTACAGACTGTATTTCCGAAGGACAGAACTTGCAGGATTGCGACTACCTCATAAACTACGATATTCATTGGAACCCGGTGCGTATAATCCAGCGTTTCGGGCGAATTGACCGTATCGGTTCAAAGAACGATGTTATACAGCTCGTGAACTATTGGCCGGATATGACACTCGACGATTATATCAACCTCAAAGAGCGTGTAGAGGCACGAATGAAAGTATCTGTTATGACCTCGACAGGCGATGACAACCTGCTTTCGGACGAAGAGAAAGGCGACCTTGAATATCGCCGTTCACAGCTCAAACGCTTGCAGGAAGAGGTTGTAGATTTGGAAGAGATGAACAGCGGTGTCAGCATAATGGATTTAGGCCTGAATGAATTCCGTCTCGACCTCTTGGAGTATATGCGTACCAACCGCGATGTAGAACACACCCCGTTTGGACTCCACGCTGTTGTGCCCTCTACAGAGAACACACCGCCCGGAGTAATCTATATACTCAAGAACCGTTCCGACGGAGTGAATATCGACCACAAGAACCAACTGCACCCATTCTATATGGTGTATATATCGGACGACGGCGAGGTAATCATCAACCACCTTGCCCCGAAAGATATGCTCGACCGTATGCGTCAGCTATGCAAGCCACACAGCACACCGCATACAGAACTATGCCGTGAGTTCAACCGCATAACACGCGACGGACGGAATATGAAGCACTATTCCACACTGCTTGGCGAGGCAATATCCTCTATTATCAACGTAAAGGAAGAGAGCGACATCGACAGCTTTTTGAGTGGCACACAAGGCACACTCTTCACCGAAGAGATACAAGGTCTTGATGATTTTGAATTGATATGTTTTTTGGTGATAAAGTAAGAGTATGAGGGAACTTTCTAAACTTGATAGAAAAATTATAGACCGTATAATTGATGCCTATAATAAGAGAGACCTACAGGATTTACAAGTAGCTCGCTTATTGCGGAAAGAATTAGAGGTCTTTGCCATTGAATGGGAAATTTTGCCGTATAATATATCTATATATGCGCCTCGTTCCAATGGCAAACCTGATTTTGCTCGTACTGAAACTAATTTCTTTGATATTTGCAATTTTTTGTATCTAATAGAAGAACTACATAAAGAAGGGTATATAAAATTACAGACTATTTGGTCTGATAAAAAGAATGATTATCCCAAACAACTTTTTGATAGAAAGAAGTATGAAAAGAAAGGCCAAGACTATGTTGAATTTACAGGTGATGGTACTTTGTATTATACAGAAACAGATTTTAGCAAATACAATTTGGATATAGTTGATTATCTTGAAAAGTACGCTTTTAAGATTGTTTTCCCATTACACAGTCTAATAGAATTTAAGGAGCGTGGATATATTACAGAAGAACAAAATTACAAGCGAGAAGAAATTCATTTGTCAAGAAAATCTGTTGATTCTGCAAAAAATGCAACTTGGGCAGCAGCGTTAGGTACATTGTTTACCGCTTTGGGAACTTTGTTTGCAATATTTACTACAATAAAGTCTTGTAATGACGAGAATATTTTGAACTTGAATGACCGCGATATTCAACGTATAGAAAGTGCAATAATTAAACAAAAACATATTTCTATTGATAGTATTTGCACCTCGCTTCCCGACACCCTCAACGTAAAAGTTACCGACACCCCGGAGAAACAGCCAATTAACTTGAACGTAACAGTCAAGGAAAACCAACCGACAAAAATACAATAACCAATGTACGGCCTACCGCAACGAACCGAAATAAACAAGCCACTTCATAAGACAAAAGTCTTTGAGAAGTTCGACTTGACAGCGTCGCAACGAGATAGTTTCGATGCCGACATAAGCCGTATGTTTATCACCCACGTTGTTGCCGAAAGCACCATACCCACAATAAAGGCCGGAAATGAAATTGCCGACTTCTATATCATAGAAGTATCACTCAAACGGCGCGAATATGCCCCGAAGAACATTGAGCTGTTGGCAAAGTTCATACCCCGGAAAATCCTCTTTGTACTGCATTTTGAAGAAAAGGTACAGCTTGCCATTCATCACACGAAGCTGATATGCTCCGATTGGCAACAGTGCGACACGTTGAACATTCCGCTTACAGGCCTTGACCTCGATGCCGTTTGGGAAAACATCGTTGCCACCATTGGCTCTATCACCGTACAAGAGGGCAACACCCTTACAGAGCAGATTAAGAGCGATGAACAAAAAACGAAACTCCAAAAGCAGATACAACTCTTACAGCAGAAGCTCAACAAAGAGAAGCAATACAACAAACAGATAGAAATAAACGCCGAGATAAAGCGACTGAAGAAACAACTTAACGACATTAAATAAAACAAAGATATGGAACTCGAAAGAATGACACTCACATCAGCGTCAGGCAGTAAACTCAACCTCTATGCACTGTATCAAATAATGCCCTCTTGCTTCACAGAAGTGCGCGACGACAAGACAGGTAAAATCTCGCACAAAATCAATTTTACCACACTGCGTGAACTCTTGGGCGATAATGCCTATGAGGGTGCAGATGAAGAATACGGCTTTTCTTGGGTAGGCAAGAATGCCGCACGCCGTGAGGCAGCAAGTTCCATTAAAAAGACACTGCGCCCCTGCCCCGAAGAGAGTGTAGATTGGGATTCTACCGAAAATCTCTACATCGAGGGCGACAATTTAGAGGTGCTGAAGCTTCTGCAAAAATCATACTTGGGTAAAATCAAGATGATTTATATTGACCCACCATATAACACAGGAAAAGACTTTGTCTATCGCGATGACTTTGCTATGGATAAGGACGGATATGACCGTGCAGCAGGTAATGTCGATGAACTTGGTAATCGTTTCCGTAAGAACGCAGATGGTAACGCCCGTTTTCACTCGGATTGGTGTTCAATGATATATGAGCGATTGCTTGTTGCTCGTGCACTTCTTACAAGTGATGGCGTTATCTTTATATCCATTGATGACAATGAAGCAGATAACTTAAGAAAGATTTGTGATGAAGTATTCGGCGAACACAATTTTGTAGGTAATCTGATATTAAAGACAGCAACGGATAATAATCCTTCTCAAATTAATATAGAGCACGAATACATGATTTGCTACGCCAAGAATCGTGTACTACAAAGCAATTGGACGAGAATTAGTGAAGCTGCCCAATTGATTAAGGAGCAATATATGCTATTAAAAGCTGAATGCGCTTCAAATGAGGAAATTCAAGAGAAACTTCGCAAATGGATAAAAGCAAATAAGGAAAGACTGCCACAGGTTGCTCACTACAACAATATTGATGATAAAGGTGTCTATAGTAGCTCCAGCAACTCATCCAACCCGCATCCTGGCGGATATATGTATGATATTTTACATCCCGTAACAAATTTGCCGGTTCCAAAACCTGCCAATGGATGGAGGTGGCCTGAAACGACCTTTTGGGCGTATGCTAATGATGGTGAGGTTGAATGGGGAAAAGATGAAAGCACACAACCTCATATAAAGAAACGAATCGAAACATCTCAGGATTATTTGAGGACAATTATATACGAAGATAATCGAGCTACAACTAAAAATGTGGCTGATTTATTTGAGGGAAGAAAAGTATTTGATAATCCTAAACCTACATCCGTATTAAAGCGAGTTATTGATTATGTAACAAATGCTGATTCCTTAATACTTGATTTCTTCTCAGGCTCAGCATCATCGGCTCACGCTGTAATGCAGTTAAATGCTGAGGATGGCGGTAATCGCCGTTACATTATGGTACAATTACCAGAGGAGACAGAGGCAGGAAGTGAAGCATACAAGGCAGGCTACAAGAATATATGCGAGATAGGCAAAGAGCGTATCCGCCGTGCAGGTAGGAAGATTAAGGAAGAGGTTGGCGAAAAGGCAACTACACTTGATACCGGTTTCCGCGTATTCAAATGCGAGGACAGCTTTATGAATGATGTCTATTTTGCACCTTCAGAACTTAAACAGGAAGATTTGTTCTCGCAGATTGAAAACATAAAGGACGGTACAAGCGACCTCTCTCTGCTCTTCGGCTGTATGCTCGATTGGGGTGTGCAGTTGTCGTTACCATTGAGCCATTTTACCGTTGCCGGGAAAACAATACACAATGTGAACGACGGCGACCTTGTCGCTTGCTTTGCCGAAGATATTAACGAAGATGTTATATCTGCCATTGCAGAACTCTCACCGCTTCGTGTCGTGTTCCGCGACAGTTGTTTCAGTGAGTCGGCATTTAAGATGAACTTGTTTGAACTCTTCAAACAAAAATGTGGCTGGAGCGAGGAACAGGTAAGGGATAAGGTTCGTGTAATTTAATATTCGTTGATACTATGAAGCTCAAATTCAAACAACAGGCTTTTCAGCGCGACGCAGCTCGTGCTGTTACCGATGTCTTTATAGGTCAGCGATATTCGGACGGCTTTTCATACCGCTTTGATAAGGGCAAGCAGAAAGGCCCTAAACAGCAGGAAGCGTTTGACGCTTTGGGTATCTGCAATGAGCCTATTATGCCCGATGAAAATTCATTGGTGCAGAATATTCGCGAAATACAGATGTCGCAGGAGTTGGAGCCAATCACACACCTTGTAGGTGAGGGATTGAATCTCACTATCGAAATGGAGACAGGCACAGGCAAGACCTACACCTACATTAAGACAATGTATGAACTTAACAAGCTCTATGGCTGGAGTAAGTTTATAATTGTCGTACCGAGCATTGCCATTCGTGAGGGCGTGGTAAAGAGCCTCGAAATTATGCAGGATCACTTTGCACAGGAGTACTCCGGCAAGCGTCTGCAACATTTCGTTTATGACAGCAAAAATCTTTCGCAGATTGACGCTTTTGCGCTCGATACCAATATGTACGTTATGGTTATCAATACGCAGGCGTTCAATGCTCGTGGTGCAGATGCCCGTCGCTTTACATCGAAATTGGAAGATTTCGGTTTCAGAAGGCCTATTGATGTCATCGCTGCCACTAATCCTATTCTTATCATCGACGAGCCTCAGAGCGTACTCGGCGCAGATAAGAAGAACGCAACCCGTGAGCGATTAAAGGACTTTAATCCACTCTTCACACTGCTGTATAGTGCCACACACCGCAAGGAAGATTTATACAATCATATCTACCGCCTTGACGCGATAGACGCTTTTAACAAAAAGCTCGTTAAGAAAATTGAGGTGCTGGGTATCACTCAACAAGGTTCTACCGCAACAAACGGTTACGTTTACCTTGAAAGTATTATACCCGGCAAGAACGGTGCAGCTCCGCAGGCACGCATAGGGTTTGATGTCAAGACACAAACATCTACAAAGCCAATCACAAAATTGGTCGGCGAGGGCTTCGACCTCTACCCGAACAGTGGCGAACTTGCCGAATACGACAACAATTTCATTATTGACCGTATCGACGGCGTTAATGGCTTTGTTCGTTTCCTCAATGGCACATTGCTGTATGAGGGCGATGTTATCGGTGCAGTGAATGAAGATTTGATACGCCGTATTCAGATAAGGGAAACAATACGCACCCACTTTGAGCGTGAGCGTGCCTTGTTCGCAAAAGGGATAAAGGTGCTTTCTCTCTTCTTCATCGACCAAGTGGAGAACTACCGCATTTACGAGGCTGGCGGTGGCACAAGCAATGGCAAGTTTGCCGAAATATTTGAAGAAGAGTATATTCGCGTACTCTCCGAAATGCAGCCCACATTCGGCGACGAAAAATATCTCCAATACCTTGCAGGCATTAGCGTGTCGGCAACACATCAGGGCTATTTTTCAAGAGACAAGAAAGGCCACTTTGTTGATTCAAAGGTTGAGAAAGGCACATCGGACAGTGCCGATGTCGATGCCTACACACTTATTATGAAAGATAAAGAAAGCCTGCTTTCAATGAATCCAAGAGTGAAAGGCTCGGCAGTACGCTTTATCTTCTCGCACTCTGCCCTTAAAGAGGGCTGGGATAATCCGAATGTGTTTCAGATATGTACGCTCAAATCCTCGAATAGCGAAATCAAGAAGCGTCAAGAGGTTGGCCGAGGTATGCGCCTTTGTGTAAATCAGAATGGAGAGCGTCAGGACGAGGATGTTTTAGGCAGTGCCGTGTTTGACACAAACGTACTCACCGTTATTGCAAGCGAAAGTTACGACGACTTTGCCAAAGGTCTGCAAGATGAACTTGCACGTTCTGTTTCCACACGCCCCATTGTTGTTACAGCAACACTCTTTACCGGCAAGACACTTGTTTTCGCCAATGGAGAGAAGCGCACCCTTTCCACTTCGCAGGCAGTTGAGATACACGAAGAACTTGTATCTAATGGCTATGTAAAGAAAGGCAAGCTCACACAGAAATACTTTGATGACAAACAGCAGGGCAAGCTCGACTTTGGAGATTATAACGATGCAAAAGATAGTATAGGCGTTATTCTCGACAAAGTATTCAATCCCGACTTGCTCAAACCTGAAAATTCAAGAAACGCCCGTGAAGCGCACTTCGACGAGGCCAAATTCAAAAAGCAGGAGTTTCAAGAATTGTGGCGTCGTATCAACACACGCACCTATTACACTGTTGATTTTGACACAGCCGAACTTGTTGCAGGTTCAATAAAGGAGATTGACGAGAATTTGAATGTTACCGAGATACGCATTGTAATAGGTACAGGCTCGTTGGAGAATATACGCGACAAGGAAGAGTTGGAAGCAGGTACGGCTATGACAGCAGGCAAAGTGCGTACTATCCACGTTACAGAGTCCGTAGGCGACAATGTCAAGTACGACCTTGTTGGCCGCCTTGTTGAAAGCACCGGGCTTACTCGCCGTGCTATTGTGGAGATACTGACAGGCATTAAGCCTGCCACATTCCACCAATTCAGGCTCAACCCCGAAGAGTTCATCATAAAGGTAGGCAATATCATTAACGAGGTTAAAGCCCTTGCCGTTATCAAGCATATTGAATACCATAAGCTCGAAGAAAGGTTTGACAGCGATATATTCACCGAAAATACTCTTCGTGGCAAATTGGGTGTCAATGCCATTGAGTCCAAAAAGTCGTTGTATGACCTTGTTGTCGTTGATAGTTGGAATACTGAACGCCCCTTTGCTGAAGAACTCGAAAGGCGCGATGATATTGTCGAGGTTTACACCAAACTCCCTTGCGGTTTCTATATCAATACCCCTATGGGGCATTACAACCCCGATTGGGCTATAGTGTTCAAAGAGGGAGTCGTTAAGCACATCTATTTTGTTGCAGAAACAAAAGGTGCTTCAAAATACCTTGTAAAAAGCAGTAACATTAGCGGTATCGAGGGAGCAAAGATAGAATGTGCAAAGCAACATTTCTCCTCTATTTCAGGCAGTGATGTCAAATACGATGTCGTGCGAAGTTTTGGCGAACTTTTTGACGTGATTACAAAATAACTTTATACAAAACTATTAGACTATGGATATTCTATTGATTATCGCCCTTGTTATTTGGGGTATTGGTGATATTTTCAAAGGCTTGACAGGAAAATAAGTCTTATGCCACGTTTGAGTAAAGCATTACAGATACTGAATATTGGTTTTCAGACGGCTACTGAATTTCTTAAAGAGGAATTTGGCTTGAATGTTACATCGATAAATGAATCTATATCCGATGAACAATACGGAATCCTTTTGTCGCATTTTAATACAGACAAGGTTTTACATAGTATTAGGATGAAGAAATACCAAGCTATGTCATCTTGTCGAAAGTCTAATCCTGTAGAGGTTTCATTTACTGAAGAGGAGGAGGCTATTAAGGATAAGGTTGATGACATCAGACTTTCCAAATATATCAAATGCAAAAGGGGTAAGGATAAAGGTAAACTTGTGAGAGCAAGAAAAGGGGTTGGTAATAACACAAAGAAATCCGGTCGTTTTGATAATGCTTTTGGTTATGTCCGTATTATTAGTGTTCCTTTTGGTGGTATGAAGAAATGGTAACCAATTAGATAACACGCAAACCGAACAAAGGTTCTGGCAAACCAAAGGAGATGCGTTTTGTGTTCCGACGCTATTTTGTGTTGGGATTTCTTGTTTATAACAATAGCTCCTTTGTTGATATCTTTTCTTGTCTTATATTGATATGGCTTAGGTTTTGTGATAACTTTGTTATGACTGAAGTTATTAACTTTTACTAAAAATCCATAATGGCACTAACAATAGTCTCGCAATTAGAAAAGGTTATATATATAGATTTGTATTACTATAAGGAATACGAAATCTTGACAGATGTTTTTGTTTGCAATGTAGATGGTTTAATAAATAGAATACAAATTGCTGACGATGGGTATAGGAGACGTATAAAAAAGATGGTTGACACAACCTATGATGGTAGGAACCTAAACGAAATCAAATCCCAACTTAATAAGATTCCGTTAGATAGCAAATTTTTTGTTCTGTATGGTTATTTTGATGAAGAGTTCTTTTTGTATTCATTAAAACAAGAAGTCTATAAATTAAATAACCCAAAAGCATATACATCACAATTCTCCCAAGTTTATAATCTGTCTTCATTGTATAGAACTTTTACGTTTGACAGCTCTAAAGAAAAAAGGTACATAGGAGAGAGGGCTGTTGAAGAAAGAGTTTGTCGTTTTTGTGGCAAGAAAATGCCCGAGGTCTCATTTAGCGGTAGTAAGTCACATGCAATAAGCGAATTCCTTGGTAACAAAAATCTTATTTGCCTTGAAGAATGTAATTTATGTAATTCTAAATTTGGCAAAACTATAGAACCTGAATTTTCAAAAATGCTATCTCCTGCTTTATCGCTATTCCGTGTTAAAGGTAAAAAGGGATATAGAAAAACGCGTGGGAAAAACTTTGTTATTGAAAATCGCAAGCCATCTGATGAGAAGTTGTTTTACCTGAAGTTTGATTTTCAAGGACCTGTAATTGATGGAGTCAGACACTTTGATGCGACTTCTATAAAGTATATTCCTCAAGATGTGTATAAATGCTTGTGCAAATATGTAATAAGTCTTATTGATCGTAAATACATTTCATATTTTGAAAAAACAATAAATTGGATAAATTCTTCTACGCGGTATTGCCAATTGCCAAAGATTGCAATAAGAGGTTCGGAGGTATGTCAAACCCCAGATTTGACAGTTTGCATACGCAAAGACAACAACTATAATATCCCATATTGTATTGCAATACTATCTGCATGCCATGAGGAGTATGCTTTTATACTTCCATTCTGTAGCAAAGATATGTATAGCTTTACAACATTAAAAAAGTATATGAAATTCAAAGAGATAATTAATTCGTTATCTCCTATAAAAAAATGGGAATTTAAAGACTTTTCATATTCTACAAAACATCCTTGCCCAAATAGTATTGATTTTAAAATTGAAAAAGGCAATGAACACTATTTCGGTATGGAATAATTTATCTATAATGAGTGATATTTTAATATAACAGCTTAGATTTGTTAATATATTTCTTCGTATTCAGTTGATATAGCTCCAATGAGATTGTATTTTTGTACAAATGAAAATATAAAAAATGAATAGAATAATATTAATTGGCAACGGTTTTGACTTGGCTCACGGTTTAAGAACTAGTTATAAAGATTTTATAGATTGGTATTGGGAGGACTGTGGCGATAAGCTTCTGCATTGTCATAATAAAACTGTATCAGATGGATTATGCTCTTTTGAATTAAGAGACGGTTGCGGTTTGAGTTGCTGGAGCTCGGTTTGGAGACTACGCTATCGTAGAAGCAATCCGTTTCAACCTTGGAACTTGAAAGAGATAGTTGATTTAGCTAAAGAGGATAAAGATTTCTGTAAATTCTCATTCATAAGTCCACTGCTTAAAGGAGTGTGGAACAAGTTACAGTTTGGGTGGGTTGATATTGAAAACGAATACTTCTCGTTGCTGACAGAAGAAAATTTGACAATAGACAAGGGAATTGTTGGAGCTAATTACAAAGAACTTAATTGTCAATTGGAAATTTTACGGGATAAACTTATACAATATTTAAACCGCGAAAGCGAAAAGGAAACACCGGTATTTGAAAATATTAGCGATATAATATACAGGCCAATTAAAGAAAGAGAAATATCTGTTGCCTACAAAAAAACACTTGGTGAAAACGCAATAGAGGATATTAAACCAAGTGCAACAATGTTTCTAAACTTTAATTATACCAAAACTCCTGAAAAATATTTGTCTGATTCTTCAGAAGTCCTGGTTAATTACATTCACGGGCATCTTGAGAACCCTGAAAGTGTTATATTTGGTTATGGAGATGAGCTAGATTCAGACTTTAAAAAACTCCAAAATATGAATGATAATGAGTGTATGCGCCATATCAAATCCATTCGTTATTTGGAAGCAGACAGCTATCGCAAGATGCAGGAATTTATTGAATCAGACACTTTTCAAGTTATCATATTAGGACATTCGTGTGGTTTGTCGGATAGAACCTTGCTAAACACCTTGTTTGAACACAAGAATTGCGTCTCTATAAAGCCATATTACTATGTAAACAAAGAAGGCAAGGATAATCATTTTGATATCATACAGAACATCAGCAGAAATTTTACTGATATGAAATTAATGAGAGATAGAGTTGTCAATAAGACTTTTTGCGAACCATTTGTTAATTATAAAGAATCACAAGAATAACATTTGAACCATAGGATATTTTTACATGAACGGTATTTTACTTAAAATTCCAGTAATGAAAGACCTCAACTACTACATTAACTGTTTCTCATCACTGCACACGATGAAGAAATGTGGGAAACCGACACCGCATAAGGCATTGTTGCTTTTGTCTGTCATAGACCTTGTTGAGCGTGGCGTCATAAGCGATTGTCGAGTTCTTTTGTCCGATGCTTTGATACAACAGTTCAAAAGTAATACAGCAAAGTTGCTGGGTGAAAGCATATTATTCCAGCCTAAAATTTCGTACCCTTTCTTCCATATGCATTCAGAACCATTTTGGGAGTTGGTTTCTCCAAAAGGTGGCAAGGTTGAAGATGTTCCGGGCTATTCGCTTTCAACACTGAAGCAACATATTGCCTATGCCAGGATAGACTGTGAATTGTTTGAACTTCTGAAGAACCCGAATGTGAGAGCAAAACTGCGAGTAGTACTGATTTCAACCTACCTTGATAACCAACCAACGCTAGCCGATGTGCTACCGACAATGCTTATGAGTTTGGGCTACTTGACAACACTTATAGCATGTTAAGCAAGCCCCGTTATATTCCCTGCACCTCAATGGTTGCAGGGATTTCTTTTTATATGCCGGTACACACGAAGTATTAAAGTTTTTTTTATCTATCTTTGTTATTATTAATTTAGACTCAAAGATGAAAATTCAATACGCATCAGACCTACATTTGGAATTCCCTGAAAATTTGAGAGCGATAAAAGACAACCCGTTTAAAGTAGTTGGAGATGTGCTTGTATTAGCAGGTGATATTGGTCGCTTGAATGACACTGCACTGACTAAGCTAAACTTTTGGAAATGGGCTTCGAAAAATCATAAAGAGGTGCTAATCATTCCAGGGAACCACGAATTCTACAACTATGGAGATGTACTTACTTTTGGAGATAGTTGGGATTACGAAATTCTACCCAACGTGCATTATTACCAAAATAAAGTTGTACGCATTGGTAATACAGATTTTATCCTCTCTACAATGTGGTCCCACATACCACCACAAGAGGAATACTTTGTTTTTCATGGATTGAATGATTTTAGGCAAATACTTTATAAAAAAAAGAGGTTTACAACTGAATACTTCAACGAAGAACACCGTAAATCTCTAGCATTTATCAAGCGAAGCGTTGCAGAAAGCACTGCTGAACACATTGTAGTAGTAACACATCATTTACCAACACTAATGGTTGTTGCCCCAGAGCACAAAAACAGCCTAATTAACAGTGCATTTGCAACAGAACTTGGTGGTTATATTGCTGACAGTCGTATTGATGCTTGGATTTTCGGACATTCACACACAAACATCGGCACCATTATAGGTAACACTCGTATAGTGTGTAACCAAATGGGATATGTGTTCACCGGCGAGCACCTGAAAGATTTTAAGGGTGATAAGTTTATAGAAGTGTAAATCTTTGTACCATTCATATTCTGAATACACATATATAGTAGTATACTCAAGCTTTCACGTCCCCTGCACCTTCGATGGTTGCAGGGTTTTCTTTTTATAGAATCTACTCCTCTTCGTTCAAATCAACGAAACACACTTCCCGGCACTTCTCGTTCATAACTATAGAAGACAAATTCTCAAAATGACAAAAAGGATGTCAAAAGCAGTCATCGCCTTAATGATGACAATACCCAGAAAATGACAAAAAGGGGATTTGTCAGGACTTATGCCTTATAGGCGAAATCTAAATTGTAAAATTATGCTTGTCGAATTATTAAATCGATTTTTTGGCGGTAGTAGAGAAGATACACCGCCAAAACCCAATGTGGCTGTCGGGGTAAAAGAAAAAGACAGTAAGAGAGATGAAAAGTACAGTTCCGATATTGAGGCATTGAAGAAACAATACGGAGCTGAGTTTAAAAGTGGAGTCTGTATTGAAATTCCACTAAAAGAGATTATTAACTTTTGCCCTAGAGAACGCAGAAGAACCGATGCTTATACAAGACTTATCGGCTATTTGAAAAGCGAGTATGGGGTAACACTGAAAATCACATCTAACAAATCTAAAAATTATGATAATAAGAAGAAAATATGTCAGCAATAAAGCTGGCAATCCCAACAATGACTGGGATGTTGAAATTGAAAGAGAACACCACGAGACTATTGAAGAGAACGGAAATTTGGTCATTGATGGTATAAAGAGAACAATGTATTTTATTAAAGACAACAATTATGGCAAAAGAAAAAATAATTAATGGCAGGATGTGTAAATGTCACAATGGAGTGTGGGTAACAGCTGATGGGAAATATGTAGCAGTTGATACCATCTGGAAGACAAGATTTAGTGAGATACCAACTCCAAAACCAGCAACAGTACATACTGATAAGAATGGTGAAAAGTATGTAAGAAGGAAAATACGAGACAAATTTTACAATATATATATAAAGGATGCTGTCTATGCTTGTTTCTGTCCACCGGTACCAAATAAAAGCAAGAAGTATGTGGTGTACTACAAAGATGGTAACAAGAACAACCTGAATTATACGAACCTTGACATAAAAGAAGTTGTAAAGGTTACTACACATACTACAGCAAATAAAGTAAAATTGAACAATGGCTTAACCGTAACAAAAGACGGACTAATATTTAAAGGGAAACAAGAAGTGCATATATCCGATTGTATTGGCGATGCTGATACCGACCTTTTGCGCTGTATCCGTCCTCACGTATCTGACCCAAATAAGATGTCTGGGCGCCTCTTTATGGACGACCTGATGGATGCCGCCGGATATGTCGATGGTGAGAAATATGCTCTTAGCAACGCGGTAATACTCCACAAAGATTATGACCCGATGAATTTCAACAGCAGCAACCTTGAATGGGTTGAGGCTATCGACCCTGGATATCTTGAGTACCAAAAGAGATTCGGGGAGTGGAAGCACCAACGCAATGTTGAACTGAACCCGGGGAAACCATTGCCTCTGGGGTGGTAAAAACGAGAGAGAACTTTTAACGGTTCTCTCTCATTTGCTTTTTGTTGGGCATCACGAAGGCCTCTTACTGCGTGAAAATAGGGTTAATTCCCTTTACACGCGCTTTACACATGGCTTACATCCAAGTTTACATGTAAAGCGTGTGTAAACTGTATGTAAAACGGTTTGCAAAGCGTTAATATATTGATTGTTTATGACTTAACTTCGTTCCAAACCCCGCTTACAGTAGGGAGGCTCATATATATACGATACTTAAGGAGCATTATTTTACGTGCGTGGCGTGCAGAATCTGCAACTCCCTTTAAACCACGGACTATGTTTTGAACCTCTTTTCTTTTCTCCTCGTTCATATTATCATAAAGATTTTCTGTCGGAAGTTCATCTTTCTTTGCTTTGACCTCTTCCTCACTTAACGTCTTAGCGTGTTTGATTATCTCATCTTCAATTTCTGCTTCTTCGTTTAGTCCCTGAGTGGTATTTCTGTCCACGTTCTTTAAAGGTAGAGCTTCACGCTCTGTTTTCATACCGATAAATTTGTAATGCAACCAATTGTTGCTGTTGAGTTTGAAGACATATACATTTTCTTCTTTGTCACGGTCTCTAATTTCAAGCTCCTTCAAATATATGGTGTTCTGTTCACGTGCAATTCCTATGGTCAAGACTGCGTCTGCATAATAATATATGGAAGCAGCACCAGTCAAATCGCTAGGGGTGATCTCTTTGTAAATACTCTTCTCGCGTTCAAGATGAGCAACAAGTATAAATGCAACCGAGAGCCCTTTGTTACTATACTCATCTATTATTACTTCAAGCTCCTCATAGAACTGTTTTGCTTTCTCATCCCATTTCACCCCACTGATTTTTGAAAGATTGTCTATGACAACCAATGCAGAGGTTGTTTGGATGTTGTTCAGCGTATTTCTCAAACTATCTAACAGATGCGCACTCTTAGTGTTTCGAATATTGCTCCACCTAAAATAGTTGTTGTTCTGCAATGATGGATAACGAGTTTGAATTTGATTCTCTTTAAGTTCATAATCAGCGTAAACAACAGTTACGGTTTCTTTGACTTCATCTGCATTAAATAGCGGATACTTGCCGATGCGTGCCAGGTTCTGTGCAATCTGCATACATATACCACTCTTACCAACACCTTTTGCTGCGGCCAATAGAGTTATGCCATTTTTAGGGATAAATTTATCAAACAAAAACTCCACTTGTTTACCTTCTGTAATAGGTTTTGAAAAGTCCGTAAGTGTCTCTTCTTTAGCTGCAATAGGAGAACTCTTGCACTCTGTTTCCGCACTCTGTGATTTGCAGTTTGCATCGCCGTTAATACATCTATCCAACAACTTTCCAAATGGAGGGCAAACGGTGTCTATAATCTTTTTTCCAAAATAATAACCAAGAAACGTACCACCTATTTTTATTAAAGTAGTGCCTAATGTCTCTTCTCTGCATTCTCCATAAACCCCGTTATGGTTTATTCCAAATTTTATATAATTATATTTCATAAAATTTTATTATATATTCAATAGTCTTACTTTCAAAAACTGTGCCAATAACCAAAATACGTCAAATTGTCTGATATTTAATGATTTGCAATGACATAGTGTCCTAATCAGTGCCAGATTATGCATCGCACTATTTTTCTAAAGAGCAGAAACTGATAATTTCGCAACCTTGTCGGCTGATTGTGCCATTATCTTCGCGGCATAAATTAAAAATCAATAAATTATGGAACTTGATATTAAAGATTGCCGCAGTATGAGTGCGGAAGAGATTGTCGATTATATGATAGAGCTTAACCCCGAGCTTGAAGGGCCGATTAAGCGTCTGAAGGTGTATGTTGGTGCGACGGGGAATATTGAAGAAAGACTTCATCGTCATAATGTAACGAAGGTGCTATTCTGTGCGCGAACAGCTAGTCGAAAAGTGGCAGCAAAAGTCGAGGAGGTTGCTCATAGTCAGGGATTCGATATAGGCAATGTAACACACGGCGGCAATGGCACAAACAGTCATTCTGTATTTGTCTATGCTTGTGAGATAGACTGACATACAATTTCGATACAATGAAGTAACAAGATCAATGCACTTTGTTACTCTTTTTTTATTCTCTGCCGGTTGCTTTATACGCCAGCGGAGTTTCTTTTTGTATGTGTAAAAAAGGGGTAATTCAAAAGCAGTTAAATCCTTACTAGTGTGAAAAGATTAAATTTTAGAGTTATAAATCAAAAAGTTATGAAATTTGGGATCACATTGGTAAATCGCATCAACCAACCAGGTAATGTGTGCGACGTTGAGATTAATGAAGTATTAGCAATGATTAAGAACGGTGTATGTTACAGACAAGATTTGAGGGAAGTAACCGCACAGATTCAATCGCAGAATGACCACGATGTGCAGAACCAATTAAAGCTGCTGTATCTGCCTGTTGCGCTCTTTAACGGCACGTTCAGTTACAAGAACTGTGCAGGGCTGAATGAGTACTCAAACTTTACAGCAATCGACTTTGACCGTTTCAATAACGAGCTGGAGTTTAACGAAGTTGGTAGCCGTCTTTGCAATACCCCTAGTGTCTATGCAGTATTCAGAACCCCAAGTGGTAGAGGATTGAAGGCGATAGTAATGCACGACAACGACAATCCTTCGTATCATGAAGAGTTATACCTTCAACTGCTGGCAAAGTTCAATACACCAGCAACAGATACATCGGTGGGAGACATAGCAAGAGGCAACTATATATGTTATGACCCGAATTTATGGGTAAACAGTAGCTGCGTTCCTTATCACTTTGTGCATAATCCACAATATATAAATAATAAGGTGATAGCGTCCCGCGCGTGCGCAACGCTCGACAAGGCAACCCTGCGGAATGCCTTATCGTTATTGAAACCTTTGAGCAAGAAGTCTGATGAGAGTATAATAAACATACTCAATGCCAAATGGAGAAAGAGCCCTTCAAGATGGGAAGAGGGTAATAGGGCAAACTCAATATTCAATAGCGCGTCGGATCTGTGTCGTGCCGGAGTTAATATAGACAAAAGCATAGACTACTTGATTGCCTCCTATAAACCAACCGGGATGAATGAAAAGGAGATAGAGTATCAGGCAGTAAGAGGGTATCAAGCAAATGTAGATGGATATGGTTATACAAGAAGTGTGTTCGACAATTACGGTAAGAGTAAATGGTAATGATGAACTATATTGGCGGCCCTTGGCCTAGACGGACGACAACTACTATCTTTTCTATTATTATGTCGTTCTTCTAAGGCGTAGCGCAGCGCGCGCAGCCTGCCAATATAATACTTTCTTAAGAGGACATTTTTAATACATAATATTCTTTTTAGGTAAAATGATAAATTTTTCCAAAAAATGTCCCCTTAAATCCTTATTTATGAAAATAGTAAATAATCATATAATTTATTCTTATTATGATAGACAATAAAGGAACAATAGAAGTTACTCCCGGAGTTGATTATGTAAATGATTGGAAAGACAAAAAAGGTAACTATGTCTTGGACAAAATAATATCCTCGGGCAAGGTGATAATAAATAAAGTGGTTACAGGTTGTGGCTTTACTACATATAGCCTGAGTAATGCTCTTGATACTATACTCATCTCTCCACGATTAAAACTTATACTCAATAAGATAGAGCAGTTTAACAAAAACGAACCGTTCTGTTACTACTTTAACCGTGAGAAAGGATACGATGGTAAACAGAAGACAATAGATGAACTGGAGAATGAATTTACTTTATACCAACACGAGTGCAAACAGAACAATAGGCCGATGAAGATACTTGTGACATACGACTCGTTTTGTGCTCTTGCCTCAATGCTTGAAGGCTTTGGTATCAACATCAGCAAAAAGTTCAATATTACCGTCGATGAGTCACACTGTCTTATAAAGGATATAAAGCTGAAGGAGTATAGCAACAAAAGCGTTCTTTCAACCTTTATAGACAGGCTCTTCAGATATAATAACGTGCTGTTTATCTCTGCAACGCCCATAATCGGTTATATGCAGGAGATAGAGGAGTTCAAGAACAATTACGTTTGCTACTATGAACTCGGTTGGAGCAATATCGAACAGGTTATACAAAGAACATACACCTGTAATAGTGCTCTCAATGCCTTTGACCAGATATATGCAAACTACACCAAGAATCAAGGGGTGTTCGATGCAATATATCTTCCCGAAGGCAATGCCCTGTATAGTTATGAAGGGGTTGTATTCTTGAATAGCGTAAAGGATATATGCCACATTCTTGGTAAGTACATAGCAAAGAAACAACTTATAAACCCTTGCGATGTTACGATAATATGTGCCGACAACAAAGAGAATCTTAAGGAACTGCACAAGGTTCACAAGAAACTGAGCATAACAAGAACTATACCCAAGATGGGAGATTCTCATACAATCTGGACATTTGTTACGCGTACAGCTTTCGAAGGCGTAGATTTCTATAGTCCATCGGCAAGCACATATGTCATAGCCAATTACAATGTGTCGAGCCTCTCATTAGACATAGCATCAGATATACCACAGATAATAGGCCGGCAGAGAAGAAAGGATAATCCGTTCAGGAATACTATTCATCTGTTCTACAAAGACAACAAGCGGGTATTTTATGATGGAGAGTTTGATGCATCGCAAGCAAAGAAGATGCAAGAGAGCCAAAATCAAATAGCAATATGGGATAGTGCTCCACCGGAATGTAAGGAGAGTGCATTGAACAATATTGATACATATATAAAACATAATCCCAACGAACTTTATATTACCACAACGAGTGGCAAGCCTATGATAAACTATTTGCTCGTTGTTTCAGAGCGTTACTGCTACGATGTTATAAAGAATCATCATCAATGGTTCATTATGTCGTCCAACGCCTACGGAAGGGCTTATTCAATGCCCGTACAGGAGCTTAAAGACAGATTAAGCAAATCACAATCCCTGGCCGATGCTCTAAGAGTTGCATACGATTATTTTGTGTGTGCAGATAAGACACTGGCTATCGAATATTTTATAATGTTACGAAACAAAGGATATAATGAGATTGGGTATTACTACAGCAATCTTTCACCTGATCGTATAAAGGCTTGCAGTTTTAATAGTACAAAACTGGATACGGAGATTGCCAATAATAATGCCTACCATAACATTTCAATGCATATTCCACTATATTTTGAACCAGGCAAAGTATACACGAGAAAGTATATTAAAGAAAAGTTGCAAGAGATTTACGAGAATCTCGGTATAAAGAAATCTGCAAAGGCGACAGACCTTAATGAATACGCAACTTGTATCCCTGCTAAGAAAAATGGTGAAAGGGCTTATAGAATAGAGCCTTAATAACCACCTCAACCGTACAGCAATGTGCGGTATTTTTTTTGTTCGTGTGCCGTAGCGTGCAAACTGCATTGCCAAAAGCAGCCTTTTGAGATGTAAAATTCCCACCTGCCTGAAAGAGACAAGTGGGAGGGTGCTAAGTTACAGCAGATGTTGCATTGCTTCATCTATCTGCTCGTTGTCAAAGCGGTCAAGATAGATTTGGGTTACCTTTTCAGAACTGTGCCCCATTATTTGCGATATTACAGCGGTGGGTACTCCTGCTCGTTTCATAACAGTTGCCTGTGTGTGACGAGCAACATAGGTGGTTATAGGTATTGATAAATCAAGTTCCTTACCAATCATTTTAAGCCTTGTATTCACCTTGGTTATTACCTTATGCAACCTGTTTTATTTTTGCTGTGTAGTTATGTGTGTTGTATTGTATATCGGGAACAGGAAAGGAGAGTCACTATGATACTTGTCAATCAATAGTTGCGCCGGCTGTGGTATTGGCAATTTTATCAGCTTAGCGGTCTTTTGGCGACGATACACCAATTGCCCATCCTGTATATTCTTCACGGTCAGGTTTGCTATATCTACAAAGTTTATTCCTCCTATGTAGTAAGTAAAAGCAAAGATATCGATGGCAAATTGCTGGTATTTATCTTTTCCCACATAATTGATTATTCTTTCAAAATCATCTTTGCATAATGCTCTTTTTACAGTCTCCTGTTGAAGTCTTGACACTTTATATTGCTTAAATGTGTATTTGTCTGCACTTGCTACGCCTTTTTCAATTGCATAGTTGTATATAGCCCTTAATGTGCGTAATCTTATTCCAATAGTGTTTTCAGCAAGACCTTTTCTTCTCAATGACAGTTCATATCTTTTAAGCCAGCAAGCATCTATATCAACAAAAAACAGTTCTAAATGACCGTTATATTTGATAAGGGAATTGTATACTTGCCGTACTGATTTTGAGTATCCATTTCGGCCTTCCCTATCAAGTTGTTCTATGTACTCCAGAAAAACATCATTCACCGTCTCGGCCCTTTTCTTTGTATAGATAGCATCTCCTAAGGTATTCGCGGTAAACTCTCTGTCATTCGATTTTAGACAGAATGCTTTTTCTCGATATTCCTGAACTGTGCGATGAATTAGGATTTTGATTTCCTCATAATTGGGACAGTTTGAGCGCGGATGCCGTTTTTGAAAATCCCAATGACGCGGATTTACAGAAATTCCTAGTCCGACATACTTCTTTTTCCCATCCTTGCAGATTCTAATCATCAAGGGCGATTCTCCGTTTGAGAGCTTTTTTGACTTGTAGCAAATTACGTTAATTGTTTCCATAAGGGTTATTTTTGTACCCCTCGGTTTAACTCGGCATTCAGGAAAGTACCAAAAAACGGCTCTGTAGGATATTGTAGGACATTATTTGCGGTTTAACTTTGCTCTATTTCTGAAAAACTGAGAAAAAATAGAAAAACGGCCCTACAGCACTCTCAGGCAGGTGTTTTTGGTTTAACTCACGGTTTAACTTTGCGCCCAAAAATACTCAAAAACGCAACAAAAAAAGCAGCTACATTTTACTGTAACTGCTTGATTTTCAAGTGGTGCCACCAGGAATCGAACCGGGGACACAAGGATTTTCAGTCCTTTGCTCTACCAACTGAGCTATGGCACCGTTGTTTGTCTTTTGCGAGTGCAAATGTAGAGCTTTTATTTTACATACGCAAATATTTTTCAAAAAAAATGCGTACATTTTTCGAAAATATATTTTTTTACACTATCTTTGCACTTGTAAATAAAGAAAAAGTGGGTTTTTACAAAAATAAAGAGCTTCTCTTTGATTGTATTGATGCTTTTTTCTACATTTGCAGTTGAGAGCAGATATATGTTTTGTTTATCTGCATTGTTTTAGTGACGGAATGTAGCGCAGTTGGTAGCGCACTACGTTCGGGACGTAGGGGTCGGGCGTTCGAGTCGCCTCATTCCGACACAAGGCGACAAACGGTGAAAATCGTTTGTCGCTTTTTCTTTTTTATCGCTGTAAGTGCTTGAAAACAAGCGCATAATCTTGAACACTTCGTTCTCGTTTTCTTGTTGGCTTCGCCTTCAATTTCTCGCCATGGCAAAGTGCAAGCAAGCTTGCCTTTGCTCATCTGGCTTAACGAAATTGTTCGATAATTGCCATTTTCCTTATCGAGCAAAATTCCACTTGGGAACACTAATTTCTGCAATTCTTGCCTACTCTCGAAATCTCCATCAATCCACAAATTGCCTAATTGACAACACATTAGCACTGCCTTATCGACAAATTTCTCCATGTTCGATAAATTTTTACTTGCACTTTCAAGACTTCGCTCAATTTCTGCCAATTCAGTGTTCAAATGCCTTACAGAAGCGTTGTAAATATCCTCGCTTATCTCATCAAGTCCAAAGCGTATTTTGAGTTTATCAATCTTCTGTTTACACTCTGTACGGCGTTTAAGCAAGGTACGGCGTTCCTCATCTTTCATGTCGTTATGCTCCCTAAAGACTTTACGGAACACGTCAGAAAGCGCAGAAATCCACTCCTGAGGAATTTTATAACTGTTGAGCAGTGCAACATACTCTGCATGAATTTTCTCTGCGCTATTGTTGTTTTTACAACCTTTGGTGTTGCATTTATAGTAGTTCTTACCTCTTGCCTTTACGGTGTACCCTGTTAGATAACCACCACACTCTGAACAGATGATATGGCGTTTCAATGGAAAATCATCGGTAATCTTCTTATGCTCATACCCTGCATTGGAAATACCATTTACCTTGTTGAATATAACTTCATCAATCAATGCCTCGTGCTTGCCTTTCACAATCTCGTTCCCCAAAAGGTTGTGCCTCATATACCCCGCGTAGAATACATTTTGAAATATCTTGTTTAGGTGCTTGCGGTCAACATTAAGACCCATCGCCTTTAACCTCTCACAAATGGCAATGTCGCTCATTCCCTCTGTTGCTTTCCATATAAAGGCATTACGCAGTTTCTTGCCATCTTCATTCACTGTTATTATATGCTCACGACCAACCTTTTTGCGGTCATACCCCAATGGGACATTATTGAACCAATAACCTCTTTTAAGGCACTCTGTCATACCCATAACACTCTTGTCCCTACGCAAATCATTCTCGAATTGGTTGAACAGAAACAAGATGTTCTCCATAAATGTACCTGCTGCACTGTCGGGGTCTGTTGCTTGTGTTGCTGATATAACATATATGCCCTTTGTCTTTAGATATGCCTTTGTCATAATCGCTTCGGTACCAGCACGAGAAAAACGGTCAAAGGAGTAGACAAGGATAATGTTTATCTCCTTGTCCTTTGCCACCTCTGCAATCATTTTACGGTACATTTCGCCCTCGTTCTTTGCACTCTCGTGCGTTCCACCAAACTCCTTTTTGATTGTGATACCCCTTTGCTCTGCATACTCCAAACAAATCTTTCGTTGGTTCTCCAAACTGCAATTATTCTCCTCTTGCTCCTTTGTGCTTACTCGTGTCCACAATGCGGCAACTCTCCTTTCCAACTTGCTGTACTCAACAACAGTCTTTGCCCCTTTGATTTTCTTCTTTTTCTTTACCTCAATCATACCTCTACGCTTTTATTATAAATTATTGTTCCAAGAGTATACATAAATTCCAATACCCTCTGTTGGCTCTCGCCGTCTTTTACTCCTAATCTGTTTAATATGTTTTCATAATGTTTCAATTCCTCTTCGTTAAACATTAAAATTCAAAATTTTCCTTGCCACAACACTCTGTGGCTTATTTTTTGGTTTTTACCCACTGAACTGTAATAAAAAATCTTACAACAAGGAAGATTAAAAACCTAATTACAACCTTTCGGTATGCCATTTACCTACTTGCCTTATACAGTGGGCTTGCTCACATTCTACCTCATACGCTTACACTCTCCTTACATTTTCTTATAGTATTTACACTTACATTCGTTATCTTGCTTATGTTGCGAAGGCTTATGCCCTTTTTCAACAACTTAAACACCTCGCTGTACTCCTCACGCATTGCCTCGCTACTCTTGCGATACCCCTGCTTTCTACCCACCTTGCCACCATTGTTACGATAGTTGGCATAACCACTCGCTACACGCTCACGAATGGTCTTGCGCTCCATTATTGCCACCTCTGCAAGTATGGTAATAAGGAATTGGCTCATTGGGTTTACCTTGCCCTCTGCTGTCAGTGTTTCGATGTTATAGTTCTGTATATACAGCGAAATACCCTTGCTGTTCAGCATTTCTATAACCTCAAGCACTTGCAAGGTATCACGCCCCAAACGAGAGAGTTCAGTAACAAGCACCTTGTCAATGGCATTTGCCTCTACATAAGCGACCATATTAAGCAACTCTGTACGCTCTGCATTTGCTTTTGCTCCTGAAATCTTTTCAGCAAACACAGCCTCAACGCTCCAACCCTTACTATTGGCAAGTGCTGTCAGTTCGTTTACTTGTCTGTCGTACTCTTGTATGTTTGTCGAAACTCTTGCAAAAATTATTGTTTTCATATTCTTATTATACATTTGTTTTATAAATCAATTATTACAATGCAAATATACATTTAAGAAAATTAAGAAACAAATTTTAATTAGCGAAAATCGCAAATATTTTGAAATATATTGTTATTTATGATAATTTTAGTATATTAGCACCCAAAATAGGATAGACATGGAGAAAATTTTGGCAGAAAATGTAAAACGCCTTTGCAAGCAACAAGGCAAGCAACTTAAAGACCTTGCAAGCGACATGGATATTGACGCTTCCTCTTTGACAAGGGCGATGTATGGTAACGCTCGACTTGATACTATTGAAAAGATGGCTGTTGCTCTTGGCGTAAGCGTAAAATCCCTTTTTGAACCTATGGGCGATGAGGCTGTAGAGGGATATATAAAGATAAGAGGAAAGATATATCAATTCAATAGTAGGAGCGAGTTGGAGAATTTGCTTAAATAACTTGATAGAATTGATAAATGTTTTATCAAAATAAGTAAATTTGTATATGCAATTAGATTATTTAATAAATAATCGGTATTGTGACTTGAAATAAATAATTAACATTATGACTTTATTCTTTTTACTCTTAATATTGTTAATACTATGGGCTGTGGTTGAACCTGTTGTCATGTGGATTTTAATAATAGTAGGTATTGCTGTGATAATATACTTTATATATGATACAGCTAATGATTATACAGATTTTAAGGAGAAAGAAAAAAGGCGAGAGATAGGAAAACAAATGCGTGAAGAATATTTAAAAACATTAGAAGAAGATAAGAGACGCAGAGAAGAATTAAGGCAAAAACAAGAAGAAGAACAGAAGAAAAAACAAGAAGAGTATCTTAAAAGAGTAGAAGAAGAGCGCAGACAATATGAAGAACGCAAGAAAGAGGAGGAACTCAAGGAAATAGAGGAGAAAGAAAAAGAAATTTCTTGTAAGTTAGTGAAACTTGGCGCAGAATACAAACAGACAGATAACAAAATTTATATTAAAGGTAAAGATGATATAGACATCTTGGAACTTTTGTATTATGGCAAACTTCTAAATACCACTGTTAAAGGTAAACTTCCTATCACTTATGAAATATTTGACAAGGAGGATAATCTAATAACAAACATCTTGTACGAGGAAATATATACCAAAGTAGGACACAGTTTTGTTTGCAATATTAGGTTTACAGAAGAAATGTCTGCTATTGTTGTAAAAAAGGAGTTCTTTAGCGACTGTTGTTATATTGCAAAGGCGCATATATTCTGCTATATACAAAATAGGAAAATTAGACTTGAAGAAAAAGAATGGGAGCATATTATAGACTCGGGTGTGGCAAACATTAATAATATTCAACCATCAGCGACAAACATAGAACAGTACATACTTGATATATTAAATCAATCAAATTACAAATCGCTTTTTGCTAAAGAAATAGATGTTGTTCACAATAACAAATCTATCGTCATTAATTACAAACTACCTAATAAAGAAGATTTCCTAACAATAAAAGAATATAAATACATTGTAAAGTCAAACGAAATAACTTCAAAACCATATCCAGAGAACTACATTACCAAAGCGTATGAGAATGCCTTATATTCAATCTGCTTAAGAAGTATATACGAAATATACCACTTAACAGAAGATGACAGTGTATGTAGTGTAACTTTTAATGGTTATATAAATCATGTAAATCGTTCTGTTGGTAAAAAGGAAAGCAAATACATTTTATCACTGTCAGTAACAAGAGAGCAATATAATAATTTGGAAATAAGAGGTGTTGACCCCAAATTATGCTTTAAATCCCTAAAAGGTGTTTCTGCCTCAAAATTAGCAGATATTGTTGCCATTACTCCAATTGTTACATTTGACAAGAACGACAAACGATTTATTGAGAGCAAAAATGTAAATTTAAGTTCTGGAACAAATTTGGCTGTAATAGAGTGGACAGAATTCGAACAACTTGTTCGTGAACTTTTTGAATTAGAATTCTCGAAAGTTGGTGGAGAAGTAAAGGTCACTCAAACAAGTAGAGATGGAGGAGTTGACGCTATTATATATGACCCCGACCCTTTAAGAGGAGGTAAAATTGTTGTTCAAGCAAAAAGATATACAAATACAGTTGGTGTATCAGCTGTAAGAGATTTATATGGAACCGTTATTAATGAGGGTGCAAACTCAGGTATTCTTATTACGACCTCTGATTATGGACATGACTCCTATGAATTTGCAAAAGACAAACCATTAAAGTTGTTAAATGGTGGACACCTATTAGGATTGCTTGAGAAACATGGTAGACAAGCATACATTAATATTAAAGAAGCAAAGGATATTATCAATAATAATCGCTAAATATGAAACAGAGTTATAAAAACAAGATTAGAGATATAAGACAATTGGCAATGCTAAATAAGATTGATATCCAAACAATGTCAAGTAGTATTGAAAAAGAACTAGAACAATTAGAGAAAAAAATAGACACATTAGAGTCAAAATATGAACTAACAGACATACAAGAAGAGAAGTTAGAGTCTATGCAAGAAGAATATGAAACCCTAGAGGATTTCAAAGATAGTTTAGATGATATAATTACAGCACTTGAAGATTTAGAGTCTGCAACAGAGTGCATTGATTAATGTATAAAGAAACACACATAAATACCTATTTTATTTCATTATCAAATAAGAACAAAGGATAATCAATTTGGTAGTCAATAGAACCATTATCACGCAATATTGTGAGTATCTTGCCCATTGCATTTTCGCCAATCAAGGTGTAGTTGCAGTGGGCAAGTATTGTCTGTTCACATATATCCACAATATCGTTCATTGATAGTAACTGTGCTTTGAGTTTATCATCAAAAGATTTCTGTTTAGAGGCGCTACGAGGTCTTTTAAGCGAGGTAGTCTTTGCCAAAGCGTCTTTCTCAAATGAACGAATATAACGCCCTTACAAGGTCTTTTTTCTGCAAGTCTTGACAACCCCAACGAAGAACGCTGTTTGTAGAGTTCTGCCATGAGAAATTGATTTTTGACAAATGTAATATTATTTATTACAATATAGATAAATTGTCGATGTATTTGTGTTAAAATAAAAATGTATCAAAATAACCTTAAAATTGGTCGTATTGATACATTCTTTTTGTATTATTCTAATGTAAAATATTAAACTGCATTTCATACATAGGTTTAATATTGATTATCCTCTGTTATATCAATAAATTAGAGTAATAATATATGTATTCATAGGGTGGTTTACTAATACCCTACGCAACAATATCAAGAACATCGAGCGACTGTCTGCCTTTTGCTGTTTGGAAGCGTAAGACCCTGCTTGAAAAGGTAAGGAACATAAGCAACAGAAAATCCTCGTTACAGAACAGCAAGGGGTTGTACTCTATACGTTCACGATTAAACCATTCGTTCAACACATCGCCATTGATACGTATTTCAAGGCGTGAAAGGTGCTTGGGGTTGCCATTGGCTTCAGCGATATACTGTTTACCACTGTTGCTTTCGATTTCTCGTTTCTTGTTGTATGCTGATAGGCGTAAATCGCCATTCTTCTGCTGAACGATGAGGCTGTACTCCTTAATTCTACGACAAGAACCTACACCAATGTAGAGTATATCTTCAAGGAGTTTATCCCTATCTGTTACCTTTGTGCCATTGACTATGGGGATAAGAGCCTCATCACGAATGGCACGAATTAGGCGTTTGGATTGGTTCTTATTATCATCGCAAGCAAGGTCAAGGCGTGTCAGGTTGTGGAATTTCAATCCCAACATTCCCTCAATATATTCGAGGTAAACGAGGCGATTGTGGGTGTTATAGTTGTAGTTGAGGTATAGTTGCTTGTTCTCCATTTCTATCCATACAAAACCACTCATTTCGCCCTCTTTGTCTGCTTTCAGTCCCCATCGCAATGTACCAAAGCATTGCATGTCATACTCACTGTTTGAACTGTTGCTTGTTCGTTCAAGATAGATGATTTTGTAGATGTAATCGTAATATTTACCCTCTGTACGTTCAAGGCGAAAATCCCAATGTGGGAGTTCATAGACATCGAGGGGTGTTTCCATTAGTTCAAATAATGGAGAGTCTTCATAGAGTGTATAGCATAGTTTTAGTTTATCAATACTGATTTTCATTGTTAATACTGTTTTTATTCTCATTATTTCCATCGTTTGGCTTATTGGGGATTGTACTCCAATAAGCCCTCATGCCATCGCTGATGGCTTGTTTGTGGCTGTCGCTTAACGTGCGATTTTTCAACCCTTGACTGATACGCTGTTTTGTATCTGCATTCAATTCTCTAAATTGTCTTTTCATAAGTAATATTGTTTATATATAAATATTTCACAAACGAGCGAGATATAAAGCTTGCTTTAATATTTCAAAGCGAGTGCAGTAAATATTCATCGTTTACGATAAATAGTAGCATAAGTAGAAAAAGAGTAAATAGTAAGTAACTTTTTTGAAAAATATTTTTTGTACAAAAAACGAAAAACTGTTTTACCTATACTACTATAAATGGTTTTGTGATAAGCGATAGAGGTTACATAGATAAAAAGCACCCACAGAGGGGTGCTGAATGTGTTTTGCTATTTGATACCATTACCAACCTTGTAAGGTTTTAGAGCAATATGCTTATGTTCTACAAAGTCCATAATGCGCTCAAAGTCCTCTATAAACTTGTTTGATAATTTGTAAGAGAAGTCGACACCTTGTATAATTAAGCGCGACAAACGGTGAAAATCGTTTGTCGAGCTTAATTATTGCTGTAAGGTTACCCGACACCAAGGTCGGTGTTATTTATAAGTATCTCGATTTTAGGATTGTCTTTAATTTTAGGATACACCTCTTCGATGAACCATGCTGCCAATTCTCCGTCGCGTTGCACCTGTGTGCCGTTATTGCAGAATAGGTTTACGCTGAAGTACTCGAAATATTTATCGGCTGTAGCGATATCGTTGAGAATTCGCTCACGACTATCGCCCACAGTGCAGCACAGAAGACACACTCCGCTGAAGTATCGGGCAACATCGGCTGCGGTGACACTTGCCGGAACACCTTTGTTCCACTCCCTGCGCAGGTGTGGAGCAAAGCTCTCGATGCCGCAACGGAATTTAACTTGCGCCGGGGCGAAGCGACGGGCAAAATCATCGAGGCGGTGACGGTACATATAATGAGCCTCGAACCACAGGGAGTGTATTCTCTTCTCTTTAACTATTCGAGCTATAAGGTCAAGAGTCTCTTCATCGAGTTCCATTGCCGACCCCGAGTTTATAATATCAAGGACTCCATAACAGCCTGTCACACGTTCTAAACACTCTTTGTTAATAAGGAATGGAGTGTCGGACACATCTTCGTGATAATTACAGAAGGTGCAGCCGCGCCAACGGCATCCGCCACCTTGAAGAAGCAGAAACTCACGTGGCATTTTTGTTTCGATCACCGAATATCTATCCATTGTGACGTTCTTTTAATATATAACGTTTCAGTGCGAGGATTACCGCGTATGCCATCGGGGTACCAAAGAATGTTTCGATACCGAGCTTCATAAAATATTGCAGGGCTATCATCAGCAGAAGATCGCGCATAGTGAGTGTACCAAGGAATGCTATAAGTACAAAGGGGATGGTGTCGAACAGATAACCTACAAGGGAACTGCCGATGGTACGCACCCACAGAAAGCGTCCTTTTGTGCGTCTTTTGATGCGTTCCATAAGCCAAGCATTGGATAGCTCACCAAGCAGAAAGCCTACAAGGGAGCCTATGACGACACGTGGCACATAGGAGAAGATGTGATTATAGGCATTAGCAGTCTCGTCGAGGTAGTGGGGCGAGGGCAACCACACTCCAACCTGTGTACATACGACGAGCAGGATATTGCAAAGAAGCGTTGTGAGAATTACATTCCTCGCTGTTTTATATCCCCATATCTCGGTTAGCACGTCGCCAAGCATATAAGCAAAGGGAAATGTTATTGTTCCTGCATCGAAATAAAAGAGGTCGAATAGTCCGATAACCTTTACTGCCATAATGTTCGACACTAAATAGCAGGTGATAAAGAGAGCCGTAACTACTATTAGCGGCATATTGCCGCGTGCTCGGTTTTTGAAAGGGTTTTCCGATACCTTGTCCATAATGTCTTTTTTATTGTTTAACGGGTGCAAAGATAGTATTTTTTTGTAAATACCGGGTCTCTTTCACTACCTTTGAATAAGGTAGGATGCGGCTCGGCAAAAAAAAATTAAGCAAGCTTATTTTTTTTTGCTCTCGCCTTTCACTACCTTTGCCCGATGATGACACTGTTTCTTATATTTGTTCTTGCCATAGGCGCAAGCCTTATACAAAGGGTTAGCGGCTTTGGGTTCGGTATCTTCGTTATGATGTTTTTCCCCTATTTTATTCCATCATACGGCGAGGCTACCACGCTGTCGGGATTATTGGCAGGCAGCACAGCTCTACTGATTGCAATGCGCAACTACAGACATATACAATGGAGCATTATGCTGCCGTTATTAGTGGTGAACATCATTGTTTCGTACATTGCCATAGAGTATATGGCATCTCTAAGCAGTGCAACACTTAAAAGGTGCTTCGGTGCGATGTTTGTTGTTATTGCTATCTATTTTCTTTTCTTCGAGAAGGAAAAGAAGAGACTGCCACGTAACTGGTGGACAAAGGGAGTGTTAGGAACTCTTAGTGGTGTAATGGGTGGAATGTTTGCTATGCCCGGACCACCCATAGTACTTTACTGCATAAGCAATATCAACAACAAGATTGCATATATCGCCACACTGCAAGCATCATCGGTGATACTGAACATCTTCTACACCGGTTTTCGTGCAAAGGTGGGCTTCTTTGGCGAGAGCATCCTTCTTTGGTGGGGAGTGGGTCTCTTAGGAGCATTGGTAGGCACAAACATCGGCACACGACTGTTTGGAATAATAAGTGGTGAGACACTGAAAAAAGTAGTATATCTACTGCTGCTAATTAGCGGTATAGTTGCTATGATTTAGCACAAATCTTTTATTTTTTACTACTCTAACGGCAACTTTTCCCGTTTTTTCTTTGCAGTTTCACTCAAACGGTTATTTTTGCAAATGGAGTATGAAACGGCAGGCTTGGCTGTCGGTAAGAAAAGGATGCATTTATAATAACTAAAATATTTAGAGCTATGAAAAAGTCCTTAACAATTATGGTATCTGTCACACTTCTTGTGATATACCTTGCAATGAGTTTCGTATCGTGCTCGAACAAAGCCGGAGTAAAAAATGAGTTGACAAAATACTACCAATCGGAGTGGAGCCGTCTTTCGGACAATTTCAGCCAAGCACATTTCAAAGCACTTATATTGGAATATATGGATACGATGGCACACTGTCCCTATCCTGTTGCCACCGACAGATATGCCATTGCCGAGAAGCTCGCCTATCAATATTGTAATGAGAGACTATACAGCGACCTTGCCGACATGGCACTGCCTCACTTCAGTAGCACAATGTCGGTAATAGAACTTAAGAAAGTAAACAATGATATTGCCAACGAAAAGGCATTGTCAGTGGTAAAGAAAATTGCAGATATTATGCAGAATGATTTTCGCAACCTCATCGACGAGCATACAGGCACCACTGTTGCCTCTATCATGAATGGCGAAGAGCCTGTAATCCCCACGCTATCAGAAGAGTTGCGCAAGGGTTATCTTCCTGCAATGGAGAAATTCTATATCGTATCGGGACGAAAAGAGATTATTGAGAACAGTTTCATCGCAATGAACGAGATTATGAGTCAAGGCGCTCCCGAAAGCGGCATGCTCACCGAGGCTTTCTTCGATTACATAAGCAAGGCATCACCTATTTTGATGTGTATGACAATGGAGGACAAGGTTAGCGAGGAGGAGCTGAATATGCTCATCGGCATCTATGAACAGCCCGAATTTGTAAAACTCAAGAACGCCAACATCGAGTACTCGAAAGAGATTGCAAAGGCCAATGCCGGTGTTCAAGAGATGTTCTACAGTTGGCTTAAGAAGAAGATATAAATATTATAATTAACACTCTAGCAGGCAGACTCGTTGGTCTGCCTGCTGTTTTTATTTTATACCTAAAAATAGGTAGAAATAATAAGAATCTACCATCCGAGAATACCCCAAAGTAACTACTTATAATTAGGTATATTCATAAAATTAACTAAAAGTTACTATTTTAAACATTCCTTTTTATTCCGAAATTTGCAGCAGAAATACAAAAACTGCATAAATGAAAAAATCGGTACTATTTTTAGCCCTGATAATGGTTGTTTTATCGGGGACACAAGCAGCCGTAAACAGCGGCATCAAAGAGGGGAATATGATTTCGGGACACGTCATCGAGGATGGAACCGAGGAGGATATTCCATACGCCAATATCTTGATACTCGAAACAGGCGAGGGCACAAGCAGCAACGAGCAGGGGCAGTTCGAGTTCCGCAAACTGCGTGCCGGGAAATACACGCTGCGCGTATCGGCTATGGGATACACTACAATGACAAAAGAGATTACCGTAAGCAAAGAGTTTACAGCAGTGGTACACTTTAAGCTGAAACCCGAGTCGATGCTCATAAACGAGATAGTGGTATCGGCCAACCGCAACGAGGTACGCCGTCAGGATGCACCAGTCGTGGTAAACGTAATCAATCCCATACTTTTCGAGCAGGTAAACTCGACCGACCTTGCAAAGAGCCTCAACTACGTGCCGGGACTTCGTGTCGAGAACAACTGTCAGAACTGCGGATTCCCACAGGTGCGTATAAACGGCCTCGAAGGTCCCTACTCACAGGTTCTCATCAACAGCCGTCCTATTGTCAGTGCCCTCAGCGGTGTCTACGGCCTCGAGCAGATTCCTGTGAACATGATTGAGCGCGTCGAGGTGGTACGTGGAGGCGGCTCGGCACTCTTTGGTGCGAATGCAGTAGGTGGAACAATAAATATCATAACAAAAGACCCTGTAAACAACTCGTTCCAAATATCGAGTAATTTCAATGGATACGGAGGAAAGAGCTGGGAGCAGTATCTTGGTGCAAACGCCTCGCTGGTGGCAAAAGATAACTCATACGGAATTGCCGTTTACCAGAGCTACCGCAACCGTAACCCATACGACCACGATGGCGACGGATTCTCGGAGATTGGCAAGACAAATATAAACACCTTCGGACTGCGCACATACTATCGCCCCACGACGACAAGCCGTCTGAATGTCGAGTATCACACCACCAATGAGCTGCGCCGTGGAGGAAACAGATTCGACTATCAGCCACACGAGGCCGACATTACCGAACAGACAAAGCACATAATAAACAGCGGAGGCGTATCGTACGACTATACATGGAACGAGTTCCGCAACAAACTTTCGTTCTACGGCTCGGTGCAGCACATCGACCGCGACAGCTACTATGGTGCGCAGCGCGACCCCAATGCCTACGGCAAGACCGACGACCTTACCTGGGTTGCAGGTGCCACATATAATATGAAAATGAATCGCCTGCTCTTTGCCCCTGCCACATTCATTGCCGGTGCCGAGTATCAGCAGAATCGTCTGCACGATATCATGACAGGATACAACCGAGATATGAAACAGGAGATAAACATCGCCGGTTTCTTCTTGCAGAATGAGTGGGAGATGAAATATTTCACTCTGTTGGTTGGCGCACGATTAGACAAACATAATCTCATTGACAACCCCATAGTAAGTCCTCGCGTAAATCTTCTTTTCAAGCCTACCGACCGTTTGCAGGCACGACTCACCTACTCGACTGGTTTCCGCGCACCGCAAGCCTACGACGAGGACCTGCATGTTACCGCTGTTGGCGGCGAAGGAGTGCAGATTAGCCTTGCCGACAACCTCGAAGAGGAGCGCTCGAACAGTTTCAGCGGTTCGATTGATTGGACAACACAGCTCGGACATTGGCAGAGCAACATTCTTCTTGAAGGATTCTACACAGGTCTTGATAATGTCTTTATACTCGAGGACATAGGACAGAACAGCGAGGGATATATGATGAAGGAGCGTCGTAACGGTAGCGGAGCGCAGGTATATGGCGTAAACCTCGAAACAAAATTCGCACACGGAAAGGATGTGTCGCTACAGATGGGTATAACAGCTCAGCAGAGCCGCTACAAGAACCCCGAGGTGTGGACCGAGGTAGACGGCCAGGAGCTTACCACACGTCGTATGCCCCGAACACCTAACTTCTACGGATATTTTACCCTATCGACACAACCCGTCAAGAACTTCAACATTGCTCTGTCGGGAACATACACCGGTGAGATGATTGTCCCCCACTATGCCGGATACATCGAGAACGACCGTATGGAAGAGACCCCCGATTTCTTCGACCTTGGAGTGAAACTTGATTACACATTTATTCTGCGCGACCACATTAACCTACAACTTAATGCAGGAGTACAGAATATCTTCGACAGTTTCCAGAAAGACCTTGACAAAGGAGAATTCCGCGACTCGGGTTACTTCTATGGTCCCACATCGCCACGAACATTCTTTATAGGATTCAAGATAATGAACTGATATGATAATCGGCTGTATCGCACGATACAGCCGATTATCATATATTATAGTTCTATAAAAATCTCACATAGTTACATTGTTTTACACCATATTACATTCAATTATAAAAAAACAAGATAAAAAGAGTGTAAAAGTTAGGTCATTCAATTATTCCAAGATATATTTGCGGTAAACAGCGAAGATATAGTGCGCTTGCTGCAAAAAACAATCAAGTAAGTTTATTGTTTCTCGCTCGCTAGTTTATATCTTTGGCTCAGAGAAAACAAATTGTATAACCAAAAAAATAAGAAACTATGAAAAGAATCACCACATTTGCACTATTTATAGTCTGCACACTAACAACCGCAATGGCACAAAACGATGCCTACACAAAGGAACTATGCAATTATTTTAACACAGGCTGGGGAAATAGCGCAGGCCAAGAGCTTGGAACCGAGGCATACACCGAAATTTTTACGGCTCTGCTAAATGCAAAGGCCGATAAGGTTCAGACACCTGCCGAAATAAACAGTACAGCAGCAATGCTGGCCAAGAAATACAACGACGAGCAGGCAACGCAGGATATAGCTGCCATAGTAGCACCTATATACAAGAAACACCTGACGATAGACGACCTTAAAGAGTTTAACAAGCTCATAAACAGCGACAAGAAGCTATATGATGCCGGCAATAAGTTAGGAAGCAAAGAGATTATAACAGAGATGACGACAGCTTTATCACAGTCTATAATGTCCTCGATGATGAAGATTGCACAGGGCGAGAAGCCCGAGCTCTTACTTACAGCCGAGGAGAAGCAAGACAAACTATATCTCGCAGTAGAGGATTACTGCAAGAGTTGCGGAATAAGCAAGATGATAACAGGCAGTTTCGGTCAAGCACTTGCAGACATGGCAGGTAACGAGCAACAGACAAAGATTATGATGGATTGTATTGAGTATGTTACCCAAGAGATTCCTTCGTTCTACTATAAGAGTGCCAAGGGCAAAGTCACTGAAGAGGAATTTAAATACGTAACAAAGTTCTACAAGACACCATTGGGACAGAAGCTTGTTGCCGGAACAGTGGATATAATGAGCAATCCTATGCTGCTGGGAGAGGAATTAATGACAAAAATATCAGAGTGGCTCGACAAGCAAGAGTTTTAACTACGGACATTATAATTCGGGGAGACAACCCAACATTCAGCACCTATTGCAACGATGGCGACCTTTTCGGTCGCCATCGAACTTAATATAAATACCCAAGAATATCAATTACTTATTTAAGGGTATTCCCACTTACACAGTCTCTAACTTTCAATTTTTCGTTTTTTTACTACCGTCGAATATAGATAACGCAACTTCGGAATTGGTTTTTGCACATCTTTCTTGAACCGCGAAGCAGCCAAAAGCACAAGCACCACCACGCCAAAGATAAAAGTATAACCAAACAGCTCCCTCTTGATATTATTTCGCTCGTTTTGTGACATATTTGAGTAAGCTCGAATATTTCTGCACTCGCTGCAAAATATACAAGCAAGCTTGATATTATTTCGCTCGTTTTGTGACATATTTTATAAAATTTTACGAAATTCGCCTAATTTTTGGAATCGGCAGATAATATAGGCCGATATTTTGCGTTACATAAGGGATGAAAAGGATTCTGTATATAACTGTACTGCTGTGCGTGTGTGCTCTCGTTGAGGTGCGTGCGCAGTACGACGTACACTTTACCCACTACTGGAAGATGCAGAATTTCTACAATCCTGCCGGGGCAGGAGCAACAGGCAAACTGCATGCCTTTGCAGCATACAGCAACCAGCTATCGGGGTTCGAGGGGAACCCCAAGAGCATGCTCATAAACGGAGATATGCCGCTGTCGATGTTCCGCGGCGACCACTCGCTTGGATTGGGAGTGCTGAACGACGAAATTGGTATGTTCGTCAATCAACACCTGTTCGCGAACTATGCCTACGCGATGAAACTCTTTGGAGGTCGTATGGCTTTTGGAGTGCAACTTGGACTGCTGAATGCAAAATTCGAGCCGAAGGAGCTTAATCTTGGCAACAACAGTGACGACCCGGCTTTTCCATCAGCAGCTGCCGATGGAAACAAATTCGATTTTGGTGCGGGAGTGCTGTACCAGCATAAGTTTTTCTATGCAGGAGTATCGGCACTGCACATAAACGCTCCACTCATTGAATTGGGCGAAAGAAACCAGTTCCAGGTGGACCCGTATTTTAATTTTACTGCCGGAGGCAATATATCGCTGAAAAATCCGTTAATATCAATACAGCCCTCGGTGCAACTGATGACCGACTTTGTTTCGTGGCGTGCCGATATTACCGCACGAGGCAGTTACAATTATAACGACAAGCTCTTCTTCGGAGGAGCAACATACAGCCCCGGAACATCGGTAGCGATGTTTTTAGGAATGGAATTCCTGAATATCACAATAAGCTACGGATACGAACTATTTACATCGGGGATTGGAGCCGAGAATGGTAGCCACGATATATATTTGGGCTACGACATCGAGCTTGATTTATTTAAAAAAGGAAAGAACAAACATAACAGTATAAGAATATTGCAATGATGAGGAAAATAGTAGGTATGCCTGTTCTCTTGACGCTGCTTATCTTGGCATCGTGTATGGGACCAAGAAGAAATACATCAATGGGAGGCGAAGTCACCGGAATAAGCGGAACAGCCATAAATGAACCTACCCCATACGGGATGGTACTTGTAGAGAGAGGTTCTATAAAGATAGGACAGGAGGAGGCCGACTCGCTGTGGGGTATAACCACACCCGTAAAGAATATATCGGTAGATGCATTCTGGATGGATGAGACCGAGGTCTCTAATGCCAAATATCGTCAGTTTGTATATTGGGTGCGCGACTCCATAATACGCGAGCGACTTGCCGACCCTGCATACGGTGGCGACGAGACATTCAAGATTACCGAGGACGAATATGGCGAACCCATCACTCCTTATCTCAATTGGAGCAAGCCTATACCATGGAAAAAGCCCACCGAGGACGAACAGCGTGCCATAGAGAGCGTATACATAACCAATCCCATCACCGGTGAGAGGATGCTTGACGCATCGCAAATGAACTACCGCTACGAGATTTACGACTATACACAGGCTGCACTGCGCAAGAATCGTCTGAATCCCGCCGAGCGCAACCGCAACACCGATATTCCCACCAATTACGAAGAGGTTGTAACAATCTCCAAAGATACAGCATATATTGACGACGAGGGACGTATAGTAAACGAGACTGTAACACGCCCCCTTTCGAGCGTATATGATTTCCTTAACACATACATTGTAAACGTATATCCCGATACCACCTGCTGGGTCAACGATTTTCCCAACGCAAACAACGAACTATATCTTAACCTCTATTTCAGCCATCCCAACTACAGCGAGTACCCCGTTGTTGGAGTGAGCTGGGAGCAGGCAAATGCCTACTGCGCATGGCGCACCGATTTTCTGTTGCGCGGAATGAGGGGACAGGCAAAATACATACAACGCTACCGCCTGCCCTCAGAAGCCGAGTGGGAGTATGCTGCACGCGGTAAAGAGGGTGGAAAATTCCCATGGGAGAGCGACGACACAAAGAGCGACAAAGGCTGTTACTATGCCAACTATAAGCCGGGCGAGGGTAACTACACCCGCGATGGTAACCTTATAACATCGCAGTGTGGAATATACTCGGCTAACAGCAACGGACTATACGATATGGCAGGAAACGTTGCCGAGTGGACATCTACCGTATACACCGAGGCCGGTGTATTGCAGATGAGCGACATCAACCCCGACTTCCAGTATCGTGCAGCAAAGGAGGACCCCTATAAAATGAAGAAAAAGACCATAAGAGGCGGTTCGTGGAAAGACCCTGTACGATTTATACAAGGAGCGACACGAGCATACGAATACCAGAATGAATCACGTTCCTACATAGGCTTCCGCTGTGTACGCAGCTACAGTGGCACAACGAAAAGATAATTAACAAACAAAGAGCACACACAAACAACTCCGTATTATGAGCAAGAAAAGAAATTTCATCAGCAGCATACAGACATTCATGGACTCGCCCAAGGGACGAACAATCCTCAACTACATCTACAGTTGGGGTGCAGCAGTCGTAATTCTGGGTACACTGTTCAAACTGACTCACCTGCCGGGTGCCAACCTAATGCTTTTCATTGGTATGGGTGCCGAGGTGCTTGTATTTATCTTTTCGGCATTCGAACGTCCATACGACCTTGCCGAAGAAGACCGTCGCGAGGAACGTGCCGAACGTCGTGCCGAGCGCGAAGCTGCAGGCGCAGCACCTATAATCATTGGCGGTGGTACAACAAGCAGCGATGGCACACAGGTAGCAACCGGCAAAACTTCGGGTACAATAATAATAGGCGGTGGAGGCGCTGTGACTAACACACAGACGGCCGACCCCGAGCTTATAGGCAACATGGACGAGGCAACGAAAGAGTATGTCGAGAAAATCAAGACACTCAACGAAGCAATACAGCGCATCTCGGAGCAGGCCGAGAGCCTTGGACGCAATATGCAAGAGATGGACAATCTGGCACGCAATATCACCGGTATCAACACTTTATATGAAGTGCAGCTACGCAGCGCAGGCAAGCAGGTGGATAATATCGACATGGTAAATGAGGAGACCAAAAAGATGGCTCAGCAGATTAAGGAACTTAATATCATGTACGCCCGTATGTTAGAGGCCATGACCTGCAATATGAACAGACAGCAGTAATAAACGAGATACAAAGCAGCAAAAATGAAAATCAAGAAGAATAAAGTAACGCCACGTCAGAAGATGATAAATCTGATGTACGTGCTTCTGATGGCAATGCTCGCAATGAATGTATCGTCGGATGTGCTCAACGGCTTCTCGCTTGTCGACGAAAGCCTCTCGCGCAGTACCGTTAACGCAACTGCACAGAACGAAGCCATGTATGGCAATTTCGAACAGTCGATGGCACAGAATCCCGAAAAGGTACGCGAGTGGTACACACGCGCACAGAATGTACGTGCAATGTCCGACTCGCTATATAACTTTGCCGAGAGTCTGAAGATAAGCATTGCAAAAGAGGCCGACGGCGAGGATGCCGACTACACTCAACTGCAAAACCGCGAAAATCTAGAAGCATCGACATACATAATGCTGGCACCGGGAAGCGGTAAAGGACAGCAACTATACGATGCCATAACCGAATATCGCGAAAATATCCTCTCGATGATAACCGACTCGATACAGAGACAGATTATCCGTGATAACTTCAAGACCGAGGTTCCCCGTAAGAACATTTCACTTATGAAGAACTGGCAAGAGTACCATTTCGAGAATATGCCGGCAATAGCAGCGATAACACTTCTCACAAAGTTGCAGAACGATATACGCTATGCCGAGGGAGAGGTTCTTCACACCCTTGCACGTAACATCGACGTAGGCGACGTTCGTGTAAACCAGATTCGCGCCCTTGTTATTCCCACCTCGCGTAACGTAGTACGCGGTAGCGAGTTCTCGGCACAGATAATCCTGGCTGCTGTCGACTCGACACAGCGTCCCGAGATATATATCGACGAAAAGTTACTCGAGGCCGAAAACGGCAATTACTCGCAACTATGCAGCAGAACCGGCGACTACACACTAAACGGATATATGCTGGTAAACGACGGTTCGGGAGCATCGACACGATACGATTTTTCGCAAGACTACACAGTTGTAGAGCCTACAGCTACAGTGAGTGCTTCACTAATGAATGTGCTATACGCCGGATTCGAGAACCCCGTGAGCATTTCGGTGCCCGGAGTACCGGCCAACCGCATAGCAGCAAATATAGCCGGTGGAAAAGGTAACATAAAGAGCGACGGCAAAGGAGGCTATATTGTAGTGCCCACACAGATTGGCGAAGAGCTTAAAATTGAGGTTACAGCAACAAATGAAGAGGGTCGCCGACAGAGCATGGGACAATACGCATTCCGCGTGCGACAACTGCCCGACCCCACCCCAATAATCGAGTTCAAGGATAAGGATGGCAACACACAGCGCTATCGCGGTGGAAAGACTTTCAGCAAACAGACTCTGCTGAATACAAAGGGCATTATTGCAGCCATAGATGACGGCCTGTTGAACATCAACTTCAAAGTATTGTCATTCGATGTACTCTTCTTCGACAATATGGGTAATGCAGTACCCCGTAAATCGGACGGAGCATCATTCTCGGCAGCACAGAAAGAGATATTCCGCAGTCTGCAACGCGGTAAGCGCTTCTACATAACAAATGTAATAGCGATAGGTCCCGACAATGTCGAGCGTAAACTGACAACACCCCTCGAGGTTATATTATAAACAGATAAAAGCATAACACATAGATACTATGAGACAGATAAACAGAATAGTGATACTGCTTGCAGTGCTTCTGATAGGAGAATATGCCGTAGCACAGCCCCCTGCACGTAAAAAAGAGCAAAAAGGCAAAAAGGCAGATACAGCAGCGAAATACGAGGTTCCCCTCTCGGAGAGAGCCAAGAGTCAGTATCCCACTACAACAACACCCGAAGAGGTGGTGTGGAAACGCGACATTTATCGTGTGCTCGACCTTGAGAAAGAGAAGAACGCATCGCTCTACTACCCTGTACAACCCATGGGAAATAGTGTAAACCTGTTTACATATCTCTTCAGCCATCTGATTGCAGGTACGATAAACGCTTATGAATATAATCTCGACGGCTACGAGAATTTTACACCCGAGAATATAACCAACATTCGCGAATTACTCGACAATTACGAGATTGCACATGAGTTTCAGGGAGCCGACAGCACTATAATTGTGAATCCTGCCGACGTACCAAGCAACATTGTGCTCAGCTATTTTATAAAAGAGAGCTACTATTACGACCAGCGCCGAGCCGACTACCAACAACGAGTGACCGCTATATGCCCAGTGATGCACAGTGCAGGAGAATTTGGCGGTGAAACAATTAAGTCACCTATGTTCTGGCTTAAGTACGACGAGATAGCACCACTGCTCACCCAACAGACAATTATGTCGAGTAGCTACAACAACGTATCTACAATGACTTTCGATGACTATTTCACCAAGCACTGCTACGAGGGTGAAATATACAAGACTGTGAATATGCGCAACCTTGCCATCGCACAATACTGCAAGGACAGCACAGCCATAAAGAAGGAACAGGAGAAGATAGAGAAACAGTTAAGCGACATGCGTAAAAGCATTTGGGAACAGGCAAAACCTATTTCCGACACGACAGCAGTGGCAAATGACTCGGTAAAAGCAGATAAAAAGAGCGAAGCCAAAGAAGAGAAGAAAAGTGCACGTGCCGCAAGAAAAAAAGAGCAGCCCAAAGCAAGCAAGAAAAAAAGTTCGGGTAGTTCTTCAAAGAGCAAAGGAGGCACAATATCGGTTCGTCGCCAACGTAGATAAATTGAATAACAGTTTTTCATTTTTCACAGACAAGGAGATTTTTTTTATAAAATCTTAACCAAGCTTTAAGAAAATAACTATATTTGCGCAAAACAACGTGACAAAAGCGGCTGTTTTGCGCAAACTTATTTTGACAGACGGCTGTTTTTATAATAATTAACCCTTAAACACAAAAACAATGAAAAAGATTTTCGGATTTATCTTTGCACTATGCCTTTTCGTGGCTATCCCCGCAAATGCACAATTAAAGCTTGGTATAAAGGCAGGTACAAACCTCGTTGGCAGCCCCAGTGACCTGCAAGGTGCAGACGGATACACAGGATTCTTTGCCGGTGCAATGGCAAAATTTACACTTCCGATTGTAGGCCTTGGCATTGAGGGTGATATCCTCTACTCGCAGAGTGGTGCCGACCTTGGAGGTGACAAAGTAAAGAAACAAAGTATCGAAATTCCTATCTATCTGCGTTACGACCTTGGTCTTCCCGTAGTAAGCAAAGTGGTTGTTCCTTTCATAGCAGTAGGTCCTCAGTTCGGTTTTACATTAAACGATGCCGACAAGAGTTGGATGGATGCTGCACGCTTCGAGTATAAGAAAAGCCAACTTAGCCTGAACCTTGGTGCAGGTGCTGTGCTTTTCAGCCATCTTCAGGCACACATCAACTACAACATAGCAATGGGCAACACAAGCGAATATTCCGAGTTTGTAGGCGGTGCTTGGAACGTTATGACAAAATCTAAGACCAACACTTGGCAGATTTCGCTTGCATATCTGTTCTAACAAATTTAATAAACAGTTCTACAGGTTGTGCCAATCATCTTTGGCACAACCTATTTATATCTGTACACACCATCTTATACATGTATGAGAAACTACATTATCGAGAGTCTTAAGAGCATAGGTATCCCAAATGAGAATATCGAAACACTCTACTGGGTTATTGTTACTATCGGTATTATACTGCTGTTCTACTGCTGTCGCGTGGTAAGCCGCAGAATTATTGTCCCGCTGATACGAAAAGTCACACGACGCACAAAGAGCCAATGGGATGACATTTTGTTGAACGACGATACAATCGTTGCAGCATTCAAGCTTATCCCCGCCATAATTATAGCAGCTACTCTACCCTTCCTTGCCGAGAATAAAGAGGGTACAGCATATATCTTGACCGAGAGTTTCTGCAATATATACCTTGTAATAGTATCGGTGCAGTTGGTGTGTACAATTTTATCGTCGGTAAATCAGCTGTTCAACAAAGCCGAAAAGACTAAGAACCACACTCTGCAAGGAGTATTCCAGATGCTAAAGATTGCAGCAATATGCATTGGAGCAATAATTATTTTCAGCATAATGCTAGACAGTAATCCCACAAAAATTCTGGCCGGTCTTGGTGCCTCGGCAGCAGTGCTGATGCTGGTATTCAAAGACAGCATAATGGGTCTTGTAGCAGGAGTACAGCTATCGGCAAATGATATGTTGCGTCCCGGTGACTGGATAACAATGCCCAAATACAATGCCGATGGTTTTGTAATAGATGTAAATCTAACCACAGTAAAGGTACAGAATTGGGATAAGACTATAATAACAATCCCACCTTACGCACTTATAAGCGAATCGTTCCAGAATTGGCGAGGTATGTGGGACAGTGGAGGCCGACGCATCAAACGCTCGATACTGCTTGATATGAACTCAATAAGATTCTGTAGCGATAGTCAACTGAAGATGTTTGCCGAAAAGGGGTATATCACCGAGGAGATAAACTGTAACGGACCTGTTGTTAACCTAACCGTGTTCAGGACCTGGTTGGAGAGATGGCTTGGCAATCATCCCGGAGTAAACAGCGAAATGATTTTTATGGTACGACAGCTCGAACCGACCCCTAAAGGCCTCCCTCTGGAGCTTTATTTCTTCTTTAACGGAACAAATTGGGTACCATACGAGCATCTGCAATCCGAGATTTTCGAGTATCTTTTTGCTCTACTGCCCGAATTTGGACTAAAAGCATTCCAAAGTCCTGCAGGAAACGACTTTAACAATGCCGAAGGACGTATCCCTCGTCATCTATTCTAATATTCGTAGCTTAACGTATAGTTACAATAACAAACCTTGCAGAAAAATTTCAGAGAATGCCTCTATTTGCCGATGTAATACTGCCACTGCCTTTAGGCTCGACATTTACATACAGCATTGCTCCCGAAGAGAGGGAACGCATTGCCGTAGGATGCCGTGTGACCGTTCCGTTTGGCAAGAGCAAACATTATACGGCACTCGTAGCCCGTTTGCATAATGAAGAGCCTACCGGATACACCGTTCGCCCCATAAGCGAACTGCTTGACGAAAGCCCCATCGTACTACCTGCACAAACAAAACTTTGGGAGTGGATAGCACGATATTACCTATGCTCGATAGGCGATATTTTCAAGGCAGCAGTGCCACAAGGACTTAAAGGGGAGTTCAAGCCCAAGACCGAACAACGCATACGCCTTACAACACACTACAAAAGCACGACTGCTCTGAATCTGATTCAACAGTCGCTATCGCGTGCTCCAAGGCAGAAACGTCTGCTCGCCACCTACCTGCAACTCACCAAGGATGGAAGCGAGATTGCCCGTCACACCCTTCTCGAACGCGCCGAGGTCTCTCCCAATATATGCAAGGAGCTTATAGACAAAGGAATATTGGAGTGCTACGAAGTCGAGGTGGGCCGTCTCAAAAGCGACTATATGCCCGTTGTCACCGAGAACAGCCTCAATGAAGCACAACAGAAAGCATTTGAACAGATTAATGATAGCTTTACAAGCAAAAATGTGACACTGTTGCATGGTGTAACATCGGCAGGAAAGACCGAGGTATATATCCACCTTATCAAGCAGGCCATAGAGCGCCAAGAGCAGGTGCTGTATATGCTCCCCGAGATAGCCCTTACCAAACAGATAGTGGAACGACTGCGCAAGGTATTCGGCAACCGAATAGGTCTTTATCACTCGAAATTCTCGGATGCCGAGCGTGTCGAGATATGGAAAAAGCAGTTAGGCGACGAGCCTTACGATATTATATTGGGTGTACGCTCGTCTGTTTTTCTCCCATTCAAACGGTTGGGCCTTGTCATTGTAGACGAAGAGCACGAGAACAGCTACAAACAGCAGGAGCCTGCCCCACGTTACAACGCCCGTAATGCAGCCATAGTGCTTGCCTCGCTTTTTGGGGCTAAGACTCTTCTTGGCACTGCCACACCTTCCATAGATACCTTTTACAATGCTACAACAGGGAAATATGGCCTTGTGAGCCTTACCCGACGCTACCGTTCGTTGCAACTACCGCAGATTGAGGTTGTCGACATTCAGGACCTTTCGCGACGTAAAAGGATGACAGGCCCATTCTCGGATCCTCTTGTCGAGGCAATGAGCGAGGCACTTAGAGACAAAAAGCAGATAATACTGTTTCAGAACCGCCGAGGCTACTCGCCCCTGCTCGAGTGTCGCACCTGTGGATGGACTCCACGCTGCAAGCACTGCGATGTAAGCCTGACACTGCATAAGAGTGCCGGAATACTGAGCTGTCACTACTGCGGATACACTATCCCTGCCCCTAAGATATGTCCCAACTGCGAGGAGAACAATTTTATTAACCTTGGTTACGGTACCGAAAAAATAGAGGATGACCTGCAAAAGATATTCCCCGAGGCACGAATAGCCCGTATGGACCTCGATACAACACGTACACGCACAGCCTACGAGAATATCATAAACGATTTTCAGAGTGGGGCAACAGATATTCTCATTGGTACACAAATGGTCTCTAAGGGACTCGATTTTGACAATGTTTCGGTCGTAGGAATACTTAATGCCGACACCCTGCTCAACTACCCCGACTTCAGAGCCTCGGAACGCGCTTTCCAACTGATGGCACAGGTTTCAGGACGTGCAGGACGCAAAAGCGGACAGGGCAAGGTCTTTCTTCAGACACATCAGCCCGAGAATCCTATCATTCCGCTTATAGTAAGCAACAACTATATGCAGTTCTACGACAACCAGCTATCGGAACGTATGATGTTCCATTATCCACCATTTCATCGGTTGGTTTACGTATATATTAAGCACCGCGATTGTCGTATTTTGGACGAATTTTCCGAGCATATAGCCCATCGTATGCGTGAAATTTTTGAGCATCGTGTACTTGGTCCCGACCTTCCTCCCGTTGCCCGTGTGCAACAGCAGTTCATACGCAAGATTGTGCTGAAGATTGAGAGTAATCTCTCGCAGTACCGCATTAACGAAGCACTCGAGGCGCTACAAGCAGAGCTTCTTGCCGACAAAAGATACAAAAGCATAACAATGTATTACGACGTTGACCCACTCTAAGGAGATAGGGTTAACGGGTTATTTTCTACCTTATTAACACTATTTTCGGTTAATATCTTGTTCATTTCCCTGCGAATAGGTAACTTTGCACAATTTTACGGGTAGTATATCCGAAAGCGATTATTGCCAACTCGAATAGAGCAAACAAACTATTCCAATATAATGAAGCGTTACAAAACATTAAACAACATCTTCGGATGGCTCACATTCCTTATTGCAGCTATTACATACTGCACTACCGTGGAGCCTACCGCAAGTTTTTGGGACTGTCCCGAGTTTATCCTCTCAGGCAACAAACTCGAAGTTGGTCACCCCCCCGGTGCCCCCTTCTTTATGCTCACAGCAAACGTTTTTTCATCGTTTGCCGAGCCTCAGCAGGTTGCGTATATGGTAAATATTATGTCGGCACTGCTTAGTGCAGGTGGTATTTTATTCCTTTTCTGGAGTATTACACATCTTACAAGGAAATTGATTGTTTCGGATGCCAACAATATCACAAACTCGCAGATAATCACCATCTTAGGTTCGGGTCTTGTGGGTGCTCTTGCATATACCTGGAGCGATACTTATTGGTTCAGCGCTGTCGAAGGCGAGGTTTATGGTTACTCATCACTCTTTACAGCTGTGGTATTCTGGCTTATCCTAAAATGGGAGGAGCAGGCCGACTCGGCACACAGCGACCGTTGGTTGGTACTAATTGCCTATCTTGTGGGACTCTCTATCGGTGTCCATCTGCTTAACCTTTTGTGTATTCCTGCCATTGTACTTGTCGTATATTTCAAGAAAAAGCCCAACGCAAGCATAAAAGGTGCTTTCATGGCACTTGTAGCATCGGCGATTATAGTTGCAGCGGTACTCTACGGCATTGTTCCGGGAGTAGTAAAAGTAGGCGGATGGTTCGAGCTTTTGTTTGTAAACACTCTTGGCCTGCCTTTCAACACAGGTCTCATCACCTATCTTGTTCTGCTTTTTGGAGCACTCATCTGGGGTCTCTTCGAGAGCGAACGTGGAAAGAATCGCCGCAACCTTGCAATAGCGTTTGTTGCAGCAATTGGATTAATGGGTATACCATTCTATGGCTACGGCACTATGAGTATTATTTTGGGTATTGCTGTGTTGGCAGTGCTGTCGTATCTGCTGTTTGTCAAGGTCAAAGAGGATTATCTACTTAATCTGCGCCTTCTGAACACGTCGCTGCTATGTATGCTGCTAATTATGATTGGCTATTCGTCGTATGCAGTGATTGTAATACGTTCGGCTGCCAATACCCCCATGGACCAGAACTCACCCGAGGATATCTTCTCGCTTGGTTCTTACCTCGGCCGTGAGCAGTATGGCGACCGTCCTCTCTTCTACGGCCCTGCCTACAGCTCGGAATATAACTACATACGCACCGGCGACGGCTATCGTGCCGAGACTGTGGATGGCGCTCCTGTATATGCACCTAAGGAGAAGGCTTCTCCTGATGAGAAAGACTCTTACGAGCTTCTGAGACACAATTTCGAGGTAAAATATGCTCAAAATATGCTCTTTCCCCGTATGTACAGTAAAGAACACTCTATGTACGGTGCCAACAAAGTTAATCTGTACGAGGATTGGGTAGGAGAAATCAAAGGCAAAAGAGTCGCCTATCGTGTAGGTGGAGAGACATTGGATGTTATCATGCCCACTCAGTTCGAGAACCTGAAATTCTTCATCAACTACCAGTTGAACCACATGTATTGGAGATACTTCCTTTGGAACTTCGTCGGCCGACAGAACGACATTCAGAGTCACGGAGAGATGGACAAAGGCAATTGGATTACAGGTATTCCGTTTATAGACAACTTACTGATTGCCAATCAAGATGATATTCCCACTACACTTAAAGAGAACAAGGGACGTAACGTATTCTATGCCCTGCCTCTTATTTTGGGTATTCTTGGCTTTATGTGGCAATTGCGTAAAGGCAAAAAAGGTACACAGCAGTTCTGGGTGGTATTCTTCTTGTTCTTTATGACAGGTATCGCCATTGTACTCTATCTGAACCAGACTCCTTTGCAGCCTCGTGAGCGCGACTATGCATACGCCGGTTCATTCTATGCATTCGCAATTTGGATTGGTATGGGAGTAGCAGCAATTACCGAGATGCTGAAAAAGAGAAATGTAGCAATAAGCAGCGCTGTTACAGTTGTCTGCCTGCTCGTTCCGGTGCAGATGGTATCGCAGACCTGGGATGACCACGACCGCAGCGGACGCTATGCCTGCCGCGACTTTGGTCAGAACTATCTGAACAGTATGCCCGAGGATGGCAACCCCATAATCTTCACTTGTGGCGACAATGACACATTCCCCTTGTGGTACAGCCAGGAGGTTGAGGGTGTACGTACCGATTCGCGAGTATGTAACCTATCGTATCTGCAGACCGACTGGTACATCGACCAGATGCGCCGTCCCGCCTACGACTCTCCATCTATTCCCATAATGTGGGATAGAATAGACTATGCAGGCAACAGCAACGAAGCTATAAGCATCGCTCCCGAGTATAAAGAGAGAATCCTCGCACTATACAAACAAAACCCTGAGGCAGCCAAGAAGAATTGGGGCGAAAATCCGTTTGAGATACAGAATGTCATGAAATATTGGGTACGTTCAAAGAATGAAACATTCCACGTTATACCCACCGACACTCTCTATCTGAAGATAGACCGAGAAGCTGTAAAACGTTCGGGAATGATAATCCCCGAGGAGTATGCCGAGGAGATGCCCGAATATATGAAAATATCTCTTAAGGGACGTAACCGTCTTTACCGTCACGACCTTATGCTGCTAGAGATGCTTGCACAGACAAACTGGGAGCGCCCGCTTTATATGTCAATGACAGTGGGCAAGAGCAACTATCTTGGCTCTCTCAGCGACTTCTTCGTGCAGGAAGGTCTTGCCTACCGCATCACCCCATTCAACTGGAAAGAGCTTGGATATAGCGGAAATAACGGTATAGACGAGGTTGTAGTAGCCGATACCGAACGTTTCTATCATAATGTAATGGACCGTTTCAAGTTCGGTGGTCTTAAAGACAACCCCGACTACTACGTTGACGAGACAACACAGCGTATGATATACACCCATCGTCGTCTGCTCTCTTCTTTGGCATCACAGTTGTGTGCCGAGGGTAAGAAAGATAAAGCGCTCAATGTACTTACTCTTGCCGAGACCGAGCTTCCCTCGTCTATTGTACCACATGAGTTCTTTAGCGGAACCGAGATGGGTAAGACCTATATCGATCTTGGTGAGACAGATAAAGCACGTGCAATTCTATCATCCATAGCCGATGAGCAGGTTGAGTACATCAATTGGTATGCAGGAATGAGCAAACGATCATTTGCAAGAGTATTCAACAGTGTAAGAATGAGTGCTATGTGCCTACAGAACGTTGTCGAGATATTCGAGGGCGGCGGTAAGGAGTATCACGACCTTGCCATAAAATACGACAAAGAGTTCGAACGTTTGTATAATCTGATGCGTAAACACCTATAAGAGTATGTTTATAGAGCAGGTACCAACATTCTTTCGCAATCTGTACCCCAAGGCATTGTGGCGTATGGACCCTAACGACAGGTCGGTTTATCTGACCTTCGATGACGGGCCTATACCCGTTATTACCCCTTGGGTCGTGGAACTGTTGGGACGTTACGGCATCAAAGCAACCTTTTTTATGGTGGGCGACAATGTGCATAAGTTTCCACAGGAATTCATGCAGGTTGTAGAGGAGGGACACAGAGTGGGCAACCACACCTTCAACCATGTGAAAGGGCTTTTTACATCGACAAAGGACTATATAGACAATGTCGACCAGGCCGATGCTTTTATACACAGCAACCTCTTCCGTCCACCACACGGTTTCCTACGTAATGCACAATACCGCGAACTGAGCAAACGCTACCAGTTTGTAATGTGGGACCTTGTTACGCGCGACTACAGTTTCCGTCTTTATGGCGAAGATGTGCTTGCCAACGTAAAGCGCTACACACGTAACGGCTCCATCATTACATTCCACGACTCTATGCGCAGCGAGAGTAATCTGCGCTACGCACTGCCACGCTCACTCGACTGGCTATTGGAGCAGGGATATACATTCAAGATATTTGAGTGATGCAAAGAGATAAACTTACACAACTGATAAAAGCCGAGGCCAAAAGCCTCGGCTTTGCAGTATGTGGCATTGCAAAAGCAGATGCTACGGATGCCGACACTGCCACTTATCTGGCACAGTGGGTAGGCGAAGGACGACACGGCACGATGGGCTACCTCGAACGCAACTGCGACAAGCGCACCGACCCTCGGCTATTGGTACCCGGCTGTAGAAGTATAATATGTGTAGCACTCAGCTACTGCCCCCGCCCGCAAGATATTGTAAAAGGACGATTGCATCTGTCGCGCTATGCCCTTGGCAGGGACTATCACAAGGTTGTAAAAGATAAACTCTTTATGCTAATGAAACGCATAAACGAGATTCAACCGATACAAGGCCGCGCATTCTGCGACACAGCCCCCGTATTGGAGCGCCATTGGGCAGCGCAGTCGGGCATTGGTTTTATAGGAAAGAACCATCAGCTTATTATCCCCGGGGCAGGGTCCTATTTTTTCTTGGGCGAACTGCTGATAGATGTCGAGCTTGATTACGACACTCCTATAATTGGGAATCTCTGTGGCGACTGCGACCGCTGCATAAAAGCCTGCCCCTCGGATGCTCTAAGAGTCGATAGTTTCGATGCACGTAAATGCTTATCTTACCTTACAATAGAGCACCGTGGCGAACTGCCAAAAAACGTCGGTAAAATGATGGGAAATTGTTTCTACGGATGCGACCGCTGCCAAACGTCATGCCCACATAACAAGGATGCACGTGCAACCGATGTTAGCGAATTTTGGGCAAAGGATTCTCTGATTGCTATGAGTGATGAAGATTGGCACAACCTCTCGCCCGAGAGATACAACGAACTTTTTACAGACAGCGCCGTTGAGCGTTGCGGATACGAACAGCTAGTGCGGAATTTGAAGGCGATAAAGCGATGATACACGGATTATCGGCATAAAGCATCGCACACCTTGTCTTGCCAGCGACGTACAGTCGAGGCACTCATAGAACCTTGATTAAGAATAACAAATGCCAAAGTGTGTCCGTTAGCAGCTTTGGCATAGCCTGCCAATGTGCATACTCCCTTTACGGTACCCGTCTTTGCATATATCTTTTTATATGCAGCACTATCCTTGGTGCGGTTTTTCATTGTTCCGCTTATTCCTCTCGTCGCTTTGATAGAACAGAGGATGGCAAGAGAATACATTTTGCATCGGCAATGACACTACTCGGGTTAAATGATGGCGATAACGCTACAACAGGACACGGATATATTGACATTGTTGATTTTATCATTTGCGGTTGTACCGATGTTGATGCGAACTTGAGAGATGTGGTTGATAAAAAATTCTTCCTTTTCATAATTTCAAATTTATATGCTTACCCACAGTAAATTTCTACTGAGCCGATAAAATTCTTAACTCGAATTCTGATTTGGATAAAATGTTTATGTACATAAACAAGACAATCCCTTGTAGATGTTTGTCTTACAAGGGATTGTCTAACTGCAGTACTCGAAGCGGGACTCGAACCCGTGACCCCCTGCGTGACAGGCAGAATGGCAGCCCAACCAAGACCTACAGTCAGCAGCAGTGTAACCACAATAAGGATTGCCGAACGGAAACGCAGGTTCTGGGTATACTTCTCGCTAAGGAAGAACAAAACAGGGATAGCCAACAGAATTACGGCAAGAGCATAAGGCAGGATAAGACCCAACAATGCAAACACACACATAAGAGGATAATATATCAAGCAGCCATAAATAATTGGCCAAAACCATGCCGATGTAAAGAAATTCCAGTTCACGGCAATTCCAAAATCCCCAACAGTGAACATTTCATAAATAAAGAATATTCCTACTGCAACCAACAAACCGGCACATATTTTACTTGCAAGTGCATAATTCTTCTGCGAAAATTCAGGAATACGATTAATAAGTTTTGGAAAAAAACGCTTTCATAGTAATAAGTAATAATGATTATAGTGTTATGACAAATATTTATCCCTCAATAGGCTTCAGGAAGTAGAAACAGGATGTAGTGAAGAAATTGCGGACCCGTGGAATTCCACCGATAGCTGCATATAATTTCCTTGGACGGAGATTGAATTTCACCTCATAGTGCGGATTGATGAAATAAAGAGTCCTGTCAATGGTTTCAAAACCTTCTTTCCTTACAGTCCTTTCAAACAACTCTATCGGACATTTAGTGCGCTTTATATCCAATAGTCCGCTGACACACTCTTCATTCTCCTTGAAGGCCTTAAGAGTCCACCCATATAATGCGGCCGGAAGCAAGTGAAAGAACGGCAAGTGCGACAGAAAACGACTTTGACACAACTGTTGATGACCACCGAACGGCATATGCCAAGCAGGAAAAGAGATAAAGATTACCCCATCTTCTTTCAACATCTGCTTACACTTCTGCACAAACCCACTCTTGTCATATATATGTTCAATCACATCATGACATATTACAAGGTCAAACTGATGTCGGAGTTCCTCTATCTGGAAAACATCGGAAGCAATGAAACGTCCTTCGGCACCCTCCTCCTCAAAGAATTTCCTGGCGTCCCTTATACGTCCCTCGCACATGTCCACACCAACCACATTGCAGCCCATACGCGAGAATGGCAATAGATTCCCGCCATCGCCACAACCAATCTCCAGCACATTCAACTTGTCGCTTACCTTGCAGAATTGTTGGATATAAGGAATAAAGTACTTCTCACTTGTAACAGCGAGCTCGTTAAAATACTGTCTTCTGTTATGATGTCTTGGTTGCATTTATCTTCTTATTACAAAGTCATTACAGTTCACGACGGCTATCAGAAACGCTTGCACCTCCAAAACCATAACCAAACACTACGCTTTTGATGTCTTCTCCAAAAGCGACACCGAAATGAGATTTTGTGCCACCGATGTTAAAGCCATATATTTTTGAATCGAAATTAAGACTCACAGCATAGTCTGTAAGACCCTTATATTTTGAATCTGTTGTAGCTGGTTTCTGCTCTGTGGTAACAGTGGTTTCTGCGGCACTCTTTTTTACAAGACCTGATGTGGAAACTTTTTCATCACTATTTCCTAAGAATACTTGCGCGTTTATTACTGTAATAGAAAGACAAATGGCAAATGCCAGTAAAAAAAACTTTTTCATAATTTTGTTGTGTTTTTAAGAAGGCGACTAACTGTTCTATATTATTTAACTCTGAGCCTAATTCCAAATGGACAGTATATATAAGAACAGAGATGCTTTCTTGTGTTAATAATTTTAATTGTTCGTAATAAATAGGTAGCGCCTTAGGAAAAGGCAAATTTTAGAGGTGTGTTCATCCTACTGTCTATTTTGTAAAAAAATATTCAAGGTTACTAATAAGTGTTCTTTTTTTGCAAAGAAACCTTGATTTCACAAGAATACGGCTACAAATGTGTGATTCATATTCACTCATTTGTAGCCGTATTTTCACAATTTGATTTCCAAGACATTGACAACTCCAAGAAGAAATCATAATCCAATGCTTTTGAGATGCGCGCTAAAAGTTCTGTGTCTATACTTGGACGTTGGAATATTTTATATATGTTCGTCCTATCACAGTTTATCTTTTTCGCCAACCACCCGGGCGTGCGTTCAACCTGTGCCAATCTTGCTTTTATCAGTTCTCCTATGTGTATCATAAAAAAGTGGTACGAGCTGTTTGTTTTGTCTTATTCCAAACCTCGGTACCGCCAAGTGACCTTGCCACGAATAAGCACAAACAGCCCACACCACAAGGTGTGAACAATTCGAACTTATTCTCTGTGGCTTCAAATTGGCGGTTTTCAGGTTCGAGAGAAAAGTTTTATAGTTCTTTAATATGTCAGTTCTGTTTACTTCCTATATCTTTAATTTTTATCTGCTTAATTACAATATTAGATTAATAATAACAACAACAAACGAGCGAGATAGGCAAAGTTGGTTTACTTTGGCATTTCGCAGCGTGCGCATTGTATTTCACCTGTAAGGCAAAGATACAACAAACGAGCGAAATATATAAAGCTTGCTTTAATATTTTGCAGCGAGTGCCGTACATCTTATCCAAAGATACAACAAATAGTTTTATTATCCCTTAATGATTGTTTCTTATTTTTAGTGGCACATTGCCTCGCACACTTTATCTTGCCAACGGCGCACCGTCGATGCGCTCATAGAGCCCTGATTAAGAATAACAAATGCCAAAGTGTGTCCGTTAGCAGCTTTGGCATAGCCTGCCAATGTGCATACTCCCTTTACGGTACCCGTCTTTGCATATATCTTTTTATATGCAGCACTATCCTTGGTACGATTCTTCATCGTTCCACTTATTCCCGACAAAGGAAGAGCATGAAGCATTGTCTCGTAAATCTTTTTATCGTTATATGCGAGTTTCAGTGTCTGCAAAATAATATCGGCCGACAGATAGGTATAAAGCGACAGTCCCGAGCCATCGGCAATATGATACTTCTCGGGGGCATCAATCTTAAAATCGAGAAAGCCTCGCATAATCTTAGGACCCATCTCTTGACGCACCGGACGCTTGCCGTACAGAGCACCAAGATGATAACTGAGCGCCTCGGCGCATAGGTTATTGCTCTCCATAAGTGCCTCATCTACAATTTCGACAATGGGACGACGCACTGTATAAAGCAGCTGAGCCGACTGAGGCACCTGTTTATATGCAACCGTCCCGACAGAGACACCGGCCGAGTCCAATCGTTCACTAAAGACCTTCATAAAATAATCTTGCGAAGGAAGAAGATTCATTTTCTCGCTCTTGGCTTTGTTACAATCGCCTTTTATGCGTATCACATTGGTAGCATCGAGCCAATCGCGCAGGATAGTAAGTTTCTCGCCACGTCCGCCCTGTGTGACAGCCTCGTTAACGATGGTATAATAATCCGACTGCGGACTGCACTCTACTATCGGAGCCTCGCCCCGAACCGATGGTTTCACAGTCACCTGCACTGTTCCACCGCAAAGCATAAGTGGCGAAATATAGGGTTGAAACTCCCAAGGAGTATCGTCCCACGACCAACCGGGACCCCAATATATTGAATCCATAAAGGAGCAATCGGCAAAAAGAGTGTCTACACAGCCACCGGATGACAACTGTGCCACCATAGACATAAGGTCATCCTCGTCAAAAAGAGGGTCGATACTCCCCTGTACATATACATTACGACCACCCAAGGCATTATCCTCGCCCCACAGATGTGTATCTACTGTGTAGTCGCATCCCAATCGACTAAGAGCGACTGTTGCGGTAACCACTTTTGTAACCGATGCCGGACGACACAACTTCTGTGCCCTATACTCGTAAAGCATAGTATCGGCATCTAAGTCGTAAACAGCAACCGAAGCATCGCTATCGACAAAAAGGTTATCGCCCATCAAAGCATCCAAACGCTGCGACATTGTCTGAGCTGTAACCGACACCGAGAACACAAGAACCCACGATATTATAACAAAAAACCTATATAACATACCTTGAAACGGAGTATTACGAGACAAAACTAACCAATATTTGCTGAAAAAAGCGACAATAAACTATTTTTCTTCACATTTTTTGTAACTTAGCAGCCGACAATCATTTTCTCGCAAAATTTCAATCACTGCGAACTATGGTAAAAAGATTCGATTTTTTGGTTATCGGTTCCGGTATTGCCGGAATGAGTTTCGCGCTTAAAGTAGCGCACAAAGGCAGCGTCGCCGTTATTTGCAAGACAACGCTCGAGGACGCAAACACCTATTTTGCACAGGGAGGCATTGCGTCGGTAACAAACCTATTGGTCGACAATTTCGACAAGCACATCGAAGATACGATGATTGCCGGCGACCACATAAGCGACCGTGCAGCAGTGGAAAAGGTTGTACGCGAGGCCCCTGCACAGATACAGCAGTTGATAGACTGGGGGGTAGAGTTCGACAGACAGCCCAATGGCGAGTTCGACCTACATCGCGAGGGAGGACATTCCGAGTTCCGCATACTGCACCATGCCGACAACACCGGTGCCGAGATTCAGGAGTCACTCATACGCGCATTGCGCAACCACCCCAACATCACAATCTTCGACAATCACTTTGCCATTGAGATTCTGACGCAGCACCATCTTGGCGTTACCGTAACACGTCAGACACCCGACATAGAGTGCTACGGAGCTTACGTCCTTGACATTGCCACCAACGAAGTACACACATTTCTTAGCAAAGTGACACTTATGGCAACAGGAGGCTGCGGTGCAGTGTACAAGACAACGACGAACCCCCTTGTAGCCACAGGTGACGGAATTGCAATGGTCTACCGTGCTAAAGGCACAGTAAAAGATATGGAATTTGTACAATTCCATCCTACTGCACTATACAACCCCGGCGACCGTCCTTCGTTTCTTATCACCGAGGCCATGCGCGGTTACGGTGGTGTTCTTCGCACCCTCGACGGCAAAGAGTTTATGCACAAATATGACGAACGTCTGTCGCTCGCACCACGCGACATTGTAGCTCGCGCAATAGACAACGAGATGAAGCTAAGGGGCGACGACCACGTCTATCTTGATGTAACGCACAAAGACCCCGAGGAGACCAAGCGACACTTTCCCAACATCTACGAAAAGTGCCTCTCATTGGGCATTGACATAACAAAAGACTATATTCCCGTTGCCCCTGCCGCCCACTATCTGTGTGGAGGAATAAAGGTAGACCTTAATGCCCAATCGAGTATACACCGACTATATGCCGTCGGCGAATGTTCATGCACGGGATTGCACGGTGGTAACCGTCTCGCAAGCAACTCGCTTATAGAAGCTGTGGTATATGCCGATGCAGCAGCAAAGCACTCGTCAGAGCTGTTCCAGAAATACACATTCAACGAAGATATTCCACAATGGAACGACGAAGGAACAACAATGAACGAAGAGATGGTGCTCATCTCACAAGATGCCAAAGAGGTTGGACAAATAATGAGTACATACGTGGGCATTGTGCGCACCGACCTGCGCTTGAAACGCGCGTGGAATCGTCTCGATCTTTTATACGAAGAGACCGAAGAGTTGTTCAAACAGAGCGTTATCAGCCGAGAATTATGCGAGCTTCGTAATATTATAAATGTCGGTTATCTTATTATGCGACAAGCCATAGAACGCAAAGAGAGTCGAGGGCTGCACTATAACATCGACCATTTAAAAAAGAGTATAGAAAAATAAAAAAAGAGTGTCCGCGTTAGTTAATGCGGACACTCTTTTTACCCACCTTAACAGGGTCGTTTCTTACAAATCGACACTATCAAAATTCTTCTTTTCATCGGGAAAATATAGCCTATTTTATAGTGTATAATCGGCAAAAAAATTGTAACTTCGCGAGAAAATAGAGAACAGGCATTCTTTCAAGATACAATCTATTGATTATCAATCTTATAGACAAAATCACAAAGAATAAATTTTAAAATATAATAACTATGTCAACAAAAAGAATTAAATCGGCATTGGTTTCCGTTTTCCACAAAGACGGATTGGACGAAATCATCAGACTTCTTCACAACGAGGGTGTACAGCTTATCTCGACAGGCGGTACACAGCAGTTCATTGAATCGCTGAATATTCCCTGCACCGCTGTTGAGAGTCTCACAGGTTATCCCTCTATTTTGGGTGGTCGTGTAAAGACCCTTCACCCCAAGGTATTTGGTGGAATATTGGGTCGCCGCGAACTTGAGAAAGACCAGCAGCAGATGGCCGAGTATGAGATTCCCGAGATTGACCTTGTTATTGTAGACCTCTATCCCTTTGAGCAGACTGTTGCTTCGGGGGCACCCGAAGCCGACATCATCGAAAAGATTGATATAGGCGGTATCTCACTTATCCGTGCTGCAGCAAAGAACTTCAACGATGTTGTAATTGTTGCAAGTAAAGGCCAATATCAGCCCCTGCTCGACATCCTTAAGAACAACGGTGCAGAGACAACACTCGAGGAGCGCCGTTTCTTCGCACGCGAAGCATTTGCAGTTTCTTCGTCTTACGACTCGGCTATCTTCAACTACTTCAATGGCGAGGAGCAGAGCGCATTCCGCTATGCCAAGGATTGTCCCATGAGCCTTCGCTACGGCGAGAATCCCCATCAGAAGGGTGCGTTCTTTGGCGACTTCAACAAGATTTTCAACCAGATTCACGGCAAGGAGATATCTTACAACAACCTGCTCGACATTCACGCGGCAGTGGAGCTTATCCACGACTTTACAGGAGAGACTACATTTGCAATTCTGAAGCACAACAATGCTTGCGGTCTTGCATCGCGCCCCACAATCCTTGAGGCTTGGCAGGCAGCACTTGCAGGCGACCCCGTATCGGCATTCGGTGGAGTTCTCATTGCAAATGCAGCTATCGACAAGGCAACAGCCGAGGCTATCAACGAGATTTTCTTCGAGGTAATAATTGCTCCCGACTATGACATGGATGCTCTTGAGGTCCTCACACAGAAGAAGAACCGCATCATCCTCGTACACAAGACAACTGATATGCCTGCACAGACATTCCGCAGCGTACTCAACGGTGTACTTGTACAGGAGCGCGACGCAAAGGTTGAGACCCCCGAGGAGCTTAAGACAGTATCAAAGGCCGAGCCTACAGCCGAGGAGATAGAAGACATGCTCTTTGCCAACAAAATTGTAAAGCACAGCAAGAGCAATGCCATCGTTCTTGCCAAGGGCAAGCAGCTCATTGCAAGTGGTGTAGGACAGACATCACGTGTCGACTCGCTGCGCCACGCAATCGAAAAGGCTGGTACATTTGGCTTCTCGCTCGAGGGTGCGGTAATGGCAAGCGACGCATTCTTCCCCTTCCCCGACTGCGTACAGATTGCGCACGAGGCGGGTATCACAGCAGTAATCCATCCGGGAGGCTCTATCAGAGACAAGGAGTCGGTTGACTACTGTGACGCAAATGGCGTATCCATGGTTACAACAGGATTCCGCCACTTCAAACATTAATAAGTTAGGGGCAGGCCTGTGACAGGTAGTCCCAAGCTTTTTCGTTTAACAACAAAAAAGAGATTTTTAAAACTAATGGGTATTTTTTCATTCACACAAGATGTTGCCATTGACCTTGGCACCGCCAATACCATTATCACCTACAACGGAAAGATTGTAGTTGACGAGCCTTCGGTGGTAGCCCTCGACAACAGCACAAAAAAGATGATTGCCGTTGGTGAGCGTGCAAAGCAGATGCACGAGAAGACCAACCCCAATATACAGACCATACGTCCCCTACGCGACGGTGTGATTGCCGACTTCAACGCCTGTGAACAGATGATGCGCGGACTCATTGAGAAGGTAAATATGGGCAGCAAGCTCTTCAACCCCTCGTTGAGAATGGTCATCGGTGTCCCCTACGGCTCTACCGAGGTTGAGCTTCGTGCCGTACGCGACTCGGCCGAACACGCCGGCGGACGCGACGTATACCTCATTTACGAGCCTATGGCATCGGCACTTGGTATAGGACTTGACGTAACAGCACCCGAGGGCAATATGGTAGTAGACATAGGTGGTGGTTCAACCGAGATTGCCGTAATCTCGCTTGGCGGTATTGTATCGAACGGTTCACTGCGCATCGCAGGTGACGACTTTACTGCCGACATTCAAGAGTATATGGGTCGCCAGCACAATGTACGTGTCAGCGAGCGTATGGCCGAGCGTATCAAGATACATGTAGGTTCGGCTCTTACCGACCTTGGCGACGATGCTCCTCAGGATTATATCGTACACGGTCCAAACAAAATAACAGCGATGCCTCTTGAGGTTCCCGTATGCTACCAGGAGATTGCGCACTGTATCGACAAATCTATCATTAAGATAGAGAATGCCATAATAAACGCGCTTGAGGCCACTCCTCCCGAACTTTATGCCGACATTGTACACAATGGTATTTTCCTTGCAGGCGGCGGTGCTCTGCTGCGCGGTCTCGACAAGCGTCTGTCGGATAAGATAAATATACCTTTCCACATTGCCGAGAATCCTCTCTACTGTGTGGCAAAGGGTACAGCGTTGGCACTGAACAACCTGAACTATCCATTCTTGATGCGATAAAAGTCAAACCTGATAAGAAGTGCAGACAATACTGAATTTTTTAGTAAAGCATAATCACTGGTTCCTTCTGCTTCTGCTCGAAGGAATCAGTTTTATGCTTATTGTACACTTCAACAACTACCAAAAAGCAGCGGTATTCACTGCCACCAACAATACAGTAGGCGACATTTATAGTGCAATTTCGGATATTGACAGTTATTTCGGTCTACGCACCGAGAATGAGATTCTTAAGAATCACAATGCCGCGCTGCTTAGCGAGATTACCGAACTAAAATCAGCAATGAGTGAACTGCGCAGTCATGAGGCACTGCTTAACGACACCATCGCACACAGTTTCGGTTCGGGATACACATTCTACACTGCAAACGTTGTAAGCAACCCTCTTAACTCGATAAACAATTTCATCGTCCTTGACAAAGGTACCGATGATGGAATACAACAAGAAATGGGCGTATTTTGCAGCAAAGGAGTGGTTGGTATCATATATCTCGCATCCGAGAATTATTCATTGGTACTGCCACTGCTAAACAGCAAGAGCAGCACAAGTTGCCGCATTGTAGGCGATGAGGGTGCAAGCGTACCTCTACTGCAATGGGACGGCAAGGACACACGATACTCTTATCTTGTCGACCTGCCACGATATACAAAATTCGACAAGGGCGATACGGTTGTGACAAGCGGACACTCCGAGATATTCCCCGGCGGAATAACAGTAGGCACAATAGAGGATGTAGAAAATTCGGCTGATGGAATGTTCTACCGTGCTAAAGTAAAGCTATCGACAAACTTTGCAAACTTGGAGTCGGTATTTGTGGTAGGGAACAAAGGACACGATGAGCTAAAAGAGCTAATGAGCAAAATACCCGAATAATGACAAGAGTATATCTTATACGACTGCGCAATTTCATCCTGACAACGCTTGTTCAGGTTCTTATCTTTAGCCGGATACATCTGTTTGGCTATGCTACAGCGTATATATATATCATCTTTCTGCTTAAACTGCCGCGCCATACTACACGCAACGAGCTTATGCTATGGGCTTTTTTCATGGGTCTTCTTGTAGACATCTTCGGCAACACACCGGGAATAAACAGCGCTGCTGCCACACTTTTAGCCTTTACCCGTGGATACATCCTCGAGAGTTTCGTTCAGAAAGGCAGTCCCGATGATTTTATCCCCTCGGCATCTACCATGAGCTGGAGTAAATACATCGTATACTCTATTACCTCGTTGCTACTATTCTGCACCACACTGTTCCTTTTGGAGCTGTTCACAATAAACTACCCTCTGACACTTCTAATGGGAGTTGGTGGAAGCACACTTCTTTCACTGCTGTTTATCATTGCAACAGAATTCTTCAACCGCAAGTAGACAGCCATGAGAAACTTCGACAACGAAAAGCGCAAATATGTCTTAGGCGGAATTGTATTAGCTGTACTGCTTGTATATGTGGCACAGCTTTTCAATCTGCAGATACTAAGCGATGAATACAAAGACAAAGCCGACAGCAATGCCTTTTACAAAAAGACCATCTATCCTGCACGGGGCCTTATGTACGACCGCAAAGGGCGGCTGCTCGTCTACAACCAACCGGCATACGACATAACATTCATACCACGCGAGATACGCAAAGTCGACACACTCGACCTGTGCAACACTCTGGGTATTACCGTCGATGACTTCAACGACCGCATGAAACGGTTGCGACGAAGCCGAGGATACTCGAGCTACACCGAGCAGGTATTCATGAGCCGACTCTCGGCCGAGGAATTTGCCAAATTCCAAGAGAAGATGTACCGTTTCCCGGGATTCTATGTGCAGAAACGCTCTATACGCCAATATGCCTACGGAGCTGCAGGAGCACTCTTTGGTGACATAGGTGAGGTTTCACAAAAAAAGATTGACAGCGACCCTTATTACACTCGTGGCGACTACATAGGTACGCAAGGACTCGAAGCATCGTATGAGACAGTATTACGTGGCAAAAAAGGTACAGAGATGCTGCTGCGCGACGCATACGGACGCATACAGGGCAACTACCTCAATGGAGCACATGACACCCTACCCACTGCCGGAAAAGACCTTACATTAGGCCTTGACATTGAACTACAGGCGTTGGGTGAAGAGCTTATGAAAGACAAGATTGGCAGTATTGTTGCCATAGAGCCATCGACAGGAGAAATTTTGTGTATGGTATCGGCACCCACATACGACCCCCGTTTATTGGTAGGCCGTCAACGAGGCGAAAATCACAAGAAGCTGTCTCAAGATAAGCGCAAACCACTAATGAACCGCGCAATAATGGGAACCTATCCTCCGGGTTCTACATTCAAAACATCACAAGCACTGACATTCTTGCAAGAGGGAATAATAACTCCCGAAACAAACTTCCCCTGCTCGGGAGGATTCCGTTTCAACAAGTTCAAGCTTGGTTGCCACGCACACCCCTCGCCACTGCCGCTTGCACCCGCCATCGCCACATCCTGCAATGCCTACTTCTGTTGGGGATTGGTGCGTATGTTCTCATCTAACAAATACAGCGGCACAGCCGAGGCCATGAACCGTTGGCGAGATTATATGGTGTCTATGGGATTCGGTTACCGTCTGGGTATCGACCTACCGGGCGAGGCACGAGGAATGATTCCCAATGCCGATTACTATACCAAACATTACGGAAAATACTGGAATGCAGTTACAGTGATAAGTATCTCTATAGGACAAGGCGAGGTAACACTTACCCCCCTTCAGATAGCCAACCTCTGCGCCACAATAGCCAACAGAGGGACATACATCGCACCACACTTGGTTAGCAGCATAAAAGGCGATACAATAGCCTCGAAATACAAAAGAAAGAACACCACTATGGCCGAGAGCAATGCATACGAGGAAATTGTTGAAGGAATGCGCCAGGCAGTCCTTAACGGTACCTGCCGAGGAGCCAATATTCCCGGTATTGAGGTCTGCGGAAAGACAGGAACTGCACAGAACCGTGGAAAAGACCACTCGGCATTCATCGGATTCGCACCCAAAGAGAATCCCAAGATTGCCGTCGCCGTGTATGTAGAGAATGGTGGCTTCGGTGCTGCATTCGGAGTACCTATCGGGGCACTGCTAATGGAGAAGTATCTAAACGACACACTGAGTACCGAAAGCAAAGCAAAGGCCGAGTATATAAAGAACAGAGTTATTTACTATGGAGAGGGAGAGAGGTAACATATTTCGACAGATAGACTGGTTTGCTATAGGTCTCTACCTGACACTTGCCATAATGGGCTGGTTCGCAATATGCGGTGCCAGCTACAGCTACATCGAGACCGACATCTTAGAGTTCCTGAGTCCCTCGGAACGTACAGGCAAACAGGCTATGTGGATGGGTGTATCCATGCTTGTGGGAGTATTCCTTTTATGTATCGACAAGCGCATATACAAAGATTGGTCGTTCATCATCTATATCTTTTTTATTCTGTTAGGCATAGCCACAATCTTTATCGCAAAGGATATCAAAGGTTCGCGCTCATGGATTTCGATAGGGAGTTTCAGCCTGCAACCTGCCGAATTTATGAAATTTGCCACTACATTGGCGTTGGCAAGTTTCATAAGCAAACGTGGATTCAACATAAACAACAGACTCGATTTCATAAAGAGCGTAGCAATATTCCTGCTACCGATGATTGTTATTGTATCGCAACGCGAAACAGGAAGCGCCCTTGTCTATCTGGCGTTCTTTCTTGTACTTTACCGAGAGGGAATGACAGGACTTTTGCTGCTTACCGCTGTCAGCGCTGTTGTATATTTTGTTGTAGGAATAAGGTTCGGCGAGGAGCAATTCGAAGGAATGGATGTTTCTATCGGGCACTATGCCGTATTACTGCTGATACAGTTATTCTCTCTTGCAGTGCTGAAGTTCAGTTGTCGCCACGACAAGAGCTTTCTGGTTCTTCTTGCTGTGAATGCAACAGGCACGCTGTTTGCCTATTGGATAGCTGTATATATAATTGCTTTCAACATAATCATAGTACAGTATCTGCTTATAGCATTCAGCATACTCTATCTTCTAATTAGGGCTAAGTTGGCAAAGGAGAAGAGCAATTTGTGGGTAATACTCTTTATGTGTGGTTCTATGGCTTTTTACGCATCGTGCGACTATGTTATGCATAATGTTTTGCAGGACCATCAGAGAGTGCGTATCGAGGTGCTTCTTGGACTTAAAGAGGACCTTGCCGGTGCCGGTTACAACGTACATCAGTCGAAGATAGCAATCGGCTCGGGTGGTGTAAGCGGAAAGGGATTCCTCAACGGTACACAAACCAAACTGAAATATGTACCCGAGCAGGATACCGACTTTATATTCTGTACAATAGGCGAGGAGCAGGGATTCATTGGTTCGACAGCGGTGCTTGTAATATTCGCCACCTTTATCCTGCGTCTTATGTGGATGGCCGAGAGGCAGAATGACCGCTTCGGGCGCGTATATGGCTACTCTCTCGCCTCGATATTCTTCTTCCACTTCACCATTAATGTTGGTATGGTGCTTGGGATAATGCCCGTGATAGGTATTCCGCTACCGTTTTTCAGCTATGGAGGTTCTTCGTTCTTAGGCTTCTCGATTCTGCTGTTCAGTTTCCTTAGAATTGATGCCGACCGCAACGTGAAAGTCTGACTCCGACATCCGACACACCTTGCAAACACTCATCATCCATCAGATGCGAGATTTTTATCGTTAAAGTATCATCGGGGAGAACCTCAAGCGTATCGACAGTAAAGCCTGTCTGTTGAAGAATACCGGCCGCGCTTCCCTTTCTGTACCCCTTATCGTCGAACAACTCACAAAGAAGAGTATCAACAACCGTATCCCGCTGTAATTTAGAGTTCCTCTCGACACGCAGGAACAACTCTTTATATCTATAGTCACTATTACTGCGCACTTCGATATCAAAGTTGCACAAGAGCCTCTCTTCGCCTTCACGAGCTGAATATGTAAATGTCAGGGTGTCTGATGACACCCAACATCCACCCACAGCACAATACTGATGAAAGAGGTTGTCACAGGATGCAAGCAACAGAATAGCCGCTATTACTCCTAACTTACTGAGCAGGTTTATCTTTACCCGCACCATTCTCGCTGTTTTTACTGCCGTTACCACCCTTATATCGTTTAAAACGACGTTCGGGACGCGATTCATTCTCGCTACTTTCAGGACGATTCTCGTTGCGACTCTCTCGCTCGCCCTCTTCTTGCCTTAATGCGCGACGCTCGGAACGATGTTCGTTGCCTCCCTCTGGCTTTTGTCCACCCTTACGACGTTTCTTTTTTCCACTGTTGTCGAAACGGGTAATATTCTCCTGCTCAAGCAGGTCGGACGAATGTTTTTCCTCGGTTACCGTTGTCGATAGAGACTCGGGACGCTCGCCTCGCTTGTTCATCTCTATCACCGCATTGGCACGCTTCATTGATATTGTAACAAGGTTGGCAGCCAGATGCTTATCGGTTGAGTAGGTAAGCTCTCCACGAAGAATATCTGCCTTGAAGAAATAATAGGTACCATCCTTGGTCTCCAATTCTATTTCGCGCGAAGGCATTCCTCGCGAAGCCTCAACGTATGCGTCTACCTCGTAGTTGAGGCAGCATTTCAGTTTGGCACACTGGCCCGCTAATTTCTGAGGATTCAAAGATATATCCTGGAAACGTGCTGCAGATGTAGATACCGACACAAAGTTCGTCGTAAAGGTAGCACAACATAATTCGCGACCACAAGGCCCTATTCCACCTATGCGCCCGGCCTCTTGACGGGCACCAATCTGCTTCATCTCAATCTTTATTCTAAAGACATCGGCAAGCACCTTAATAAGCTGTCTGAAGTCGACACGATTATCGGCTATGTAGTAGAAGATTGCTTTCAGTCCATCGCCCTGATACTCTACGTCTCCTATCTTCATATCCAGCTCAAGGTCCTTGGCTATCTGACGCGAACGTATCATAGTATCGTGCTCACGAGCCTTTGCCTCGACATATTTCTCCATATCCACCGGCTTTGCCTTGCGGTAGATGCGCTTAAACTCTGACTCGGGTGTCAGACGGGTCTTTTTCAACTGCAGCAGCACAAGGCGACCGGTCAGCGTCACAGTGCCTATGTCGTGTCCGGGAGTAGCCTCAACAGCTACCACATCACCCTTCTTCAATGGAATACCGTTGCTATTGCGGTAGTATCCCTTACGTGTATTCTTGAACTGCACCTCGACAATATCCGTATCCTCGTAATTTCCGGGAATACCCGATAACCAATCGAAGGTATTAAGCGGCGCATCCATCTTACCGCAACCCTCGCAGCAGATACCCGAACAGCAGTTTGTATCTCTATTTTTGCAATTTTCCATTTTTATCTATTCTTAATCCAAACAATCATCCTCAATGACATATCGAAGAAGACCATTTTAGCATTTACATTATGTTCAATATGCCTCTGTGCCTCGGAGAGTTCCTCTACAATACCGAAGATATTCCTCTCGTTGACAAAGGGAGAGAAGCGCACCGAGAAATTACGCTCGGCAGGATTCATCGACAACATCTCATCGTGTCGGAAATTCATTATGAAATTTTCGCGTATCATACGTTGGCAGTAGTCGAGCAGGTGCTTCTGACGCTCGCGTCCCAAAGCCGCAACCTGTTCACTCCATTTTTTCATCTCGCGTATGTTACGCGCATAGGCCACACGCATCATCTGCATAAACAGTTCGAGGTACAGCTCCTTCTCGCTGTCGATGCGAAGATGCTCCTCGGCCTTATCCCAACTGCCACCACTCTGACGTGCCACACTCGCCGCATCCTCAGGAGTCAGATGGTAGCGTTTTATAAGAGCATCAGCAATATCCCCGGTTGTTATTGCAGGGATATCAATGCGTTGTGTACGGCTGAGGATAGTGGGAATTATTGCCTCGGGCTCTTCCGAGACAAGGATAAAAAGCGTCTCCTTCGGCGGTTCTTCTATTATCTTCAGAAGTTTGTTCGAGCACACCTCTTTCATCTTCTCGGGCAGCCATATAATGACTATTTTCCATCCTCCCTCACGCGACTGCAAAGATAGCTTATGAAGAATCTCACTGCTCTCACGCTCGTATATCATAGGCTGCTGATTCTCTACACCCATCTTCGAGAGCCAATCGGCGTATGTCATATAAGGGTTTGAGATAAAGAGTTCGCGCCATTGTGCAATATAATCGTCGCTCACAGGCGTACTGTCGGAGCTACTGCCTTTCTTCTTTAGAACGGGAAAGACAAAATGTAGGTCGCTGTGTATAAGCTTGTTCGCCTTGGTACATGTAGGACAAGACGCACAAGAATCGCCATCGTGCCTGCCAGAACAGAGCAGATAGTGTGCCAATGCCACAGCCAACGGCAGCTTGCCGTTTCCACGCGGACCTGCAAACAAAAGAGCATGCGGCATACGATTATCATCAACTAAGCGCCGCAACTGCGTTTTTATAGCCTCTTGCCCTATTACATCTGCAAACAACATACTACTCTCACTATATATTAATATATTGCTTTTGCTACCTCACAGACACTATCGACAGCATTCAGAGTATAGAAATGTATGCTTGGAACGCCGTGTGCTATAAGTTCGCGACACTGCTGAGTGCACCACTCGCGACCCACCTGCAAAGCCGCAGCATCATCCTTACACTTAAGCATCTCGGAAACAAGAGCATCGGGCAGGTCGACACGGAAGGTCTTTGGCAGAACATTGAGCTGCGAAAGACGATATATCGGCTTTATTCCCGGAATTATAGGGACATCTATTCCGGCTTCACGTGCACGACGTACAAACTCGAAATACTTGTCGTTGTCGAAGAACATCTGTGTCACAGCATATTCGGCTCCTTCGTCTACTTTTTTCTTCAACCATGCAATATCACTATCAAGATTAGGTGCTTCCTCGTGCTTCTCGGGGTAGCAGGCCACTCCGTACGAGAAACGGGCACCACGCTCTTTCATCTGTGAGCCATCAAGAAAGAATCCTTCATTGAAGCGGTTCACCTGTCTCTGAAGGTCTATCGCATGCGCATGTCCCGACTGTCGGGGTGCAGCATTCTTATCATCCTTCACCTTATCGCCTTGCAGGACCAGAATATCTGTTATACCCGACAATTGTAGGTCGATAAGTACATATTCTGTCTCTTCGAGCGTATATCCGTTACACAGAATATGCGGCACAACAGGAACACCGTATCGGTGGTGTATGGCAGTGGCTATTGCCACAGTACCGGGACGGCGGCGTATGCTCGAACGCTTGAAAAGCCCATCGCCCATGTCCACATAGACATTCTCGCTGTGATGTGTGGTGATATTAATATATTTGGGTGCAAACTCCATTAGCTTATCTATGGAGCTGAAAAGCCTTGTTGTTCCCGTCCCTTTTATAGGTGGCAGGACCTCGAACGAGAAGGCAGTACTATCGGATGAATTTATGCAGTCAATTACTCTCATTTTTTATCACTTTACAAGTGGAGAAGTATTAGCACCGATAACAGAAAAAACTCACATTTTTCGCCAAAATAACAGCAAAAAAGACGGTCTACTCCACCATATAATCATTAATTTGCGAAAATAGTATTTTTTTTTCAAAAACAGTGGACAGATTAAATAAAACATTCATATATGCGATAAAAAAGAGCCGCATAAATTTAGATTACGCAGACGTGTGGTTTCTACGACGAAGCGGGAGAGTTCTCTTACCTTGTCGGTTTACCCGGCAAAAGTGGAGTCGGTGGAGGTATTGCCGCCATTTATCCCCGACGTTATTATGTCGCTGTGTGGAGTCCACGCCTTAATCCAAAAGGAAATTCTGTTATTGGAATGAAGACTCTTGAGCTTTTGACAACAGAGACAATGGAATCTATATTCTGATTCCCGATACTATTTACGCATTAAAAACACTAACAAAAATTTTTCCCGACAGCCCACAAAAAGGAGTGTCGGGAAAATTGTCTGATGTTCTATAATCAAAGTTCGATTATCTCGCCGTTAGGAGTAACATAAACAAGACTCTCGAAATTTCCTTTTTCAAGTTCCAGTTTATAGCACCCTACACTGCTACTCTCGATGTAATCGGCATCATCAATCTTGTAATCAGGGTATGCACCGACTACCGCATTGGTTACGACCGCAGGAAGCGAAGCTATTGCTACGTCCCATTTGGTATACACCCACTCGGATGAAGAGTCGAAATAGAGTTCCTTTATGATGTTCTCGTGCAGTATCTCTACTTCGAGAAGGCCTTCACGGTCATACTCGACATCTACCACCTTGGCATTGGGATATTTATCCTCGATAAAAGACTTTATCGAATCGTTGAGCGACGGAACAGCACCCTCGGAACCATTCTCGACAATAACGCCGTCTGCTGTCACAAAAATCCAACGCTCTACTCCACCTTTGTCAATCTCAATTTCGTAGTACGAATTATTCTCGGTCTCAATAAAATCGGCCTCTTCGATACGAAAATCGGGGTAGGATTGTGCAACAGCATCTGTTACAACTTTTGGCAACGAGGCCAAAGCAATGTCCCACTCGGTATAAAGCCACTTATTAGCCGAATTGAAGTAAGCATCTTTTATAAGACCGTCGTGCAGGAACTCTACATCAAGGAGTCCATCGCGGTCATACTCTGCCTCACGTATTTTTGCACCCTCGTAGCGTTGCGTGATGAAAGACTTCACTGCCTCGTTAACAGCAACCTTCTTATCGTCATCATCGTCACAGGCAACAATACCTGCCATCAGCGCAAATAGAATGATAGGAAATAGTTTTTTCATAATTGTTTAGTTTTTAACTGTTAATGATTCTTAGTTGTTTGTACTTAATGTACTCTTAGTTGTTCTTAGTGTTTTCTTAGTTGGGAATAATTGGGAACTGTATCAATCGTCAATATCAATGATATTAAATCTCTTGTCGAATGTAAGCTCAAGTCTATTGGACAGTTTAACCTCATAGTCGTTGCGGTCGTGGTCAATCTGGAGTATCTTCTCGCCGGGATAGTTCTCATTTACATATTTCTTTATAGCCTCGGGGACAATTACAGAGGGAACCTGCGAGTAGCGACAATCTACCTCTTTCCACTCTCCGTTACGATGAAACTCGAGTTTTGTACCATCGGTAAACACCACTTGATAGTTCTTCTCGAAAAGGTCACGCTCCTCCTTTACATATGATATTTTCAGCCCGGGAAAGTGTGTCGAGATAAATTTCTGCGTATTTACAGGAAGTTTATCCTTTGAAATTACTCGGTCGTTGTCGGCCTTAGCTGTTGAGAAAGTAAGGGTAAGAATTGCCAATGTAATAAAGAATAGCTTTTTCATAATTCATTTTCGTTTTTTAGTTCATATAATCTTTTTATTAAACAAACACCCAAATAGTGTGTTCGGCTGTAACGGTGTAAGATTTGTGAAATCATCCTTAAAATATTTTTCGCGCGTTAGAGATTCACTTTCCGCACCATTTACAGTGCAAAGATTATATACGATTCTGAAATGAATTTGAAATTCTTACCAAATTGAAGATTTTTTCAAAAAAAAATCAATTATCCCATATCAAATAAAAGAAACGGACTGTTTATGAAGTGAACCCCAAAAGTTAGACAAAAAACTTTTGGGGTTTATTTTATGCGTAAGAAACACGATCATTCAGCATTGCTAAAATACATGCATATGCTTGAAGAAGGTTGTTCCATCAATTACATTTATGAAAAATTTGGAATCAGCTTCCATCGATTATCAAAACTGTGGGAATTGTACAAGAAACATGGTGCAAAAGTTCTCCATCGCCAAGCCAATATTCGTTCAAATAGTGAGTTTAGACACACTGTTGTTTTAGACATTGAAAATAATAATATAACTTTGGTGCAAGCCTCGATAAAATACGGAGTAAGTGTCAGCCGTTTGAGCATATGGTTAAAGACCTATAGACATGGCGGTATCGAAGCTCTGTCAATAACAAAGAAACGAGGCCGACCACCAGGTATGGGAAGACCAAAGAAAGTACAAAAACCAGAAACAGAACTTGAGCGCCTCCGCAGGGAGGTTCAGGAGCTCAAGACGGAGAATGCGCTGCTAAAAAAAGTGAAAGCCTTAGTCGAGGAGAGAGACGCCCGTCTGCGCGCGATTGGGCGGTGGCAATCCGAGAACTAAGGCAAGAAGGACACAACCTGCACTTTATGCTCGAACGCATAAAGATGCCACGTTCAACCTTTTATTACAACATTGCACACCTTGAATCTACGGACAAGTATCAGGCAGAGCGAACGCGTATAAGCGAGATATTTTCACAGCACCACAAACGCTATGGCTATCGGCGTATATGCGCCCAGCTGCGCAATGAGGGGTTTGTAATCAATCACAAGACTGTGCAGAAACTAATGCAGGAGATGTACCTTAAATCAGTTGTACGCAGAGTTAGATACCGTTCATACAAAGGTGAGGTAGGCCGCATTGCTGCCAATGTTCTGGAGCGTGATTTTACAGCACAAGCACCCAACCGCAAATGGGCAACAGATGTAACTGAGTTCAAAATAGGTGATAGAAAGGCTTATCTCTCACCGATACTTGATATGTTCAACGGCGAGATTGTTTCCTATACAATCTCTGACAGCCCAGATTTGAGTATGGTAATGAATATGGTAAACAGTGCTATAAGGAAGGTAAAGCCACAGGAGGGACTTGTGCTGCATTCCGATCAAGGCTGGCATTATCAGCATATGCAATACCAAATGGCGCTCAAGCGCAACCGTATTATACAGAGTATGTCACGCAAGGGCAACTGCCTTGACAATGCAATGATGGAGAACTTCTTTGGAATAATAAAATCTGAATTGCTATATTTGCAGGAGTTTAAGGATATGGATCACTTCAAACAGGAACTCAAGAAGTATATCCATTACTACAACAATGACAGAATTAAACTGAGACTAAAAGGAAAGAGTCCGGTGCAATACCGAACTCTTTACCAATAAATTTATCTATTAATCCGTCCAACTTTTTGGGTTCATGTCATTAATCGCCCGTTTCTCATATATAATAAGACATTGATGCTTAATTTTAATCTACCTGAAAACTACTGCAAAAGTATGTTTCCCATCCTTATAGTCATACGATTTTTTAAAACCGTAATAGCGACATATTGAGTTTACGAGAGGCAGACCAAGGCCTGTCGAGCCACTTTTTCCGCTATGGTAGAAACGTTCAAAAATCTGAGTGTCGTCAAGTGGTCCATCACCATCATTGGCCACAATAAGACAATTCTCGGTAAGTGTGACTGCCACCCGTGCCCCATCTGAAGAGTGAACAAAAGCATTTTTCAGCAGATTGGTAATGAGTGTATTTGCGAGCGAATCGTTCATATGCACAATGCAACTGTCGGTGATAACAGCCGAGGCTGTTATAGAGCGATGCGAGTATATGTCGGTATAAATCTCGAGTTCACCTCGGACAAGAGCTGCAATATCAATATCAGAGAGTTCGGGGAACTGTCCGTTGTCAATCTTTGTCAGCAACAGCAATGTACGGTTCAACCGCACCAAGCGACTCAACGATTGCTGTATCTTTGCCAGTTCGGCATATTGCTCATCACTCAGTTGCGTATTATCAACAATCCACTCTATTCTGTTGCCGATGACAGCCAACGGTGTCTGTAACTCGTGCGATGCATTACCTATGAACTGTTTCTGAAGTTCGAATTGCTCCTCTATCCTATCGAGTGTCATCTGTGCCGCATTGTTCAGTTTATCGAACTCGACGATATTCGATGCCTGCAATCTCTCGGGACGTTTACCAGGGATATACCTATCTAGCCACCCTAATAAGAAATAGAGTGGACGCATACTGCGATATATTATTAGAGTGGTTGCTATTATTATTGTAAGAATCAAAATTACATACAACAGAAGAGTGTACCAAAAGATAGCACCTAACAGGTCGTCACGCTCGAATGTAGGCATTGCTACTGTGAGTTTGTACATACGGTCGTCTTTATCCATATATACCGTTGTCAACACACGGGCCGGTTCGGTTTCGTGCTGTTCGGGAATATACACCATCTCGTCGTGAAAAGTCATGAATGGCTCTACAATCTCTCCTTCGGGATAGGGAACGATGGTATAGCTGTTATTTGAGCCACTGTTAAGTTGCGGTAGCGGTTCTCCTGCCAAATGTCGGCGTATTACAATATCGGCATACTCGACAAGACTGTCATCCGACTCGTCGTTAATCTCGCCAACCATCGTATAATAGAATATGAAGGCCCAAAGAGCTATTATAGGCAGCAGCACAAGAGAGAGACGCAGAGTTATGTGATATATAAGTTTCATAAGTTTTTTATTCTTTTTACGACTCTACATCTTCGGTGAGTTTGTATCCGAATCCATAGACTGCTTTTATATTGACTGTAGCCTTCGCCTCGGCAAGTTTTTTTCTGAGATTCTTCACCTGCGCATATACGAAACTGAAATTATCGGCCGAATCGACGTGGTCGCCCCACACAGCCTCGGCAAGCACAGCCTTATCTACAATATGATTGGGACGCTGCAAAAAATAGAGCAGAATATCATACTCTTTTTTAAGCAAAGAGATAACATTCCCATCGACTGTCACCCTGCGACTCGAAATATCCACTGTTATATTTCCTGCCTTCATCACACTCTCCACAGCAGCCGAGCCTCGTCGTAGTACACTTCTTATACGTGCCGACAACTCGGCCATATAAAAGGGCTTTGCGAGATAGTCATCGGCTCCGAGTTCAAGCCCCTCGACTTTATCGTCTATCGAGTCGCGAGCCGATATTATTATAACCCTGTCGCTTTTTCCCAACTGCTTTAGATGCTTCAGCAAGGTCAGACCGTTGCCATCGGGTAGCATAATATCGAGCATGATGCACTCGTAATTATAGCCTGCAATCTTATCTTCGGCCTCGAAGAATGTCGAAGCAGTCTCTACCACATATCCTTCGGCACGCAGTCCTCGAGACATAATCTCGCGCAACGAAGCATCATCCTCTATAATAAGTAATTTCATAATAATATATTTTTAAGATGGTGTGTCAGGATGCAATGCATTATGACACACCATACTAATCCGATACAAAGATAGATACCTAATCTGAAAAGAAACTGAAAATATTATTGTACAAGTTCGAAATCGAGTTGCTTGCGTTCGAGGTTGGCACGAACAATGCGTATACGCACCTCATCACCAATCATATACTTATTGTGTGTGCGCCGACCCACTAAGCAGTAGTTGGCATCGTCAAACTCGTAATAGTCGTCCTCTAACGTTCTCAGAGGAATCATTCCCTCGCACTTGTTCTCATTTATCTCGGCATATATACCCCACTCGGTTACACCACTGATAACAGCATCGTACTCTTCGCCGATGTGTTCGCTCATAAACTCGACCTGCTTGTACTTGATACTTGCACGCTCGGCATTTGCTGCCACCTGCTCTTGTGCTGAACAGTGTTCACAGAAGTCCTCATACTTTGCCTGACTTGCCGAACGGGCATTCTGCGTGAGATAACGGGTTAGCAGACGATGCACCAAGAGGTCGGGATAACGGCGTATGGGCGACGTAAAATGGGTGTAGTATTTGAATGCAAGACCGTAGTGTCCGATATTCTCGGTAGAGTACCTTGCCTTTTGCATTGTGCGCAGTGATATCTGCTCGATAACATTCTGCTCTTTTGTTCCCTTTATCTCGCCCAAGAGAGTGTTAAGTGCAGCCGGCGAGGTTGTACGCCCCGACGCACTCTTCATCTTATAGCCCAATTTAGCCACAAAGCGGGCAAGAACCGTCAGTTTCTCGGGGTCGGGAGTATCGTGTACACGATAGACAAATGTCTTTGGTGTATTCTTTGGAGTGCGCTTACCGATGGTCTCGGATACGGTGCGGTTGGCAAGAAGCATAAATTCCTCTATCAGCTGGTGCGACTCGTTACTCTCGCTGAAATACACCGATATAGGCTTGCCCTCATCGTCGAGACGGAAGTGTACCTCGGCCTGTTGGAAATCTATCGCGCCAGCCGCAAAGCGTTTAGTACGCATTGTCTGAGCCATCTTGTTCAGCACAGCAATCTCTTTGGCATAGTCACCCTCGCCTTTTGTAATAATCTCTTGTACCTCCTCGTAGCTGAATCGTCGGTCGCTGTTTATCACGGCACGAACTATACGAAAGTTCTTTACCTCGGCGCTACTGTTCATTGTGAATATTACCGAGTACGTCAGCTTATCCTCGTTCGGACGCAACGAGCATAGGAAGTTACACAAGCGTTCGGGAAGCATCGGTATTGTACGGTCGACAAGATATATCGAAGTAGCGCGTTTAAAAGCCTCCTTATCAATTACGCTACCCTCGGTAACATAATGCGAAACGTCGGCGATATGTACTCCTACCTCCCACCTATCCTCGGACAAGGGACGAATAGATATTGCATCGTCAAAATCCTTTGCATCCACCGGGTCGATGGTGAAAGTGGTGACATTTCTGAAATCCTCACGTTGGGATATCTCTTCGTCTGTTATATCCGACGGCAAACGGTTGGCAGCCTCTTCAACCGCAGCCGGATATACGTATGGCAGACCATACTCGGCAAGAATAGCATTCATCTCGGCATCATTCTCGCCATTCTTTCCCAACACATCAACCACTTTACCTATAGGATTACGGCTGTCAATGGGCCAGTCGACCAGACGGACTACTGCTTTATCGCCCGATTTTCCGCCTTTAAGATACTCACGCGGAATAAAAATATCATTAGGCATTATACGACTCTCGGTGAGCAGAAGCGCGTAGTGTTTCTCGACTTTCAGCACTCCGACGAATGTATTGTGCTTACGGCGGATAATCTCTACTACCTCACCCTCGAGCTCGCGTCCACGTCTTTTGGCAAAGAGCGTCACACGCACATAGTCGTCGGTTAGTGCATGCATCGAGTGCCGTTCCGAGATTACGATAGGCTCGCTGCCATCCTCGGGTGTAACAGTGTTGTATCCATCGTTACTGCGTTTGAATGTGCCACAAAGCACTGAGCCTTGATTAGCCAAAATGTACTTACGGAACACTGGCTCGAGCAGATAGCCATCAAAGACCATATCATCGAGGATAGAGACACAAAGCGTACGTGCCGACATAGATGTCAACCCCAGCTCCTTGAAAATCTCCTTTGTACCCAATTGTTCACTACCACGCCTGTTGAACAATTCAACAATCATCTCTACCAGCTGACGTTTATTCATACGTCGGCTTGCTTTTCCACCTTTCTTTGCCATAGCCTTAGAGTTTATAAACTGTCATTAAACAAATTCATTAAGACTGCAAGGAGAATTTCGGTCTGTCCGAAACAGCATCTAAACAGTGCCTTGAATGTATGTGGCTAAATTAATAATAAAAAAACAGAACACAACCTATTTTTCGTCAAAAGTAAAGGGAGAGATTCTTAAACAATGTGAAAAGGTACACCATAATCGTTATAAATATCCTCGACAATCGTTTCACGCAACTCGGCCGATGGCTCGTAATAATAAGATAAGTAATAACCCTGCTCATTCAATACATCTTTAAAGATGATAGGCTGAGCTTTTCTAAGGTCATCGGTAGATATTGTACGTATGAGTTTGTGTACACCATCGGAATTGACACACGACACAATGAGCACCATAGGGTATTTATCACCTAAAACAGTTATCATCCTCTCGACATCCTCCATAGGAAGAGAATTTACCCAATATGGTAGATTTACAATCTCGCCATTGGCATCATAAATCGACAATTGAATGTCCTTTTGCAACTTTCTCATAAATTTAAGAATTTTGAATATTTATATACACTTTTATAAACACCTATTTACAAACAAAAAATATAAGACATAATTATATTTATCTCGCAGCTAATCTATTGTTTGTTTACTGTTTGTGACAAATATAAGCTATGCAAACCAAGATTTACCAATAGAATGGCTATAAAAATTTAAAAAATAAGTAATTTTGCACAATAATAACAGAAACGGCACACAGAAATGAAGATTTTAGTTACCGGTGCAAGCGGTTTTATAGGCAGTTTCATTGTCGAGAAAGGTTTAGAGCTTGGACATGAGGTGTGGGCAGGAGTACGCGGCACCAGTAGCCGAAGATTTCTGACCGACAGCCGTATAAATTTTATAGAACTCGATTTTGGCAATCGCGATAGGCTGAAGCAGCAGATTACAGAGTTTCTTGGAAAGAGCGAAAAATGGGATTGCATAATACATGCAGCAGGCGCTACAAAATGCCTCGATAAAGATGATTTTATACGCATAAACAGCGATGGAACAAAAAACTTTGTCGGGGCACTGAAAAGCCTAAATGTAGTACCACAACAATTCATATACCTCAGTTCACTAAGCGTGTTCGGTCCGGTACGTGAGACTCAACCCTACACTCCGATACTCGACAGCGACACTCCCTGTCCCAACACTGCATACGGAAAGAGCAAGCTTATAGCCGAAGAATATCTGCGCAGTATTCCCGATTTTCCATACGTCATTCTACGTCCGACAGGAGTATACGGACCAAGGGAGAGAGACTATTTTCAAATGGCGGTGAGCATTAAACAACATATTGACTTTTCGGTAGGTTACAAGCCTCAGACAATCACATTCATATATGTAAAGGACCTTGTAAAAGCCATATACCTTGCCATTGAGAAGAATATCACAGGACGAAGCTACTTTGTGAGTGAGCCTCGCGGATACTGCAGCCGTGCATTCAGCGACTATATACAGCAGGAGATGGGCATAAGAGGTGTGCTTCACATAAAAGCCCCCCTTTGGGTGCTGCGAATGATATCATCTTGTGCCGAGTGGATTGCACATATTACAGGCAAGCCCTCGACACTAAACAGCGACAAATACAACATAATGAAACAGAGAAATTGGCTGTGCGACACCACTCCTCTTGAGAAGGAGCTTGGATTCAGTATCGACTACGACCTTGAACGTGGAACAGCCGAAACAATAAAATGGTATAAAGAAAACAGATGGCTATGAAATTCTTTCAGCGCGAGGAGGAGAGACGCAGCTTTCTTGCAGTAGAGAAGCTTAATCTTCTATACAATCTTGCCACAACAATTCTTATTATAATATTCTACGAACGTCTGCAAGATGCACAGAGCATGCTTATTGGACGTTTCCTGATATTGGCAGGAACATTTATTATAATTTACGCCTATACAAAATTTCCCTCAGCGGCAATGAGGTTTGTACGCATAGTGGCACAAATGGCGCTTCTCTCGTATTGGTATCCCGACACCTTCGAGTTTAACCGCATATTTCCCAATCTCGACCATTGGTTTGCAACTCAGGAATTATCGTTTTTCGGTTGCCAACCATCGCTCCTTTTTGAACAGGTGTGCAGCGGATATTGGTGGCGCGAGGCATTCAATCTTGGATATTGGTCGTACTACCCCATGATAGCAACCGTTACAATGTGGTATATTTTCAAGCGTCCTAAGGAGGTAGAGAAATGTACTTTCATAATAATTGGTTCATTCTACATATACTACCTTGTATATATATTCTTGCCTGTAGCAGGTCCACAATTTTATTTTCCAGTAATAGGTGAGGAGATTGCAGCCATAGGTCCGTACCCCGAAATAGGTAACTACTTCAATCTGAACCCCGAGATAACTATTCCACAGGCCAACAAAGAGGGATTCTTTACCTCACTGGTAAATATGGCACAAGCATCGGGCGAACGTCCGACAGCTGCTTTCCCCAGCTCACACATAGGGATATCCACTATCCTCATTCTGTTGGCGTATAGGGCAAAGAAAGGACTTGTTGCCATACTTTTCCCGTTCTACATACTTCTGTGTTGTGCCACAGTTTACATTAAGGCCCACTATCTTGTTGATGCATTTGCCGGACTCGTATCGGGAATTATACTATATTTTACCACAAGCCGCATATTCGGCGCACTGTATAAAGAGGAGTAAGTTCTACCCGAGAGACTATACATAATATCAAAGAGACACGATTGTTTTTTGCAGTCGTGTCTCTTTGATATATAGAACGGATGTTACTCTTTATCGCCTTGCAGATAATAAAGGTCGCCGGCAAGAATTTGCTTGATACGTTCCACAGCCTCCTCGCCACGCAGGGTAAAAGATATTGCGCGACCCTCGGGATCGACAAGCACAAGCGTAGGAATCATCTGCACATTCATCATGCGTGCAGCTGGCGACTTACCCACCATAAGGTCGCACGAATGAATCCACTCTTCTCGTCCTATTCCCTCATCGGCAATAGCCTTTAGCCAGGTCTCCTCACTCTTGTCGAAAGAGTGGCTTATAAGCACAAAATTATCCTTTTTATCGCGGGTCTCATCATATATCTGCTTAATGAACTTCAGTTCGTTCATACATTGTTTACACCAACTTGCCCAAAAGTCGATAAGAACGAATTTTCCTCTGAAATCGGACAGATGGATAATCTTACCATCCTGCAACTGCAATGGGATGTCGGGCAGTTCATTACCTTCTCTAAGGTCACGAGCAAGCGCCTTGCTCTTAAACGAACGATAGTAGGGATGAGAATAGAGAGTGTGGCTGATAGCACTCACCATCTGCATAGCGTATGCATCGCCGATGTGTTTCATCAGCTCGTGCTCCATTAGCAGTGGTGCAATGGGTGAACTATTGTTATTAAGCAAGAATTCGAGACGACGATTATTACATTTCATTATCTCGGCAGCATTCACACGGCTACGATAGTCGAGTCCTTCTTTACTGTTTGTCCACTCCTCGCCATACTGCGCAGCAAGAGCCTTTACCGAGTCAATCTGCGCCTGTACGCAAGCATCCGAGATTTTCTTATACTCGCCATAAAGATTGTTAGTCACAGTACCCGATACGACACTCTGCAACGGATATGCGGCACTTGCAGTTTCCACATTAATATTACCCGACTCTACGAAAAGAGGTATATTACCATTATCGAAACCGGTTATAAGATAGAGCATTACAGGCTCATCTTTTGCCATACGATATTTAAATGTATACTTTCCCTTCTTAACTTTTGTAGAATCTATCTTTATAAGACGGTCGTACTCATCTAAGCGGGTAAGATAGACCATCTTTATTCTTGCATTGTCGTATCGCAATGAGTCGTTAACGATACGGCCTTTTATAACACATACATCCTGAGCCTGCAAAGAAAGACACGCTGCAATGGCAAATATTGCCGATATTATATTCTTTATCATCTGTTTCAAAAATTAAGTGTTGTTACTTTGCGGCACCGTCTATAATGCGCTTGATTCTTTTTACCATTGCCTCTCCACGAAGATTAAAAGCTATCACCTTGCCATCGGGACCTATGAGTACAGTATAAGGAACCGACTCGACACCAAACAGCTTTGCATTCTTGCTGTTCCACCCTTTAAGCGTAGATATATGCAACCAATTCTTGTGTACAAGTTCGTTTTTCTCGATGCAATTTTTCCAATCGGCCTCCTTGTTGTCGAGCGAATAGCTTAGTACCACAAAATTATCACCCTTCTCGGAGTAGGTAAGAACCTCCTTAATAAATGGGAACTCGCGACGACATGGGGCGCACCAACTTGCCCAGAAGTCGACAAATACATATTTTCCCTGAAGCTCAGAGAGAGATAGCTCTTTGCCGTCAACAGTAAATCCTGTAATATCGGGAGCAGGTTTACCCTCTTTAAGTTCGGCAGCCTTTACAGCATTCGATAGCTCCTTATACATATGATGGCTGCGCAAAGAGTTAGGAACAGCGTTCAAGAATTGCTCCTCTATTGCACGCGGTGTGTACATAGGGAACAACGAGTATTTTATGATATACAGTGCCACAGGCGAGTCTATATTCTTGCTTACAAAATCTACGAGAGCCACCTTTGTATAAAGATTATTTGAATAGAACACCGAGTTACGTATCTTTCCCGAAGCCTCGAAATCGTCTTGCACCTCTTTAGGCAGAGCATTCATAGCCTTGTTCATTCTCTCTTTCGACTGCTGTATAGAGATATTATTAGTATCTATATAAGACTGAAAAACATCGTTAGAGGGAGTGCCGCCTATACGTGCCGATGCAGGAAAACGCGCATCGAATGGAGCGATAGTAATCTCGCCTTTTTCCAAGAAAACCTGGATTGCTCCATTATCAAAGCCTGTTATATTATAGACATCCAAAAGTGCAGGAGCATCGCCCTCAAAAGCAAAGGCACCATCAACGACATTAGCAGTATCGATAGTAACCTCTACACCATCGACATTACCGACGAGAAACAACTGCGCAATTCTTTTCTTCTCGAAGCGAAGTGAGTCGCAACTCATCTGTCCCCTAACCACATACTTTCCTTTGTCGGCATGAACAGGCAGCACAGCAGCCACCGCAAACAAAAACAGCAATAAGTTTTTCATATCATATCATTTTTCAAAAATCCAACCTCTCTTTAATAAACTCTTTGAGTCTCTCGCCTCGAAGTCCCGAAGCAATGATACGGTTATTCTCGTCGAGGACAAAAAGTGCAGGCACACTCTTTACATTGTACAGACGAGCCACCGAGCAATTCCAACCGCCAAGCGTCGATACATTAACCCAAGAGAGACCATCCTTCTCTATTGCAGCCTTCCACTTATCGGCACTGTTATCGAGTGACACACCTATAATCTCTAATCCTTTGGGATGAAACTCGTCGTACAGAGCCTTCAGTGCCGGATTATTCATGCGACAGGGACCGCACCAGCTTGCCCAAAAGTCGATAATCTTAACCTTACCTTTGACTGCGCTCATTGTAACCTCGGTACCCTCGGGAGTAGAAGCTGTAAAGTCGGGGGCCGGAGCATTCTCGGCAAGTTCCTCGAGTTTCTTTATGCGTGCCCTTATCAATGAGGCGCAATGAGTAGCCTTTGCACCATCACCCATAGAACTGTACATACGACGCGACTCGGCAGCGCCGAGGTCGCGCATCATTATGTTAGAATATACAGTATAAGCTGTTATAAGATTGTCGTTCTGCGATAGAAAGTCATTTGTCAGTTTCTGCCAACTATCCTTACATATACGAAGCGAATCGTTCACACGGCTTGCACTGCGAAACTTGCTTGCTGCTCGCAACGAATCGTATCTCTGTTGCAGACTGTTTATCTTTGCTTGCAGCGAGTCGGAGTTCTTCATGTGTGCGGTGTAGGACTCGTTCAGTCGTCCGCCTTTTATATATGCACTCTTGTCGTTTGCCAAGCGTGCTTCGTAGCTCTCGCCCGGCTCGACAAAGAGAGTAAATCCACCTTGGAAACCATCGAGCACAATTTGTGTTACAAGGGGTTCTCTAACAGTAGCCGATAGTTTGAAACGTGATTTTTTGAATTCTGTAGAGGCAAGAGTATCGACACGGTCGTCACCCTGGTTGAGCAACAGAAAGAGACGGCCACGCTTAATACCATCTACCTCTCCCTTTATAACAATATTCTCCTGTGCTGCTGTTGCCATAGAGACGGCAATAAGAGCCAAAAGTACCAACTTTCTCATAGTATAATGCTTTTAATATGTTGGAACTGTGTACATATAAATCTGAGTAAACTGCAAGTCCTTGATTTTTCCAAAGGTGTTGCCGTCACCATCCTTGTCATAGAAGAGCACCTGAGTATCCATGTCGACATCCGATGCAGTATTAAGCAGAATCTCGGCAACTGCACCACAATCCTCTTTTTCCATACCTATGCTAAGCCAACGACCCAGATTATCGGAGAAGTTATTACTATCCTCGACACGGAACTTCAGCAATGTAATCTCGTACCCGGCAGGAGCAGTGTACAAAGGTGTCTTGTCACCGTTTACTACGCTGTAACGGTAAACCGTTCCACCCTCGGCATAGAAGATATAATTTGTAGTGAACCAAGAGCTATAAACGATTGTATTAATATTATCCGGCGTAAAATTATTCATACGACTGCCTTTAATTTCGTAGGCAGGAACAACCTCCTCGGCACCCTTAAGCTGTTTTTTACCATCTTTCTCGCCGCCCGTATCGAGTTGTGTGAGTTCATAGCGCCAATACTCCTCGCGAGCCTCATCAAAGAATATGAAATAAGGCTTTGCCTCGCTATAATTCTCGCGATACTGTATATAAGCATAAACAGCACGCATCCCGACAGGTGACCTCTCAAGCCCCGAGAAATTGACATTAGCATCGAGTACAGGATTCTTCAGTGCCGATGGATAATTTCCAAGCATATCAGACTCGCACAGAGGATACTGCTCGTTCTTCGATATATAGAGGAAGCGATTGTGCTTTGCGTCCCACATAATATATCGACCATTTGTAATTGTAGCAGCCGTCACCTGATAGTCGGTCTGATGCAAGCTGTTACTACCTGACTGTTCTATCACGTATCCCGGCTTATATAGTACAGGTACATAGTTGCCTATGCACACCTGTCCGTCTTTTGAGTAAACAAGACGATAAAGCGTATAGTTCGAAGGGTCGCCCGTCTGTACATTTCGAGCAAAGACAAACGAATTGTTTACAGGCTTCATCATCACATTGTTATAGAATTTGGCATTCAATCCAAAGGGATTATATCCTACTATCTCGGCATTGGACGAGAATACCATAAGCGTGTTTACCTCTTTATTCACCCAACTGCCTGTGTTGTTGCTAAGGTCTTGATAGGTGGTATAAGATAATCCCTCAGCATTGGCAAAAGGATTCACACCAGGATAGAGATATCCGTATGCATCGGTGTGTACGTTGATTACATCACCAATAATCTCTATATTACCCAATTTACGACTTCCGGCCTCACCGTGCAACACAAAGAGACTGTTCTTGAAAATCGGACGTGTCTTAATTCTGAAATTGCTGTAATGAGACAACGTTGTTCCTGTATCGTAAATTTGCAGATATACGTTGTACTCCTTCTCTTTTCCAATCGGAAGAGTAATATCGAGGTAGCCATTGGTCTCTACCGTATCCTTCCGGAACGTACCATCCTCGTCATTATAGCTCACATACCAATAGAAATGCAGATTGTTGTAGTCGCTTGCCAAAGTCTGCTCAACCACAGCCTCTATACGACGTTTACAATCATTCTCACTCATTGCCTGCTGAACCTCTATCAGTTTACCGTATGCCGACTCTACTGCCGTCGGAGTGAAACTGACCGATTTTATCTCGTTCATCTTGTCGAGTGTGTAATCGTAGTTACCCTTATCCTCGTAGCATCCTACAAACATTAAGGAGGCAAATAATATATTTATTATCTTCTTCATATTCTGTTCACTTTTGCGTATTATCAGAAATCAATTTCGGGAAAGGTAAATGAATAGGTTCCTGCAGGAGCTGCCTCGTATGCGGCTTTAATAACCTTATAGCACTCTTTAATAGCATCCTCACCACCTACAGCATCGTCCCACACTGCATCGAATACACCCCAATCTATAACTAAGGGGAATAGCTGCCACAGCATAAACTCCTTACCGATAGCAGCACAATGTTCGAGCCAGGCAGTAATCATAAAGCGGTATTTCTCGTCGCTGTACTCGCCATAGTACTTTGTCGGTTTCTGACCACCGCCTATTCCCCAATCGGTCCAACAGTCGGGTTGCACAACCTCATACTCGATATTCGGAAACATCGGGAACCAACAATTCTTCTTGAACTGAGATGTTGATAGAGTCCAACTGCTGTAATACATATTATAATTGCGCATCATTGTAATGACTGCAATTCGGTTTAGGTCGACAAGGCGCTCCTTGCTACCTAAAAGTTCAATCTCGTTTGCAGTATTTGCACCTACGGCCGCTGCAAGCAGAGCAAATGTAGATGCCGAATAGTCTCCAAGATATTTCTCGTGCTCCGATGCCCAATAGTAAGGCTTAGAGTAGTTGCAGTCGGTGCTGAAAGGAATATCAATCTCTATTTTTGTTTCGGGATTCTCCTGTTGCATACGACGCAAAGCCTCTACAGCCTGTGTGTTATAGCTGATAAGTTTATTCCAGTCATAAAGCGCACCATTGGCAGTATAGTCATTATCCTGCAATAAATTCACAAAGAAGATGTGCTTGTCGGGAGTCCAATTACCAAGATAGCTTACTGCCCAATCTTTTTCGCCCCACCCTGTAGGACGAGTATATGTTTCCTGCACAAATATTGTAAACTCGCCACGCCCTGCAATGCCAGAACCAAGAGCGCCCGGCTCGGTTGTATCGAAATAGAGGCATATTGCATACTCTGTATCACGCTCGGTGGGACGAACCACCTGTATGCTTACATATTTCTGATACTCACCATCCTTGAACTCAACCTCTGGCAGTATAACCTGCGCTTCGGGATAACCCTCTACGGGACGTGTCTTAAGCACCGCCTTACGTGCATCCTGTGATATGTGACCCAATAGTTTGGTCTTAACCTCTACGGGAAGCGACTCGGGATTACCCAGAATCCTATCGGCAAAGTTTATGTTTGTTGTAAGCTCGGCAGCAGTCTCATAATCGAAATAGATGCCGTTGTTCTTTTCGCTGAAAAAGTCGGGCTCCTGTTTATCGCAGGCCGATAGTCCTACGATAGCCAAAAGGCAGAGCAATATATTTACATTACCTATTCTCATAATCTTATTCTATTCAATATCATTCTGTTACAGTAGCCTCATCATTATTACTCTCGTCGGTCCATCCATACTCACGCTCGGCATCGGGTAAGGGGAATACAAAATTCTCGGCCGAGATAGCCACCTCGGGCGAGTGTTCCAGCGTACCTGTTATACCATGACTCTTTAAGAAATAGAAGAACTGTCCCTCGGCATAGAACTCTTTGCGATACTCGCGCATAAGCGCTATGGTTCGCTGCTCTTCAGTGTCGCACACGACATTCTTCGACGAAGAAATACCGCGACGGTTGCGTACCATATTTATATAATAGGCAGCCTCATCGCCCTCGGAATTTTCGCATACGATGTAGTACATTTCGGGCAAACGCAACAAAGGAATTGCCTCATCATCATTCTCTTGATACTTCTTTGTCACTGCCATCTGATAATCGCTGTTACGGGCAAATGCTGCCGAACGCGCTCTCATATCCTCGCTCTCGCTGCCAATAATCTCGAAAATAGCATTAAGAGTAGAGAATGTTACGTGATACTTTGTCTGAATCTTATCGCCAGCATCGAAGTAGGTCGAGAGGTTATCTTTCATCTGATAGAGATTCACAGCACAAAGAGTCTCGGAAAAGAGCACCGGATCATCGTCATTTCCACTTTTAAGGTCGAGACCACAGTTATCTATCACTTCGAGTGCTGCAACCTTGGCCTCTTTGCCGTTACCTGCATAGTTGTGCACACGTGCAAGCAGAGCATTCACTGCATGGTAGTTGAAGCGGAAGCGACGGTCGGCACTACTGTAATTGCTAAGGTCGAGGTTGCTCTCATATGCAATCAAACTCTTTGCCGAATCAAGGTCGGCGATGATGTTTGCAACAATTTGCTGTGCCTCAAGAAGCGGTTGCTTCTCTTTATCTGCAACAGTGCGATAGGGAATGCATTTCATCTTACGGGCCTCCTCATTAGCTGCATAGTCAGCGGGACCCCACAGACGCAACAGGTCGAAATGAACGGCTGCACGTATCGCAAGTGCCTCACCTCGTATCATATTGCGTGTCTGCTCTTGGTATATAACCTCCTCACCCTTTTTATCGAGCCATTTGAATAGGTTATTAGCATTGGCAATGATATTATAAGCAGTGAGCCAGGTGCGCTCGAAACGACCTTTTGTATTATATCCACCGCTTGTTGTCTGATTATAGTTATAGATGTCGGTCCTATTGTTTGCACCTTCGGGAATAACGTCGTACATCTGTGCCAACTGCTCGACAAGACCGAAACTAAGGTCACGACCATAGACAGCCTCATCCGTCATAAGCACATAGATTCCGGCAAGAGAACTGAGGAAGCCATTCTCGGTCTCGAACAAGTCCTCGGCCTTAACATCTGTCTTTGGACTTATATCGAACCAATCGGCGCAAGAGCCAAGAGAAAGCATCGCTGTAAGCGATAATATTATTGTATATAGACCTTTTTTCATATTCGTCTTATTGTATGTTTATTTAAATATTATAGACATTGAAAGTGTGTATGAACGTGCAAAAGGATAGTCGAGTCCGCGCTCCATACGTATGGGCGAGAGTCGGCAGATATCATTGGTTGTAAAGTTAAGCGTAAGGGCATCTACATTCATACGCTCGAGGAATGTATATTTGTCGCTTCGCATACGGTAACCAAGATTTATTGTTGCAAATTTCAGTTCGTTGTCATCCATAATGAAACGTGTGCTGGCAGGGGTATTTGCACCATACTGACTAAACCTCACATAACGTACAACGTCACCCGGTTTCTCCCAACGTCCCAATCCGGCACGACGGTCGAGGTTATTGGCAATATTGCTGTTCTCTATTTTGTCGACCAGAGTGCTGTTGTATACAATTCCTCCCCACTTATAAGTGAATCCGAGTGTACAAGAGAGGTCTTTCCAGTTGACCGATGTAGAAATTGTACCGCTTACATCGGGAGTGGTATTACCAACGGGAACCTTGTCGGCAGCGTCCCATACAAAAGTCTTTTCGCCGTTACGTTTCAAGAACACCTCTTGTCCCGTTACAGGGTCAATACCCAAAGAGCGTACCGCATAGAGCGTGGTGGTCGATTGTCCCTCCTGATAGATGGGAAGCGGTGCCGATGCCGACTTCAACTGCTCCTCGTTTATCTTGCGCAGATAGTCAGATACCTTGCGAATTTTGTTTCTATTGTGGTTGGCATTCACATTCCACGTCCAATAGAACTGATTGCGGATATCCTGCACAGCAATTACATTAAGCGTTGCATCGAATCCCTGATTCTGCAGTTCACCGGCATTCATTGTCATTGAGCCGAATCCGGTAGAGGGTGCAAGGTCGTAGTTTGTAAGCAACTCCTTTGTTATGTTATTATAGTAGTTGAAACTTACATTGATGCGGTTTTTCCAGAATCCGAGGTCAATGGCAAAGCTCGTATTGTGTGTCTGTGCCCATCCAAGGTCGGGATTGTTAAGCCCTGCAAGCACAGCACCCAAGACGGGGAACGATTCATACGGTTTCATTGTGCCCGAGTATGTATAGAACTCAATCGCCTCGTAGGGACTGAAATTCTGCTCACCTGTAACACCATAGCTTGCACGCAGTACAAGGTTCGAAATATAACCCTGCAACCACTTCTCGTTGTGCGCGTTCCATCGTCCTCCAACCGACCAGAAAGGAACAAGCGAGTGGTCGGAGTAGCGTGATGAAGCCTCGCCGCTGATGTTAAAGTCGACCGAGTAGCGGTCGTCGTAGCTGTATGACAACTGACCGATTAGTCCCATAGAGCGCGACTTTGCCTCGGTACCACTGGGCGATGTATCCATCTTATTACCGAAGATAAAATCGTTCATGTGTGGGTCGGGGTAGCCCGTTGCCGATAGGTTCACATAATCGTTGGCATCCTCGTTGACCGTCCAGTTACCAAAGACACTCAACAGATGCTTGTCCAGCACAAGGTTATAATTTATTCCAATGTTAGACGACCAAGATGTCATATCTCCCGTACTTTTATGGTAACTGCCTTTTCGTGTGAGGTCGGTCTCGGTTGCAAAACTTGTGTGGTCGGCAGGAAGGAATTTATCGGTATTTGCCTTACCCTTTGTATAAGAGAACTGTCCTGTCAGACGCAGATTCTTAAGCAACATATATTCGAGGTTGACACTCGATGTTATCGACAGGCTGCTTGTCCCGTCCTTTATTCCCACGTGAGCGTCGTACAAGGGGTTGGTTATGATGTAACCTTTGTAGCTGTCGATTATCTGAGCATATTTTCCATCCTCGTCGACAGGCTTATAGTAAGGGTTAAGCCTTGTGTAACTGCTGAACGAGCCGTAAGGTGAGTTCTTTCCTGTAGCCTCGGTCAGGTTAATATTAGCACGCATTGTGAACCTCTTTTTAAGGTATGTCATACCAAAGTTCACACCTTTGGTAGAGTTCTCGGAGCCCTCCATCACACCCGGTTGGAATGCAGCGTTCACATCGAGGCTGTAACGGAAAACATCGGTACCACCTGCCACACTCAACGAGTGACGGTTCTGTATTGCCGTACGTAAAGGTTGAGAGAGCCAATAGGTATTTACACCGCCAAGGATATTACGCATATAGCGGTTATACTCGTTCATATCATTGGAATTCTGCGGATTGTACATTCCTGCTCTCCACTCGGTATCGAGTTTCTCACGTGCATTCATCATATTATAATCGGTGAGATCGGGGGCCTGCACAGTCATTGTACCGTTATATGACACCGAGAGTGCACCATCGGGAGCCACTTTTGTCTCGACAACAACAACGCCGTTAGATGCTCTTGAGCCATAGACAGCCGTTGCCGCTGCATCCTTGAGGATGGTGATATTATCGACACGCTCGGGGTCGAGGTCGAGGATACGGCTCATAGGTACAATAAATCCATCGAGCACAAACAGCGGAGTATTGGGACGACTCGACACATTATCGAGCATAAGGTCCATGCTGTTCATTGACGCAGATGTTCCCAAAGACTGGTCGCCACGAATCTGAAACTCGGGTTCGGCATTGGGGTCGGAACCGCGCGAGTTATTCTCGAGTATTTTGAAGCTGGGGTCGTAGAATTGCAGACCTTTGAGAATATTTGTAGGATTCATCTTCAAAAGTTCGGAACCCTTTACCGTTACATAGTTTCCTGTGTAACTGCTCTCTTTACGTTTACTGAGACCTGTAACAACCACCTCGCCCAAATTATCGTAGCTCGGCTTCAGTGATATAGTCATTCCACTCTCGGGCTTTACTATCTGTTTCGATAGTGTCTCATACCCCATATATGATATGCGGATAGAGCCTTTACTACGTATGCGCAGGCTGAATTTTCCATCAACATCGGTTATTGTCCCCCCCTCGCCTGTTGCACCGCCATCGGTAATAAGAATCTGCGCTGCAATAAGCGGTTCACCCGTCTCGGCATCCACAATACGTCCATCGACAGGAAGTAGCTTACCCTCGGTAGCAGGCACTATTTCGAATGGTTCAAGAATAATGGTGCGAGACTCTTCGTAACGAATTCTCACATTCTGGTTACCTATCAATTCCCCTATTACCTTATCCAATGGTTTTTCCTTTACATTCAGCGAGATTGGCTTATCAATATTGACAAGCGTAATTCCTTGAAGCTGCAATTTTGCATCAGCAGCCTCGGCAACCATCTCAAGAACCTTTGAGAGCGATTGGTTGCTTATACGCAGAGTGATGCGTGTCTCTTTCCACTCTTTTACATCCTGCGCCTGCAATGTCGTTACTCCAAGAAAGATAATAAGTAACAACAGTGGCTTGCACAGCTTGCGAAATATCGTGTTTCTTCTCATATTATGTTTTTTATCTGTTTACGACAGGAATATTTAGCAGAAGCAATATAAAGTTACTCCAATATTGTATCGAGAATCTTTATATACTCCTTATTCTTATTGTAGTTCTCTTTATAATCGTTGTAAAGAGCATCGGCGCGCTCAATTTCCTTGCCATTCTTTATAAAGTTACAAAGCAGGGTATACAGAACAAAGTCGCGTTGCGCACCATCGTAGAAGCCTGCGAGTTCGCTATACATAGTCTCGAACATTGTGGGCATTTTATACTCGACCCCACTCTCCTTTGCCTTTTTCTCGTTCATATAGAAACAGTAGCGCATAAGCAGACTTGCATATTCGGGATTGCTCAACGACACAGCATCGCTACGCAGAGTATATCCCTCGGTAATATTCCAATAGTCGCCTATTCCCTGCTCTTTTATAGCTGTACCGCGTACACTCTCATACATTACAGGATACTCTATGAACGATATATACACCTCGGACTCTATCCCCGAGAGGATATAATTGGCTGCTGCCTCGTTTATCTGCGCATCATTTATCAGAGACTTTACCTTTTCGAGCAATGTACGCGAGTCGTTTATTCTTGCCTGCGGCTTTATATCGAGTGCCACACAACCCAATAACTGCTCGCGATAGCGCATAGTACGCTTGGTTTCGTTTATTTTATTGATGAGATTGTTTACCTTTACAGCCTCTTCAGTTCCGCTGAATTTTGCACTTACAGTACGTCCGTCGTATTTTACATCCACGTGCAAACTATCGCCCTTCTGCAAAAGAACCTTTGTCTTTCCATTTATAAGCATACAGACAATATTCTCAGTGGGGAAGGTGTACAGATGCTCCTCACCGGGATTGGTATGAAATTCTTGACGTATCAAAGGTGTCTGCGCACAATCGAAATAGACCATTTCGCCTTTATAACCATAGACACAGGCGCTTAGTGTAGCAGTCTCTTGTGCCTCGACACTCCCGACAAAGAGCATAAGCAATGAGGCTGCAATTGTAAATAGTTTTTTCATAATCTTCAATTATCTATTTTTTATTAAAATAATACTTTTCAAACATACAAAAGTATAACTATTATTTCAATATGCAAACGATAGAAAAAAAATGAAGTAATAGTGAGTAATATTATAACTTATTTAAACACTTTTAAAGAAAAATCCATAGGCAACAGTGATATTGTCGATGGATTTTAACTTCTCGCCTACAAAGGTCTATTATTTGATTAAAGAAAGAGCCGTATTCTCTTCGCGCTCCATAATCTCGCGCTCGCCCTCACCTTTATCGTTTATTCCGCACAGATGAAGAATACCGTGTATAATAACTCGGAACAGCTCCTGCTCATACTGCACTCCTAATTGTTCGCTGTTGCTGAGCACGGTGTCGATGCTTATGAACAGGTCGCCCGAGATAATATCTCCTTCGGTGTAGTCGAATGTTATAATATCGGTATAATAGTCGTGCTGAAGATACTCGCGATTAACTTCGAGAATCTTATCGTCGTTACAGAAGATATACGCAATCTCTCCTACCTTTTTACCGTGACTTGCAGCCACCTTTTTTATCCACGCCGAAACATCGCGACGCTTTATAGCGGGCATCTTCACCCCATCGGTCTGATAGCTTATCATATCTTAGAATATAATATCGTTAGTTAATCCATTTTCACTGGTTATTTTCACTCTAATACCGTCTTTTCCCGACTTTAAATCGACTACACTTTTATTATCATTTATGACAATATCGAAAACATTACCACTCCACTTTGACAGGAGAACATACTGTCGGTGTGTGTGCCCCGATAGTACAAGGTCAATTTTCGCCTTATTAAAGATAGGGATAAACAGTTTCGACAGCTCTTTTACAGCGTGTCCCTCGGGCGAGTTATCTTCGCCGGGGATAATAGGTGGAATGTGCATAAGCACAATTCTGTTGCATGTTTTACGGAAGCGCTTACTTTTTATCTCCTCCTCGAGCCAATGAGCCTGCTCTCGGCGATACTCGTCGAAACAGTTTATTCCACCATAGACAGGATGAGTATCGGGCTTATCCTCGCCTGTATCGAGTACAATAAGTGCCGTCTCGCCATAATAGTAGATATTATAGAATCGTCCGTTGGGGCGTGCTACATAATTACCATAATCGCGCCCCATATTTCCGCGTGTCTCGTGATTGCCACGCACCGCAATGAAAGGCTTGTTACGTGCGAACATATCAACCGATACATCAATAAATCCTTTATATGGAACATCTGCATTATCTATATAACTTGTCATATCACCAAGATATATTACCGCATCAGCCTTTTCGAGCTGCGAGCGACCCAACAGCCGGGCAACCTTCTGTGCATCGTCGTGTCCGTCGTTTATTATCACAAACGAACAACTATCCATCTTCTCGGGAACAGTAGTAAAACTCTCCCACCGCGATGCGATGCTGTCGCCATAGACTATTTTATAGGGGTGAAACTGTTTCATTTCCTTAGCAACAAGGCGATAGCTATACTCGCATCCCGGCTCGAGTCCTGTAATTCTGATGGCATTTTGTGTATTATATGCCTGTATAAGTCCGTCGCTTACCGTATAAAAACATTTTGGTTTTTCCCAACCGGCACTCTTTACCTCGACCCATGAAAAGGCACGTGATGAGGTTGCAAAAAACACAGTAACCTCGTCGGTGGATAGGTTCTGAAGATAGGGTCCATGATTGAACCTTAAATCATCGGCAACCGACAAAAGTATGTTGCCAACAAAAAACAGCGATAAAATGAGTCTTTTTAACATTGGCATAGTTTTAAAATTAACCAAAGAACAGATAGCCTATGAGTATTGCAGCAAGTATTCCTGCTGCATCGGCAATTAGTCCGCAAGTGACAGCATGTCCTGTCTTACGTATTCCCACACTGCCAAAATATACAGCTATGATATAAAAAGTGGTATCGGTTGCCCCCTGGAACAGACAGGCCAATCGACCGGCAAAGGAGTCGGGACCGTATGTTGTCATTGCATCAATCATCATACCTCGGGCACCGCTGCCGCTGAGAGGTTTCATAAGCGCAGTAGGAAGCGCCCCGACAAAATCGGAGTTTCCACCACAAGCCTCGACACACCAGGCTACCGCACCAATGAGTACATCCATTCCTCCCGAGGCACGGAACACACCCACTGCCACAAGAATCGCCACAAGGTAGGGGATTATTCTGACAGCAGTGGTAAAACCCTCTTTTGCCCCCTCGATGAATGCCTCATACACATTGACCCTGCGCAACATTCCCGACACGATAAAAAGAACTATTATTGTGAACAGCAGCACATTTGCCAATGTCGTGGAAAAAAGTTCGACCTGAACACGCGAAAGCGATGCTACACCCCACGTTCCTGCCGCCAGAAAGAGTGCAACACCAAAGAGGAAGAGCATCATAGTTCGGTTAAACAGGTTTATCCTTTGATAGATGCTTGTTACCAACAATCCTGCTATTGTAGATACAGTTGTTGCCAACAGAATAGGAATAAATACATCGGTAGGCTGTGCTGCTCCCAACTGCGTACGATAGACAAGGACACTCATAGGAATGAGCGTAAGTCCCGAAGTGTTGAGCACAAGGAACATTATCATAGGATTGGTAGCCGTATCTTTCTTTGTATTCAACTCCTGAAGTTCCTGCATAGCCTTAAGTCCCATAGGGGTTGACGCATTGTCGAGGCCCAACATATTGGCCGCAATATTCATGAACATAGTGCCCGTGACAGGATGCCCCTTGGGAATATCGGGAAAGAGGCGGTTGAATATAGGTGCAAGCATCCTTGCAAGAGCATTGACAAGCCCTCCTTTCTCGCCAATCTTCATCAATCCCATCCACAGCGACAATACCCCTGTAAGTCCTAAAGATATTTCAAATGCTGTCTTTGAGGTCTCGAATGTAGAGTTTATTATTGCCGGAAAGACATCGGTATCACCCATAAATATCAGGCGACACAATGCTATTGCAAATGCCGCAAGGAAAAATGCTATCCAAATATAGTTGAGCACCATAACAAGATGTTATTTCATCAGTTCGCCCAATTGTTGTGCAACACGGTAGGCCGGTTCGCCACGCATCACAATTTTTCCGTCAGAGTCTATCAACAACAGCATGGGAATTGATGTGACACCGTACGCGGCAGCAACCTCGGCACTGCCACCCGAGGGATTACATAGTTGTGTCCATCCGAGGCCTAATGAGGCGATACCCTCTTTCCACTCCTCGGTCGAAGAGTCGAGCGAAACACTTACTAAAGCCACTCCTCGCTTACCATAATCGGCTGCTATCTGTTTCAGCACCGGAGCCTCTTGACGGCAGGGGATACACCAGCTTGCCCAAAAGTCAAGCAGAGTGTATTTATTGCCATTCACGATATTAGAGAATAGCACCTGCTTTCCATCGGCATCGGGGAGTTCGAAATTTATATAGGGACAACCGACAGCAGTCGCAAATGCACGCATAGTACTTTGGGCATCTACTTTCACACGAGCATACATAGCATTGAAGCGCTCGTCACGCAAATTCTCGGGTACCGATGACATTATCGAGTGTAGCTCTTGAGGTGTGAAATACTCCTCGGACTGTGTAAGTAGAAAAGCTCCGAGCGAATTGTTAATATTGTCACCTATCGTTTTTTGTAACATCGACACAAAAGACGCTCTTGCCTCGGCAACTACATTCTGCAGGCTGTCACGCTGTGCATCGGTAAGGGTTTTATTGGCAACCAAATAATTTCCGACTAATTCGATGCCACGCGCCATCTTTGTACGCTCCGAAAAGAAACGCTGCATATCGTTGTTAAGAGCTGTTCCTTTTCGGCGCAGACCATTCTTTATCTGTACATCAATATTACCATTCTCGACAACAACAGGACCTCCATCGAGAGCCATCGACGAGAGAATCATACGCACTACAGGAGTATCTTGTCGTCCTGCGAAGGTGAAAAGGCCGTTCTTTACTACAGCCGAGTCTATTCTTGTAAAATCGGCATCAAGATTGGCGAGATACACCATTGTACCATCGGCAGCCGAGGGATAGTTGCCGTTTATCTCGTACCCACTGTTTCCACAAGCGGCAAGCATTGCAAGCCCACCGCATATAAATAAGTTCTTTAGCTCTTTTATCATAATGTTTCATTTATACTGTTGATATATGCGAGTACCTCGTCGCGGCCCTGTGCCGTCTCGGACGAGGTAACAAAAATTGGCGGCAGCTCTTCCCACTGCCCGAGCAGACGCTCTTTATAAGCCTTGATATTCAGTCCAAGAGGGGTCTTTTTCAGTTTATCGGCCTTTGTAAATATAATAGCGAATGGAACCCCATTCTCGCCCAGCCACTCGAAAAACTCAAGGTCTATCTTTTGTGGTTCGTGCCGCGAGTCGATGAGCACAAAAAGCAGTGTCATCTGCTCTCGGTCGAGCACATACGACGATATTATATGCTCCAGCGCCTCGGTCTGCGATTTACTGCGTTTGGCATAACCATAACCGGGAAGGTCGACAAGATACCACTCGTCGTTCACAATAAAATGGTTTATTAGCAGCGTCTTTCCCGGCATCGAGGAGGTCATAGCCAACTTATTACGTTTGGTAAGCATATTTATAAGGCTCGACTTTCCTACATTCGAACGACCGATAAAGGCATATTCAGGCTTGCCATCCTGCGGACATTTTGCAATATCACTGTTGCTTATTACAAATTTCGCCGATTTTATCTCAATCTTTTTCATTCAGTCATCTTTATTTGTTTGCGAAGATACATTTTCTTTCGTTAACCAAGAGAAAAATATCAAAAAAAGCAATTGCCATACCAAATAAAAAAGGCAAAAAACCTTTTTATGCTCATTTTTAGTTATCTTCGCAAACTTATAAATGACAATAGATGACACAGGAATATCCATCCACACTGCTCGAGAGAGCTGTAAACGAATTCAGCAAACTCCCCGGAATAGGACGAAAGACCGCAACACGCCTTGTGCTGCACCTTCTGCGTAAACCCGAGGATGAGGTTGCTGCATTCTCCGATGCCATCATACGCCTCAAGCGCGAGGCAGTATACTGCCGAGAATGCCACAGCATCTCGGATAGCGATATTTGCCCCATCTGTGCCAACCCGTCGCGCGACCACTCCATCATCTGCGTAGTAGAAAACATACAGGACGTAATGGCAGTAGAGAACACAATGCAGTTCCGCGGAGTGTACCATGTATTAGGCGGTGTCATTTCGCCCATGGACGGAGTATCGCCAAACGACCTGCATATAGAGAGTCTTATAAACCGCGTCACCTCGGGCGAGGTAAAAGAGATTATCCTTGCACTAAGCTCCACAATGGAGGGCGACACAACAAATTTTTATATCTACCGTAAACTTATGCAGTACGACGTTAAACTATCGGTTATTGCACGCGGAATATCGGTAGGCGACGAGCTTGAATATGCCGACGAGATTACCCTCGGTCGCTCTATTGTGAACCGCACCCCATTTACAGGAAAAACATTCTAAACACATATACCATGGAAGAGAAACTAAAAATAGCCGAACAAAAAAGAAAAACAACACTTTTTGTTTATTTTATGCTGCTCGCAATGTCATTATCGTTCTTTATTTTGGTATTTACCGGAATATTACCACCAAGAGCCACTGATGACACCGAAATCTTGTATAAATCCGAATTACTTGCAGTAGTCTCATTGGCACTTATTCCTGTTGGAATAGTAATGTTCAACAAAATAATAAAGAAAGCCAACAGAGAGAACATTGCAGAATGGTGCAGCAGCTATTACTCATATATTTTAATACGTACCTGTTGCTGCATGATGCCGATTATTACAGGCAGTGCAATGTACTTTATTTCGGAAAAAGAGACATTTCTTTACTATACAGTATTCGGTCTTATAGCCACCATTTACGTCTATCCGAGCAAGCGCGAACTTATAAAACTTCTTAACGGCGAAACAGAAAAATAACTTCCACCAACACACAGATGAAACTATCGATAGTCATAGTCAGCTACAATGTAAAATACTTCATCGAGCAGTGTCTGCGCTCGGTGCAGAGGGCTGTAGATGGCATCGATGCCGAGGTTATTGTGGTAGACAACGCCTCGTCGGATGGTACAAACGAATATATTCCTACACGCTTTCCCAACATAAAGTGGATAACCTGCAAGGATAATGGTGGATTCTCGCACGGCAATAATGTAGGATTCTCGCATACATCGGGCGAGTATCTGCTGATGCTGAACCCCGACACAATAGTCACACGCGAAGCGATACAGCGCAGCATAGAATTTATGGATGCACACCCCGACTCGGGAGCAGTAGGAGTAAAAATGATAAACAAAGACGGTACCTTTGCTATGGAGTCGCGCCGAGGCATAGTAACCCCTTGGGTTAGTCTGTGTAAAGCAACAGGACTGTGCCGTCGATACCCCAATAGCCGCCTCTTCGGACACTACTATATGAGCTATCTGGACAAGGAGCAGGTGAACGAAATTGAGATGGTATCGGGAGCTTGCATGTTCATCCGTAAAAGCATCTTAGACAAGATAGGTTTTCTTGACGAAGATTTCTTTATGTATTGGGAAGATAGCGACCTCTCGTACCGCATACTGCGTAGTGGCTACAAGAACTACTATCTGCCCTATCCAATTTTCCATTACAAGGGAGAAAGCTCTATAAAGAGTAAACTACGCTACCGCTATTGGCTCTACTCTTCGTTGCAGATATTCTTCAGGAAACATTTTCCCATATATCATATACTCTCGTACCTACCCCTTAAATTTGTAGTCGCATTCCTAAAGATGCGCATTCACTATGCCAACCCCCTTCTTCATGGAAAAGATTGGGAAAATTGGGTAGAACCGCCCAAACGATTCATAATAATAGGAAGCAAGGCTGCACAAAAAGAGATTAAAGCCATCCTAAAGGAAAACAACCAGACCGAAGAGCACCTTTACATCACAGCCGACGAAAACAGCCTTCCCCAAGGACACCTCACCATAGATAACAGTAACAAGACATATAACTATGTGCTGTACGACAGCGAAAGCTATTCATACGACCGTATGATAACCCTGTTACAACAGACACCCGGCAACACGCTGCGTCTGGCAACATATTCGACCCAAACAAAGGTGCTTATTACCGACGATGGCACAGTGTACACCGCAAAAAAGGAGAAGCAATGAACACCCAATGGCTCAAAAACGATAGTATAGAGTTGCGCTCGCCCGAACCCGAAGACCTTGAACTGCTCTACCGCATGGAGAACGACACAAAGCTGTGGAGCGTTGGGTGCAACACTCTGCCCTACTCGCGTCACACCCTGCGTGCCTATCTCGAACAGTCGACACAGAACCTTTATGCCGAGTCTCAGGCACGATTCATAATAACTCTGAATAATGGCGAAAGCGCAGGAATGATAGACCTTGTCAATTTCGACCCTCATAACTCACGCGCCGAAGTGTGCATAGGCATATTGGACGAATATCGGCAACAAGGAGTGGCAACCGAAGCCCTTTTGCTTCTAAAAAGCTATGCACTCGACTTCCTACACCTGCATCAGCTCTACGCATACATCCCAAGTGACAATGCCGCAAGCCGGCAACTATTCAAAAAAGCTGGATTCGAGACAACCGCACTATTAAAGGAGTGGATAAGCGATAATGCGCAGTATAAGGATGTTTATATTATGCAAATAATAAAAGAATAACCCCTTTTTTAAGCATAAAAACTAAAAAAAGCAGTAAAAACGAACATAAAAAAGAAAAAAAACGACAAATTCCATAGTATATTAAAAAAAAAGATATATATTTGCACTCGCTTTCAGATTAGAACAGCAAAACATAATGGTGCGTTAGTTCAGTTGGTTAGAATACATGCCTGTCACGCATGGGGTCACGGGTTCGAGTCCCGTACGCACCGCTGGAAGAGTTCCAAAGAAATTTGGGACTCTTTTTTGTTTCAATAAAGAAAGGGGGAAGAAAGAGGATAAAGCGTTGATAATAAATCATATAAATAAAACAATGCAATCCTCAAGCACCTTTCGATAGATAGAACAGCGAATAAAGCAAAAGAGGCAAAAAGGTTCATTTTGCCTTTGGCGAACCTGCTCACGCTCAATAGAATAAGTAAATTTCTTCTATATTCGCTTACACGCAGCTTTGCAGTAGATTTGTTACCTATGCTGTTACCTATACTGTTACCAAAAATTTTAGTGTTTTTCGGGTTCTGATAATTTGTTAAACATTTAATTACAACAAGTTATGTGGAATTTTTCCTTCAGGGTTCGAAAACAAAAAATTGACCGTTATGGCCTTGCCTGTGTTCATTATTTACACTGCAAGGATATGGAATATATTTAATATAATCAAACATTTCGCAATATTTTTATGGAATATTTTGATTATTTTCCATAAACGACTATATTTGCCATAAAACATATAGATAATGGAGGCGAATAAACAAGAAAGGTCGGTGATACACTTGGAAATCGACGGACAACACCACTATTTTGGTAGTGTAAAAGCTCTTTGCGATAACTTTAGCAAAGAACAGATAGGAATAGGATATAAAAGTCTTGCGAACTATGGTATTACAGCAGAGAAACCATATAGGAACAAATATTGCACTGTTCGCAAAGGTGTATTGATAACCGCCCCAAAGGCAGAATAAAGTAATAGAGATATGAATTTGAAATGTACATATAATATACCAACATTGCCATTCGATTTCGATGTTGAAACAAAAGAGATATTAAAGCAACTTAGCAAATCCCGTGGAGCACTTGCAGAACTAAAAGGATTTGCAAGAATTATACCCAACGAAGAGATTTTGATAAGCACGCTTACATTACAAGAAGCAAAGGATAGTTCTGCCGTTGAGAATATTGTTACCACCCACGATGAACTATACAAAGCGGATTTGAATGTAAAAGACTATATCGTATCTGCATCAACAAAAGAGGTTTTGAATTATCGTGAAGCAATCCAAAGAGGATTTCATTTAGTTCGTGATAAAGGTTTATTGACAAATGGTGTAATAAAGCAAATACAAGAACAACTTGAAGGAAACAAAGCAGGATTTCGAGTAAACCCAGGAACCACTCTTAAGGATGCGAACAAAAATATAATTTACATACCACCACAGGAGGCAAATGTGATAAAAGACCTTATGTCTAATTTGGAAGTATTTATCAATGATGAAACAGTTTCTGACTTAGACCCTCTAATCAAGACCGCCATAATTCATCATCAATTTGAGAGCATACATCCTTTTTATGATGGTAATGGGCGTACTGGCCGTATTATAATCATACTTTATTTGGTAGCAAATAAACTACTCGACTTACCTATATTATATTTAAGTCGTTATATAACTCATAATAAAGGTGAGTATTATAGCTTATTGCAAGCCATAAGAGATAACAATGGCGACAATGCTGAGAATTGGCGTAATTGGATTATGTTTATACTGAAAGGTATTGAAGATACAGCATTGAATACAATTCGTATGATTAAGGAAATTGATATTCTGATGCGAGAGTATAAGAATGTGCTTAGACCGCTGTTTGGGAAACTATACAAGCACGAACTGCTGAATAACCTTTTCTTTCACCCATATACTAAAATTGAATATATAGAAAGGGATATGCAAGTTACTAGAAATACCGCATCAAAATATCTTCAAATGATAGTAAATACAGGATTGGTAGAAAAGGTAAAGGTTGGGAAGACTAACTATTATTTTAACACAAGACTTATAGATTTATTCCTAAATCATAATTCAACAGAAAAGACTAGCGTTGAATCTATTGAATCTGTATTAGATATGTAATATGCACAAGAAATGCCGAAAATTTGTGCATAACCTAGATAATATGCACAAGAAATGGCGTTTTTTTGTGCACGACAATTAGAACGTGCACAAAAAATAGTCAAACCTTGTGCATAAGAATAGGAAAAGAAGGTCTATCTTTACCAATAATTGAAAAGACTAATTTTTGAAATACATATAAGCGTTTACGCTAACAATATAAAACTGCAAATATGCCTACACTAAATTGGATAGGAAAAGATAAGGTTGTAACACACCATCAAGAAGTTCCATACAAAGTTTTGGAACACCAATACGGTTTTCGCTCAAATGACAAAGACAACAAGAGTGAAACCCAAAGTGGCAATATGATTATTCACGGTGATAATCTTGAAGCACTGAAATCACTATTGCCTAAATACGAGAACAAAATCAAATGTATATACATCGACCCACCTTACAATACGGGTAACGAGAAATGGGTATATAATGACAATGTAAACGACCCTAAAATTAAAAAGTGGTTAGGCGAGGTTGTGGGTGCGCAAGGTGAGGATTTGAGCAGACACGATAAATGGTTGTGTATGATGTACCCACGCTTAACACTACTACAAAAATTATTGGCGGATGATGGCGTTATCTTTATCTCTATCAATTATACTTATGAGTGCGCACATCTAAAACTGATATGTGATGAAATATTTGGTTATCATAACTTTTTAGGTGAATTGACTTGGGAATCCACCACGCAACCCATAAATTCGGGTAGTGCAAGATTCAAACTTCAACAAAAAGTTGAACCAATTTTGTTTTATGCTAAAAATAAGAGAATTAAAGATTCTTTTATTTTAGAAGAAATAGAATCTAATTTGAAATATCCGCATATCGGCAAACTCGGTGCTTGTAGGTTTGAAATAATTGAGAAATCAAATGCAGGAGGATATGAAAGACCAACTATGCAATTTGAAATATTAGGACAAAAACCGAGAGAGGGTAAAAGATGGCAAATTGGAGCAGATACCGCTGATGAGTTGATGAGAAACAATAGACTTGAAATTGTAGATGGAATTGTCAAAAAAGCGGTTTATCCAGAAGATGAACTCGATAAGCGAAAGTTCAAACCTTTTTGGTCTCATTTCCCCGCAAATGCTGTTGATACTGCTATGTACGGTAAGGAGTTGTTAAATCTTATTATGGGATATAGTGTTGGATTTGATACCGTAAAACCTCCAAAACTTATAGAAGCACTTATTTCGTATTTACCATCTGATTCTATTATCCTTGATTCCTTTGCTGGTTCGGGTACGACTGCGCACGCTGTATTAAACCTCAACAAGAAAGACGGAGGTAATCGCAAGTTTATACTTGTTGAAATGCAAAATTATGCTGAGAATATTACGGCAGAGCGTGTACGCAGAGTAACACAAGGATATGGCGAAGGTGCTAAGGCGGTTGAAGGAACAGAGGGGGAGTTTGATTTCTATGAGTTGGGAGAAAAACTGTTCAAAGATGATAATCATTTGAATGAGAATGTAGATGATGAAAAGATTAGAGAGTTTATATATTACTCTGAAACCAAAGAAGCATTAACTAGGGAGCGTACCGAGGAGGCAAAATATCTGCTAGATACATATAACTCAACGGGGTATTATTTCTATTACGAAAAGAATAAATTGACAACTTTGAGTTATGACACGCTCAATATTGTAACAGAGAAGGCGGAGCAGTATGTAATATATGCAGATATATGTACATTGCCACAAGAAATGATGGCAAAGAATGGTATTGTATTCAAGAAGATTCCACGAGATATAAAGAAGTTTTAAGTTATGGAATTAAAGAAATATCAACAGGAGGTTATCACAGACCTTTCAGATTTTATTGATGAAATAGACAAGCATAATCGACTTGATATAGCGTTTAGAGAGTTTTGGGCGAAAAAGGGTATATCTGTAAACGATTATGATAATGACTATCTGCACCCTTACGACAATAGTGTCAAGGGTGTACCTCGTGTAACTGTAAAGGTGCCGACAGCAGGAGGAAAAACATTCATTGCTTGTAATGCTTTACAGACAATTTTCAAGAATATGCCAATGGGTAAACCAAAGGTTGTTGCTTGGTTCGTTCCTTCTGACACAATTCTTAAACAGACATACAAGAACCTCAGCAACCCTTCACACCCATATAGACAGAAAATAGACAGTCATTTCAATGGTAGAGTTCAAGTTGTGGATAAGGAAGGGGCGTTAATGGGACACAATATTAAACCTAACCAAATAGGCGAACAACTCACGATATTTGTGCTTAGCGTACAATCTTTTGCCACCAACACCAAAGATGGCAAAAGGGTATATAGGGAAAATGAGAACCTTGAAGAATACACAAAGTTATATGACAGTATGACTAAGCGTGTAGATGGTTCAGATGAAACAGGTTTTATTCAGGTTCTTTCGTATCTTAATCCCGTTGTTATTATAGATGAAAGTCATAATTTCGAAGCGAACTTGCGTGTTGAAATGCTCAACGCTATCAACCCCTGCTTTATTATGGACTTGACTGCAACACCTCGCAAAAAGAGTAATATAATAAGTTTTGTAGATGCAATAAAGTTGAAGCGTGCCAATATGGTTAAACTCCCTGTGATTGTATATAACCACCGCTCAACAGATGAAGTTATCTCAAAAGCAATCAACCTACAAAGAAGTCTTGAAATAAAAGCAAAAGAACAAGAATCCAATGGTGGTAGATACATAAGACCTATTGTTTTGTTCCAAGCACAACCAAGAACTAACGATGACAATATAACATTTGAGAAGATTAAGCAAAGATTGGTTGAAGTTGGCATACCCGAAGAGCAGATAAAAATAAAAACAGCAGATAAAGATGAATTAAAATCTGTTGATTTGATGAGTAGGGATTGCCCCGTACGCTATATAATAACAGTAAATGCACTAAAAGAGGGTTGGGATTGCCCATTTGCTTATATACTCGCCTCGCTTGCAAACAAAACTTCTCGTGTAGATGTAGAACAGATTTTGGGCAGAGTGCTGAGATTGCCATATACAACGAAACACAAAGATGATTTGCTGAATTTATCTTATGTATTTACCGCATCTAATGACTTCAAAGACACATTAGAGAATATTGTGAAAAGTCTAAACAAGGCAGGTTACAGCAAGAGAGATTACAGAATATCTGAAACGCAAGAAACTCAACTGAATGATAATGCACGAGAATTATCACTTAGTGATTTGTTTGGAACAGGTACCGAACCACAACCTTATAAAAGCAACGATGAAACCACATCTATTCTCTGCGATAATGCAGAAGTTGAGTTCAACACAGAAGCAATAAAGGCATCAATCAATAGTGCAGAAGCTCAAAGCGATATAGATGAAATTGAACAGTTTGCCAAGAATACAAATAGTCAATTCGAGGCAGAAATGAATGAGGCGGAAAAAGAAAATGATGATACTCCAAACGAAATTAAAGATATGACAAAATACTATAAGATAAAGGACGCTTTTGCTGAATATGCAAGTAATGTAAAACTGCCTATTTTTGTCAAGAAGGTTAATACTGCGTCATTCTTTGAACCCGACAGTGCTGTTGTGCCTCTTGATAAGAAAATGCTTTCTGAGGGATTTGACTTGAATATTGCTGATAAAACAATAAACTTTACTAGAACAGAGGCGGAGGCACGAATGATTGATTTGGATTCAACGAATGAATATATTCCTGTCCCAAAGAAAATAAATTCAAGTATTTTAGAAAACATTAGAAACTACTTCAATGCACTGCCTGCAGAAAGTAAAAAGAAAGAATTATCAAAATCTATTGCAAAAGATATTAAGATAGATGAGATTTCAGAACCACAAATTGCAAAATATATTTATGATGTTATAGAAAAGTTTGATGATGAAGCGTTGAACGATATGATGTTCTACCAAACGGAAACAACTAATAAAATCAAGCAGAAGATAGATTCCCTTTTGGCAGCACATCAAGAAAAGGTATTCAATGATTTGCTCGATATTGGAGAAATCAAATGTGGTATGCCTTATGAGTTTCCACCTCGTATTACACACAAGAAAATCGCTATTGGAGTATATAAGGGATTATACACAGAGGAGGAAGGCGATATGAATAATTATGAATCTAAAGTCATCGATGCTGTTGCAAATCTTGACAATGTGGTTTTCTGGCATAGAAATCCACAATATTCAAAAGGATTCTTAATAAATGGGTATATAAATCACTATCCAGACTTTATTATTTATTTAAAAAGTGGGATAACTATTGTTTTGGAGACTAAAGGTGATGACAGAGATAATTCCAACACTAAAAAGAAAGTTGATATTGGAAAGAAATGGGCAAGCAAAGCTGGTGATAAATTTAGATATTTTGTAGTTTTTGAGAAAACCGAAATGAATGGTGCTATCACACTGCCCGAATTCTTGGATAAGATAAGGAGGATGTAAATATGCCAAAGGTTTATGAGTATGCAATCTACGTTGCGAATAAGCAGAGCAACAAAAAGGTCGGTGCACCATATTATGATGTTGCAACTGATGTAATCTACGAATGGGAGAAAGAGGGTGTTAAATTCGATAACGATAAAGAGCACATTGAATATATAAGGTCGAAGCGTTGTGGCAATGATAAGACAAATGCAATAAACGCTTTTATACGCAATTATAAAAATTGGAGCAAACACCGTATCGGAAAGCACTGAAACTGTGGTAAATTTTAAGTTTCCAAAAAATATGTGGTTGTATTAGCGTTTAATTAGCAAAAACGCTAACCAATACAATAAAAATAAGCATTATGACTACCGCAGATAAAATTAAGGAGTTGATAGGAGAAAAAGGAGTTGGATATATCAAAAGCAGTTGATTTACTTAACAGAGGTAAGGGATTGAAGAAAGAGTGTGAAGGTGTAGTTGGTGCTGTTAAAAACAACTCTTTTGACAGTATGCTCGTAGAGTTGAAGACCTACATTTCTCAACAATTATAGTGTTTATAATCAGGATTTTATACTGTTTTATTGCGTGCTTTATAAAAAAGCTTTATCTTTGTTACCAAAGTTGGAACCTAGATAAAACTAACTGATAAAATCGGTCTCTTGCCTTATTGAGGAAGGGGTTTATTTACGGGGCAGTAGTCCCGTACGCACCGCTGGAAGAGTTCCAAAGAAATTTGGGACTCTTTTTTGTTTCTATAAAGAAAGGGGGAAGAAAGAGGCAGGATGGACAAAAGGGCGGCTCAACCTGCAAAGGTTAGGGGCTGTTATTTACAGCATAACACCTTAAATTAGATAAGCTAAATAGAGAATAAATAGAGAATATGAAAATAAACAGCAAAAAATTTGCATATTCAAAAAAAATGCTCTATCTTTGCACTCGCTTTCAGATTAGAACAGCAAAAGATAATGGTGCGTTAGTTCAGTTGGTTAGAATACATGCCTGTCACGCATGGGGTCACGGGTTCGAGTCCCGTACGCACCGCAAAAGAGTTCCAAAGAAATTTGGGACTCTTTTTTGTTACAATAAAGCAAGAGGGAAGGAGAGAGGATAAAGCGTTGTTTCACGAACCCACTTTCGCTCGCTGCGTGTATATGTAAACATCTACACACTCGCTTACTCGTGGCTTTGATAATAAAGCATATAAATAAAGCAATGCAATCCTCAAGCACCTTCCGATAGATAGAACAGCGAATAAAGCAAAAGAGGCAAAAAGGTTCATTCTGCCTTTGGCGAACCTGCTCACGCTCAATAGAATAAGTAAATTTCTTCTATATTCGCTCACACGCAGCTTTGCAGTAGATTTGTTACCTATACTGTTACCTATACTGTTACCTATACTGTTACCAAAAATTTTAGTGTTTTTCGGGTTCCGATAATTTGTTAAACATTTAATTACAACAAATTATGTGGAATTTTTCCTTCAGGGTTCATTTTCTTGTACGGAATATTCAAATAAACCAGTTATTATTCGTTCGTTTATTGCTATATTTGCGGTAAACCGCGAACATATACTGCACTCGCTGTGAAAAATATTCAAGCAAGCTTGATATTATTTCGCTCGTTTGTTATTATCTTTGAGGTAAATCTCGAAAATAGACTACACTCGCTGAAAAAAATATTTGAGTAAACTTCGTATTTCTTGCCCTTTTGTGACTATCTTTGTACAAGTATGAATAAAATGATAGCAAAACCGTTTATAAAATGGGTTGGTGGCAAGACTCAATTATTAGGGGAGGTGAAAAAATCACTTCCTTCTGATATACATACACGTAATGAGTTGACTTATATAGAACCTTTTGTTGGTGGTGGTGCGGTATTATTTTGGATTCTACAAACATATCCAAATATAAAACAGGCAATAATAAACGATATTAATGCGGAACTTATTTGTACGTATCGAGTTATACAAAATAATGTTGAAGATTTAATTTGCCTTCTTGCAAAAATACAGGAACAGTATATTTCACTGAACACAGAAGAACGTAAAGATTACTTTTTAGAAAAGCGTAAGATATTCAATTCTAAAAAATGTTCCGATGTAGAAACTGCCGCACTATTTATTTTCTTAAATAGAACTTGTTTTAATGGACTGTATCGCGTGAACTCAAAAGGTGAATTTAATGTTCCTCACGGCAAGTATGCCAATCCTAAGATATGTGATAAAGAGAATTTAACAGCAGTTTCATGCCTTCTTCAAAAAGTAGAAATATTATGTGGAGATTTTGAACAAACGGAAAAATATGCAGGCAATAATTCTATTTTTTATTTAGACCCCCCATATAAACCATTATCAGAGACTTCATCATTTACTTCATATACAAAAGGTGGATTTAATGATGCTGAACAAGTGCGACTGAGAGATTTTTGCACTCGAATATCAAGGCAAAAAACGCAATTTATTGCTAGCAATTCAGACCCGATAGAGAGTGCAGGAATATCGTTTTTTGAACAGATATATCGCCAATTCAAAATAAAAAGAGTATTTGCAACTAGACTTATAAATGCAGACCCAGAAAAAAGAGGTTTGGTGTCTGAAATTATAATTTCAAATGTATAATGTATCTCAAATGAAGGATTTCGATTTATTTATTTCTCAACTTAGCGAGACTAATGCCACATTAGATTCTTTTACCGATTTTGAAAAAGTATCTCGCAATGTCGCTAAAATCTCGATAAAACTGAATCAGTTGAATTATTTATTGGGAAAAGATGATTTGGAGACAGCTGTATCTGAACTATTTGAGGAAAATCCAAAATCATTTGAGGTTCTTGATATTTTGGTTGCTGTCCGCTCATCAGAAAACAAGAAAGTACTAAATGAAAA
>JAZNEI010000088.1:0-53672 GCA_045588485.1 Bacteroidaceae bacterium | reverse complement strand
TGATTGGCAGTAAGGGTGTTGAGCCTGGCAAGGAGCTATTTATGCCAGAAGATGGTGATTCATGCTTTACGCTAATCTTTGAGCCACTGCCCAATGCATGCAGTGAGTTTGATTTTATTGACGCCGATGCAAAAAATGGTTGGCGTATGTACGGCATTGACCTTACCGGAAAAAGGGATGTGGCTAACCCCACGGGGTTGCCGCGTGAACTGAAGTATACATCAGAAAAGGCTGGCGACACACCGGAGTATGCCTACACATTTGGAGAGACAACGGTAAATATCCACCTGATGGGCTATCGAGAGGGATGCGTCACCGACATGGTATTTCCTGTAAACTCTATGTTTGAGGGGCAGCGTAGCATTGATGTTGAGATAGACCCGGCAACAGGTACAGGCAGTGTAACATTCATGCAATATGGCACAGGATGTGCTTTTCCCGTTGTCAATGGCTGCGGGTATGGGGAGTTCTTTATTGCGCCTAATGAAACGGTGGACCTTTATGTGAACCTTGCCTACATCAACCAGACATTGCAGTACAATTATGAGAACTACAAGAATCTTGCAATAAAGGGATGTTGGACCAAAGGAAGTGTCTACGATGCGCTGAACAACCGTGACTCCGAAGATGTGATAGTATTGCCCGACTCCTTGTCAATAGGTGAACTTATCCGTTATGATATGACTGCCGATGAATATACCGGCACTCTAATAGATTTCTACCGCGCCGTGTGCGAGCATGCCCATGCACAAAAGTCCGGTTCTTGGGCAAAGGAGATATGCAAAGCCGATGCATTCAATGTCTGTCTTGTTTTTCTCAACCAAGACTATAGGCGCTGGGCGAATCGTGAAAGCAGTGTTCCTGCCGACTATAAGCACGACCCGATATTGCCTGAGCATTATGCACGCATGTTCGCATGTGTTGACATCGAGAATCCTTGGCTGCTGATGAATTACAGAAGTGAGGAGGTTGCAAAAGCGGCACAGAAAATGCAGTCCGGCAGCACAGACAGTACGCTCGCTTGCTGGGGTAAAGCCCGTGGTGCAGTGGAGAAAGCCTATAAGAATGAACTTACCGATGCCGAACTGCAAACAATGCGCTCCTGGAGCAATCCGTTCTATGCCGATATGTGCGAGGATATTCTTCGCCGTACAAGAGGAGCAATAGCAAAGAGCAGTCAAGATTTGGAGCATGTGGAGGGTATTGCCCCCGAAGCACTGTTCCATGCCATAATTGCTCCCCATAAAGGCAAGGTGGTGCTGGTTGACTTCTGGAATACATGGTGCGGACCTTGCCGTAAAGCAATTAAAGAGATAGAACCACACAAGACCGGGCAACTCTCAAGTGATGACCTTGTATGGGTGTATATTGCAAACGGAACCTCGCCCATTGGGACTTATTCCAATATGATTACCGGTATCAAAGGTGTGCATTACCGTGTCAGTGACGCACAATGGGATTATTTGACAAGCAAAATGTTCGACATTAACGGCATACCGTCGTATGTGCTCGTGAACAGGGATGGCAGTTACTCGCTGCGCAACGACCTTCACGACATCAACAAGATGGTAACTGTAATTAAAGAGGAACTGGAGAAGGAATAAGAATGATGTATATTGTGTGACACCTATGAAAAAACTATTCTTAACCCTTGTCGTTGCATTTGCCACCGTATGTGGCTTTGCACAGGAGAATTCTGTGGTAACAGACTATCACTACCGTAGTGGTACCGTACATTTCAACGGGCAATTCACAAATGGCACATCGCAGGATTTTCCAAAGCAGATACTTCTCATTTTTGAGAATGAATTTACAAATACAGAGGTAAATTCTCTTGTTAAAGTAGATGCAGACGGAACATTTGCAAGCGATGTATATGTGCCACACAGTACAACAGTATATCTGCGTGCCGATAGTTACACCGGTCCGCTCCCCAACGACCTCTATTTCTTTGTAGGCGACACTGTGACACTCTCTGTAGATGTGGCAGCACGCAGCACTTCCGTAGCACCCGGCAGCATTTGTTACTGGGTAGATCGTTGCCGTCCCATAATCGTGGAACCTTATGCCAAGAGTCCTTATGGTGACTTGAGCGAATATTCACGCATATACAAGCAAGGACGCAAGGCTGTGGAGGACTATTGCCGCAACACGGGCAAGGTTATGGAAAAGGTGATGAAGGATATTGACGAAGGGTGCTTTGTTCTCCCCGCAGATATCAACCCCATTGCTGCCGAAATAATAAAGAATGATGCAATTTACGAAGGTCTGTATATGATGATGTCTTTACGGAGTATGTACAACTATACGGCCTTTTATCCTGAATTCGATTCAATCAGCGGCCACACTGTTCCTGTGAAGAACGAGACCTTTGAGCCGCTTGACAACAAATGGTTTCATAAGTTCCTTAAAAAACATGAAAAAAGACTTCTCGACAATCCTATGGCGCTGTTATATTCAGTGGCTGGTTCTCTTGTAAATTGTGCGGAATTTGGAATTTATGAAGAACTTAAATTCTATTCAAACGAGATTGTGTTACCGGTTACAGGCGGCACATCGCAGGAAATTCAAGACTATGCTTTCGGGTTTGTTATGCCCACTGATTACGATGCTCAATTCTTGCAGGCTGTACTACCGATGCGCAACGATACCCTCTTGACCGTAAGTGATTATTGGTCGCTTGCGATGGAGTGTTCTTCAAAAGCGACAGGACTATCTGCAAATAGCTTTATGGGGCAATGGTGTATGATGCGTGGTATATTCGGTTTTAAAATAAAAGAGCACGAGAATACACCCGACTATGTGGCATCCTATGTGGCGGGTACCATGCCGTATATCACAAGCCCCATAATAAGCCATCACTTTATAAAGGCCTATCGTGAGTATGTGAAAAAGTTTGAGATAAAGACAACACCCGAGGAAAACCTTGCCACCGACCCTGTGATACAACGCATTATAGCTCCATACAAAGGCAATGTGCTTTTCCTCGATTTCTGGAATATGGGATGTGGCCCATGCCGTGCAGGAATGATGGAGCAACGCAATTTCATAAAGGATATGCAAAGGAAGCCCGTAAAATTCCTGTATATCACCGAGGATAAGTATCGCGAAGCATCGGAAGAGTGGCTTAGGAAAACATACATTGAAGGAGAACACATATACATCAGTAGCAAAGATTGGGAGTACCTTCAGGCAAAACTTCGTTTTATAGGCATTCCATTCTCTTGCATCATAGATATGAATGGCACGTTGCACCGCGACATGAACCACACAATGGTAATTGAATACTTTAATAAATAATTGAATATGAAAAAATTATTCTTAACCCTAATTATTGCATTTGCCACCATTAGTGGCTTTGCACAAAAAAGGCAAACAGTAGAGTTTCCCTTTTATCAGACAAAAAACACACGTGTCTTTGACATAACTAAAGTAACTACAGACAAAAATTATACAGCGCTTGAAGTATATTTCTATGCAGCAGAATGGATAAAAGTAAATGGCACAAGTATCCTCACAGGCAACAATAGCGGTAAGAAATACAAACTGCTACGCAGCGAAGGTGTTGACATTGACAAAGAAACCACACTTCCACAATGTGGTTATATGAAAGCCACCCTTTACTTCGAGCCATTGGATGCCTCTGACCGTTCTTTCAACTTTTCCCAGGGAGAGAACATACCTAATGGTTGGGAAATTACAAACATATCGCTCACCCCTTACAGCCTAAAAGAGATAATGGGAAAAGATAAAAAATGGGGTAAAAAAAGTGTTTCGCCATTTGCACGTGAATATTGCAACGACAGCATAAGGATAGAACTTGATATTAAGGACAGCGACAAGAACATAGAGTTATATTATCTGCACGGTCTGAGTTTTGTCGAAAGAGAATTCTCAAACGGCAAATATTCATACTCGGTACCGGTGTTCAATACAATCGCCATAACTGCATATTTACCCAATAGAGAGTATAGGAGAATAATTGCATCGCCCGGCGATACAATAAGAATATTGTATGACGGCATAACCAAGCAAGCAAAGGTTATTACTGCCGATAACGAGATGCAACGCTGCATAGATGAATATGACAGACACAATATGTCAAGTGGTTTCTATAATTCGCCTGTGGATTACGCTTTGTCGCCTCAGCAACTGTTCTACGAGCATGTTGCCGGAGCACTCAAGCGCAATATGATGCGCTTGCAAAATTTCATTGCCCAGAATCCCGGCTTCGATGAAAAGGCTGCATATTTTCTGCGCACAGGCATTAAGATAGAAACTCTACACACATTGCTCCAGTACCGGTTCAGTCTGCGCAAACAGCAACAAAAGTCTTTCTCAAAAGAGACAATGGCACTCATTGATGAATTGTTTACCGATATTGTCAGCCCATTTACAATGAGTTTTTATTCCGATAGAATAATGATAGACTATGCAGGCTACAAGGATGACATTTCTCGAAAGGTATTAAGCATATCGATAAATAAAAACAGCTCAGGAGCACTGCAAACATTAAACAGCATAGGAGAGATAAAACTCAGTAAAAAAGAGATAGAGACAATAGAAAAAGAGCGTTATCTGCTGAGCCTACCTCTTGCAATGGCCCTAAATATGGTAGAAGATACAATAAAGGCAGCAAAAGAGCTAAAGGACACAACAACAGTAAACAAGCGTTACAATGCTCTGCTCAAAAAATATGGCATTGACAAATTAACAAAAAGGGAGATTGAGAACTATGCCACCGCCTATAATTATCTGAAAGTAGGAGACGGCATTAAAAATCTTCCAATCTCCGAAGAGGATAAGAAATTCGCAGTAACATTCATAAATTACAAAGAGCTATCCGATGACAACAAGTCATTGAACGACACTGTTTTAAAGATTGTTATGCGCAGGCTCGAAGATTTTGCACCTGCACAGCATCTTATTGAGCAGAACAACTATATGCGTAAATTGGAGGCAGAGGAATTGGAAGTAAAATATCTGCGCAACTGCGCCGAACTCACCTCCGAGACATTGAAAGCCGATTCGCTCCTTGCGTCCATATTGGAGCCACACAAAGGAAAAGTGGTGTATGTCGATTTTTGGGGAACGTGGTGCAGCCCCTGCAAAGTGCAGATGAGCTATATGCCGGCTGTGAAAGAGGCTCTTAAAGGCAAAGATGTCGTTTTCATCTATTTCGCCGACAACAGTCCCGAGGATGTACGACAGACAATCGTAAAGAGATACGGTATCTATGGCGAAAATACATTCCACTACAATCTGCCCGATGAGCAGCATCGTTCGCTAAAAGAACTGTTGAATATAAAAAGTTTCCCAACATATCTGCTGTTCGACAAAGAGGGCAAGTTGGTTGACCGTACCCCACCACAGCCTCAGCAAAAAGACTTGTTGCTGAACGAAATACAAAAATATCTCGATAAGTAATATCTGCCCGACAAATATTCTAAGGGCCTTGCTCTACTCCATCGGACTAATGGAGTAGAGCAAGTTATTTATAATCCATATTTGTTCCCGCAACAGCAATTTCGAATAGCCCGAATCATAGCTGTATAAGTTTAGAATCTCTTTCTAATTTCTGCAAACATTTTTTGTTTCTCTCAAACTTTAAAACATATAATATTTCGTGAACGGAAAAATAATCTTATATTAGCGAGATTTTCCAAAACTAACACTAAGATGAAATTTCAATTAGTATCTGACTATAAGCCTATGGGCGACCAACCCGAGGCAATCGCACAACTTGTAGAGGGAGTAAAGAACGGAACCCACGCACAGACACTGTTGGGCGTAACGGGTTCGGGAAAGACCTTTACGATGGCAAATGTCATAAAGGAGATTAACCGTCCTACCCTAATTCTGAGCCACAATAAGACTCTTGCCGCCCAGCTATATAACGAGTTTAAAGGTTTCTTCCCCAACAACGCCGTCGAGTACTACGTATCATACTACGACTACTACCAGCCCGAGTCATATATCCCATCGACCGACACATATATAGAGAAAGACCTTGCAATAAACGACGAGATTGACAAACTGCGTCTCTCGGCAACCTCGGCACTGCTGTCGGGCCGTAAAGACGTTGTTGTAATATCCTCGGTGTCGTGCATTTACGGAATGGGCAACCCCTCGGACTTTTACAAAAATGTTATTGAGATAAAGAGTGGCGCACTGCTCGACCGCAATGTCTTTCTGCGTCACCTTGTGAGCAGCCTTTACGTGCGCAACGACCTTGAGCTTGGTCGCGGCAATTTCCGCGTAAAGGGCGATACTGTAGATGTCAGCCTCGCCTATAGCGACCACGTTCTGCGCATAACATTCTGGGACGACGAAATTGAGAGCATCGAGGAGATTGACCCCGACACAGGAGCACGCATAACCCAATTCGAGGAGTACAAGATATACCCTGCCAACCTTTTTATGACAACAAAAGAGAGTACTATGCGTGCCATTGTGGAGATTGAGAAAGACCTTGCCGAGCGCGTCGACTATTTCAAGGAGATTGGCAAACCTTTCGAGGCCAAGCGTTTGCACGAACGTGTAACATACGACACCGAGATGCTGCGCGAGCTTGGTCACTGCTCGGGCATCGAGAACTACTCGCGCTACTTCGACGGGCGCGAACCCGGCACACGCCCCTACTGCCTGCTCGACTTTTTCCCCGAAGATTTTCTGCTCATTATAGACGAAAGCCACGTGAGCGTACCTCAGATACACGCAATGTATGGTGGCGACCGCGCCCGCAAGAGCAACCTTGTGGAGTTTGGGTTCCGCCTGCCCGCAGCCTTTGACAACCGCCCGCTTAAATTCGAAGAATTCCGGGAACTAACCCATCAGGTTATATACGTAAGTGCCACACCCAACGACTACGAGCTGCAAGAGAGCGAAGGAGTTATTGTAGAGCAAGTTATTCGCCCCACCGGACTACTCGACCCAATAATCGAGGTACGCCCCAGCGCCAATCAGGTCGATGACCTCATGGAAGAGATACAGCAACGGTGCGAACGTGACGAGCGCGTGCTTGTGACCACACTCACCAAACGCATGGCCGAGGAGCTTACCGAGTATCTGCAAAGGCATGGAGTGCGCTGCAACTACATTCACAGCGATGTTGACACCCTAGAGCGCATACAAATTATGACTGACCTGCGCGAAGGACTTTACGACGTACTCATTGGAGTAAACCTTCTGCGCGAAGGACTCGACCTCCCCGAAGTATCCCTTGTAGCCATCCTCGATGCCGACAAAGAGGGATTCCTGCGCAGCGACCGTTCGCTCACACAGACAGCAGGACGCGCAGCCCGTAACGTCAATGGCCTTGTAATTTTCTATGCCGACAAGATTACAGGCAGCATGCAACGTACAATAGACGAGACCAACCGCCGCCGCGAGAAACAGATGGCCTACAACAAAGCCAACGGAATCACCCCTACACAGATTAAAAAGAACATCAGCAATGCGCTTGCCCAAGAACGGAGCGAAGCAAATGCACGTCCCACCTACAACGATGGCGATACCACTGTCGCAATCGCTTGCGACCCCATTGTAGAATATATGAGTCGCGAACAGCTTGAAAAGAGCATTGCACGCACCCGTCGCCTTATGGAAGAAGCTGCATCAAAGATGGAATTTATCGAAGCAGCACAGTATCGTGACGAAATGTTCAAGCTACAAGAACTATTAAAAGATAAAGACAAAGACAAACGAGCGAAATAATATCAAGCTTGCTTGAATATTTCAAAGCGAGTGCAGAAAGTCTTAGAGATTTATCTCAAAGACAAATGAGCGAAATAATATCAAGCCAGCTTTAATATTTCAAAGCGAGTGCAGAGAATCTTTGAGGTTTACCTAAAAGGGAAAAGTAACAAAAAACTGAAAATGAAATATCACAAATTACTATGGATAACCGTATAACAGAATTTGGAAAAGAGCAACGCATAGCCTTGGCACGTGTACTATCTGACCTTATTATGGCCGATAAGATTATTGATGATGAAGAGATAGAAAGGTTCGCCCGTTTATTTGGCGAGAGCAATAACCGCAGCCTCTTTCGTGATGCACAAAGCATAACATTTGCACAAGCCCTTAAACTTCTTGCCCATCCCGTAGAGAAAGAGAATGATGCCGAACACATAAGAAAACTGAATATCATAAAAAGAAAGAAACAAACCGAAGCAGCAGCTGATGTACTTATGGAGACTGCAAAAAGCGATGGACTTTGCCCCTCTTCCGAAGCAATTATTCTATTGGCTATTGACTATTTCCTGCGTAAGAACGACAACCAATATTCCAGATTCGATGTACAATCGTTCCAACTCACCGACCTTTTCATAGGAGACCGCTTTATATTATACGCCGATTTCAGCAACAATGCAATCAGTTGTGTGATAGATGAACATTATGAGCTTATTGTCAACCTGTTATCGGGAATAGGCTTCCAGTTCATCTATATACCTAAAATTGTAGAACAGTACAGGAACAAGGGGTTAGAAAAATTCAAGACAATGTCTATGTATATCTTTCCCGATATTCCCGAGACAAGAATAGAAGAGGTATACTACACTATTCTTAATATGACAACAAAAAAATTCATACAAGAATATTTGAATAAACGGTTGTCATTCGATATATCGTGTCCAAATCCGACATTAATGGTAATGTTAGGACGTTCGAGCCGCTTAAGCAAGGAGCTGAGCGACAAAGGCCTCCCTTACGAGACATACGCCAACTTCTTGAAAATAAATATCGGGAACGATAACATCTTAAATGTAATAAGCAATTTCATCTGCAATTACAACAAGTTTGTCTCTTTCAACATGAATATTGACTTTAACCCTGCAAAAGAGAAATTGCTTTATCACGGTATTCATAAGGCTTTTTTCCGTATGGTAGCACTTGCAAAAGAGAACCCCCACCGATACAAAATAGATATTAACACATCAATGGGAGCAATCTTCATCAATGACAAGAAGCTGAATCTGCCATTGGGTATTACAGCCATTTACGCCCTTATACTCTATCGCTCACTATTCGGAGACAAGAGAGGACTGCCAATGAGAAATGTATATAACACACTATCAGCAAAGGAGCAAGAGGATATACAGACACAATACGAGACCATTTGCGGATATATACAGAATCAGGAGCGTCTGGAACGCGCAAAACTATATCCCTCTGTTTTTAACCGAATATCTGTCATTAGAAACGAATTGGAAGATACCGTAAGCAGCAGATTTATCGGCGATATTCAACTCGGCTCGGGAGATTATGTTAGAACAATTGTCAAAGCCGAACATGTCACAGTGAATGGAGTTAAAATAGAAGAGCATCCACGATGGAGTAACTTAGTCGCATTATAATATTAACATAAGAGAGGGGGGGGGGAATTTAGAGCAATTCACCCCTTATTACATCCTTTAGTTTGTTGGATAAAAACAAAAATCAGAAATATAAAATTTGGTGATTATATAGCAATTTACACAAGGTTGTCATTTTGACGACCATTTTAGCGACGTGGCCATTGTATCAAAACTGAAAGTACAATTGCAATACCCACACACATCGGATAATACAGATTAGGAATTATCTCGAGTGGTGACACCGAAGCAAGTCCCGATGCCATAAGCAACTGTGCACCATAAGGCAGAATACCCTGCACAAAGCACGATGTAGTATCCAGAAGGCTCGCACTCCTTCGCGGAGTAATACCAAACTTCTGCGAAATATTGCGCGAAATTGTACCTACCGTAAGAATAGCAATAGTATTATTGGCTGTACACAAATTAGAGAGAGCCGTCAACAGGCAGATAGAAGCCTCGGCTACCCTGCGCGAACGTATACGCAACGTAACCACACGGATAAGAAAATCTATTCCTCCGTTTATTCTCACAATCTCCAATAATCCACCTGCAAGCATTGTTACAATAATAAGCTCGCACATTGATGATATACCGGTTCCACAAGCTGTAAAGAATCCTATTACGTCAATATTGCCATAAGAAAGGCCAATTGTTCCTGCAACCAGTATTCCGGCTACAAGTACCAACAAGACATTAACGCCAAACAACGCAGTGATAATGACAACAAGATAAGGGATAACCTTTATAAAATCGGCCCATGAAATTTCGGGAGAGGCAGCATTGGCAAATGAAGCACCACTAAAAGCATACAATAACAGGGTAACAATAGCAGCAGGCATAACCATTCTTATGTTCGACCTAAACTTTGAACGCATACTGCACCCCTGCGTCTGAGTAGCCATAATCGTAGTGTCTGAAATAAAAGAGAGATTATCGCCAAAAAAAGCCCCGCCTACCACAATCGCCACAAGCCAGGCCACACTGCAGTCCATCTGTGCAGCCAACTGCGTCATAACAGGAGTAAGTGCAACAATCGTTCCAACCGACGTACCTATTGACATTGATATAAAACATGCTGCTACAAATATTCCTGCAGGCAGATAGTTACCCGGAATAAAATGCAGAGTAAATTTAACAGTGGCATCTACAGCACCCATCTCTTTTGCAACCGCTGCAAAAGCCCCGGCAAGGACAAAAATCCACACCATATACATAATGCGTGTATCGGCCGCACCACGCGAAAAGTCATCAATACGCTCGTTCAGTGTATTTCCGCGAGTTATTGCAAGCGCATATACCGATGCCACCACAAAGGCCACCGCAATGGGAATACGGTAAAAATCGCCTGCAATTATAGAACCCACAAGATATATAACAAGCAATACCATCACAGGCGATAGAGCCAAAAGCCCTTTCATTACATTCTTTCCAAACATAGTTATTTATACAAAAGGAATATACAAGGTATTTTAGATAAATCGGGGACGTTTCCACGCCATTCTTTAAGAGTGCGCGTACGCACATACTCATCGTCGCAAGTAAGATTGGCGGCTATACACAATTTCGTCTGCGGACGACAGTTTTTTATAATATCCTCAATCATTTTTCCATTACGATAAGGAGTCTCTATAAACAGTTGTGTCTGATGTTCGTTGTATATACGCTGTTCGAGCTGTTTCAGACGACGCGCCCGTTCCTCGGGTTTTATGGGCAGATAACCGTGAAAAGCAAAGCTCTGTCCGTTGAATCCCGATGCCATCACCGATAGTATTATGCTTGACGGACCCACAAGAGGCACCACTTTAAATCCCTTACGTTGTGCAATAGCAACAACATCGGCACCGGGGTCGGCAACAGCCGGGCAACCGGCCTCGGAGATAACCCCCATCGGCTTACCTTCGTGCAGAGGTTGCAAAAAACCGGCAATATCCTGTGGCGCAGTATGCTTGTTCAGTTCATAGAATTGCGAACCGTCAATATCGAATTTTGGGTCGGCCTGACGCAAAAAACGACGTGCGGTGCGCACATTCTCTACAATAAAATGGCGTATTCCTGATATAATATCGATATTATGTACAGGTAGCACCCTGTCAAGTGGTGTATCGCCCAACGTTACGGGCAGAAGATACAATGCGGTTTCCATATTATTTCTGATAAATATTCTTAACAAAAGCAACAATACCGAACTCTGTCGGATGGGTAAGATACAGCACTTCGGCACCGGGTCTTATATGAAATAGCAAACGTATTAATAACAACAGGTCGCCCCCGGCGATAAAGACCAATATCAACGAGAACACCAAAGCAGCATCACTACCATAGCAAAGAGCAAAAGCAACTACCATAAATACTAATGCTACAGGAACAATTGTCGTTATCATATAACTTGTCTTATCGAGTAATGAGGTACATATACAATAAGTATCTATCTTTTTCCAGTTCAGACCAACCTTAACAGCCTCATCATCTTTACCTGCAATATAAGAAAATACAGCCTTATGTACGATATTATTTAATGTAACAAGAAATAGAACAGGCAGTACCACATTTAGCGCTATTGATAAAATAAAATTCAAGCTATCTCCATTAGGACCTTTACCATTAAATATTAGCAAAAATGAGGTATATAAGATACCCACAAAGAAAACATTAAACGGAAATGAACTAACCCCTTTACACACATTCATCAATATTATTGCTATATGTATAAATATAAAACTACAGGAGGCGACCATTGGATTTAAATCTGAATGCTCGGCTATAAACAAATACACCAAAAGCATATTTATAGGCATCGTCAGTAAGGAGACATAGTTTATTTTTTCAAGTTCCGAAAAACAAAGAATCTGCTTTGTATACCCCTCTTGCTCCATTCTTAGGCAAGTAGCCTCGAATTTCTCTTTGCAGAGTCTTTCAGCATCAGTTAAAAGTTCCTCTTTCTTATCTTGTCTCTCTTTGTCGTTTTCCATAGTTGAAAATATTTAGTTCAGTTCTATGAATTTTTTGCAACGACAAACATAGTAACGCCACAAGATAGAGAATCGCCCCCTCTCGGGGATATGCTCCATTACCGCAGCAGCAAGATTCTCTTCCCTTTTTGCCGTATATTCGCACTTTATTCGATTAAACTCGCGTCGTGCATTAATAACCGCCTTAAAATCGCCCATACACCCCGTAAGCAGGAATTTCAGTGCAGCCACATAATCGAGCAGGCAACGCACACACATCACCGACACCAACTCTTTCTGGGGCAGATTCTTATAGAGCATTAACAGATTATTGCGGAAATTCAAAAAAGTCTTTCGGGGATTAGAGTAGTTAAGTGTAGCACCGCCAACGTGATAAACGACACTATCAGGCACGCACACTATACGCCTGCCACGTGCCCTTAATCGCCAGCAGAGGTCAATCTCCTCCATATGGGCAAAGAAAGTACCGTCAAGACCACCAACAACACGAAAATCCTCGGTACGAATCATCAGCGCAGCTCCTGTCGCCCAAAAGATATCACAAGGGTTGTCATACTGACCCTTATCCTCCTCTACCGTATCGAATATTCTTCCACGGCAATAGGGATAGCCATAGTGGTCGATGAAGCCGCCCGAAGCCCCTGCGTACTCGAAATGCGACTTACGCTTATAATCGAGCAGTTTAGGTTGGCAGGCTGCAATAGAAGAGTCGCTCTCCATTACCGCAAGCATCGGTTCAATCCAGCCTTCGGCAACCTCTACGTCCGAGTTCAGCAATACAAGATACTCGGCCTCGAGATTCTGCAATGCCCTGTTATATCCCTCGGCAAATCCCCAGTTCCTATCAAGTTTAATTACAGGAACCGAAGGAAACTCACTATTCATCACAGCTACAGAATCATCGGTAGAAGCATTATCGGCTACAATAACCTCGGCTTGCGTTCCGCTTCGGGCAATAACCGAAGGCAGGAACTTACGCAGCATCGAAGCACCGTTATAATTGAGTATGACTATTGCAACCTTTGCCATTATCCGACACTTATAATTTCATCTACAAGAAGCGCCGAAGCATCTTCGTTAAAACCACCCAATCGCACAGATATTGCCTTGTTTACAAACTCCTTGTTATAAGGCATCTCTACACGTATATAATTTTCGGAAAATCCCCCCATAGGCATTCCCGCACGTGGTTTTTCGAATAATACGACTGCCTCTTTACCGCAGAAACGCTCATAAAAGGCACGGCGCTTCTCCTCACTGAGTTCAATGAGCAGACGACTGCGACGATGCTTCTCGGCAGGTGATACAGCCCCTTCAATTTTAAGTGCCTGCGTACCCGGGCGCTCCGAGTAACTGAATACGTGCAGTTGCGAAATATCCAATCCCTTTATAAACTCATAAGCCTTATTGAATAGTTCCTCAGTCTCACCCCTTGTTCCAACAATTACATCAACCCCGATGAATGCATCGGGTAATTTTTCACGTACTGTTGCTATCTTCTGTGCAAAAAACTCGGTATTATAGCGGCGATGCATCAGTTTAAGTACCTCATCACTGCCGGCCTGCAGCGGAATATGCAGATGCGGCATAAAACTGCGCGATACTGCCATATAATCTATTATCTCATCGGTTATAAGATTAGGCTCAATCGAAGAAATACGATAGCGTTCTATTCCCTCTACCCCATCAAGCGCCTTTACAAGCGAAACAAAACTCTCGCCCGTCGTCTTTCCAAAATCGCCTATATTAACACCTGTGATGACAATCTCCTTACCCCCCTCTTCGGCAGCTTTCTGTGCCTGTGCCACAAGGGAGGCAATCTCGGGATTACGGCTTCGACCACGTGCAAAAGGTATAGTACAATACGTACAGAAGTAGTCGCATCCATCTTGTACCTTAAGAAAATAACGTGTACGGTCGCCACGAGAGCAAGACGGAACAAAGTTACGCACATCTTTTGTAGGACGAGCATACCACTCACCCTCACCCTCGTGTTTCTGCAATGTGCCCAAATGCTCCAATATATCTCCCTTACGCTCGACACCCAACACAACATCCACGCCCAATTCCTGAGCCAGTTTCTGTGGTGAAAGCTGTGCATAACATCCTGTTACCACAACAAAAGCTCCCGGATTCTGCCTTATAAGTTTATGAATAGCCTGACGACATTTCTTCTCGGCCTCTTGCGTAACCGCACAACTGTTTATTATGCAAATATCAGCCTTCTCGCCTCTACGGGCAGTGCGTATTCCGGCATCTTGCAATGTACGTTCAATTGTCGCAGTCTCCGAGAAGTTGAGTTTGCAACCCAACGTATAGTACACCGCTTTCTTATCCTTAAATACAGTTTCGTCTATCATATATATCAAGTATGGCTATATTTTCCATTTAATTTGCAAAAATAATAACAAACGAGCGAAATAGGCAAAGTTTACTTTGACATTTTACAGCGAGTGCAGTTTATGTTCGCTGTTTACAGCAAAAATAATAACAAACGAGCGAAATAGGCAAAGTTTACTTTGACATTTTACAGCGAGTGCAGTTTATGTTCGCTGCTTACAGCAAAAATAATAACAAACGAGCGAAATATATGAAGTTTGCTTCAATATTTCTCGCCATAAATGCAAAAAGCCATATACTCGGTTTTTAAATAAAATAACCTCGCAATAGCAGTCAGTCTATTGCGAGGTTATTTTATGGTCGTTGCGCTCTACGGTGGTTTTTATGTCCTCTGTCCCACATTCGTCTGAGCATATCTTTTTGGAAATTATCTTCGGCTCGTTGTACACCTAATATTTTTTTAGCCGATATTGCCTTAAGATACTTTTTGATATATTCTTTCTCGAGCTCGGCAATTTTTATCTTTGCATCGGCAAATTCGTTCACAATGAGCAGGCTCTTCTCTTCGCTGTGTTCTTTGCCATATTTGCTCTCAACTTTGTCTCGCGCCTCTTTGTTTATGAGCCACTTCTTTTTTTGAAGTTCGAAGAAGATGGGGAAAAATGCTTCGGCTTCTTGTGGAGTAAGACGGGCATGCTTGGTTATAAACTCGCGCTGACGTGCCTGAAATTCTTCAAGTGAGAAACGCTTCTTATTCTCATTTTGTTTGTTATTCCCTTGTGCAACAAGTGTTGCCGAAAGAGTTAGTACTGCAATTATTGTAAATATAGTCTTTTTCATGGCAGGCTGTTATTATAAATCGGTATCACTGCTTGCAAGATAGCTGTAAATTGTATAATCATCGATGTCGAGGTTGTAGTATAAGTCATCGAAAAAGTCGTTGCTGTACTCTTCGATATTGGCATACTGCTTTTCTATTCCCGAGATGTCGTTATAATATAGGTATCCGCCTATGGTAAACAGAAGAAGCGTTGCAGCAGCATATCCTAAACTTCTTATAAATGTTACACCTCCTATCGGACGTATCTTGGTACTGCAGGTTGTATGTGTCGAAGCAGGCTGCACCGCTGTTGCGTGCAGACGGGCAAGCAACCTGTCGGGCAGGCTATCGAAATAACCATCGGGGGTGGTGAAGGGGTTCTTACTTGCTTTCTTATCTTCTATCTTCATACTTATCTTGTTACGTTATTTTGACTCTCTAATATTGTAAAGGTTTAATTATTTTCGGTTAGATAGCTCTCAATTTTCTTTACAGCTATGTGATACGAGGCTTTAAGAGCACCTATGCTTGTTCCTAATATCTCGGATATCTCTTCGTACTTCATGTCATCATAATATTTCATATTAAATATGAGACGTTGCTTCTTGGGCAATCGGGCAATAGCCTCTTGAAAAAGTGCGTCGGCATGACTGCCACTGAAGTGCGAGTCACTTTCAAGCTGTTCGGCAATGGCTCCATCTACACTATCGAGTGAAACAGTATCTGCTTGTTTGCGATTCAAGAAAGTGAGTGTCTCATTTATTGCAATACGGTGCAACCAGGTTGATAGCTGGGAATCGCCTCGGAAATTGTTTATGTTCTTAAGTACTTTAATAAAGGTGTTCTGTAAAATGTCGTCGCTATCATCGTGGTCCAATACCATACGTCGTATTTGCCAATAGAGCTGTTCACTGTATAGCCCGACAAGGGTAGAAAAAGCTGTATCCCTGGAGGTATTGTCCTGCAAGGCTCTTATCAGTTCTTTCTCGTCGTATGTGTTAGCTTTTAATGACATTCTGTTGCTAATACTGCTATAATTATGTCTCTCTTTGGGTATTTGTTACCGTGTCTGAACAACAATCTGAAATAACCCTTTTTTTTAGACTCTTTTTTTGCAAAAAGGTTTAGAAGCTATTTGAAATTCTTTTTGCTATGTAGCGTGAGTTCTTTTTCTATTATCGGCGATATTATTCTTTATTTTATTTGGAACACCTTATCTTCACCAGCCAAAAGAGTAGAGGGAAATACCTCTTTTGCCTCATTCAACAGTGGTTCGTCCTCTTTGTAACGCGATGAGAAGTGTCCTATGACAAGTTGCTTGGCCTCGGCAGCATTTGCTATTTGTGCCGCTTGGCGTGCAGTGCAGTGGAATGTCTCTTTGGCGCGTCCTTGTTCCGACTCGGCAAATGTAGCTTCGTGGTATAGTAAGTCAACTCCTTTTATCTGCTCTGCAATCTCGGGGCAAGGGAGTGTGTCACTACAGAATGCATAGCTGCGCGAGGGGTCGGCATCGGTTGTCAGTTGGCTGTTAGGGATAACAGCACCATCCGGGGTAATGTAGTCGTTTCCATCTTTAAGTCCTGCACGCAAATGTACAGGTACATTGTGAAATTCTATCATTGAAGTTATAAGATGACGTTTCTTAGGCTTCTCTCTGAACAGAAAACCGCAACAGGGAATGCGGTGCTGCAGTGGTATTGTCTCCACAGTAATACTCTTATCTTCGTATATAACAACTTGCTTTGTCGCATCAATATCGTGGAAATGCAATGCGTATTTCAGACCATTGCAAAAGAAAGCTAACTGTGGCTGCATGAGACGTTGCAGCAGCGGGTCGGCAAAAATGTGCAAAGGGGCAGTGCGACCAAGCAGGCCGAACGTTGAGATTAATCCTATAAGGCCGAAACAGTGGTCACCGTGCAAATGCGAGATGAAAATGTGATTGACAAATGAAAAGTGTATGTGCGAACGACGCATCTGAAGCTGCGTACCCTCGCCACAATCTATCATAAACTGTTTGTTGCCAATACGCACTATCTGCGAGGTGGCATTGTGACGTGTGGTTGGCAATGCCGAGCCGCATCCCAATATATGTATTTCAAAAGGTTCCATTATCTCTCCTTATTGTTAGATGAATTGCTCGATGAGGTAGATGGTATAACTGTCATTTTAACAGTTTAAAGCGTAGACGAAGGATGTTATCCTCCCAAGTGTAACTTATTATTTTGAATACTCCTATCTCTTTTGTATTCTCTACATGTGTTCCTATGCAAGCGCAGGTGTCGTAGTCTCCGACACGTACAATGCGCAGTGTTTCACTTGCATCTTCGGGCAATTTGCCAAGGTCTACTCCTTGTGGTACAATATCGCGTGTACAATACTCTATGGTAATGGGTAAATTTTGTGATATAACACTATTTACCTGCTGCTCTATTTCGGTTATCTGCTCGTCGCTTGGTGCTATTTGTAGCCTGTAGTCGCACTTGCTCTTCTTGCGCTCGATATGCGCATTGCGGCTTCTCTCACAACCAAACATTCGTACCATAGTTTGGTTTAAAATGTGCTCGGCTGTATGCATAGGCGCGATTGACATATCCTGAAACTTTGCTGCTGGTTGGTTTATTTCCATATTATACTCAATATTTTAAAGGACTAGTCATTCTGAACGTATGTGAAGAATCTCTTTCAGAGTTTGTGATTTTGTTTGTAAGTATCTCTTTGATGTTTATTTGGAGATTCTTCCTCCTTTCAGTCGTCAGAATGACAATAACGTGAATGTTTGTATTAAATTCATTGATAACCTGGTACTGCTTCATGCATAGGCGGGAACTCCTGCTTGTTATATTCGTTCAATTGTGGTTTTTCCATTGTTATTGGTTTTGTTGGTTAATGAGGTTTACAACTACTTTTACCATTATATCTTTCTCTTCGGTTCGGCTCTCGGCAATCATAAGCGTTAATGCAACAAGAGTGTTGTCGGCTATTCGTTTACTGCCGTCGGTGCGGTATAGTATTCCGTTACGTTCCATAAACCAAAGAAAAAGCATTGCAGCAATGCGTTTGTTGCCGTCGCTGAATGAGTGGTTCTTCGTTACAAGGTATAGTAGCATTGCAGCCTTCTCCTCAATGCTGGGGTAGAGTTCAACTCCGCCAAAGGTCTGATATATCTGCCCGATAGAACTTTTGAAAGAGTTGTCTTTTTCGTTTGCAAACAGTTTGCTCTCGCCAAATTTGTCTTTGAGGCTCAAAATCGCTTCCATTGCATTTTCATATGTTGCGTGGAAGCGTTCTTCTTTTGTTGTATTTTCAATTGTCAGTTGCTGGTAGTCGTAACGGTCGAGTGTGTCAAGGGCGTATACATAGTCGCTTACGACAGAGAAAAGTCCTTTTGACTGCTCATCGGTCAGTTTCTCCTGTGAATGTACAGTGTGTGCAAGTAAACGGACAACATCTTTGAGTTCGTTATAATGCTCGATTCTTATCTTGTCGTTGATTGCATAACCTTTTACAATGTAGTCTTTCAAAATACGGTTTGCCCAAATGCGGAACTGAGTACCGCGTTTGCTCTTTACACGATAGCCGACAGAGATAATGACATCAAGGTTATAATATTCCGTGTAAGCAGTTTGCGTACGCCCTTCCCAGCGACCAAGTTTTTCGGCATGTGCAATTTTTGCACATACCAATTCCTTTTGCAATTCACCCTCTTTGAAAACGTTGTTGATATGTCTGCCAATAACAGTTCTATCTTTATCAAAAAGCAAACTCATTTGTGCTTGCGAAAGCCACACAGTTCCATTCTCCAACTTTACATCAAGCGATATAACATTGTCTTCACTTGTGTATATTACAATTGGTGATGCGTCAGACTCTCCTGTATGCATAGGCGCAATTGACATATCCTGAAACTTTGCTGCCGGTTGGTTTATTTCCATATTATACTCAATATTTTAAAGGACTTGTCATTCTGAACGTATGTGAAGAATCTCTTTCAGAGTTTGTGATTTTGTTTGTAAGTATCTCTTTGATACTTGCTTTGAGATTCTTCCTCCTTTCAGTCGTCAGAATGACAATAACGTGAATGTTTGTATTAAATTCATTGATAACCTGGTACTGCTTCATGCATAGGCGCAATTGACATATCACTGAATTTAGAATTTGGCTTATTTGTTTCTATATTAGCTTCCATAATTTCTGCAAATATACAATCAAACGAGCGAGATAATATCAAGCTTACTTGAATATTTTTCACAGCGAGTGCTGATGATAGATTATGCGATACATTACGACAAATAAAATCATACTATTAGCTTTATTTCGCACAATATTCAATTACTTTCAATGATAAATATCAACATATAAACCGTCTGCGGTCGCATGCTATACACCTTTCAAAGCCAACCAAGAACAACCATTGACAACACTCTCAACTAGTACATCGGCAGCTTTACAGCACCTCTCTATTTACAGTTCTTCTACAAGGTCGGGATTCTCTTTTGAGTAGTACTCGTTCCACTCTTTCAGCACCTGCTCCCAATCGACAACCTCACCATTAGCAACAGCCTCGGCCTGACGCAACGCCTCGTCGTGCTGTTTCTTTTGAGCGTGACGCAGTTTCATAGCCTCAATCGTTGCTTCGTCAAGCACCTGTATGCGTCCGCGACGTACGCACTCGTCAAGATCACTTGGTCCGAAGGCTTTTCCGGGAATATTATAATCCGAGATATTAAACTCAAATACTGTGCGCAGAGTATGACGAACCATCTTCTGCTGTCCTCGCTTAGCCGACATCTTACTTGATAGCAACTTACGTATAATGTTTATCTCGCGTTCCGAGAATTTTTTTCTTCCCATAATGGCTATTATTATTTTATGCGCGAAGATACAAAAAGATTACTCAAGGGTAAGCATTCAAGCGAATAATTGTTGAAGTTTACTATTTTATCGGTCATTTTATCGGTCATACAACTTGCCTATAATAATTATTTATATATTTTTGCGAGTATTATTTAAATAACTGCTTACTTACAAGCAACTATGAAAAAAGCGATTATTTCGGTATGGAATTTTTATGTCGATGGCTTCAGGTCGATGACCTGGGGGCGACAGCTTTGGTTCCTTATTCTACTTAAGGTAATAATTCTTTTTGTACTGCTCCGAGGTTTTTTCTTCCGTCCCACATTGGCAGGAAAGAGCGAAGAGCAGAAAATTGAATATATTGGCGAACAATTATTAAAACAACAAACAATTAAAACCTCTAATTAAAATCTTTTAATCTTATGCTAGAAAACGCTTTAGTCGATTGGTCGAGAGCACAATTCGCGCTGACTGCCGGTTACCATTGGCTCTTTGTTCCGCTGACATTGGGATTGGCGGTTATTATGGCTACTATGGAGTCGGTATATGTAGCTACGGGCGACGATTTTTGGAAAAAGACTGCAAAATTCTGGATGAAACTCTTCGCCATAAATTTTGCAGTGGGTATTGCAACAGGTATAATCCTTGAGTTCGAGTTTGGCACCAACTGGAGCAATTACTCTTGGTTTGTAGGCGATATTTTCGGTGCTCCGCTTGCCATCGAGGGTATCTTCGCTTTCTTTATGGAGGCCACATTCTTTGCAGTGATGTTCTTTGGTTGGGAGAAGGTGAGCAAACGTTTCCACCTTGCAGCTACATGGCTCACAGGAATAGGTGCTGCAATATCGGCAGTGTGGATTCTCATTGCCAACTCGTGGATGCAGAATCCCGTTGGAATGGAGTTCAACCCCGACACCGTGCGTCACGAGATGGTCGATTTCTGGGCACTTGTATTTAACCCCATTGCCATCTCAAAATTCTTCCACTCGGTATTCAGTGGGTGGATGACCGGTGCCATTTTTGTAATTGGCATAAGCAGTTGGTATCTTCTTAAACGTCGTGAGACACGCTTTGCCCTTGCGAGCATACGTGTTGCAGCCATCATTGGTATTATTGGAACATTTGCCGTAATGCTCAGTGGCGACAGTTCGGGTGTTCAGGCAGCAAAATATCAGCCGATGAAACTTGCCGCAGCCGAAGCTCTCGAAAATGGTGGAACAGCAGCCCCCTTCTCTATTGTCCCGGGGGTTGAGATTCCAGGAATGTTGTCTCTGCTTGCAACACACGACATCGACGGTTATGTTCCGGGAATAAATAATTTGCTCGACGGGTACACCACCCCCGATGGTGTACGTCACCTCTCGGCCGACGAGAAGATAGAGCGTGGCAAGATAGCACTTAAGGCATTTGGCGACTACCGAACACTCAAGGATAGCAACCCCGAGGCTGCAGCAATGGCTCGCGCTACCCTTGACGAGAATATCGAATATTTCGGCTACGGATACATCGACTCCAAGAGCGAGCTTGTCCCTCCTGTGACACTCATCTATTGGGCATTCCGTGTGATGGTGGGTATAGGTAGTTTTCTACTTCTGCTTATGGCAGCGGTACTGTGGAGTGGATACAAAGGCAAACTACAGAATATGCGTTGGTTACAGTGGGCTGCTCTGCTCTCTATCCCTCTGGTATATCTTGCAGGCGAAGCAGGATGGGTTGTTGCCGAGGTAGGCCGTCAGCCTTGGGTTATCGAGGGACTGCTACCGGTTAAAGCCGCAGTGTCGAGTGTCAGCGTGGGTGCCGTACAGACAACTTTCTGGCTATTTGTAGCCATCTTCACACTGTTCCTTGTAATTGAGATGCGTATTATGTTCAAGGCCATTGCTAATGGTCCTAATATCGAAACCAAATAAACCTGTCCGCTATGATAACATACGAATTTCTTCAGCACTATTGGTGGTTCCTTATAGCCCTATTGGGTGGACTCCTTGTCTTTCTTCTCTTCGTTCAGGGTGGCAATGCACTTATCTTCCTTGCAGGTAAAGAAGAGAGCGAAAGAGAACTTATCGTAAACTCCACAGGACGTAAGTGGGAGCTTACCTTCACCACCCTTGTAACTTTTGGTGGCGCATTCTTTGCATCCTTTCCCCTATTCTATAGCACAAGTTTCGGCGGTGCCTATTGGGTGTGGATACTAATCCTTATAACCTTTGTTTTTCAGGCAGTATCATATGAGTTCCAAAGCAAAGCCGGAAATTTGTTGGGCAAGAACTGTTTCCGTATCTTCCTCACGTTGAACGGATGTCTTGCTCCACTGCTTATTGGTACCGCAGTTGGAACATTTTTCACAGGCAGTGATTTTTACGTCAACAAAAATGCTGTGGGTAACGTTGCAGCACCTGTAATAAGCCGTTGGGGTAACGAATGGCACGGATTAGAGGCTGTTACCAACCCATTCAATGTCGAGTTTGGATTGATGGTACTTTTCCTTACAGTCTCCTTGGGAGCGCTCTACCTTATAAATAATATCGAGAGCAAGAAACTGGCAGCACAATTGCGCCGAAGCCTTATCATCAGCTTTACACTTTTCCTTGTAATGTTCCTCATCATCTGCTACCATCTTATTACAATGGACGGCTTTGCGGTAGATGCCACAGGTGCAGTGTTTATGGAAAAGGGGAAATATTTCACTAACCTATTGGAGATGCCCGCGGTACTTGCAATGTTACTTGTTGGTGCTGTGCTACTAATTGCCGGCGTTGCACTTACACTTTTGCGCAAAGATTATGCTCGTGGAATATGGTTCTCGGCACCCGGAACAGTACTTGCAGTGATGTCACTCTTTATGATTGCAGGATATAACGGCACAGCCTACTATCCCTCTACTGCCGACCTGGCCTCATCGCTGACACTTGCCAATAGCTCGTCAAGTGAGTTCACACTAAGCACAATGGCTGTTGTATCGTTGATAATTCCCTTTGTAGTAGCTTATATATCCTATTTTTGGCGACAGATGGACAAAAAATCAATCACTACCGAGGAACTCAACAACAGCGAAAAGTATTAAATAAATCTGAATACAAGGAAATTAAGTAAAGATATTGACCTGGAACAAATTGTAATTCCCGAATCCTGAATGAGAGAACTGAAAAACTTACCAAGGAATCTCACATTCATTCGATATTACATAAACTCTTTGTTAATTTACTTTTATGGTCAACAACTATTTTATATAATAATTATGGCGATAATTTAAATTATCGCCATAATTATTATATATTATTAAAAACTCAAAAAGCCGTAAAATTACTACTCACCACGATTATATCCTCCGATATTCTTTCTATACTCATCTTTCACATCCTGCTCGGGAGAAGATGTTATCTCATCACCCGATAATCTACGATACAACTCCACATATAAGAATTCCGAAATAACATAGGTTACATAAACTCCTACACAGCATGCCAAGAAACCGGCAATATTAAGTGCAACGACAAGAAGTCCGAACAAGAATATATCAAAGAAATGCCCATCTGTCATTTTCCAAGAACGTGAAAAGACATCAGTGAGAGATAGTTCAGGTTTGTGTGCAGCTATAATAGGAACAAACATCAGACGAATCAACAGGAATATACCGGGGATAACACACAGCATAGTAGCAAAACTAACGACAAATCCCAAAGCTATGGTACACAATAAGAAGAACCAATAGCCACGGGTTCCATCCTTAAGAATTGCCACAATATCAACTGCATCTTTCTCCACAGCACTGATAAGCATACGATTACGCACCAGATTCATATAAACATGTATAAATCCGCATAAGAATGCCAAAAGTAGCATTTTTCCCAAGCTCAAGAACACCCCAGCTATATCAGAGTCTATCTGTTGGCTAATCCATTGCTCCTCGGTTATATAATTGCCACTGAGCAGCTCACTAAAATAATCGGCATATAAATAGCTACCAGGCAAATTATTAAGCATACCTGCAAGAAAAACCATCAATAGAATTGGCAAAAAGTGTTTCTTGGTTAGTTCCCATGCCGCGTTAAATACATTTCCGACATTCAAATCGGGTGCTAAATGATTATTCTCCATACAATCTATATTTATTCTGTTAAAAAATATTTCTTATAATTCCCCAAAGAAGCAATATTACAAGGTAGACAGGCAGCAACTTTATTGTAAACAACGAAGACAACATTATGCGAGGGTGACGCGAAGCATATTCGGGAAGAATAATCCTTACCCCCCACAAAATCAACATTGGCAATGCACAAAAAAGCAAAGGATTACTATTATATGCAACAAGCCATTCGCCCCGTAATAATGCAGCAATCATACGCTGCCCGCCGCAAAAGGGACAGTCCCAGCCTGTTACCAGATGAAACGGACAGAGAATCATCCACCTCTCATCCATTGACACGAGCGCCAAAAATAACACAGCCGATATAACTAAAATAACACCCTGTAGTCGTCTGTTGCCCATAAATAATTACAAAGCCTGCTTCGAAGCATATATTCTCTTCAGACAATATATCAGCGACTCGCGCCAATGCGGTATATCAACCCCAAAAGTACTCTTAATCTTACTCTTGTCGAGCACCGAATAAGGCGGACGTGTTACAGGCGAAGGGAACTCATTGCTGTGACAAGGTTCGATGCGGCAGTTCTTATGCCCTGCAAGACGTGCTATCTCAACAGCAAAATCATACCACGAACAGACACCCTCATCACTGAAATGGTATATACCCTCGTTACCATTGTATGTATCACCCTCTATGATAGAGAATATCGTCAGCGCCAAGTCCCCTGCATACGTAGGCGAGCCTACCTGGTCGAATACCACCTTAAGACTCTCCTTCTCGGCAGTCAGACGAAGCATTTTCTTTACAAAATTGTGTCCAAACTCACTATAAAGCCATGCTGTACGAATAACAATAGCCTTACAACCAACACTCTGCACCGCCTCTTCTCCTGCCAATTTGGTACGTCCGTATGCACCAAGAGGAGCAAGCGGCATCTCCTCGGTACGCGGTGTATTACCATCGGTACCAAATACATAATCGGTAGAGATGTGGAACAGTGTCCCATCGACACTCTTTACAGCCTTTGCGATATTCTCTACAGCAGTGGCATTCACCTTATAGGCTGTCTCTTCGTCACTCTCGGCCTTGTCGACGTTGGTATAAGCGACACAGTTTACAACCACCTCTACCCCATTCTCGGAAACGAATCGTTGCACAGCTTCGGCATCCGTTACATCAAGTTCCTCAATATCTGTAAAAATATAGTTATTTGAAGAGAGTTCACCCAAGCGGCGCATCTCACTGCCAAGCTGTCCGTTGGCACCTGTCACTAATACTGTTTTCATTTGTAAAGGTCTTCGTCGAAGTTAAACAGATAATCGGCCTGGGCAAGAGGCTTATGGTGTTTGTCTTTCTCGGATAGAATAACTTTATCAGCAGGGATACGCCAATCTATTGCCAACTGCTCATCATCCCACGCTATTGCCCCTTCACTCTCGCGACAATAGTAGTTATCGCACTTATATTGAAAAATCACTTCGGGAGTAAGCACCGAGAAGCCGTGCGCAAAACCGCGAGGGATAAATAGCTGCCGATGATTCTCTTCGCTCAGTTCCACTGCAACATATTTACCGAATGTAGGTGAGCCTTTTCTTATATCTACAGCAACATCAAGCACTGCACCTTTCACCACACGCACCAACTTACTCTGCGAATGTTCCCCTTTCTGAAAATGCAGTCCTCGTAACACTCCGTATGATGATTTCGATTCATTATCCTGCACAAACACAACAGGGCGCACATTCTTGTCAAAATCGGCCTGCGAGAATGTCTCCTTAAAGTAACCTCGCTCGTCGCAAATTACACGAGGCTCAATAATTACGACTCCTTCAATATCAGTCTTTATATATTCCATATTTTAGTTCTTTATTATAGCGACCGTGCAGGGTTTCAATCCTGCACGGTCTTTTTTTATAAAGGGCCTTAATCTCTATTATATTACAACACCTAAAAGGATGTAACTATTAACAACCACTTTATCGGAACAGATTACTTCTGCACCTTGATAAGTTCAAACTCGGCACCCGAACCGAAGTCCTGGCCATTCTGTGAACTGAGACCGGTAAATCGTACGTAACGTGCCTTTACAGGCTCTTTGAAGATTACAACCTGCTGTTTGCTGTTTCTCTCGAACTCACCCTCGCATACAGGCTCACTCCAGTTCTTGCCATCGTTGCTTATCTGTATTCTGTAGGCCTTGATATTACCATTGTCGCCATCCTGACGTGGCAGATACTTAAAGCCCTTAATCATAGTCTCTTCAGCAGCGTCAAAATCAATCCAGTGAGGATAGTTTGCCACAGTCACAGAATACATTGTGTGCCATATTGTAGAGGGGTCTCCATCGACGAGTTTTGAGGCCTCGTTACCATTCTCCTGACTCGATGCAAATACCACTGTTACAGGAATTGCTGTTACCTCGGGATAGCTGTATGTAGCAGCGAGGTCGGGAGAAGCCTTCTCCCAAACAGTAATATCGCCACCCTTGCTCATATCGATAGGCTGTGTATAAAGAGTCTTCTTGCCACGCTTGCCAATCTTATAGTAAATCTCAGCGCCATCCTTCTTGCAGTTCATTGTCAATGTACCCTTAAGGTCGCGCGACAATACAACGGGAACAACACCCGACGAGAGAACATTTGCCTTCTGAGTATAGTCGTCACCCTTTACAACGGGACGAATAATAAAGCCCATAGTATTCTCAACCGATTTCACACGGTCGTAATCAAGGGGACCACCCTGTCCGCAACTGTTACCACCAAGGCCGTTAACCTTCTTGTCGATGTGCAACCAAGTACCCGAAGATGCAGGAAGCTGATAGGGGTGAGCAGCAAGAGTAAGCTCTACGTCGTTCCAAGGAAGTGCTGTTGTCGACATTCCCTCGGTAGCCACAAAGATAAGACCCTCGCCATTATCGTTTGTAAGTGTAGCCCAACGAACATCCTCGCGGTTACCCATATCCTGAGGCTTGGGGAAGTGAACGAATTGCTCTTTCACAGTGCTGCTATGCTGCTCGATGAACGAGCCGGTGCAACGGTCGTTATAGTTGTTCCAGGGACCGCGACCATAGTATGTATAGTTCTTAAACTCGGCCGGGAGCTGAATCTCGTAACCCAAACGGGCAAGGTCGAGACTCTTGTTACCACTGATACTGCTGTTTAGTTCGACTGAGCCATCGGGATAGATTGTATAGATACGGTTAGAGATAAAGTGGAAATCATTCTTACCGAAAGGACGTGCATCCTCAACAAATTTCCAAGTATTATCGTCGTTCTTCACACGGCGAACAGCATTGGGGGCCTGCGAATATACAGTATATTGTAATACCACGCTGCCATCCTTGTTTACCTTAGATACAAATGACATAACGCTGTCCTGAAGGTTATGCAGACCATTTGCATACCAATTGTTCCAAGCCCAGTTGTCGTTGTCGACGGGCGCACGATAAGCACCAATCTTCATTACGTTACCGGCAGCAAATACCTCCTTGCCATTGTAAGCGATACTATTGAAGACACCCTTAGCATTGTCGAATACAATATTGAATGTGCCGTCAACTGCCGATACAGTAGTCAGTGTATTATCCTTACTCTTCTCCATCTTGGTTTTTGTGCCCTTGGCAACATCAGCAAGCAGAATGCTCTTCTCGGCCGCCTTCAAGGGGAGCTGCTCCTCCATCTGAACATAACCCTTCTTTGCCCAAGGCTGATCTTTCTTCAGCATAAGCTGAATCTTCACAAAGTACTCCTTATCGGCCTTCATCTTATAGTTGCCGAACTGCAACTTAAACTCTTTGCTTGTACGGGGAGCAATAACCATATCGGGCATAAAGAAGTGCTCAACCTCTTTACCATCCTCCCACAGAGAAGCGCGGATATTCATATCGCACAGGCATTTGAAGTAACGCTTGTTGAAAATCTTAACGTTACCATTCTCCTGCATAGATATACCTACATTTTGGTACACCTTCTTAACCTCCCAATATTGGGGTTTTGGAGAGTGGTCGGGGAACATAACACCATTCATACAGAATGTGTGGTCATTGGGACGGTCGCCAAAATCACCACCGTAACCCATATAACGGTCACCGGTCTTGGGATCTACGTTCCAGAAAGCCTGATCGGCCCAGTCCCAGATGGCACCACCCATAAAGAAGTTTGTACTCTCCATTGCATCCCAATAATCCTTGAGGTTACCACCTGCATTACCCATACAGTGTGCATACTCCGAAATGTGGAAAGGATACTTAATTCCTGCGTTACCTTGTACTGCATACTGCACCCAACCGATTGCGGGATACTGGTTAGAACCCATATCCACAATATTGTTGTTACGCTCGTACTGAACGGGGCGTGTTGCGTCAAATGCCTTCAGCGCCTCGTAAGCACGTACGAAGTTTACACCGGGACCGGCCTCGTTTCCAAGTGACCATATAACAACCGAAGGACGGTTCATTGTAGCGTATGCCATCTCCATTACACGTGCCACGTGTGCATCCTCAAACTCAGGAACGTGTGACAATGAAGCAGCACCATAATAGTACTGGTGACTCTCGATATTAGCCTCGTCCTCGAGATAAATACCGTACTTATCGCACAGATAGTACCAATAGGGGTCATCGGGATAGTGCGAGTTACGCACATGGTTGATGTTACCCTGAAGCATCAGCATAACCTCTTTGTGCATCTGCTCGCGTGTGATGGCGTGTCCGCGCTCAAGATTACTCTCGTGACGGTTAACACCTTTCATCTTAATGGGCTTGCCATTGAGATAGTAGTAACGTCCTGCAAGACCGAACTCATCATCTTCGGCCTTGGTATCGCGAATCTCAACCTCGCGGAAACCAATGTAGGTAGATGCTGTCTCTACTACGCGACCTTTCTTGTCGAGCAACTGCACGAGCAGAGTGTAACGGTTAGGTTCCTCAGCACTCCACTTAGCAGGATTCTCCACTGCTATAGATAGTTCGGTTGTTGTCTTTGCACCAGGCTCAACAACAGAGAGCTCGCCAAGAGCATTAACACCCTCTACGATTGCATTATCATCGCTGTAAAGTGCATTCTTGTAAAGCTGTGCCTGAAGTTTATAACCCTTAGCCTTTTTCTTTGTAAGGTTGCGTACGTCCACTGCAATTTTTGCTACTGCATCCTTGTACTCGGCATCAAGGTCGGTCACCACGCGAATATCGCGAAGCTCAAGGGGATTGGTTGATGTAAGATAAACATCGCGGAAGATACCGGGAAGACGGAACATATCCTGCGACTCAAGGAACGATGCATCGCTGTTACGATAAACCTCGACAGCAACAGTATTCTCGCCCTCGACCAGATATTTGGTAATATTAAATGCAGCAAGGTTACGAGAGTTCTTCGAGAATCCTACATACTTACCGTTTATCCACAGATAGAAGAAGGGGTCTACACCGTCGAAATTAAGATACACCTGACGACCTTTCCACTCGGCCGGCACATTAAATGTACGACGATACGAACCCACCTCATTACGATTTTTATATGTTGTATGATGCTTTGCAGGTTCACGCATCACACCACCCTTCCAGTCGCCTACAGCAACCGAGTGCTTGAATATTACAGGCTGGTTAACATAGATAGGAGTACCATACTTCTGACTGCCATCCTTTTGCAGACCATAAACGTTCCAGTTCATAGGAACCTCTACCTTATCCCACGACGATACATCATAGTCGGTTTTGTAGAAATCTTCGGGACGCTCCCATGGGTTACCTACCCAGTGGAAACTCCATGTTCCGTTGAGCGACAAATGATAGTCGCTAAATTCGGGAAGTACCTTACGTGCGCTCTCCTCATCGGCAAAAGTAAAGAACCAACCTTTAGGCTGCTCTTTATTCAGCGCCAACTCTGTAGGAGACTCCCACTCACCACCCGTGGGAGCAGCAACATCGCCGTAAGCAAAACCTTTTAGATTCTGCGCCATAGCAGATGCAAAAAACGCTACAGCAACCACGGCCAAAGAAACGATTCGTTTTCTCATAGTTAATGTCAATTAAAGTTTTTATTGTTTTAATTAATAATTAAATTCCAAAATGTTATGATTATCAGATATATGCAGCAAACTATAACCAAAATTTTCATGTACTGCCGCAACCAACTAACCAAATATTTTGCGAAAATACAATTATTTTCCTGTTTCCACAAATTATATTAATTTAATTATAACCTATTTAATTTTTAAAAATTAAGACTGCAACTAAAGCAGAACAATCAAACTGAGCCATCAAATTCATATCAAAACCAATTTAAGATAGCAAAGAGATATACGCCAATAGTCCTCTTTCCTGGTAAATATTATTTACACAAATTTGGTTATAAAAAAAATAAAAGCCTTTAAAGACTTTTATTTTTTATTAATTACAGTGTTCTAGTACCAACTATCACTTTGCTGCCTCGATAGAAGCCTTACGGAAAGCTTTCATCAACTTTTCAATCTCGAGAGAGCTTTTACGTGCACGTGTACCTGCAGCCTTATTACCCTTCTCTACCTGTGCGTTGGCATCTGCCTCAAAAGCAGCATAAGCTGCCTGAATCTGTTCAACAAGTTCCTTCATAATATTATTAGTTAATTAGGTTAATGATGCACAAAGATAACAAAAAACAATATAAAAAATAATTCCAAGGCTATTTTTTATCAGAAATATTAATTAAACCACTAATTTATGCATTAAACAGACATTTGTTATAGGCATAAAAGGAATTTTCAGCCGATACTTACACTAATATCTCTTCATATTATGAACAACGCACATTATCTAAAGCTGCACACTTAAACAAGAAACAACTGTTATTTTAATTCATTAATTCGCAGAATCACGAACGTAAGCCAATAAATTATAAAAGAGAAGCTAGTAGAAAAAGAACCATAACACACTCCACATCATTATCACAAGGAGCCATAGCCTACAACAACAGCCAAACACAACATAAATACATATCAACCATAAAAACAGCCTCAACTTTTAAATTTCGCATATAATAACCGGAAGGACTCATTTGGTAATATATCTTTACAAGATACGAAGCAATGCATACAGTTTGCCATCATATTGGATATTTCAAATTTATTTTTTTAAAAAATAAAAAGATTAAATACTTCTATATATTAAATAAAATGCCTATTTTTGCAATAGGTTTATACCGACTATTACGATTCATACGTTGTCCACTTTTAAAACAAACAGCGAGTCATCGGTATAACAACAGCCGTAAGGCACCCACATTTTCCCCGGATTTTTTTATGCGCCACGTACAAATTAATCTGTAACTGATTGACAATAATAACTTTAACTATTTGTCAATGTCCCCAAGATATAGATAAATCAGAATAAATAAATTTCAATTTTAGTAACTTTTAGACTTTGGAAAATATAAAAAAACAATCGATATGAGGAAAATTTTAGTTATTTTTGGCCTTCTGTTAATGTTGGCATCATGCAGTTCCACAAAGGATATTGCATATTTTCAGGATGTAGAACATGGTACAACAACAAATGTTATTCATAAGCAAATCACCCTGCGTCCCGAAGATAAAATTACAATATTGGTAAACACACGAAATCAAGACCTTACAAACAGTCTGAACCTGCCATATGTCACAAGACAGATTGGGCTTTCAAACAACATCGGAACCTCGCAGGGTATATCGGGATACACCATTGACAAGGAAGGTTATATAAACTTCCCTCAAATTGGCAAGTTGCATATTGCAGGAATGACACGTAGCGAAGTAGCAGAATACATAAAAAAGCAACTCCTCGAAAAAGGAATTGCCAATGATGCCACCGTTACAGTTGAATTTGCCAATTTAAAATATTCAATAATAGGCGAGATTAAGTCTCCTAACAGTTACGCAATAGACCGAGACGCAATAACAATCCTCGACGCAATAAGTAAAGCGGGTGACCTTACCATACAAGGCGAAAGAACCAGCATTCAAGTTATCCGAAGAGAGAATAACAACGAAGAGAAGGTCTACACGCTGAATCTCTGTTCATTGCAGGATATCCAACAATCGCCGGCTTATTACATACAGCAAAACGATGTCATCTACGTTAAGCCAAATAAGATGCGTGAACGCCAATCGACAGTCAACGGAAACAATGTGCGCTCTTCGGCATTTTGGATTTCAATTGCATCACTTCTTACTTCTGTTATTAACCTAATCACACGATAAATCATGGATAACAATTTAATAAACAACTTCAACCGTCAATCTGAAGAAGAGTTCAACATAAGAGACTTTATATTTCTATGTTTGGCTAAATGGCGTTGGTTTGTCCTATCGCTTTTAATTTGCCTGAGTGTAGCAATATACAAAGTATCCACGACACACCCCACATACTCACGTTATACCGACATACTTATAAAATCGGGCGAACAGGGCAATATGGGCGACCAGATGGAAAAATTTGCATCTATGGGTGCTTTTCGTGGAAACACAACTGTCTATAACGAGATATATGCACTCCAATCGCCATCAAACATTTACGAAGTTGTAAATCGTTTGAACCTTGACATGAACTACGAGAAAGAAGGACTATTCTATAACAAAGTTCTTTATGGCAGCAGTCTTCCTTTTAACGCTGAAATAGTTGGCATACCAGATAATGCATTTGCTTCATTTAAGGTTGCACTTAAGGCAGACGGCAACTACACTATCAATGAGTTCAGCTATGTGTACGGTTCTGAGAAAAGAGAAATAGACCCCGAAGTAGAAGTAAACGGCCACCTCTCGGCATATAAATCAGATGCAACCGGTGGCGACACACTAAACACACCCATTGGACAAATAGTAATCGCATCTACCCCCTACTATCGCGATGGTGAAGAACAGACTATACATGTCAACAGAGTTGGTTTATATATTTCGGCCAACAGTTATGGTTCAAAACTATCATTCAGTCTGAAGGATAAAGATGCAGATATTATAACAGTATCAATTGTTGACCTCTCGACTCAACGTGCCGAAGATATTCTAAAAAGCGTTATTGAGATTTACAACGAGAGATGGATTGCCGACAAAAACCAATTGGCCGAGCACACCTCGATATTCATCAACGACCGCCTAAAAGACATTGCTCTTGAGCTGGAGAATGTCGACAGCATAATATCAACTTACAAGAGCCAGAATTTGCTGCCCGATATAAATTCCACTACATCAATGTACATGAATCAGAGCCAAAAGATTAGCAATCAAATCATTGACCTCAACAATGAGCTTGCGATATCAAGATTCATTTTAGATTATCTTGCCGATATAAAGACAAAGAATCAGGTTCTTCCATCGTTGCAATTAAAGAATTCAGGAGTCAGCACCCAAATAGAAAAATACAATGTCGCAATGCTACAACGTAACAACTTGGTTGCCAGCAGTAGCGAGAATAACCCCCTTGTAATAGACTTAGACGATTATTTAAGTTCAATACGTGAAGGAATTATCAGTTCGGTAAGCAATCTGATAAATACACTCAATGCACAGATTGCCACATTAGAGAAAGAGAGAGAGAGCAACAAGGAATTATTGGCAAAGAACCCTACCCAATCAAAGTTCCTGACATCAGAAGGACGTAACCAAACAGTAAAAGAGCAGCTTTATCTTTTCCTACTGCAAAAACGCGAAGAAAATGAACTCTCGAAAGCATTTACAGCATATAACACACGCATTGTAACTCCTCCGACCGGAGGTTTAAGTGCTATTGGACCTAACAAGAAAAAAACAATGCTTTTAGCATTTGCAGTAGCTTTAATAATTCCTATAGGTCTGATTATGGCTCGTGAATTCTTAGATACTAAGATTCGCAGTCGCAAAGATTTAGAGGGGCTTGATGTTTCCATTATTGGAGAAATACCTCTTGCCTATCGTCGCAAACGTAAGTTACCTTGGAAAAAACAAATAGAGAAACTTAAGATTGTAGTCAAAAACGGTAGTCGTAATATCATAAATGAGGCTTTTAGAGTACTACGTACCAATATTGATTTTATGGTAAAGGATAACCAAAAACATGTACTGACTATAACATCATTCAATCCCGGCAGTGGTAAATCATTCATAGCAATAAATTTAGGAGCCTCTATGGCACTGAAAGGCAAAAAAGTATTGCTTATTGATGGTGATATGCGCCACGCATCATTAAGTACATTTGTCAATGCTCCCAAAGATGGACTCAGCAATTATCTGGCAGGTCTCACTGAAAATATCAATGATTGTAAAATTAAAAGTAAGCATTTCAACGGCCTTGAAGTAATTCCTGTCGGCACAATTCCTCCTAACCCAACAGAGCTATTGGAAAACGAGCGTTTCAATGAATTAATAGAGTCATCACGCAGTAAATACGACTACATTATCATCGACTGTCCTCCTATTGACATTGTTGCAGATACCGATATCATTGAGAAATCAGCCGACCGCACAATGTTTGTGGTTCGCAGTGGTCTTTTAGAGCGTAGTATGGTTCCCGAAATAAGCAATATAATCAAAGAACAGCGTTTCAAGAGCATAAGCATTATCATAAATGGATTGGAGGAGAATAGTGGTCGCTATGGTTACCGCTATGGATACCGCTACGGCTATAGCAATGGATATTCCCATGGTTACGGTTATTATGGTAGTGAAGAAGATGATAATACAGATACAACCAAACTCTGATATTATATTTGGTAATTATATGGCAATTTACACAAGGTTGTCATTTCGACGACCCTATAAAAGTTATATTTCCTATATTAAGATTCTTTGATAGCATACTTTCTGATAAAAAGAGTGTTAGACATACACTAGGAATGCCATTTAAGAAGAAAAGATATATAAAAGATATATATCCGTTAAGGTATATAAGTTTCGAAGATACCAAGTTTCCCGTACCGAATAACTACCATAAATATTTAGAGAGGATTTATGGTGATTATATGAAATTACCCGATGAGATACATGCTCATGGTATAATAAGCCAGTTATAAATGTCAAATCATTCCAAGGACAATAAATTAATAGCTAAAAATACAATTATTCTATACCTTAGAATGATTGTCATGGTAGCTATAAGTTTCTATACTGCACGCATCATACTAAATGCGCTTGGTGTAGATAATTACGCCATAAACAATGTTGTTGGCAGTCTGTCGGGAATGTTTACTATGATTTCGAGTTCCTTATCAACCTCAAGCAGCCGTTTCATTGCTTTTGAGTTGGGTAATGGCGACAAGAAGAGGCTTAACAACGTTTTTGTATCATCGGTAAACGTAAATATCATTCTTGCCATAATAGTAGTAATAGCTGCCGAAATTATTGGAGTGTGGTTTATCGACAACAAGATGGTTGTATCACCCGACCGTCTGCAAGCGGCACAATTGGCATTCCAATGTTCGGTAGTTTCAGTTGCTGTAGGCATATTGTTGATACCATATAATGCAGCGGTTGTTGCCCATGAGAAATTATCGCTCTTTGCATATATCACCCTATTGGATGGTATCATAAGGCTTGTTATCGCATTTGCGATAGACAATTATGATGGCGACCGTCTTATTCTTTATGCAATACTGTGCGCCACGCCCAATTTCTTTAAGCTGATAATTTACTATACATATTCAAGGTTACATTTTGAGGAATGTAAATACCGCTTCGTTTGGGACAAAAGCATTTTCAAGCAAATATCATCATACGCAGTATGGTCCTATTTTGGAAGTATTGCCCAGATAATGAAGGACCAAGGAGTGAACATTCTCATAAATATACTCAGCGGACCGGCATTCAATGCAGCACGAGGCATAGCCATGCAGGTAAACGATGTAATCAATCGTTTCATACATAACTTTACACTGGCATTCCGACCACAGATAATTAAAGGATATGCCCAAAAAGAGTTTGAAAGGCTTCACAAACTCATTTTCATAGGGACAAGAGCCTCTTTCTATCTGTTCATGTGCCTTTCGATTCCTGTATTCTTAGAGTGTGAAAGACTATTGTACTTGTGGATAGGCATGGTTCCAGAACACACTTTATCATTCACCAGACTTGTTTTGATACTCTCGCTGACAGATATTTTATCGAACACTTTGAATATCGCACAGACAGCAACAGACAAAATAAGAAACTACCAAGTAATAATAGGAATAGTAGAATTGTTGAATTTCCCCATTTCGTACATACTTATGAAACACGGAATGCCTCCCGAGGGAACTATGATTGTTGCAATTGTGATATCACATTTATGTCTTGCCATACGTCTTGTATTTGTACATAAATTGATAGAACTGTCAATAGCCGAATTTATCAAGCGAGTATACCTAAATGTAATATCAGTTACACTAATCTCGGCTATAATACCATTATTTATATATATGTATATGCCCGATAATATAATACGTACAATTACCGTTATAGGAGTATCGGTTATATCATCATTATTTGTAATATATTTTATTGGCTGTAATTCTTATGAGAGAGAATTAGTCAAGAGTCAGATAAGAAAAATAAGAAATAAGATAACAAAATGAAAGGAATAGTTCTTGCAGGAGGTTCGGGCACACGCCTCTACCCTATTACAAAAGGTGTCAGCAAACAGTTACTGCCCATATACGACAAGCCAATGGTCTACTATCCCATCTCGGTTCTTATGCTTGCCGGCATACGCGAGATACTGATAATCTCGACACCGCAGGACCTTCCCGGATTCAAGCGTCTGCTTGGCAATGGCAGCGATTACGGTGTACAGTTCGAATATGCCGAGCAGCCTTCACCCGATGGTCTTGCACAGGCATTCATCATTGGTGAAAAGTTCATTGGTAACGATGCAGCCTGCCTTGTGCTTGGTGATAATATTTTCTACGGTGCGGGCTTTACATCTATGTTGCGTGAAGCCCTTCGCACAGCCGAAGAGGATGGAAAGGCCACAGTATTCGGCTACCGCGTCGAGGATCCCGAGCGTTACGGTGTAGCCGAGTTTGACGCACAGGGCAACTGCCTCTCAATAGAAGAGAAGCCTCAACATCCTAAGAGCAACTATGCTGTAGTAGGCCTATATTTCTATCCGAATAAAGTTGTAGATATTGCAAAAGAGATAAAGCCATCGGCACGAGGCGAATTGGAGATAACCACAGTGAATCAGCACTTCCTTGCCAATAACGAACTGAAAGTGCAGACACTCGGTCGCGGTTTTGCCTGGCTTGATACCGGCACACACGACTCACTTAGCGAGGCATCGACCTTTGTCGAGGTAATTGAAAAACGTCAAGGACTAAAGATTGCCTGCTTAGAGGGAATTGCCTATCGTCGCGGATGGATAAATGAGGATAAAATGCGCCAATTAGCCGAGCCTATGATAAAGAACCAATACGGACAATATCTGTTGAAAGTAATTGAAGACTCAAAAAAATAATATCGTATTGTCGATAAAAAAGTAAAAAAATGAATTTCAGAAGAAACATACTGATTACAGGCGGTGCCGGATTCATCGGCAGCCACGTTGTACGCCTTTTTGTAAATAAATATCCCGAATACAATATAATTTGCCTCGATAAGCTTACATACGCAGGTAACCTTGCCAATCTCAAAGACATTGAGAATGCGCCCAACTACACCTTTGTAAAGGCCGACATCTGCGACTACGAGACGGTACTCTCGCTTATGCAGCAATATAACATCGACGGCATTATCCATCTTGCAGCCGAAAGCCACGTCGACCGAAGCATAAAAGACCCGTTCACCTTTGCACGAACCAATGTAATGGGCACTCTGTCGCTATTGCAGGCAGCAAAACTCCATTGGGAAAGCCTTCCCGAACGTTACACCGGCAAACTATTCTATCATATATCGACCGACGAGGTGTACGGTGCCCTCGAGCTAAGTCACCCCGAGGGCATTGAGCCTCCGTTTACTACAACCGCTTCATCGGGAGAGCACCATCTTGCCTACGGAACCGATTTCTTCTACGAGACTACAAAATACAATCCACACAGCCCCTATTCGGCTTCAAAAGCAAGCAGCGACCATTTTGTACGTGCCTTTCACGACACATATGGAATGCCCACAATAGTCACAAACTGCTCGAACAACTACGGTCCTTATCAGTTCCCCGAGAAGTTGATACCCTTATTTATCAATAACATACGTCATCGTAAACCCCTCCCTGTATATGGAAAAGGCGAGAATGTGCGCGACTGGCTGTATGTCGTAGACCACGCACGTGCAATTGATACAATCTTCCACAAAGGCAAAGCAGCCGAGACATATAATATTGGCGGATTCAACGAATGGAAAAACATCGACCTCATAAAAGTTATGATAAAGACCGTTGACCGTCTATTAGGCAATCCCGAAGGATATTCAAACAACCTGATTACATACGTCACCGACCGTGCCGGCCACGACCTACGCTATGCTATTGACAGCACCAAACTAAAGAACGAATTAGGTTGGGAGCCATCATTGCAATTCGAGGAAGGAATAGAGAAAACCGTACGTTGGTACCTCGACAACCAAGCCTGGTTAGACGATATAACCAGCGGAGAGTACGAGAAATACTACGACGAAATGTACAAAAACAGATAACCCGATTACACTGACAACAGATGGTATTATTTATACAAAGTGTTCTTGTATACGGTTTAATGATTCTAGTAATGATGCAGGCAGGCAAATTTGCCTACAAGCATCAATACCCCGAAGGTTTCTTAGGCAACGATATATACGCCGAAGAAAAGTCATCATTCTTAGACCTTCTTTTGAACTCGCACTTCATTATTCCCATTTTAGTATTTTGTTTATTTGCAACAATCCGTTACAAAGTAGGTGTCGACTGCGAATCGTACAAAGAAGACTTCTACGACATATTACTTATTGGTAAAACCGACCGAGAGAATTATGAATATGGCTACATAACACTCATAAAACTAACACAGATTTTCACAAATAAGCATTATCTGTTGTTTGCTATAATGTCTTTTGTGCAGATATCTCTATTGTACTATTCAATGCGCAAGGAGAGTTACCTGCTTATATTCTATGGACTTATTATCGTTCTTACAGGTTTTTACTTCTCATTGATGAATGTAGTCAGACAAAATATAGCAGCGGCTTTGTTTGTGGCATTAATACCGTTGTTTCTTAATAAAAAGTGGTGGTTATTCATTATTCCCTCGGTAATAGCTGCAATGCTTATTCATAAAAGTGCATTATTTATCATTCCCTTAGGAATAATTGGATATTTATGCAGAAACCGGCTTCTGAACATAAACATACAATTGATATTATTCGCAGTATCCATTCTACTCATGAATAGAATTGATATGAGCTTTTTGAGCGAGTATTCTACATTCAGTTCTTTATTGGGTTTAAATGAAGAGGACATATTAGCATACACCGAAGCCGAAAATTCGACCCGTACATTTGGATTACGTTCGAGCATACTATCTCTAAATTATATAATAGCAATTATATTTAGTGGAGAGATGAACAAATTCTTCAATACATCCAAATTCAGGTTCTGCTATAATCTGTTTTTCATAGGAATATGCCTATACAATATTTTTTACAACAACGTACTATTTGGACGACTTATACATTATTGCACCATTTTCAATGCCATAATACTCTCCTACCTACTATTTTATCTATGGTTCAATAAAAATAAGACTAACAACACAGTCCTTACTATCATAATAGGCTCATTAATAATACACATATTATATTATTTTTACGAATCAGTACAATTATTCCCAGAAGAATATCATTTGTATAAATTCGATTTTTAGTTTTAACTATGGCTGCAGTATCAGTAATAATACCAATATATAAAGTCGAAAAGTATTTACACACATGCATTGAGTCTGTCATCAATCAGACTCTGCAAGATATAGAGATAATACTTATCGACGACCAATCACCCGACAGATGCCCAGAGATTTGCGACGAATATGCACAAAAAGATTCTCGTATAAGAGTTGTACACAAAGAGAACGAAGGATTAGGTCTGACTCGTAATCATGGCATAAGAATCGCAACAGGTGAATACATTGCATTTCTCGACAGTGATGACTTCATCGACACCTGTACATTTGAACAAATGTACCTATTGGCTAAAAAAAACGACCTTGACGCTATTTACTACAAACACGACCGCAATACCGATGACGGTGTTAAATTGGGCACTCCTATAGATGATATTGTTATATACGAAAAGGAGAAAAAGAATAATTTCATTCTTGATATAATTGCATCAGACTCTTCAGTAGCATCTGACCACCTTATAGGTTGCTCGGTTTGGAATGCACTATATAAAAGCAGTATTATAAAATCAAAGCAGATAGAATTTCATAGTGAGCGCGAGATAATAAGCGAAGACCTCATATTCAATCTCGACTTTCTTGTACACACAACGCGTATCGCCCAGAATGAAGGCAGGCACTACCACTACAGAAAAAACACCTCATCACTATCTAGGACAATCAGAGAAGATAGAGTAATAAAAAACTTTTATCTGTACGAATACATAGCAAAGAATACCGAAAGATGGAATTTGGATAACGAGGTAGTAGAAAAGCGCAATGCAAGACTGTTTATAGGAAATAGCAGAACATCCATACAACAGTATATGTCGGCACAAATACCTTTCCGTAAGAAAAGAGAGTGGTTAAAGGAACAGTTAGAACTACCTATATGGCAACAAATATATAAGACATACAAGTGGAACTACTTACCACTATACCAAAGGATATTCTTCTACCTTTGTGTCAATAAACATATAAAGACACTATACCTGATATCGACATTACGATCAAAGGTTACATCATAACATATTGTAATAATAGAATTAACATTCAAAGTAACATCTGAACACCATGAAAGAACGTGTAGTTTTAATAACAAAAGATGCTGTAAACATAGAATATATACCAATATACGAAGGAAACAGATACAACAACAAAATGCCCAATCTTGAGGAATTGGCCGCCAAAGGTACAGTTTTCACAAGATACTACACCGCTGCACCCTCATCGGCTATGTCATACATTAGTATGTTCAGTGGTAAGAATCCATACGAAACCGACCGAAGAGACTATTCCCCTATCCAAAGCAAGTACTACGACATTCCCAACCTCTTCGACAAATTACACTCCGAAGGGTACTCATGTCACATCCTCTGGAATACAAGTTGGTATGAGACGTGCTATCTCTACTCGAAATGCTATGGAAAAAACACTCAATTCCATAATATCAGAATATCACAACCGGTAGGATGCCACAATAAAGAGACAGCCAACCTCACCCCTAACGAAGAGCTTGCACGCGAGACGGTAGCAACTATAAACAATGAGATAAAGAGCATCTATGAATCGAATAAAGGTAAACTATTCCTTTGGATTCATCTTCCTCACGTACTCAAAGGCAGACACTGTTATGGTTCCGACATGGAGATGTTTGATGAGGTTATAGGCTGTCTGCGAAAAGTGTTCGGTGACGATTCAATTTTCATAAGTGCCGACCACGGAAACATGAACGGAAAACGCAATAAAGTATCATACGGATTCGATGTATATGAACCGGCGATAAGAATACCGCTTATTACACCACGCATAGAGGGAAAATCCATCTGCGATATTCCTGTTTCGAACACACGAATAGCCGAGATTCTCGACGAAAAGATTCCAAGAGATGAATTTGTATATTCCGATAGCGCTTACCATGCACAACAATCAAGGAAATTGGCCATAATACACGGAAATTTCAAATACATATACAATAAAGCAGTAAAAACCGAGGAGTTATACGACCTTAGATTCGACCCCACTGAGCAGTGCAATATAGTTAGTAAAATAATCTCAGACCCCGACAGAAAGATAAAATACAATTTAGACCAAGCCTACTACTACCCACATTGGGAAGAGGCTGAAAAAGAACGTGAGATACTACGTGCCGAGCATAAACGTATATGGAAAGAGGGAAGTAAATTCGAGAATTGGACCGAGAAACTAAGAACAGATATAAAGAAAGTAAAGATTCTCAACAAGCTATTATACGGTTTTGTAGATCTTCTTCGCAGAAGAAGCATCAAAAAACAAAAATAAACAGAGTAAAGAATTATTAAAGGCAAGGAGGGTGACCGATGGTCACCCTCCTTGCCTTTAATAAGCTATTTCTTTAAAACAAAGAATTGAAAAATCTTTTAATCCTATCATTCAAACTGTATGGGATTTTCGTTTCATCATCACCTATCGTTGAAATATTAATTACTGATATGTTATCTTGACCTCCTGCTTTAAGTGCTAACTCTACTAATGCATTACAACATCTATTAACATTTAAATATTCTTTGTAGAATATTTTCTCAATAATTCTATCTTCACAATAGCCACATAATCCATCACTGCATAATAAGAACTGATCATGTTTATTAATATTATAAACAATTATATCCAATTTTGCAGAAGTATCACAATCTCCTAAACATCTTGTTATAATGCTACTATCAGGATGATTAAAAGATTGTTTAACCGTTATTTTACCTTTATCTATTAATTCTTGAACAAATGAATGATCTTTAGATAAACACTTGAGCCCTTTTTTGGGGTTGAATACATAACATCTACTATCGCCACACCATGCTATATAAGCTTTTTCATTTAAAAGCCATATTAAAGCAATAGTCGTACCCATTCCAATTGTGTTTGGGTCTGTATCAATATATTTAAGTATGGCTTCATTAGCATTCATTACTATCTGATTTAGATAAATTTTAATCTCTTTATCAGATTTGATTACGTTTGATAATAATGCAGGTTTTAAATCTTTTTTTATCGATTCGATAGCTATTGATGATGCCATTTCTCCTGCGTTTGCCCCCCCCATTCCATCTGCTATTATAGAGATAGAACCATATACCCCATTTCTTATATAACCATTAGATGAAGTGTTTATCCAATTTGACTGTGTTAAGTCTGTACAGAAGGAGAAAGCATCTTCATTATTTGCACGCTCAAAACCTATATCGGTTTTGCCGGAAATGCTTATTTTCATATATTTATTATATCGGAAGTATTGGACCTTCTGATTTTGTTGTTTTTTTAGCTCTGACTTTTTTCTCGATTTTAACTTCTTCCTTAATCTCAGGATTTTCCTCGGTCTGTTCTACGGGTTTAATATACGTAATTTCAAATGGGAAAACAGACGGAGGACAGCCATCCTCCAATATGTTTATATATACATTATTAATACCTTCTGCCAAAGCAAACAGTTTACATTTATACCTTGTTTCTGAGATTTTTGTCAATTCTGTTTGTAATGAGTCGGTCTTAATTTCTACCTCAAAAGGATAATCATTCTCACCAGGTTGCTTGTCTGCAGAAATATTTATTGTAAAGGAAACGTTACCCTGCTCCAATGTGGTTTCTGCCTTATCTAAGTCTACATTTATATATTTATAATGCCATGCTTTTGTTTTAATAGGGATAACCGGATATTTTATTCCATCATATGTAATCTGTACCGGATATTGAATTTCTGTTATAACATCAGGAAGTGAATCAGGTATTGTCAGATTACAGTTATACTGTACGTAATTGCCATTTTCCGTATTTTTAGTTTCAAGAGATATTTTGTCGATTATACATCCATACTTCTTATCAATATCAAATCTACATTTATCTGCAGAAATAATAACCGGTAACTCTAATTTGATGGTTGTAGTTACATCTTTGTGCCTAAATGCAATATCTTTTCCATTGTGCATTATTAATCTATATTTTAGACTAGGGTCAAACTTTAACATACCCCACTTATGACCTTTACGTACAACAGCTAAGTCATTTATGCAAAATCCAACTTCATTAAATTGTTCAGGAAGAACTGCTTCATCATTATAGCTTAGTCCATACTTTTCGTTGAATTTGATAGGTGATAGCGGTGAATTATACTTTTCTGTTTCAATAGTCTTAAGTTCATATTCTTCAGTTCTATCTGCATAATAAATTTTGGTAAGTCTAAGGAAGTTGTCAAAATTAAATCTTACAAATTCGGTTTTACTTCCTTTAGCTCGTATAATAACAGAATCATTCATATCTGTTAGATAATCAGAAAGTTCTCCATTAACAGAAACTTGTCTTTTAATATTTGTTTCTGTTTTGTTTGCAAAAACGGGTTCGAGTTCACGAGTCTCTTTATCAAATAGATATACTTTGTGCTTGATGATAGCTATGCCAATACCTTCATCGTTTACAGATGACAGAAACTCAACGTCCTCCTTATCGAATAATTTATTTTTATAAGAAAATGTGACAGGGGTGTTGTCTGTTGTAATATATGTATAATACGGATTTCTCAACTTATCAACCTGCTCATATGTAAAGCATGTCGCAAATCCGTTATTAAAAGGATACATTTTAACATAAGAGCCAAATCTTTCTTCTTCGCCATCCTTGTTTATAAAACAATATCTATTCTCAGATTTCACCAAAAGGTAACCATCTCTAAAAAAAGGTTCATTATAGGCTACATTATAGTTATTTAATGAAGTAAACTCACCCTGACTATTAAAGAAGCCGGTTATAGTTTCTGATTCTTTTTTTGTTGTGACAGAAAGGCCGCACTTAAAAGGATGAATTACATCATTAGTAACTGTAATCTTTTCTCCTGTTATACTCCAAATAAAGCTTGCATCCAAGGAGTCACAAATTATTAATGGAGCACCAGAGATAATATAAATCTTATCGTACTCTGGTTGCATAATCCATCTTGTCATTTGGGCGTTTGCTGCAAAACAAAACAGTAACAATGTTAATGAAATTAACGCTTTCTTCATATATAATTATTTTTTGAAATTTTTATTTTATCTTTTTATCAATGACTTCAATAGATTCATTTATGCTCATCAGCAATGAATCTTCTTTTGCAGCGATAGCAAATTCTCTTGCAACTAATAAATGATCTTTTGCTTTCTTAAAGTTTTGACCGTATATGCTGTTTTCATTAGCGTAATATGTTGCCATTCTATATGCTGCATTTGCTTTTATTTTAGCTATAGTCGAATCATTTAGTTCTAATATTTTAGAATATAAATCTCGGGCTTTATCATTATATTTATCAGTTTCTGGCATTCCATAAAGTTTCTTATCCTTGTAGTAATCTATACCTAAAGCGTCTTTACGTTTTAATATAAGAGAATCGGAATACCATCCGTATGTTCTTGCCAACTCATACATTGCAGGAGCATAATTGTTCATGGATAAGCTATCCATTATGTTAACTGCCTGTTTAACATCTTTAGGATTATTGCTATTAAGCATTACTAATGCTTTATTATATGATTCCTCCACCGATGTCGTTTGAGGATTTGATGATAGTAGACTATAAACGCCCCATATTATGAGTGCAAACAGTATCATAGTAGAAGCATATTTTAAAATACTATTTGAGGGTTCTAGATGCTTTTCGGATAATTTAATTATCTGATTTGCATTTGGCCTTTTCTTTGGATTTAATGACAAACAGGAAATTATTAGCTTCTGAATATCTTTAGGAATCTTATTTCCCATAAAACTTAATTTCATGTTATTTTCTAACTGATTCTTTCCGCCTTCTTCTTTAAAAGGAACTTCACCTGTCAGAATTTCATAAAGAGTTGCGCCAAATGCCCATATATCGCTTTCTGCGGTTGGCATATAATTTTCGCAAAAACGTTCTGGCGCCATATATGCCATTGTTCCACTGTTATCATCATCAAAATAGAAATCATGTCTATTTCCACATTGTGAACTAATACCAAAGTCTGTTATTGCATAATTATTATAATCATCAATCAAGACATTTGCCGGTTTGATGTCTTGATGTATGATTTGAGGTGTACAAGCATGTAAATATGACAAGCCGGAAGATACATCAAATATGAACTTCCAAATATCTTTCTCTTTAATATCTTTTCCAATAAGCGCTTCCGAAGAGCCGTTTTTGCAATATGGAAGTTCTAGATACGGTGTATCTTCATAAATTGAGAAATGAGTTGGGCGAAGCAAATTCGTATGCCTGCAATTATGTACAATCTTATATTCATCTCTAAATCGTTGTTCACCTTCAATGTCTAAAGCATTTTTAGGGCGATAGATTTTAATAGCGACCAACATGCCCGATTCGTCAGGCGAGAAGTCTTTAGTATCTTCACCTAATAGTTCATGATTATCTATAGTATTAATATCTATTGCGAGCCATACGTCTGCTGTACCTCCATCTGTGCTTAAGGTCCTTAGCAATTTATAGCGCCCATCAAATAGCTTACCATCTTTTGCAAGTTGTTCTACGTCTACCATATCAAAGATTTCTTTTACAAGATCAAATTTATACTGACAGTGTTTTAATACTGGCACAGTCACTCGTTAACATAATTTTTAAATTTTAGGAATGTATATTAAATTCTATAAAACTTATAGATATTAATTCAACTCCATTTGTATTTTTTGCACTAATCACCAAAATTTATTATTGCATATTGTTTATGAAGTCATTAAGATATTTGCAGGTTTTATGTTCCTTCATATAATGTGCGGATTGCAATAGTACATGAACATCCTATTTTAGTCTCAATCTTCTGCCGGCTTTTAATTTAGTGAATAGATCAATACCATTTATTTTTGCAAGATTAGATAATCTTATTCCAAATTGTTGGGATATCTCATATAGTGTATCATTCTCTTTAACGTTATAATAATCTCGTGAACCGTTATACTTAGTCTTTTTCTTCTCTAAAAAGACAATATCTCCTTCTTTAATATTGGCATCAGTAACAACTTCATTGTATTCTAAAATTTTCTCTTTAGGAATATCATATTTCATCGAAATTGACGTAATGGATTCGCCCGGATATAATATTGTACATCTAACGTCGTTTATCTCAACGACATATTTGTTTATTGTCCTTTTAATAAATTGCTCCTCTTCTGTCTGTACTTCATCTTCAATTAGACAATCTGCATCAAACACCGGTTGTTCTTTTGTGACATATTTTGTAATGGTAATCGTTTTACCTGGTTTCAATTTTATACCTCCATTGATAGAGTACAATTTATATGCATCTATATAGCCAATCAAAGCTTTAGCATAATTGGGAGATGTTGCATATCCAGCCTTTTGCAATCCATAAGCCCAAGCACGATAATCATATATACTCTTGGAAAATAAAGAACTATATCTATTACCTTTAAGAACTTTTGCATGGTCGTCAAATGATTCCTTAGCAGAAGAATATTTTCTAAATTTGCTTTTATGAATTTCATCATCCCAGGCTAAGTAGATGCTCCCCCTCCAACTGCTACCTGCTTTTATCCCAAAATGATTATTTGCATGAACCGTTAGCATACTTTTTCCTGCTCCAGATTCAAGAATTCCTTGTGCTAAGGTTATGGATGCAGGAATACCATGCTTTTTCTCATGATCCAAAGCTATATCTTTGTATTTTGAAATGTAACTTAATATGTCATTTGTTGTTTGGCCGTGTACATTCATACATATTACAAATGCCATAATAATGTAGACAGATTTAATCATAACAATAATCAAAGTAATGGTGGTGCAGCTTGAATATATAATTCCTTATTTTCGCGTATAATTTTTTCTAATTGCTTTTTTTCTTCAGACGTTAACGGCTTAAGATTTGAAACTCGATTGACATTGAAATCAATAATTTTTTTCCATGAATCTAACGCAATTGCAATGGGAGTAATTCCTAATGTTTTGTATGGGTGTTCCCATGCTTTATCAATATAATCATCAATACAATCTTGTACATTTTTTCCATTCCCTACAGGTATAATTCCAATTAATTTACCGACTTCCCATCCTAAAAGAAATGCACCTATACATTGGCCTATTGTAGATAAAGCAGCACCTCCTGCTAAAGTTATAGTACCACCAGTCTCGGCAGCGACATAACCAAATCTTGACAATTTAGGAAACCATGTAACCAATGTGTCAGCACTTGCTGTAGTTAGTTGAAATATCTCATTTGCGAATGAAGCACATGTTAAAGGAGTAAATTCATTATTTTTAATTTTAGTATTATATTCATCTATTTTATTCTTTATAATAATCCAACTCCAAATCGTATTTATAGTACCTAAATATTTAGATATATTATCAGGTATATTTATTCTTTTATATTTAGCCCCTAAAGTATTATGATAAGCGTCCTTTTTTGAAAACACAAAAAAGGGGGCTTCACATTTTCGGGAAACTCGTTGAAAGGCTATAGGAAATAATTTTTCTAATTCATTGTGCAATAACAAACCATCATTTGCAAAAAAAGATGAAATATTTAATCCTGTAGAGATATTTTCCTGTATGGTTCTTGGTGTTTTTTTATTAGACAAATGATTATTTGCACTTGTAATTTTAGGAATCTTATTATATAATTCGTTTAAGTATTTATAAGTTGTTGAACCAAGAATACCAGTTACAGGCGTTATTCCTCTATAAATCTGAAAACCTTTAACAGCATTTTGGGTTTTTACGCCATATTTCCCATCTTCATTCAAATATTCCCAATTGCAATGAAATGACATTCTTACACAATTCAATTTCTTTTGTACTTCAAGAACAAAAGAATCAAATTGAGGTTTTGGGGATGATGAATATGTTCTATTTATCATTTAAATAAATGGTTTTGATTATTATTGGCATGGATATACAAGAACGATTAATAATCTTTTGGTATATTCTATTCTTCAATGAGGTATTAACGGCCTTCTCAAAATTCTTTTTATCCTTAAATTTGATGGTAATATATAATCCTCGCTGGAGTTTTGTTTCACCGGCTGCTCCCTCTATCTTTAGTTCTATGAAGATTCGTTTAAATTCTTCCTTACCAAATTCTGTAATGATTTCTTTTCGTAAAAAAGCTTCAATATCTTTTTTAGTATAAAGACGATCATTTGTCAAGGTATAGTATCTTAAATTTTCGTATCTTTCATCGACATTTGCCTTGTCAGCACCCCCCATACCGGAAACAATTACAGGAAGTTCTTTTTCTATGGACGGCAACTTCTTATTTTCCATAGTCTCTCCTAATATAGGGGTATTTCCCAATTTCCCTAATGTTGATGTGAAAGAGACTTTGATAGAAGAAGACTGTGGATATTGATTCATGTTTTTCATTACGTAAGTACCACTATCAAAACTATATTTTGAGTTGTGTGTTCCAACACTTTTACCAATTCTATTTATTAAATCACGTAGTTGTTTTATTGTTTCACCATCTTTTATTCCATTATATTCGATGAAAGCATAATAATCATCGATAAAGTGATTATAAATAGTTCTTATGTCTCTATATAAATTACCTTCGTGATAGCATGAAGCATCGAAGTCTCTAACAATTATATCGTCTTTAGACATATTGAAACCTTGCTTGTTTGCAGTATTTGAGGTCTCTATTATTTGTAAAAAGAAAGAGTTGTCTTGTTTCTGAAGTTTTGCTATGGGTGATATCTGAGTTAATGTAACATTGTTTATATCTATATTGGTGATTGGTATCACATTAATATTTATTGAGATATTTTCAGGAATTATATAATCATTTTGAAATTCCAGTTTCAACCATATAGTTGATTCATCAAAGGAACTTAGTCCATCTTCTTCTACCCATTTTTCGAAGATTTTAGGATATGCTCGTTGTTTAAATACATCTCTATCTTTAGTTTCATCAGTTATATAAAGAAGAGACTTATTTCCCATATTTGTCAAGCAATCTTTCCAATTCTCAATAATTGAAAAGAATTTGCTAGACGATTGTTGTGAATCAAAAGGCTCAACCATTTCAATATTTTCCATCTTTGTCATGTCCGAATATTCTAATTCATAGTCCTCAGGACCAACAAAGATGTGTTCTGGCACGATTCCATTTGTTCCTTCAATAATCAACGATATTCCTTTTAAACAGTCTATTTCGGCTTTAGTGTTGATTCCTATCCAAACACAATTAGGTTTGTCCATGATAATATCATAGACTTTATCTCCAACATATAGTTTTTGTGGGTTAAGTATATATAAATTCTGATATGGAACACATAACGTGTTGAAAATAGGAATATAGTTAATCTGATTTTTACTGTCTCCTATTTTATATACAAAAGACGCGTTATCTCCAATTATTAATATTTCTGAATCTTTTTTAGGCTTAAACTTAGCTTCGATAACAGACAATGCAGGCATTGCCTCTACTTCGCGTCTTGGAATAAAATCCTCACAGAATCTTTCAATGATTTTATCCTCAATACCATCAACATAATCTCTTATTTTTTGGCTTTCATGCAATAATGACACGAGCATCATTTTTGCAATTGGATCCATCAATCTAAAATCCAATTTGTTATTTGATATCTCTTTAAGATATTCGACGGCTGCGTTGATATTCTTTTCTAATTCAATGTCCATATATTAAATGGTTATTTTTTTGACAGTAGGCTCCATAAAGAACATGACTTTTTTCTCATATTTTTTAATCATTCCTAAACCATCATCAAGAACCCCGGTAACCCTTACAGATACTTCATATTTTGAAAATACTTTTTTAGTTCTATGTTGTTTGCCTTCGTCTATAGAGTTCAATTCAATAAATACATCTACATGTTTTAATTGAGGTTCATATGTTTCTAAACTCTTTTTTATACTTTCTTGACATTCTTTCCGTGTTACATCATTGTATAATCCATATCCTCCCATACCGGTATAGTTGTTATTGAAATCCCTATAATGAATATTTGAATATTCGTGATTCCAATATTCAAAACCAAAATCCGGGTCTGCGGAAAAACTTCCTCTAGGAGTAAAAACAATCAACTCAACTAAATTATCTAGCATTAATTTCTTATCATCTATTTCTCTATTAAGAGTAACAGATGATTCTTTCTTAAAGAATTCGATAGGAGTTTTAACGAAGTCCATCGTTATATTTCAATCCAATGTTTCACGTCTTTTTGAAGTCTGACCTTATATGTATTTGTTATACTGCTAATACCATTTAATACGGCTTTAACCTTGATAATCACATATTTGTCATCTTCTTCCTTATCACGTCCACCAACAAAACCACTTGCAAAAACAATCGTATTTCCTGTATTAGAAGTATTTGTCGGTTCACTGCCATCAATTGTATAGTATATTGTTGCACCTGAAGTATTGTTTTCAACAGGTATACGAACCTTACTATTAGTACATTTCTTAAACAAATTGTTATTTGATATAGTAGGAGCTTCAATCTTTTCTTCAGTATGTGTAAAATCCTTAAATCTCCTAACTTTCTCACAAATAGCATTACATAAATTTAAACCTTCTTTTATACGAGTGTTTACTTCCTTATAATTAAATGGTGAATCAATAAAATTCCTATATGTATCAGCTTCCATTAGATTCAATCCTTCATCTAAAGTGCAAGCACAAAGAAAACCGCTAATATATTTCTGAATATTGCCAAGCAACATCATTGGTGTCATTAATTCAATATCTTTGTCAATAACAATCTTGAGTTGTTCAACAATAGGCCAAAATATACCAATTGCAGTCTTACAATCGGAATTAGTACTATCTAATAGCTGGATATTTGATTCTTTTAATATATTTTCAAAGGAAGTAATATGTTTTTTATATTCGGGATGCGATAAAATAAACAAGCAAGGTGGAATAAAATTAATCTCATCCAATCTCCAGCCATATTCATTAATGATACGAGCCACGGGGAACATATTTACCCCCAACTCACAATTCTCTTGAATAAGTTTGAATTTGTATTCCGGTTCGCAGAAACCGTCACATGTTTCTTTCCATGAGCCTATTGTTTCTACACATAATATATAGCTTTCGTCATCTTTCGACGGTATTGTCAATCTTGTTTCTATATTATTAGTGAATGATGTGTCATAGTTTATATCTATAATATTGCCTGATTTAGTTATAGCAAGGCAATTAAGAGCCTCTACATCAATTATATTCTTGCTGACACTTAATGAAATATTAAATTCTCTGTTTGAAGGCAATAAACCAAACCTACCATTAGAAGCCAATACAAAGGCTTGATTTAAAGATTCTAAATGGCATTTGTCAGAGGACATTAAAATCTCATCTGTCAATCTCATGCCCTTTTTCCAGCATATTCTTTTTGTCATAACCTATAAATTCGTATTATAATTCAAATAATTATATATAATGTCATCAGATAATCTAAGTGTAGGGTGATCTGCAGTTATATGAAAACAAAGTTCTTCTTCTATTGAAAGAAAATAGTCCTTAATGAATAGTCTATAAGTCTCCAATTCTTCAAGAAAAATATTGAAATGCTCCGAACAATTCTCATCCGACCAATAGTTAATTGTAAATGTCGTTATATTTTCACTAAACTCATTACCAAGATACATAGAGTCTAGTTGAGAATCCTCAATCTTATTGTTATATTGAGGTTCTTCATCATGAACTTCACTTACAATATTTCCCTTATTTAAGGATAAACTTTCTTCAAATAATACTTTTCTTAACATGAAAGTAATTAAGGTCTTATTTCCTCTAATACGTTTACAATTAGGAAGAAAAGGTATGGTTCGCTGTATGAAACGATTAGATTTTTCTTTTTCCGTCAATGTATCTCCAATGATATTTTGAATAATGATATTCTCTGATGACAATTGATTTATTTTTTCTTTAATCTTTGTCTTTAAATCCAACAACAAGACATCTATTGGAGAAAAGAATTTATGAGCATTTTCTTTTTCTAATTCTTGCTTTGCATATTCTTCTGCAAACCTTTCTTTTCTTTCACGTTCCGGAATATTGTCAAATCGATTTATCGAATGAAACATATATTCGGGCAATGAATTGTACAATCCATTTCTTCCTATATGAAACTCTATTTTTCCGTCATAAGTTTCTTCGTAGCTGATAATATCCTTATTAGAATTTCTCTTATGTAATCCTTCAACAGAAATTCTATATGATTCTTTTGGAAGATATGATAATATATCTTCAATATTTATATCATCAGGAAGAAACTTTATCATTGTTTAAACCAAATTATATATTGAGGCATCTTTTGTCAGTTCAACGAAAAACTGACCTTTCTCTGTAGATATTTGTATGACATCATAAAAAGGAATGCCAATATCTTTAAGTGACATTTCCTGATATGGGAAATATTCGTCTATATTTTCAATAAAACATTTATGAAATAACGTTTTATAACTAA
>JAZNEI010000087.1:0-12789 GCA_045588485.1 Bacteroidaceae bacterium | reverse complement strand
ATTTCTCGCTCGTTGGTTAGTATTTTTGAGGTAAACCTCGAAGATAATTCTGCACTCGCTGAGAAAAATATTAAAGCAAGCTTTATATTTCTCGCTCGTTTGTTAGTATCTTTGTTGTAAAAGTGGCAATATTAGCTTCGTCAATAGCACTTTTTGGGATTATTATATTTTTATCGGACAGTAATAATCTAAAAAAAGAAAAGAGACCCGCCATTGAGGAATGATAATGGCGAGTCTCTTTTTAATTAACAGCAAAGTTAATATAGTAAGTTTGTGATATGTTTTTTATAGTTGTTACATTTTCACCTCAATGCTCACAGGGAATACATAACTAAAATCGCCTCGTGAATTCATTGTGTTATATAGGTTGGCTATTGTGCGTTTTACTTTCTTGTTGAAAACCTTTTTGCCGTTATATATAACCTTTACTTTTTTGTCAAGGTCCATCATTTTGTCGTTAAGATGGATTGTTATATGCGAGTAGTCGCATTTTTCTATTATGATTGTGTTATTCGCTATGCGTGCAACAACACTTTTGCCGTGAGCAAGTTCGTCGGCTGGTGCCGAGAGCCAATAGAAATGTTCGCGCACTACCTCCTCTTGTCGCCATACAACTTTCGTGGGGTAGGGGTTACGACGGTACTGCGCCATCCAACCCAATGATTCCCTGTCGGCAAGGTCCATCCAATGTCCTTTACCCTCAATAATGTTTGTGCTGTGTATGTATCCTTTAGGGTCGCTCATTTGCAACGAGTCCATAACCTCGCCCTTTTCTTTTGCAAGGGTGTTACGGTTATAGGCATTGTCGTGTTCGCCCATCCATATCATAAATGGCAGGTTGCGCAGGTTGACTTGTTGTGCGTTGCCGGGATGTCCCGCCATCATCGAAGCGGCTGCCCATTTATCGGCCATACGTGGGGCCATACGCCACACGCCGTCACCGCCTGCCGAGTATCCCATTAGATACACTTTATTGGGATTTACTCCCTCGAACACAACTGCTGCTTGTATTAATTTTTCGAAAAGCTCGTCAAGGCCGGGGCGATGCCACAGGTCCCAAGTGTTCCAAGGAGCGCGTGGCGCAACATACAAAGCTTCGGCAGGTTGGTAAAGATAAATCTGATTTGTCCACTGCTCGTCATTAACCTCTTTTGGCGCACCTCCGCCACCGTGCAAAGAGATGTAAAGGCTGCGTCCGTCGGCAGGCATACGTCCAAAGTCGCGGCAAGCGCAGGCAAGGCGCAGCGTGTCGTGTGCGAGTGTCAATTTCTTCCATTCATCAATAAGGCGCACAGCGGTTGCCTCGGTCCAAAGGGAGTCTACAAGGAATGTTGCTCTGGCACTCTGTTGCTTATTTAATTTTTTCTTGGCAAATGATTCTTTTTCTAAACTTTTGGCAGGGTTCTTTATCCAAACTTCGAATTCCTGAACCTGTGCTGTGGCACAATTGGCAACAAACAATCCTGCTGCCATTAATGTAAAAATCTTTCTCATTATTTTTATTATAAGAAAATATTGCTTAATAACATTGAAATGAGCATATAGAATGTCATTCCGCTTAGGTCGTTAATAATCTGTATGAAAGGTCCTGTTGCTACGGCAGGGTTTACATTCATACGGTCGAGTACAAGAGGTATCAGCGCTCCGAATGCCGATGCGAACATAATTACAACGAAGAGGCTCAAGGGAACTGCCAATGTGACAATGTCGGTTGCATTGTGCATGAAGAAATTGTAGACGTACATTATAACCGACAAGATAGTGGCATTGATAAGTGCTACTGCCGACTCCTTTAGTATATGACGGAAAATATGTCCCGTATCAAGCGAGTTGTTGGCAAGTCCCTGAACTGCAATGGCCGATGATTGTACTCCTACGTTTCCTCCCATGCCGGCAAGCAGCGGAATGAAGAGTGCCATCTCGGGGTGGTCGCCAAGTGTTGTCTCGAAGCAACCGAGGAGCATAGAGGAGAAAATACCTCCAATCATTCCGATGATAAGCCAGGGGAGACGGGCTTTTGTCTGGTAGAATACCGAGTCGTCGCTCTCGACATCCTGGGTAAGACCGGCGGTCAACTGTTGGTCGTGCTCGGTCTGTTCACGTACCTCGTCCATTACGTCGTCGACGGTAATCTGTCCCACGAGACGGTTTATCTTATCGACAACGGGAATTGCCACAAGGTTATATTTCTCGATAAGTGGGGCAATCTCGTCGATAGGGGTATCTACATCTACACTGATGACATCGGTACTCATTACATGCTTTACCTTGGATACCGAAGGGCTTGTAATCATCTTTGTAAGGGGGAACAATCCCAACAGACGCTCGTCATCGTCAACAACATAAATGTAATATATCTCGTCGAGTTCCTCGGCCTGGCGGCGCATCTCCTTCAGACACTCGGGCATACTCCAATTTTCGTTTACTACCACCATTTCGGTACCCATAATACCTCCGGCGGTGTCCTCGTCGTATTGCAGAAGGTCGACAATATCACCTGCCTGCTCAATATCCTTGATATGAGAGAGTACCTCCTCTTGCTTGTCCTCGTCCATGTCACGGATAATCTCCACTGCGTCGTCGGTATCCATGTAGTTGACGAAACGCTTGGCGATGGCCTCGGATGGCAGCTCCTCGAGCAGCTCGTTTCGCAGGTCCTCGTCCATTTCAATGAGGGCATCGGCTGCTTTTTCGTTATCGAGTTGCCGGTACAGGAATCGCGCCTCTTCGATATCAAGCTCGCTGCACACCTCGGCAATATCAGCAGGGTGCAGCTTGGCAAGGTTCTCTTGCAGCAGTACAGAGTCCTTCTTCTCTATGAGGATTTTTAAGGTGTCGATAAACTCTTTACTCATTGTCAGTCGGCTTTTGTTTTACAATTCTTGTTCAACTTTCTGTGTAAGAGATATGAATTCTTCTATTGATAGTTGCTCGGGGCGCTTGTCGAGGATGGGGTCGCTAAGTAAAGGCGACTCTTTGCCCACTATCTGCTGTATCGAGTTACGTAACTTTTTTCGGCGTTGGTTGAATGTGCTCTTGACTATCTGCTTGAACAATGCTTCGTTGCAGGGAAGCGAGGTGCGGCTGTTACGGCTCATTCTCACCACGGCACTCTTAACTTTCGGCGGGGGCGAGAAAACAGTTTCGGGAACGGTGAACAGATATTCCACATCGTACCACAATTGTACAAGAATGCTTAGTATTCCGTAGTCTTTCTTGCCGGGTTGTGCCGCCAGACGTTCTCCTACCTCTTTCTGTATCATTCCGCTGCAATAGGGGATATACTCCTTGTTGTCGAGCATCTTGAAGAATATTTGGCTCGATATGTTGTAAGGATAGTTACCTGTGAGCATGAATGGCTCGCCACTGAAAATGCGGTCGAGGTGCATCTTTAGAAAATCGTCGGGAATTATGTTGTCATCGCCAAGGGCAGGCATGTTCTTACGCAGATAGTCGACCGACTCCTCGTCAATCTCGACAACCTTCAATGGACGTTCTTTCTTTAACAGGAACTGCGTCAGTACACCCATGCCGGGACCTACCTCAAGCACCGGCATTTTCGGACATATATCAACCGTATCGGCTATATTCATTGCCACGGTAAGGTCGGTAAGAAAATGCTGTCCTAATCTTTTTTTTGCTTTAACGGTTTTCATTGCACTGCTACTTTTGCCTGTTAATGTAATTATTTCTTAAAAAATAATCAAATACTCCTTAAAAAAATGGAGAAATTTTAAGAAACTGCTATCTTTGCAAACGGCTTACCTAAGCCGGGGCGCTGCTCGCAGTCGGGCAGGCGGCTGACTGCAAAGGTAACCAAAACTATCAAATCTGATTAGAAACTTGTGAAAAAGATTTTAAATATTCTTCTAAAAACAGGCCTGCCGCTGCTCTTGGGTGTGGTTATCCTCTATTGGATATACGGTAATTTCGACTTTACACGTATAACGGAGGCTTTGAAGTCGATGGATATGTGGTGGTTCTGGGTATCATGTGTCTTTGGTGTGCTCAGTCATGCTATCCGAGGGTGGCGATGGCGTTTGACACTTGCTCCATTGGGCTTTAAACCGGCAAATGATAATTGTGTTTATTCCATTTTTATTGCATACGCGGCTAATCTTGTTGTGCCACGCGTAGGCGAGGTGTCACGCTGTGTAGTACTTGAGCGTTACGATAAAGTGCCTTTTGCGCAGTCTTTGGGAACGCTCGTCTCGGAGAGGCTTGTCGATACGTTGATGGTTTTTCTGATTACCTTTGCCGCCGTTGTATCACAGTGGAAGGTTTTTCATGCTTTCTTGCTCGAGGCCGGTGGAATATCAAGCGGTGTCTTTTCGTCGGTAGGGCGTATGGCTGTGCTGCTGCTATCGGTTCTTGCAGTGGCATTGGTCTTGTACTTTATAATCAGGAAAATGTCGTTGTGGACTCGTATAAAGAGTTTCATTGCTCATTTTTGGGAGGGTTTTATATCTCTTTCAAAGATGCGTAATTTTTGGCTCTTTATAATAGAGACAGTGGGAATATGGTTCTGCTATTTTATGCAATTCTACCTCAGTTTTTTCTGTTTCGATTTTAGTTCCGGTCTATCGGTCGCAGCAGCCTTGCTCCTTTTTGTGGCAGGCAGTGTGGCGGTTGTTGTGCCTACTCCCAATGGTGCAGGACCTTGGCATTTTGCCGTGATGAGTATTATGATGCTTTATGGTGTCTCCTCAACCGATGCCGGTGCTTTTGCGTTAATAGTACATTCGCTACAGACTTTGCTTGTGGCATTGCTTGGCATTGTGGGCCTTGTCATGCTGCAGTTTAAAAGATAAACAATTTATTAACCTATAATCATTTATTAACTATGGCTATTACAATTAAAGATTTGCAACCTCGCGAGGTGTGGAAACATTTTGAGGCACTTACACAGGTTCCCCGTCCCTCGGGGCATCTTGAGAAAATACAGAAGTATCTGCTCGATTTTGGAAAAAGTATCAATGTCGAGACTTGGCAGGATGAGGCAGGTAACATTATCATGCGTAAACCTGCTACTCCGGGACTCGAGGGTCGCAAGGGTATAATCCTTCAGGCTCACATGGATATGGTACCCCAGAAGACTCCCGACAGCACACATAACTTCGAGACCGACCCTATCACCACTGTTGTAAAGGGCGATTGGCTATATGCCGACAACACTACTCTTGGTGCCGATAACGGTCTTGGTGTAGCTGCTATTATGGCTATTTTCGAGGATGATACTTTGCAACACGGTCCTCTTGAGGCGCTAATTACAGCCGATGAGGAGACCGGCATGTATGGCGCATTCGGCCTTAAGGGAGGTGAACTTCAGGGTAACATACTGCTTAACCTCGACAGCGAGGAAGAGGGTGTGCTTTACATCGGTTGTGCCGGAGGCCTTGATATTACTGCTACAATGGAGTTTATGGAGGTTGAGCCTTATGAGGGTGAAGTAGCTGTTGCTGTACAGCTCAAAGGTCTGCGTGGCGGACACTCGGGACTCGAGATTAATGCAGGACGCGGAAATGCCAACAAACTTATGGCACGCTTGGTGCGCGAGGCTATGGACGAGTGTGGTGTGAGTCTTGCAAGCTGGCATGGCGGTAATATGCGCAATGCTATCCCCGCAAGTTGCCGTGTAGTGCTTACTCTGCCTCAGGAGGGTGTAGAGGAGTTGAAAACCATCGCTGCCAAATGCGAGGCTCTCTACAACAGCGAGTATGCTACAATAGAGGAGGGTATCACTATAACAGTAGAGGAGTGTGAAATGCCCGAGACAGTAGTTCCCGAGGAGATTCAGGATAATCTTATTGATGTTATTCTCGCTTGCCACGATGGTGTATTGCGTTTTATCCCCACAATCCCCGATACAGTAGAGACATCGAGCAATCTCTCTATCGTTACAATCGCCGACGGTGCAGCTCAGATAAATATTCTTGCACGTAGCTCTTGCGACACAATGAAGGAGTTCCTGGCTCTTCAGCTTTCGAGTTGCTTTGCTATGGCAGGTATGAAGGTCGAACTCAGCGGTGGTTACAGCGGTTGGCAGCCCAATGTCAATTCTCCACTGTTAGCAGCCCTTAAGACTGCTTACTGCGATATGTTCGGCAAGCAGCCCGATGTCCGCGTGATTCATGCAGGATTGGAGTGCGGTATAATATCTACCAACTACCCCGATATGGATATGGTTTCATTCGGTCCTACACTTATGTCGCCCCATTCACCCACCGAGCGTGTAGAGATTCCTACTGTCGAGAAGTTCTATTCGCTAGTTAAGGCGCTGGTTGTTAACGGAGTGTTATAAAATAATTAACTTTTTTGAAAAAAAACAGTTGATTCTGCATTGCGGCAGGAAAAAATCACTACATTTGCCTTCGGCGGTGTGATTTTGTCCTGCCGCTCTTTTATTAGATTTTTATACTTAGATTTTTATACTAACTAATCTCAAAGTTTAATGATTATGAAAAAGAATTTAAAAGTTGCAGCTATTCTGCTTTCGGCGTGTATTGTAATGTCATCATGTATTGGTTCGTTCAGTCTGACAAATAAACTGAAAAATTGGAATATGGGTATCGGTGACAAGTTTGTCAATGAACTTGTATTTGTATGTATGCATATTGTTCCTGTATATGAGATTTCTATTTTAGCCGATATTCTGGTACTTAACTCAATCGAGTTTTGGACAGGAAATTCAGCAATAAGTAAGAATGTAGGTGATAGCAAGATTGTCAAGAACAGCAAGGGCGAGGATGTTAAGATTACAGTAAATGAGAATGGTTACAACCTCTCTAATGGCGAGACAGCTATGAATTTTATTTTCGATGAGAACGATAACAGCTGGAGCGTTGAATATAACAATCAGATTAACAAACTTATGACTATCAATGGCGAGAACGCTCAGCTCTATCTTCTCAATGGTCAGACGATGAACGTCTCTCTTGATGAGGCCGGTGTTAATATGGCTCGTATGTATATGGTAGATTACGCTCAGAGATAATCTTTATTACATAAATATAAAATATCAGCACTCGGCTTGGGGTGCTGATATTTTTTTGCTTATATTTGCTGTATCGGTAAAAGTATACTGCATTCATTAAAATAACGGTATTATGGAGCATCCCGAGAATGACAATGCATATAAAGGTCTGAAAGTAAATGATGGAGTAGAGAAACTTAGCTCCATCAACCCTTATCTTTCTCTGAAAAAGAGGCGCAAGGCTGTGCAACTCACAGCCGACGATTATGTCAACGGAATATTGCGTGGTGATGTAACAATTCTTTCTCGCGCCGTGACACTTGTCGAGAGTATGTTGCCGCAGCATCAGAGTGTTGCGCAAGAGGTGGTTGAACGCTGTCTGCCCTATTCGGGTAATTCAGTGCGAATAGGCATAACCGGTGTACCCGGTGCAGGAAAAAGCACCTCGATAGATGCTTTTGGTATGCATGTGCTTGCCGGTGATGCCCGTAAATTGGCCGTGCTTGCTGTAGACCCAAGCAGCGAGCGCAGCAAAGGAAGTATCTTGGGAGATAAGACCCGCATGGAGCGTCTTTCGGCACATCCCGATGCTTTCATACGTCCCAGCGCTTCGGCCGGTTCGTTGGGCGGTGTTGCGCGTAAGACACGCGAGACAATAGTGCTGTGCGAGGCAGCAGGTTACGATACAATATTTGTCGAGACTGTGGGAGTGGGGCAGAGCGAGACAGCCGTATACTCAATGGTCGATTTCTTTCTGTTGTTGCAGATTGCAGGAGCCGGCGACGAACTTCAGGGAATAAAGCGTGGTATAATGGAGATGGCCGACGGAATAGTCATAAACAAGGCCGATGGCGATAATGTCGAAGAGGCTCGTCGTGCTGCGGCACACTATCGCAATGCTTTGAAGCTCTTTCCCATGCCAATGAGTGGAATCCGTCCGCAGGTACTCACCTATTCGGGCTTTTATAATATAGGAATAAAAGAGGTTTGGGATATGATTTACAGCTTTGTGGATGCTGTAAAGGAGAATGGCTCTTTCGATGCTCGCCGTCGTCATCAGGCAAAATATTGGATGTACGAGACCATTAACGAGCAGTTGCGTTCGCGGTTTTATAATGCCGATGGAATGGAACGGTTGCTTACTACATTCGAGCAGGCTGTACAGGACGGAAGGATAACATCCTTTGCTGCTGCTGCAAAACTTCTCGAGATATTCGATAAGATGTAAAGTCCTATGGAGAGCAAAAAAGAGTTTAGAAAAAGAGTGAAAAGCCTTATTATGGCAATGCCGGCCGAGGTACGAGCTGCCGAGGCTCTCATTGTAGCCGAACGACTTTTGCAGCACAGGAAGGTGCAATCGGCTGCAACAATTGCACTCTTTGCTTCTCTACCCGACGAAATTGATACCATAGAATTGATAGAAACTCTTGCTATAAAAACCTCGGTGGTACTTCCGCGTCTCTCGGGTGATGAGATGGATTTTTACCCTTATAGTGCCGATACTATGCATAGTGGAGCAATGGGAATACAGGAACCCGACGGCGATATTCCTGTACTTCCGTCGGATATTGATGTGATGATTCTTCCCGGGCTGGCATTTACTGCCGATGGGCTGCGTTTGGGACGCGGAAAAGGATATTACGACAGATATATGGCACGTGAGGGGTTTCGTGCCCACACAATAGGAATCTGTCACAGTGTGCAGTTGTCAGAGGTGTTACCTGTTGAGCCGCACGATAAGCGGCTTGACGAGATTATAACAGTCGATACAAATATCAGGGGGTAGGCTTTTGAGTCTGCCCTCTGATATTTTTGTGATATAAGATGTTGTTACTGAATGTCGTTCACAATCTTCAACTGCTGGCGGATGCTTTCGGAGTGTATTACCTCGAATATGTCTTTCATAGCCTCTACATCAAGGCTGTGTAGGGCGCTGTCTGCTGCGTAACGCTCCATAACCTCGTTGTAGCGGAAGGGTTGGAACACTGTCAGTCCTTTCTCGCGTTTAATCTCTCCAATCTCGCGTGCAATCTGCATACGCTTCGAGATAAGGCGCATAAGGTCGTTGTCTATCTCATCGAGTAGGGCACGGTAACGCGAAATTTCTTTGCAATCGCCGGTTGTTGTACGGTGTACAAGACGGTCGAGTATAACAAACAACTCTGAGGGTACAACCTGCTGACGGTTATCGCTGAGGGCACACTCGGGTTGGCAGTGCGACTCAATCATAAGTCCGTCGAAGTTCAGGTCCATGGCCTCTTGCGAGAGCATAGCAAGCAGTTCGCGTTTGCCGGCTATGTGGCTGGGGTCGCACAGCATAGGCAACTGTGGCAGGCGACGTTTCAGCTCAAGCGGCAATTGCCATTGTGGTGCATTGCGGAATATCTTTTCGCCATACGACGAGAAGCCTCGGTGTATGCAGCCCAAGCGTGTGATTCCTGCATTATTCAGTCGCTCCAATGCTCCTATCCACAGTTCGAGGTCGGGGTTTACAGGGTTCTTTACAAGAACGGGTATATCTACACCACGTAGTGAGTCGGCAAGGTCTTGAACAGCAAAGGGGTTGGCTGTTGTGCGTGCTCCAATCCACAGAATGTCGATTCCTGCAGCAAGGCTCTGCTCTACATGTTCGGGGGTGGCAACCTCGGTAGCTACGGGAATAGAAAACTCTTCACGCACACGTTTGAGCCAAGGTAATCCCATTTTGCCTATTCCTTCGAAGCATCCGGGTTTTGTACGGGGTTTCCATATTCCTGCACGGAAAAATGTAATACCTCTGTTGGTTAGCTCTTTGGCTATTTGCATTACCTGCTCTTCGCTCTCGGCGCTACAAGGGCCTGCGCCTATAATAATAGGTCGTTTCGATTTCTCAAATATATCTATCTTGTCTATCTTCATACTCGGTTTATCTTTGTGAATACTTTTAAAGCATTTTCGGTTGTTATGCGTGCTATCTCGCTCTCATCACAGCAGTATATGTTCGAGAGAAATTCGGCTATATATGGTATGTAGGCGCTCTCGTTGCGTTTGCCGCGTTTGGGGACGGGAGCCAGATAGGGCGAGTCGGTCTCCAGTACAATCCGTTCAAGTGGAACTGTCTCTTTTAGTACCTGTGGCAGCGTGCTCTTTTTGTATGTCACCGTTCCGCCTATGCCAAGCATGAATCCGGGGAAACTAAGCAGCGCTTGTGCCTCCTCACTACTACCTGAGAAACAGTGGAATACTCCTGTAAGCGATTTACTGCGGTGAAGTTCCATTACTTCGTATATGGTGTCGAATGCGCTGCGCGAGTGTATTACCAGCGGCAGCTTCGATGCTGCTGCCCACTCTATCTGTCGCTCAAAAGCATCTATCTGTTGCTCTTTTCGTGTGTCGTCCCAATAAAAGTCGAGTCCTACCTCACCAATTGCAATAAAACGGTTGTTGTTCTGCAAAGTGTTGTGCATCATCTGTAACTGCTCATGGTAGTCATCGGCAACGTCAGTGGGATGCAGACCTATCATCGGGTAACAGACATCGGGATATTTGTCGCACATTGCCATAATTGGTGCAATGCTCGATGCGTCTATGCAGGGCAGACAAAGACGGTTTACGCCTGCCTCTATTGCTTGTGCAACCGTGATGTCACGGTCTTTATCAAACTCCTTTACAAACAGGTGGGTGTGGGTGTCGATATAATCAATCATCCTCTTCGCTCTTTTTTTTACGATCGGTACGTATGTAATATATTATGCCATATTTGGCACACTCTTTCAGCCGCTTCTCTTGTGACAGATTGGCAAAATGTTCCTCTACAAGATTCCATATACGAAGAATCATTACATCGCCTTCGGGACGCATGGTTGCTATATTATCCAATGCTTCGGCTGTACGTTGTTGCAGTTGTTGCTGATGCATATACATCTCTTTGAAGATATCATATACAACGGCAACACGTCCCATTGTCGGGTTGTAGATGGGTATACCTCCCTCGGCTGTGCGTCGTCGTTCGCCCTCTTTTATGTTCTCGCCCCATTGAAGCAGTGCGCCCTCAGAAACAAGAGGGGGAACATTGTCCTGGTCGGTGGGTAATCCGTAATAGCTGCGTTTGCTGCGTGGAATTTCGCCACGTATAATGCTCATACTCAGTACCTGTATAAAGTGCGATACATACATACGTGCCTGTTTCAGCGCCGTGTCGTATTTGTTATTACGGCGCTTCGATGACTGTTCGGCCATTGCACGCTCGTATATCGACACTTCACGCGAAAAACGCTCAAGGAAATTCTTGGCCTTGTGGTACAGGTCGTGCGGTAGCACATTGGTGTATATGCCATTCTGTATGCAGGAGTCAATAGCCATGCCGAGGCTTCGTATGCGTGCCCGGTCGGTTTTTGGTAGACGGCGGTAGGGCATCGGCCTTAGAGATTTCTGTTAAGCAGACTGTCGACAAATCCTCTGAGGTTGCTCTTGCGTTCAGCCGGTAGGGCAACTTTGTCGATGTATTCGTCGCATTTGGCAAACAGCTCGTTTATTCTCTTCTCGCACAGCGCACGCACTCCAAGGGCATTGTAGATAGCTGTGAAACGGGCTATTTTCTCCTGCTCGTCAAACTCCTCTTTTGCCATCCACTCGGCAAGTTCGGCACGCTGCTCGGGCGATGCAAGCTCCAATGCTTTTATTAGCAAGAATGTTTTTTTGTTGCATACTATGTCTCCGCCAATCTTCTTTCCGAATACCGATGTGTCGCCATAGACATCAAGAACATCATCCTGCAACTGAAATGCAAGTCCCATAGTTTCGCCGTATGCATACAGATTCTTCAAATCCTCGTCCGATGCATCTGCCAATATGCCACCCATCTTCATGCAGGCTGCCATAAGCACCGAGGTCTTAAGGCGTATCATCTCTATGTACTCCTGTTCGGTGACATTATCGCGTGTCTCGAACTCCATATCATATTGCTGTCCCTCGCCAATCTCTTTGGCAGTTGTCGTAAAAAGGTCGAGCATGGCACGCAGTTTGTTGTTGGGTGCTTTTGCGATAAGCTCGTATGCAAGTACAAGCATTGTATCACCCGATAGTATTGCCGCATTGTCGCCCCATTTTGCAGCAACTGTAGGTTTTCCACGTCGTATGTCGGCACGGTCCATTACATCGTCGTGTATGAGGGTGTAGTTGTGGTAGGTCTCCATCGCCACTGCGGGGTATAATGCGTCATCTACATTCTCCTTGTACATATTATATGCCATCAGGCACAGTACGGGGCGTACACGTTTACCGCTTTGTGACAGCGTATATGTTATGGGACGATATAGCTCTTTTGGCTCACGTTCAATCTCAAGGTTAGCTATGAACTCATTTATTTTTTCACGAATCTGTTCCCAACTGTACATAATCTTTTTTTCTGTTATTAACCGCAAGAACGGCTCTGTTTTTTTATTAGGTCTTGATAAAAAAAGAGAGGCTACACAAAGGCAGCCTCTGTTATGTATATTCTCTGTTATTACTGCAAACGGAACAATACCGGTAGTGTAAAGCGTACACGTACAGCCTTACCTGCCTGCTTACCGGGGTTCCACTTTGGCATAGTCTTAACAACTCGTACCGCCTCTTTGTCGAGGTAAACGTCACCCGAGCTCTTCATAATCTCTACGTCCTGTATAGAACCGTCTGTGTTAACCACGAAGTTAACATAGCTCTTACCCTGTGAGTTGTTCTCGCGGCTTATACGTGGATACTGTATGTTATCTCTTAAGTACTTCATAAGTGCTTGCATACCACCGGGGAAATCGGGCTGCTGCTCTACTACCTGGTAGATGGTCTCCTCTTCAACA
>JAZNEI010000086.1:0-55572 GCA_045588485.1 Bacteroidaceae bacterium | reverse complement strand
AAAAATGCCTGTTTGTTTCTTTTTTGCGGTTACATAGCCCGCTATGCGCCCTTAAAATATAAATAAACATCCAATTTTTGCTCTATAAAAAACTTGACGATATAAATTTAAACAGCTTCTACTAATTTTCCTATGGCGCACCAATGAACAACCTTATGATTTTATGAAAAAGTGGGCTCCGTCAATAGCACTTTTTGGGATTATTCTATTTTTATCGGACTGTAATACTTTTTTATATTCTCTGTTGGGTGTAGCGTTAAAAATCACTATCTTCGCGCAACTATAAAGAAAACAGAATGATTGATTTGCAGATAGAGGGATTGGCCAAGAGCTTCGGCGATTTAGTGCTCTTCAGCGATATTTCGTTTGCAGTAGAGGAGCGTCAGCGCATAGGGCTAATAGCACGTAACGGTAAAGGAAAAAGTACACTGTTGAAGATTATCGCAGGTGAGGATACACCCGACGATGGTAAAATTACATTGCGTAATGGTATTACAGTAGGTTATCTTGAACAGGAACCCGATTTTGAGGATGGGCTGACTGTCATAGAGGCCTGTCTGCGTCGTAACAGTGAAAAATCGCAGCTTATAGCTCGTTACGAAAAGGCTCTTTACGATGGCGACGAACGTTCGTTGCATCACCTTATGGAAGAGATGGACCGCCTTGATGCTTGGGACTATGAGACTCGTGCCAAGCAGGTGCTTCAGATGCTTAAGATAACGAATTTCTCGCAGCCCGTAAAGGAACTTTCGGGTGGACAGAAGAAGCGTATTGCCCTTGCATCGGTGCTTATTGAGCAACCCGATATAATGATTCTTGACGAGCCTACCAACCATCTTGATATGGAGATGGTAGAGTGGCTCGAGGATTATCTCTCTCGCTTCACAGGCAGCCTGCTTATGGTAACACACGACCGATATTTTCTCGACCGCGTGTGCAACGAGATTATTGAGATTGACGACTGTCGCATATATCGTTATAAGGGCAATTATAGCTATTTCCTTCAACGTCGCGAAGAACGGTTAGAGAATCTTGCAGCCGAGACAGCACGTGCTCGTAACCTTCTGCGTACTGAGCTTGATTGGATGCGCCGTCAGCCTCAGGCACGTGCGCATAAAGCAAAATACCGTATCGAAGCATTCTATAAGTTACAGGAGAAGGCAGCTGCAATGCGCGACGATTCAAGCGTGTCGCTCGAGATAAAATCGCAATATATCGGTAGCAAGATATTTGTGATGAAGGGTCTCGAGAAGGCATTCGGTGAGAAGATAATCGCTCACGATTTCTACTATACATTCTCGCGGTACGAGAAATTGGGTATAGTGGGAAACAATGGAACCGGAAAATCGACCTTTATTAAGATGTTGTTGGGACGTGTTGCACCCGACAGTGGTATAATAGAAGTAGGTGAGACGGTAAAATGGGGATACTATAGTCAGGAGGGACTCTCATTCAACGAACAAATGAAGGTGATTGATGTTGTAAAGGCCATTGCCGAGGTTATTCCTGTGGGTAACCGTATGCTCACAGCATCGCAGTTTCTGCAACATTTTCTCTTCTCTCCCGAGAAACAGTATAGCTATGTATACAAACTAAGCGGTGGCGAGAAACGTCGTCTCTATCTGTGTACGGTGCTGATGGCAAATCCCAACTTTCTTGTCCTCGACGAGCCTACCAACGACCTTGATATCGACACCTTACAGATTCTTGAGGAGTATCTGCGCGAGTTCAAGGGATGCGTTATTGTTGTCAGTCACGACCGTTACTTTATGGACCGCGTGGTCGACCACATATTTGTCTTCAATGGCAATGGCGATATAAAGGACTTTCCGGGCAATTACACCGACTATCGTGATTGGCGCGAAGAGGAGCGTGCAGCAGCTGCAAAGGCCGATGCTGAGAAGGCTGCCAAGAACAGTCAACCTAAGGTGTCGAGGCGCGATGATGGCGGCAAACGTAAACTCACTTTCAAAGAACAGCGTGAATATGAGGCACTTGAGGACGAGATTGCACTATTAGAGGATGAGAAGGCTCAGCTCGAACAGGATATGTGCAGCGGTACACTCGATAATAATGCTCTTCTGCAAAAGTCACAACGTATAGCCGAGGTAATAGAACTTATCGACGAGAAGACAATGCGTTGGTTAGAACTGAGTGAATTTGCTTAGTAAGAACAAGTGTTCGAGTAAAAAAAAAGAGGTAGAGCTTTTTTTCTTATTCAGCCTTTAACTATCTTTGCACGCAGATGAAGACAAATATAAAGAAAAATGTTGGTTCGGAAGAGTTTCTTTTGGGCGAGGAACTGCTGTCCGAAGCTGCCGCAGCTCTCTTTGAAGAGCCTGCGAAGATAGCTTGTGAGATATCTCTCGATGAGGCACAGGAGTTTGAAGCTCTGCGTAACCGTATTTATGCAGGTACCTATTTGAACAACGAGGATGATATCTTGCCTCTTGCTGCCGAGGATGAGACTCCTTACGGAGCAACTGAATAGGCTATTCGAACTTTAAATAATGTATGATAAAAAGGGACAGCGGATAATCTTCAGCTGTCCCTTTAATTCTTATTTGGCTTCGCGCCTTAGGTCTTCGGCCAATCGTTTGTCGCGTTTTACTCCTAATCCCTTCTCGTAGTAATCGGCAAGATGCAGGGTACCCTCTTTTATGCCCATCTGGTGTAGTTTGTTCGCTAAACGGTACGACTCTTTATGTTGTTGCAAACTGTGATGGTGGTGCATCATGAAGAGCATTGCCTCGGGAAGCGATTTTTCGGCAGCTCGGTTAATGCTCTCAATGGGTGTACCAATCTCTGTCTCACTCTCTATAGCTTGTTGCAGCATGTATTTGCCATACATAAACAGTCCGTTGGCATTGCCGTCCACTGCCAAGGTGCGGAATATCTCGATAGCTTTTGCTGTGTCTTTCTCTACTATCGTACCATTGTAGTAGTTATAGGCAATCTTGGCAAGAATATCACTTTTAGCGTGCTTCTCGGCGCGTTTATGATATTCGATGCTCTTAGCCTTGTCTCTTTTCTCGGCATTATTGCAGTATATTTCGGCAAGAGTGTACATTGCCTCGGTGTCATCATATTCTGCTGCAAGTGAAAGAAATTCTATGGCCTTATCTATGCTCTTGGTTATACCATGGCCGTGAATGTGGCAGATGCCTATCTTACGCATTGCAGGTGGATAGTTGTATTGCAGTAGCTCGGCATATATCTTTATTGCTCCTGTGTACTTCTGCTGATTGTACATAATATCGCCAAGTTCGCATCTTTGCATAAGGGCTTGCTCATCCTCTTTGCTGTACTGTATCGGCCCTGCTTCGCTGATGCCTTTGGCAGTATTCCTATTCTCCACCTCGCTTGCCTGCTCCATTGTGCGCGTTGTCATACTGCTGTGGTTGCTGTAAAAAGTGTTACCGTCTACTCCGTCGACGTTGACTTTTATGGCATCGCAGTAGCTGCTGTTGTATAGCTCAGCCTCTATCTTGCCGTTCTGTGCTTTTATAGTAGGTATCCACAGCAGTGTACGGCGATAGTCATTATTTTGTGCATCTGGCTTCATCTTACTATAGTCGGGCGAGTAGAACTGTTTGCTCTCGTTGTAACCTTGAATGGATGTGTAGCGCGATGCACTCATGTTAGAGAAGTCGGGGGTGATAAGCTCGCCGTCACTCTCCTTTTGAGGAATAAGGCAGGCTACATAATTGGGGTTGAACGGTGCCGACTGTCCGCCTCCGCTTGTTATCTGTCCCGATTTCAGTTTTCGTAGGAATACCTCGGGCATAGGAGCATTGTCTACACCCTCACGTCCAATAAGATAGCTTTGCGAGAGGAATCCCAAGTAGAATTTTGTGAATGGCTCTTTGTTGTTCAGTGAACTTGTCTTGCGTCCCCAAGAGACACTTGTGTTCTCGAACTGCTTTCTTGTCTTTTCGTCGCTTCGTATCACAATCTCCTTGAAACGAACCATCTTCTCGGGGTCTTTGCCTTTGTAATATTCGGTGTCGGGTACGGGAACTTTATATGGGTCGTAGTCGCCCAGTACTACCATCAGCTGCACCCAATAGGCCCAATTGTAGTTGTGGCGATACATTGCACTGCGCACTACCTCATCGGCGGTGAGTGTGTTCTTGTAGCTCTGTTCGGTGGTACCCATATATTTTGTATTGTCTAATTTACCGGGGAAGTACATATTGCCAAGATACTTTCCGTGGTCCGAATTGCTGCCGTCTATGACATATATACCCGATGGACGTTGTCTTTCGAAGATATTGTTGGTCTGATTCTCGAGGTGTTCGGCGGGGTCAAGTCCGTTGTTCGTTGCTTCATCCTCATTGAGATTGCTGTTCTCTTCTATTATTCCGGTCGACTCTACATCGGTAATCTCGTTCATATAATCCTCGTGGATGGCAAGGTCGTACAGTTTGTCGCTGGATGTGCCGTCCTTAAGGTATGTTATATCCTGTGCATACTCCCATTCGTCGAGGTAGTCGAATCGCATCTCGCTGTGGGGTGGACGACCGTTGCGCTCCTCTTTTTTTGCTGTTGTAACCTCCAAAGGGCCAAGCATATATTCGAAAGGATTCAGCTTAATGAGGCTGTCGTTTACACTCTCTTCTACCGATTGTCCCAAATTCCTCTCCCAATAGTCGTAAAGACGGAATCCGGGTGAGTAGTAGCGGTCGAGCGAAAAGGCGTACCACACTTTATCGGTGTGACGATAGTTGTCGGTGGGTATGAGCTTGCCCACTCGTCTACCATAGAAATCGTCAAGCTCAAGAGTGAAAGAACCGGTCGAGTCGGTACGGAACTCTTCTTGTTCGGCAACTTTATTATTGTAAGAAATTTGCAGGCTTGTGAGGTTGAATTTAGACGGTTTGATGTTTGTCTTGCTGTATCGTCCCGGCCCATCCTCTCGGCTCTTCTGATACAAGGTTCCTTTGAGCGTTATTCCTCGCTCTATGGGTTGCAGCTGCGACATTTTTATTTGGGTCAGTTTGCCCCAGTCGTATGAGGTCCAGCCGTGGGTGAGCATAAGCAGGTCGAGCTGTTCGTGCCGCTTGTCGTTCTCGGGTGCAAAATATTGCGAGGCATCGGGGATGTATCCTTTAAGCTCTGAGCCAAGCAGAAGATAGGTGTACATATTGTAGTCCCAAGAGGTCGATTGGTTACCTGCGGCATCGGTTACCGATAACGAGAATTGTGCGTCGCCCTCAATGGGCTTGCCATCCTCGCGCTCGATACTGATGGTTATTTTCTCGTGTTTTTTGGGGGAGAGATTGTTGATGTTGTAGTTGTTACCCTTTACGCTCAGTTTTACAGTCTGACGGTCGCTTTTTTGCAGTAGGTCGTGCATGACAAAAAACTGACGCTCGGCAATAGGAACTTCATCGTTGAAGATTACAGCACGTGTAACACCCTCTAATAGACCGCTTTTGGGTAGAGTGAATGTGTGCTCGCTCTGTGCAGCCGGAAGTTTTTTGTAGAAGCCCATTGTGCCGCGATGAAGCAGTGCAAAGCCTAACTCGCCACTCTCTTTGTCGTTGTTGCTAATCTTGATGGTTACATTAGTGGCATCCTGTGTTATGCTGATGCCGACACCTTTGGCCTCAATCTTGGGTAGGTCGAAACGGAAACGCTCTTTTTCCCCCTTCTTATTGATGCAGTACACCTGTGCGGTGTATTTACTCTTCGCCTCGGGTATAATAACGAAAGAGCCTTTTCCATTGTGTGTGGGAACAGTGGTCAGTATGGGCTTGCCATCTTTTAAGATGGTAACAGTGTCGCTGCCGAATACCCCGTCTTTTCCACGAAGCTCGTATGCCACCTGCGTGCTAATTCCACCGACAAGATGGCCGCCCTCGGGGTAGAATGTGAGGGTACACTCGGGAAGCTCCGAACTTACCCACTCGCCACGGTACATAAATCCGCGCTTGCGGTCGAGCATATTCTTGAAGTCCCAGTTGTTGGCATTAACCTTGTCGAAGATGGGGAACACGCGGCTGTAGACAGCCTCACTGTTGCGGTTCAGCATGTATCGGGTATAGGCACGCACCTCGTAGTATCCCGAGAGAAGCAGAGGGTTCAGTTCGAACTCACCGTTGCAACTGCCACTGTCGTCGAGTTTGTACTTTTTTGTCTCAACCACATATCCTTCGGGAGCGACAAGCTCTACATAAAGGACTTTGCTCAGTGTGCTTGCCTTGTCGCTGTTACCGCTTGTAACATGCGCCTTGAACCACATTGTCTCGCCTAAATAATATGCCGAATTGTCAAAATGCAGATAGACATACTCGGGGACAAGTGTTCTGCCCATCACAAGTGCTCTTTTTGCAGTATCGTCAACGTTACTTTGTGCTACTGTGGAGAATGTCAATAGCATTAGAAGCAGGAAGGATAGTATAGCTCTCATACGGTTTTATCGTTGTTTGTGTTATATATTCGCAAAGGTAATTATTATGTGTTGTAAATAAAAATGATTAAGATTTTTTTTGCTTATTAAAGATTTCTAATTATAATGCTATCCATATTTAATGGGAACAGTTGCGGGAAAGCATATCATTGGGTTTTGCTGTGTCAATGATCTTATGATAGAATCGGGTAAATGGACGCTCTATGCTTCTATTCTTGTGGGTGTTGTTATTCCGCCGTCAAAGACAACTTTGCGCATCGAACTATTTAAGTTTTAGAAGACGAAGAATATATAGTAACTTAACTCTAAATGAGACTTATAAGTCAATGTCATTTCGAACAATCTTATATGCTTTTTAATATTGTTAGCGGTAATCCTTGCAATAATTTGAGTTAAGTTCGTCAGTTGAGAATGTTGCAAGATAATTATATTCTTGAAAAACTCTGATTATTTGAAATATGATTCTTATATTTGCAAAAAATTACTTCTTTCTTAACAAATAGAATGAGTGTAATTTGTCATTCAGAATGTGTTGATTGGATTTCTCACTTCGTTCGAAATGACAAGTTTGGCTACGTTTGTCATTCTGAGCGTAGCGAAGAATCTCTTACTGCGTTTAAAATGGCAAAAAATGAAATGCTATAAAGCCTATTATGATTAATGTTCATCGATATTGGGTGTATATTATGTCAAACAGAACGCGCACTGTTTTGTACATAGGTGTGACAAATGATTTGTATCGCAGGTATGTGGAGCATAAAACAGGTGTAATTGAGGGCTTTACAAAGAAGTATAGATGTCATTACCTTGTTTATTATGAGGAATATAAATTTATAGAAGATGCCATAAAGCGTGAGAAAGAATTGAAAGGGTGGAATAGAACAAAAAAAGAGAACCTTATAGTTTCAGTAAATCCAAAGAAAAAAGATTTAGCAGAAGAGATGGAATGGTTCGATTAGTTATTTCTTAGAACCGAGTTTGTCATTCAGAACGTGTTGATTAGGTTTCTCACTTCGTTCGAAATGACAGATGATGAAATACAAAAGTAATGATATATGTTGATTCGGTAATATGTCATCCCGAACCTTGTGTGAGTGATCTCAAAAGAGATAGAGATGTTTAACGTCCGTTTGCGACAGATGTGATGCCGAGTTTGTCATTCTGAATGTGTTGATTGGATTTCTCACTTTGTTCGAAATGACAGATGCTGCAAAGACAAATGAAACAGTATTTTTTATAATATAAGTAATATAAGTATCAAAAAGTTTAACATTAAAACAGCAATTTACGAAACAGACAGTTATTATGTTTTTTAGAGACAGGCTTCTATAGAGGTTTGCTCTTTAAGAAGAACGTAAATACATACACTTATATTTAGGGTAAAGAACATTTTTTCTTTTAACGTGTTTGTTCTTTATTCGGAATATTAAGACTTTTGCTTCTTGTTCTCACCAACTGAAACCGCCAATTTCACACCGAGAATAAGCAAGATAAGAGTCTGCGTCCAACGTTGGGCGTAGATTGTTCCTGCTTATTGGGTGGAAGGTTACTTGGCGGTACCTGGTTGGTCGATAGGCAATTAGCGGACAATTTACGTCCTTCTTGTTTTTCACCAATCAAAAACCGCCAATTTTTGAATTAAGCAACCTGTAAACGGTTGTAACAAACTTTATTATTTCACCAAAAACAAGAATTATGGACAAAATCAAACGTTACCTTGTCATTGTAGTGACAAGTCTTTTGCTGTTTACACAAGCTTGGGCCGCCGAGCGCACAGCACCAACTTTCCCCACATCAGCAACAGTGGAGAGCGGTAAAACCTATTATCTTTATAATATAGGCACCGATAAGTTTCTTACACGTAGTACCACCGGTACAGGCTATCCCGGGTTGGGCGAGTATAGAAATGCTATTGCAATAGATGTAAAAGAGAAAACCGATGGGTCATATACACTGCAAATAAGCGAAAATAAGTATTATATTTATGCCCAATCTTCTTCTATGTCTACCCGATCGTCATTAAACAAAGATAGCTATTTTACAATAACAGGCAATGCTTCCTCTTATAAGATACAACGTGCCCCTGCCAATACAAGTTATTATAAGGAGAATGAGTTTGTAGGCTACGCGGCAGACGCAACCAATGACCGCATTGTTTCCAATCTCACCGAGGGTAACATCACTTGGAAATTCATAGAGAAGGATGCTGCCGAATATTATATAGCAAAGCGTCGTCTTTACGATGCACTTCAAACCACGGATACCTACTTTTATGCAGTTGATAATTTCGAGAAGGTATATAAAGACCCGGCAAGCACTACCGAACTGTTGAAAGAAGCTGCCGATAATATAGAAGGAGGTCTGTTGCTATCTTCTGAGTATGTGAGCCGCGAGTGGAGCGATTATCCTATCTTCTTTGTAAATGATGCCGAGAATAAATGGAAAGTTCATGGAACCTCAGGCAGCTATTCCGATCGTATATACATTACCCCTGATTCCCCGGGTACATATAGCTTAAAGGCGCAAGTGGCGAATGACGTAGATGCTACAATCTCATATATGTTATATAGTCAATACGGAATGGCAGCCGAGGTATATGTCGATGGCGTAAAAGTACGTGAGATAGCAAAAGGTATGACAGATGAGCAATGTGGTTATTATTATTCTCGCTATTTCGATAAGCTATCTCCCGGTAAGCATACAATTGAATGGAGATATATTTTTACATCATCGAGTTATGATTATGGATATATATATGATATAGGTATCGAAAAGACTCCATATTTCGAGGTTAATCTATTGGAGCCCGGTAGTCTTGGTACCGAGGTGTTGTATAATGTCGACCATATAAAGGATGTACGTCGTATAAAGATTAAGGGAAAAATGAACGACGACGATTGGGCAAAGGTTACTATGATGACAGGACTTTATTCTATAGACCTTAGTGAGGCTCTTGTAACTTCAATCCCGAAGGAACAGTTTGATAATTACTCAGGACATTGTAAATTTTTACACGAAGTAGTTTTGCCCGATTCATTGGAAGAGATAGGTGAATATGCTTTTTCTTACTCTTATGTGCAAAAGATGAATTTCCCTAAAACATTAAAAAGTATTGGGGAATATGCTTTCCGCTATTCAATGATAAGTGAAGCTTTGTTGCCCGATAGCATAACATCTATAGGTGACAATGCTTTCTATAATTGCCATTTGTTAACAACGGTGCATTACCCCAAAGGAATGACCTATGTACCCAGTTCTTGCTTTTATTACTGTAACCATCTTAACACATTTGAGTTGCACGAGGGAATAACCGATATTTCTTCTGACGCTTTTGGCAGTGCGTTGTTATTTAACCCGCGATTCCCTAAATCGTTGAAGAAAATTTCTAATAGAGCATTTAAAGATTGTGCAGTAGATTCTCTGTTTATTCAAGAAGGGGTGCAGGTAAGCGAGTCTGCGTTTTATGATTGCGATAAACTTGTTTATGCCGAGTTCCCAACATCTTATTACGAGGCATCATTCGATCCGGGTAGTCCTATTATAGGACATTGTTCTAATCTTAAAACATTAGTCCTTAAATCGCCTACTGTGGTTGGTGGTGATGATAAGTCAAGGTTCCTGTCGAATTGTCCTAAAGATGTAGTAATTAAGGTGCCTTCTTTCCTTGTTAACTCATATAAATTGGACGAGTATTGGTATAATTACAAAATCGAGGGCTTTAACACCGGTGATGTTAAGAACTGGACATTGAATAACGACCTTATAATGAATACACGTGAGCGTTTCGATGGAAAACCAAACCTTACAATAAACAGAACGGGTTCTATTAAACTTAATGGCGATGCTGCACAGCTCTTCGATACATTATACACAGTATCGTACAACTATTATAATGGCAGAGGTGATGATAAGTATGCACGCATTCTTGTTAACAATGATGCAACAAAAATTATAGGCCAATATAAACATGACTATTACGTAACAGGAAAATATTGGTATTTTGTATCGCTTCCCTTTGACTTTAAGATTAGCGAGGTTATACCGAGTGTAGAGGGTACAAAGTGTGTATTCCGTTATTACGATGGTGCAACACGTGCTGCAAATGGTGCATCGGGTAATTGGAAAAACTATGCTGCGGATGCTGTTATTCCCGCGGGTACAGGATTTATTGTACAGACAAGCGCTAATTGTTGGCTTACATTTGCTGCCCTTGACAATGCGAGCAAGCAGAATGTGGTCTCTAATGAGGAGTTTGTAAAGGCGCTTGCTGCTAACCCCGCTGACAAGGCGGCGAACCGCGGATGGAATCTTGTTGGTAACCCGTGGCAATGTTGGTACAATATCCACGCGCTTAATTTTGTTGCGCCAATTACCACTTACGATGTCTACAACAAAAAGTATAATGCCTACTCAATTATTGACGATGACTATGCAATTGCACCCAACGAGGCCTTCTTTGTGCAGTGTCCCGAGAATGTGAATTCAATTTCATTCCCCGAGACCGGCAGACAGTTGACAAGTGAGATTATAAACCAGCAGAGTGCACCATCTGTTAACTCAAACGCAAAGAACCGTCAGTTGGTAGATGTTCTACTGTCGTATGGCGAGTTTAACGATCGTACACGTGTGGTATTCAACGATGCTGCGTCTATGGAGTATGAGACTCTGTTCGATGCAAGTAAGTTCTTTGCTACCGAGGGCGATTGTCCGCAACTATATACTAGTGGTGGCGATGGCACCGAGTATGCAATAAATGAGCGTCCCTACAGCGGTGGTAATGTACAGCTTGGTGTGGTATTGAAACACGATGGCAAACATACATTCTCGATTAAACGCAGCGATGTACGCGAAGTTGTGCTGTTTGATAAAGCAACAGGCATAACACATAATTTTGCCGATGGCGACTATACTTTCACAGCCGATGCGGGCAACTATACCGATCGCTTTGTTCTTGGTGTTACAATGGCTCCTGCGACAACCGATGTCGCAAACCTCGAGGAGGTTGGTATAAGCATTGTTGCAGCCGATGGTTCTATTTGCGTTAGTGGTGTCGAGGGTACCGTAACAATCATAGCTGCCGACGGACGTACTGTTGCCGAAATAGGTGGCAATGATACTCTTACAGTCTCTGCCGGTACATACATCGTGCGTACCAATGCAGGTGCGGTTAAGGTTATTGTAAAGTAAAACATCTGCGCTATGAGACGAATCAAATATTTCTCCCTATTTGCAATGCTGCTGTGCAGCATTGCAATGTTGGGACAGGATTTCAACCCGGCCAATCCTGCCGAACCGGGCGTTGCGCCACGTAAACTTACTCTGAAGGCTTCTCCAGCTGCGGGAGGAACTGTTTACGGTGCAGGACGCTATGTTCCCGAAACAACAGTAGGACTGCGTGTCTCGGCAGCATCGGGTTATGTATTCGAAAAATGGACTGATGAGAAGGGTAATACAGTCTCCTCGGCAGCCTCTTTTAACTTTAAGAAAGGTGATGGCGACGAGACTCTTATTGCACATTTTAAATTTGTGTTCAACCCGTCAAGTCCATCTGAACCGCAAGACCCATCTATGATATTGTACTATCGTCTTACACTTGCAGCCGAGAAGGGTGGTAGTGTCAGTGGAGGCGGAAAATATCAGATAGGAAAAAATGTAAGTGTAAGCGCATCGTGCGAAACAGATTATGTATTCGACTATTGGTCGAATTCGGCAGGTGATACTGTCTCTACAAGCCGTACGTTTACATATAAAACAACTGCTGCCAATGAGACTCTGACTGCTCATTTTAGGTTCGTATTTGAACCGTCGAGTCCTTCGGAGCCTTCCGACCCTATTCTGCACCATAATATCACTGTGAGCACCGAAGATGGTGGAACGGTGTCGACATCTTCTAAAAGGCTGCTCGAAGGTAAAAGTGCGACTATCACAGCTACAGCCAATACCGGTTATCGTTTTATTGGTTGGTATGTGTCCGATACACTATATACGTCGTTGCCGCAGTTCTCATATACAATGGGTAAGGAAAATATTCATTTTGTGGCACTATTTGAGTTTAATCCTTATAATCCGAGTGAGCCGCAGATGCCCGAAAAAAACAAGTATGCCTTTTATATGATGACTGTGATTGGAAAACCTGGAGATATTCTGGATATTCCTCTTTATCTCACAAGTTTGGATACGTTGTGCGATATGACTTTCCAGTTAACGTTCCCTCTTGACTTGAAACCCAATATTGACGAGGTTTATGTCAATGATAAGGCACGAGGATACAATGTATCGTGTTCTGTGGTAGATGATACTTGTTACGTGTTCTCACTGATAGGTGGTAAGATTGCCGATGGTAACACCGAACTATTGCGTTTTAAGGTGAAAGTGCCCGATGACTATGCAACAGGACTTTCGGAACGTACCAAGATTAATCAGGTGTCGGTTGTTGAACCCGACGGTGAGCGTCTGACAGTATCAACCCGTAACGGCCGTATTGCTATTTATAAGCGTGGTGATACAAATGGAGATAATGTGGTTAACGTTACCGATGTAATGAACCTTGTTACACACGTTCTAAAAGAGGAAACCGAGGTGTTTATCGAGGAGGTCTCGGATATGAACGATGATGAGACATTTAATGTAACCGATGCAATGGGTATTGTTGAGGTCGTACTCGATGAGTGATTATTAATGTAATTTGATTATCTATGAACAAGATATTGATAACGGTAGTAATGTTATTCTCGGCACTCTTTGTTAGTGCCGAGGATATGTTGCAGGTTGTGCCATTTAAGGCAGAGCCGGGTGCAACATCGGCCGATGGATTGTCGTTCAGTATATCAATGAACAACGCTACAGCCGATATATGGGCTTTTCAGTTTGATATTCTTTTACCCGAGGGGATGACTCTTGATGATACAGGTGGTCTTAATCCTTTTGAGTTGGGTGATCGCTGTCCGCATACTATCGGACGAGGTGGTGTAAAGAATTTTAAACACATTGTGAACTATAAATTGCAGGACGATGGTTGGTGGCGCGTAATCGTTATAACCACTGAGGCCGACCGTATAGAAGGTAATAGTGGCGAGGTGCTACGCGCCTATTATCTTACCGATACCGATTTTCCCGAGGGTATACACCCCATTTATGTGCGTTCAACCGTACTTACAGTAAATGGAAATTATGACATAAAGACACCGAATTCTTCGTCGTATTGTTATGTCGGAGAAGAACCGTTTACTAAAGAATCATCGATTGATTTGAGTGCACTTTCGGGTTATATACCCTCTTGGGTCGCAGCCTCGATTGGTGATGGGTTATCGGTGAATAAGGATTTTGTCGGTATCGATATTTCGGGTGCCGACAGTATCGGGGGTAAGATAGTATTTCCCAATAAGAATGCTTTGTCTTTTGTGAAAAGCGGAACAAAGTTTAATGCCGAAAAAATAGATGGAAACATTGTGGAATGTAACGATGGATTCTCTTGTAACAAGTTTTCGCTGTACGACGGTGAGTATAATTTGTATGTTCCTCAGCCTATAGATTGTAGTACGGCCTCTTTTGACAGAGCTTTCAAGGCGGGATATTGGTCGACTGTTTGTCTGCCTTTTACGCTTTCTTCGGATAAAGTGCAACAATTGAAAGATGCCGGAGTGATTATCGAGAAACTATCATCGTTTGATATTAAAACCGGTAGCATAACATTTGAAGAGGTGGATGAAATGCTTGCTAATACTCCGTATATAATAAAGTGTAGCAAGGATATGACTCCTTTTACCAATGTAGCCATAAATGGTATAGAGACCACAGTATCGTCTACCGAGGTGGAAGTGGGCGATATAGCAATGTTGGGTGTTTATAGTACTACAATGCTTAATAGTAGCTCTAATTTAAAGTATTATGTTTTTGATGCTTCAAATGGCAATTTTGTATTGGTTGGTATAAATGCTAAGGTTATGCCTTTTCGTTCCTATATAGTGGTGCCTGGCGGTGTTAAACTCGGTAGGGAGTTGAAAGTAAATCATTCTTCGGGTTCTCATACTCTTGTAAATGGTATTACTAAAGATGACGATAAGGTGGATGTCTATTCGGTAGACGGTAATATTGTATTTAAGAATGTTGATGCAAAATCTTCGTTAAGTGAATTGCCGACCGGTGTTTATGTTGTAGGAAAGAAGAAAATATTTGTACCAAGAAGAAAGTAATATGAAAAAGTATTTTGCACCTGATTTTTATCTTGTAGAGTGTAACTTAGAACATATCATAGCCACTTCGTTCGATACACCCGATAACCCCGAAGATAATGTTGTCGCCGGGGCACCGGAAAGACGCGAATGGTTGGATAAGGGGCTTTGGAATGGACTAATGTGGTAATATTGTATTTTACGGAATAATATTGTGTTGTAGTGATACGATATTATATCGTAATGTTTCTTTTAGGCGTGTCATTCTGAACAAAGTTAAGAGTCTGAATACATCAACTAAATGTTTATCAGATACTTCGCTATGCTCAGTATGACACGCGATGTTTTTTACTGTTTTTACAGATACTTCGCTATGCTCAGTATGACACGCGATGTTTTTTTACTATTTTTACAGATACTTTGCTATGCTCAGTATGACACGCGATGTCTATTTTTTTATATTCCCCGAAAAGGCACGCTCTTGCAGTGTCTGCATCCATTCGTACCAGTTGGGGACATAGAGTGTGGCAATCACTGTATTTACCAACATACCAAATACTACAGCGGCACCTAATGACAGACGGGCTGCTGCACCTGCACCTCCGGCAAAAAGCAGTGGCATTACTCCCAGAACAAAGGCAAAAGAGGTCATGAGGATAGGGCGCAGACGCACGTGTCCAGCCTCGGCTGCACTGTGGCGTATGTCGTTGCCCGATGCGCGGAAGTCTCGGGCAAACTCAACGATGAGAATACCGTTTTTGGCGCTGAGGGCGATGAGCAGGATAATTCCAATCTGTGTGTATATGCTTACGGGAATATCCATAAGTGCACATCCTAATATTGCACCCAACAATGCGATAGGAACACCGGTGATTGCGGCTATGGGGCTTGTCCAGCTCTCATACTGTGCGGCAAGTACCAAATAGGCAACCAAAAGAGCCAAGGCAAGAATGATGGTGGTTGTCGAGCCTGCGCTCTCCTCCTGAAAGGCTACTCCGGTCCATTCATAGCCGAACTCATTACCCAGACTGCTGCGGAAGGCTTCTGATATGCTCTCCATAAGCTGTCCCGAGCTGTACCCCGGGGCGGTGTTACAAGTAACAGCGGCACTATTGTACATATTATAACGTCCCAGCTGGTCGACACCAAGAATCTCCTCGACCTCGATGAAACTACTGAAGGGTACCATCTCGCCCTTGCTGTTGGCAAGGCTCAATGCAAGCACGTCGTCAATCATCTTCTGACTCTTCTCGCCTGCCGACATCTTGACCTGCCAGATACGTCCCAGCATGGTGAAGTCGTTCACATATACCGAACCCATATAATAGCTGAGGGTCGATAGTACTGCGCTTATGTCAAGCTCCATACTGATGGCTTTATCGCGGTTGATATTTATTCGATATTGTGGAACGTTTGCTTCGAAAGAACTTGTCATTGAGGCTATTGCCGGGTATCTGCTGCCACTCTCTATGAGCGCCTCAACCGCTTTCTGCATCTCGGTGGTGCCAAGAGCCTTGCGGTCCTCGAGCTGTAACTGCAGACCGCCCACGTTGCCTATTCCGGGAATTGCCGGTGGAACGATGGCGAAGCATTGTGCCTCTTCAATCTCGGCGTATGCCTGACGGTTGAAGCGCTCGACAATATCTGCGGCTTTCTGCCCCTTGCTTTTACGCTCGCTCCAGTCGCGCAGTACCACAAAAATGGCGGCTGCATTGCTCTGTTCGCCGTTGTTGAGTATGCTGAATCCGCTGATGGCAATGTTTGTTTTTACCTCGGGGTAGCTATCGAGGATTTTCTCTATTCTGGCGGCAACTTTTTCGGTACGCGCCAATGATGCAGCAGGCGGCAACTGAACAGATATTATTATGTATCCGTCGTCCTCTTCGGGGATAAAGGTGGATGGCCACTTTACGAACATCACAACAGCGAGGATGGCAAATAGCGCGAAACTGATGGCTGCAACAGCAGGCTTGCGCAGAAGCCACTCGACACTGCGGTCGTAGGTGCGCTGGATGGCATCGTACATTTTGTCGAACGAACGCAGTATAACACCTTTATGCTCGTTAATTTTTGTGGGACGTAGCATAATGGCACAGAGGGCAGGGGTGAGGGTGAGAGAATTGAAACCACTCAGCAGTGTCGATGCGGCTATCGTCAGGGCAAACTGTTTATACAACTGCCCCGATATTCCGCTAATCATTGTTGTTGGCAGGAATACTGCCATCATCACAAGCACTACACCAATTATAGGACCCGAAATTTCGCTCATTGCCTTGTCGGTAGCCTCGCGTGGGGCAAGTCCCTCGGTGTCAATTATTCGTGTGACATTTTCCACTACTATAATGGCATCGTCTACCACAATGGCAATGGCAAGCACAAGTCCGAAGAGTGTAAGGGTATTTATAGAGAACCCTAATAGCTCCATCACAGCAAGTGTACCAATGAGTGATACGGGAATAGTGAGGCAGGGGATAAGTGTGGCACGCCAATTTTGCAGGAAGAGGAATATTACCAATATTACTAATGCCGTTGTCTCGAACAGGGTGTAAAGAACCTCCTCTATTGAGCTGCGCACCACGTCGGTGGTGTCCAATGCTATCTGATACTGCATATTGGGCGGAAAATTCTGCGATAGCTCTTCCATCCGTTCGCGTACCGCCTTAGAGACTGCTAACGAACTGCTTCCCGGTAGCTGATAGACGGCGAGGGCGGCGGTGGGCTTCCCTTTAAGATGTGACGAAGAACTGTATGTCTCACTGCCAATCTCTATTTTGGCAACGTCACCCAATCGTAGCATATCAACACCGTCGTTGCGTATTACAATATTGGCAAATTCCTCGGCACTGCGCAGTCGGCCCTGTACATTCAGAGTGTATTGAAAGGCATTATCGGCCCCCTTGCCAAGCGTCTGTCCTACATAACCTGCCGACACTGCTATGTTCTGCTTGCTTATGGCTGCGTAGACCTCTGAGGGCGATATGCCGCGTATGCGCATAGCCTCGGGGTCGAGCCACACACGCATAGAGTATTTTCCTGCTCCCATAATGTTGACTGCGCCCACACCGGGGGTACGTGTCAGACGGTCGACGAGGTTGAGCTGTGCATAGTTCGACAAATAGAGCTGGTCGTAGATAGAGTCGCCTGTGAGTGTTATGAACAGCACTATGTTTGACGACTGCTTTTGTACTGTTACTCCTTGCTGTGTAACCTCGCTCGGCAGTGAGTTGAGGGCAATATTCACCCTGTTCTGCACAAGAACGGTTGCCATATCAATATCGGTTCCTACTTCGAAGGTGACGGTTAGATTATATGTGCCCGACGATGATGAGGTAGAGCTCATATATATCATATTATCCACTCCGTTTATCTGTTGTTCTATGGGTATACCCACTGTCTGTGCAATAGTCTCGGCATTTGCTCCGGGATATACGGCTGTTACCTGCACCGTGGGCGGTGTTATAGATGGGTATTGGTCGATGGGTAGTACAAAGAGGGCTACAAGACCGCCTACCAACAGCAGTAGTGAGAGTACGGTCGCAAATATTGGGCGATAGATGAAAAATTTGCTAAAATCCATAATGCAAGATGTAGATTGTTCGGACTGTTTCTTAGTTCTCCGATACGGGGGTTATTCTCATTCCGTTACGTACTTTCATAAGGGCTTTGCTTACATAGCGCTCTTTGGGTGAGAGTCCGCTGCGTATGATACGCAGGGTGTCGTCGACGATATTACCTGTCTCGATGTGTCGATATTCTACAATATTCGAGTCGTTTACTACATAAAGGAAATTGCCTGTTTGGTCGGTGCCTATGGCTGCATCGCGCACGAGAGTGGCATCGGATAGTGTCTCGTATGGCAGAATGACACTTATATAACTTCCCGGCTTAAGAAAATGGTCGCTGTTGGCGAGTGTGGCTCTTACACGCAATGTTCCTGTGCTTGTCTTTACGTCGGGTGATAGATAATCCATCTTGGCACTGCGTGTAAAGTAGCGGTCTTCGCCCAAGGTAAAGGTTATCTGCTCTTCTTTTCCTACCTCCTCTTTTCGTTGTTGCTGTCGCAACCATTGGTTGTCGGTTACATCGAAATAGGCATACATATTGTCATCCTTATACAGTTTGCCCAGCTCGACGGGGCTTGCTGCACCGGCAATGTAGCTTCCTACCGATAGTTCCGAAAGGCTCATCAGACCGTCGTGTGGGGCACGTATGTGGCAATATCCGAGATTTTTTCTTGCGGTGGAAAGGGCGGCACGTGCATTGCTTACCTGTGCTTTATATGTGGCAACCGAGGTCTCGGCTTTTATTACCTCTATGCGGCTGACAGCATCGCTCTTTACTGCCTCCAACATTCTCTCGTAGTTGTTTATGGCATAGTCGAGATTCGCCTCGGCGCTGTTGAGTTCGGCCTCGGCTTGTGTAACGGTATTCTCGTATGTGGTGGGGTCTATCACAAAAAGCAGCTCACCGCTTTTTACTCTCTGTCCCGGGGTGTAGTTCTTGCTTATTAGTGTACCGTTTACACGCCCAACGATGGACACCGTTGCCTCGGCCGAGAGGTAACCGGGATATTCGCGGGTGAGTGTGACATTGCGCACCTGCGGACTTTCTACGGCTATCGGCAGTGCAACCATCGGGGTATTGCTGTTCTTCTGTGTGCAGGCTGTGAGTGCCATTGCAGCAACTGCAGTGAGTACTATTCTGTTCATCTTTATGTGATATTATGGTTACTATTTGTTACCATCCTCCGCCCAATGACTCGTAGAGTTGTACAAGGGCTTTCAGGGAATTGCCTTTTGCTTCAACAAGATTGTTTCTGTAACTGAGCAGGGTGCGCTGTGCATCGAGGACATTCTGGAACTGTGTCAGCCCTTGCTTGTAGAGGTCGAGTGATAGCTTGAGTGTCTCTTCGCACTGATTTACAGTCTCTCGGAGTGCCACAATCTGCTTTATCGAGTTGCGATAGAGTGCCATTGCATTCTCTACCTCCTGCATTGCTGTAAGCACCGTAGAGTTAAACTGCGCAATAGACTGGTCGAGTGCGGCACGTGCCTCGCGTGTGGCGTTGGTGCTTCGTCCGCCGTCGAAAAGGTTCCATGTTAGTGAAGGGGCTATCTGCCACGTCATGCTGCGCTCGCGCGGCAGGTGTTTAAGTTCCGACGACGAGAATCCAATAGAGCCGTTGAGGTAGAATGTGGGTAGCCATTCGCGCTTGGATGCTCCTAATTGGTGGGCATACGATTCTACTCTATATTCTGCTGCTCGTACGTCGGGACGACGGCGCAACAGGGCGGCTGGTACTCCAACGGCGATTGGCGCTACAATTTGCGGAAGGGGCGGAGTGTCGTGTGGCCAACCATAAAACTCCTGAGGATAGCATCCCAAGAGCACTGCAAGAGAGTTGCGATATTGCTGAACAGCTCCTTCGGCTGGGGGAATAGAGGCAAGGGTGCTGTAATACACCGAGCGTGCCTGTGCAACATCCAATTTCGATGCAAGGCCGCTGTTGTAGCGCACCTCAACAATATTCATTATTTCTCGTTGCGAGGCTGCATTTTCGTTAAGCACCTCTAATTGTGTGAGGCTCTGTACAAGAGAGAAATATCCTGTTGCTACATTGGCATACAGCGAGACGAGTATATTACGATACTCCTCTTTGCTTGCGCTGTAAAGCTCTTTTTGCGAGAGCGACTGTTTGTATAGCTTACCGAAAAGGTCGACTTGCCAGCTGACGCTTGCCGCTGCGTCGAAATATCCGCTGTACATTGTCTCGTCACCGGTCGACTTAATATTTCCGCTTGTACGTCCTCGTTGCCAGCCTGCATTAAGGTCGAGCGATGGCAACATAAGCGCTTGTGCCTGTCGCCACTGAGCCTTGGCACTGCGTATGTTCTCTATTGCTGCGATGAGGCTGAAATTGCTGTTTGAGGCCTCGGCGATAAGAGAGTCGAGGTGTGTATCGCCGAATATATGCCACCACCTGTCGTCTTCGGCTGTTACAGGCAGAAACAACTCCTCTTCATCGGGCCACTTCTGTGGTATAGGCTCGGCAAGAATACTCTCTTGTGCTGTCGCTGTTGTCAGAGCTACGAATGTGGCTGACAGGAGCGTAAAAACTCTGTTGTTCATTTCTGTATTTTGCTGTTTTTATATCTCTGAACCAATAAATATCGGTGTTTTATACCCAAGATTAACAACAGAGTAGTGCGATTGGTTTATGTGTCGTCTTTTTTTTAGTATTTGTTATTTTGTAAAATAATGATAACTTTGCGATTCTAAGAATGTCTTTCCTTTTTTAAGATGATATGAATTTGTGTAATAATAGAGGTTGTGCCCGACACGAAGAAAAGGGAAATTGTTTATGATTTTCGATTCATTCAGTATAAGAAAGATTACAGATAATTCCATAGTAAATATAGATGAGCTGGATAAAATGGTCTGCAATGAGTTGAACCTTGAACTTAAAGACAAGGATTATGGACATTTTATCTTTGCAGAATCGGAAGAGGAGTTAGGCTCTTTCCAAAAGTCAATCTCGTGGGTCGGACTCATACATACTATTGTATATTATAGTAATATAGGGTATGGAAAAAGCTCTATTTATGATTTAGAGGCTGCTATGGCATGGATAAAGGAATATGCGATTAATTTTCCTTGTTCGATATTACAATTTACTTCGAAATTGGTACTGCTGCTGAAACAGAAGGGGCTATATGTTTTTGTTAATTACCATCGGGACGAAGGTGTATGAGTGAATCTCTTGCCGGTATTATTAAGATGTAATATCATTATAGCAGTATCGGGTGGCAAATTTGCCACCCGATACTGCTATAATGATATTAGAGTTTCTTACTCGGTGATATCTTTTGTGTACCATTTTGCAGGCTTGTTGCCCATTACGTATGTAAGGGTGCTGCCGGCCTTAAGGTCGCTGTGATTGATATAGGGGAGGGTATAATCGGCACCGTTCAGACGGATGCTCTGAATATACTTGTTATCGGCGCTGTTGTTCTCGGTCTCAATCTTGAATGTTCCACCCTCAACAGCAAGCTCGGCGCTTGTTACTGCGGGGCTTCCGAACCAATAACGTGCTCCTGCAGGCTCTACCTGATAGAATCCGAGTGCCGACATAATGTACCATGCCGACATCTGACCTACATCCTCGTTACCCGAGAGACCGTCGTATGCATCGTGATACTGTGTTGTCATCACTTCGCGTATGCGGTCGGCAGCTTTATGAGGCTCGCCCAGCATTGTGTAAAGGTAAAGGATATGGTGCGAAGGCTCGTTGCCGTGGGCAAACTGTCCTATAAGACCCGAAATATCGGGTGAAGGGTCGCCCTCGACGGTAGAGGGTGCAAGGAAGAGCGAGTCGAGTTTCGCAAGCATCTTATCCTTGCCGCCGAAACACTGTGCCATTCCTGCTACGTCCTGCGGAACGAGCCACGTGTATTGCCATGCGTTACCTTCGCAGTAGTCGTCGTCGCGGTGTGCCGAGAAGTAGGGGTTAAAAGGCTCGTTGAAGCCGCCCTTTATCTTCTTGCCACGTACAAAGCCTGTTGCGGGGTCGAAGAAATTACGGTAAGAGTGGCTGTTCTTGGTGTGCATTGCTGCATCGTCGGCATAACCCAGCTTGGCGGCAGCCTGTGCTGCTGCTCCATCGGCAATGGCATATTCCATGTCGTATGCTACCGACTCCTTGAAGGGGTCGCAGGGGATATAACCATACTGCTTGCGCAGGGCACGTCCGCGACCATCCTGCTCAAATGTCTTTAGGATGGCTTTATAGCCTTTATGCGGGTCGATGCTCTTTGCATCCTTTACAATGGCATCGGCTACAACAATTACACCGGGGTCGCCCACCATACAGTCGGTCTCGCATCCCCAAAGATGCCATACGGGCAGACGGCCCTGCTTGTCGCATATGTCAATCATTGTGGCTGCGAAATGGCCGAAACGCTCACTCTGTATGATGCTCATAAGGGGCATCTTGGCGCGGTAGGTATCCCAAAGCGAGAAGATGCTGTACATATTGTGGGGGGCATTGTAGATGTTGCCATCAGCACCACGGTAGTCGCCATTGATATCACTGAATAGGATGGGGGCTGTCATTGCATGGTACATTGCGGTGTAGAATGTGCTTGCAGGAACTACACTGTTATCCTCGATGCGTATCTTGCCAAGCTCGCTCTCCCACGCTGCGTCGGCTGCTTCGGCAACCTTCTCGAACTCCCAATGTGGAACCTCAGCGGCAAGGGCTGCTTTTGCTCCTTCTATGCTTACGGGTGAGATTCCGACCTTAAGAAGTACCTGCTCGCCATCGGTGGTAGCGAATGAAGCACGTCCGTACATCTCTTTGTTGCCGTGCAGTGTGAATGTCTCGAAAGGCTTAGAGAATTCGGCCGCAAAATATATTTTTTGGTTGTTTGCCCAACCTTTTGAGTAGCGGTAGCCTACGATACGGTTGTTACCTTCGGCTTGCATCGATGTCTCGGTTGAACGGTCCCAGCAACCGCCATTCTCAAGGTCGATAACGATGGCTGCCTGTTCCGAAGCAGGGAATGTGTAACGGTGCATTCCGACACGTGCCGATGCTGTTACTTCAGCCTTGATGCCGTATCGTGTTAGGGGTACGCTGTAATATCCGGGCTTTGCCACCTCTTGTGTGCGGTCGGCAGGCGACCATAATCCCGACTGCGCATCGTCGAGGATACCACGCTGGTAGTTTACTTCGCCTGTTACGGGCATTACGGTTACGTCGAAGAGGTCGCCTATTCCGGTTCCGCTAAGATGGGTGTGCGAGAAGCCGATTACTGAATTTTCGTCTTGATGGTATCCCGAACACCAGTCCCATGTGGTTGTTACGCTTGTGGGACCAAGCTGAACCATTCCAAAGGGGACGTGCGCTCCTACAAATACGTGTCCGTGACCACCCGAACCAATGAGGGGGTTAACGTATGAGGTCAGTTTCTCGGGCGCAGGCTGCGGTGTCTGTGTGCAGGCAGCAAGCAGAAGTGTGCTTGCAAGCAGTATCTTCGTTATTTTCATTTTGGTTGTGCTTTTAGTTTGAATTTAAGATTTCTCTTGTTAAGCAGTTCGTTGTGTGTGATACGATACTTCTTCAATGGGGCATTGCCCAGTGTCATACTCTCGATGTAATGACAATCGGACGAGGGACGTTCGGTCTCTATTGTCACTGTGCCACGCTCGGTATCAATCTCGATGCGGTCGAATACCGGTGTGGTAAGGGTATAATAAGGCTCCGATGGGGTGTCGGGGTAGAAACCCATCATCGAGAATATAGCCCATGCCGACATTGTACCGGTGTCGTCGTTACCGGGGATACCGTTGGGGGCTGCTGTGAAGCAGCTGTCGAGCAAGATTTTTACCTCGCGCTGTGTACGCCACTCCTCGCCTTTCACACGGCTGAACAGATAGGGGTAGACAATGTCGGGTTCGTTGGCCGGGTCGTAGTGTTTCTCGTCGAATACATATTGCAGGCTCTTTATGAATCCTTTCTTGCCACCCATGAGACGTGTAAGACCGTCAATGTCGTGGGGTACGGCAAATGTATAGCTCCACGCCGAACCCTCGTGGAAACCGGGAACATTCTCGAAGTTCTTGCCTGTTGTTGCATCGAAATCCTCGAGGAACTTACCCTCTTTTGTCAGCGGACGCAGTGTGCCATACTCTTTGCAGAAGTAGTTACGGTAGCTCTGTGAACGCTTCTTAAACAGCTTAGCGACCTTTTTATCGCCCAACGAGTCGGCCATCTGCGAAATGGCATAGTCGGCAAGGCAGTACTCCAATGCGTGTGACACTGAATTATCACCCGACAGGTCGTTCTCGAAGAATCCTAATGGAATGTAGCCTTTCTCGATGTAAGGGTCAACATCGGGGCGGATAGGATTTTGTGCTCCCGGTGTCGTTGCCGATTTAAGCATTGCTTCGTAAGCTGTCTTATAGTCGAAGTCGCGCAGCCCTTTTACATAACTATCGGCTATGACAATGGCTGCGGGGTCGCCCTCCATTGTAAATGTTTCGCGGCCGTAAAGTTCCCATTTGGGCAACCACCCCCACTCTTTATACATATCAACCATTGTGCGAAGCATATTGGTCTGTCGCTCGGGGTAAACGAGGGTGAGCAACTGATGAAGGTTGCGGTAGGTATCCCACAACGAGAATATAGTGTATCGTGTGTAGGGGGTCTTTGCTGTAATACCACTCTCCATTTTGGGATACTCGCCGTTATAGTCACTTACGATGTTTGGATGGATAAGTGCGTGATAAAGAGCTGTGTAGAAGATACGCTTCTGCTCATCGGTACCACCGCTGACACGTATGCGGCCCAGGTCGTCGTTCCACTCCTTGCGTGCCATTGTACGCAGTTGGTCGAAGCTGAGTCCGTGCTGCTCTTTGTTAAGATTTTCGCGGGCATTCTCCATCGAGACAAACGATACACCCATACGTACTGTAATCTGTTCGCCTTCCTTTAGGTCGTCGAACGAGAAGTAGTAACCGATGTTGTCGCCTGCAATTTCACGGTTGTAGTTTTTGTATAGTTTGTAGGTTCCATCGTCGACAGTCCAAGCAGCTTCGACACCCTGTAGCAAAGGCTGTTTCTTCCAATAGCCGCTGCTGCTGGGTTTGCGATTGACGTGCATAACAAAATAGATGGGGAATACTGCACCGGGGTTGTAGCAGAATGTACCCAGAAGTTTTACTCCCTCTATCTCATGCTCGCTGACTCGGCGTACCATTGCACCACTCTCGTTTGTAAGTCCTTCACCAAGGTTCAGGAGTATGTGTCCTTTGCCGGCAGGGAATGTATAGCGCTCGCATGAGCTGCGTGTAGTTGCTGTAACCTCGGTCTTGATGCCATATTTTGTCAGACGGTTACTGAAATATCCCGGAGTGGCAATCTCGTCGGTGTACTCCGAACCGTAGCTTGTGTAATCGACATTCAGTTCGCCTGTGGTGGGCATTACCAAAAGCGACGATGCCTCGGGGCATCCTACACCGCTTAGTGCAACGTGGGCATATCCTGTGAAATATTTGTTACTGTACTCGTAGGGTGCCGACCACCAACGTTTGTCCTTGTCATAAACATTAATGTCCGAACCCATTACATTGAATGGTACAACCGACATCATTCCACTGGGACGCAGTGCTCCGGGGTTTGTTGTTCCAAAGTTTGTCGTTCCAATGAAGGGGTCGACCCAGTCGGCCGGCTCTTGTGCCTGCATATTAAATGCAAATGCAACTGCACCTAAAAGAAATAGAAACTTTTTTCTCATAATCGTGTAGCTTTGTTATTTGTCAAGCTCGCTTAGCGCAAATGAGTAGGCACCCATACAGATTGCCTGGCTTGCACCCATACGCGAGATTGCAATACCGATACGTTTCTGGGGGTCGTACTCGACAGTGCGGTCGCTGCCATATACCTTTATTGTCTTTGAGTCGCCTTTTGCAAACTGTGCGAACTCTTCGGGGTCGTCGAGGTTGTAGACTTTCATCTGTACAAGGTTAACGTCGTCACCCTTCAGTGTCTGTATCTTAGAGCGCATCTCTTCAAGGAGTGAGGGCATAATCCAACGGCTTGCAGCGCATACACCACCGCCAAGAACAATGAGTCCGTCGATTAGTGTCACTGCTGTTGCCATTGCTGCTCCGGCAACGGTACCCATTGTGGCAAATGCCGCTTTTGCGGCCTCTTGGTCGCCCGGACGTATGCCGTCGGCAATCTCGCATATATCTTTTGGGGTAAGGCCGTGTTCCATATTGCCCGATTTTTCGCCATAAACACGTTGTACGGCACGGATGGCAACACCGTCTTCTACTATAATCTCGGGCATCATCTTGTGACGCAGACAGAATGTCTCGACACAAGAGTTGTCGCCTCGGTTAAGCTGGTTGTTTACTACAATACCAATACCGAATCCTGTTCCAAAAGTATATCCTATGAGGTTTTTGTATTGCTTCGATGAACCAAGCTCCTTTAGCTTTGCATTTACCTCGGTGAGTACACCGCCAAGTGCTTCTCCGTAGGCAAAAAGGTCGCCGTCGTTGTTTATGAATACGGGTATTCCGAATTTATCCTCGAGGAAGGGACCAAGGGCTACACCGTCGCGGAACGATGGGAAGTTGGGAAGGAAACCGCCGATGATGCCGCGAGGATAGTCGGCAGGGCCGGGGAATGCGAAACTAATCGCAACGGGTTTTTCGTCAAGCTTGGCAATCACCTGCTCGAATCCCGATACTATTGTTGCGAGACATTTGTCGAGGTCGTGTGCGTTCGAGGGCATTGAAATGGGGTCGATTATGAACTTACCGGCCTTCATTGCGCCGAATACCAAATTTGTACCTCCTGCATCAAGTGTTATTACGATGCGATTGTCGTTGCTGTACATAATGTTATGTTGTTTAATAGTTTATCAGATAAATGTTTATAATCACTTGTTGAGTGCCTTTGTATGCTCTTTGATGATTGCTATTGTTGTGGTATCACAATCGAATACCGAATACCATCCCTGAGGCTCGTGAGGAGGATCGCAGAGGAAGTCGTCACCGGCTTTCCACACCTCGGCAGCGGGACGGCCCGAGCCACCCCAACCCCAGAAATTGCATCCTGCTATGACACCGTTGCTCTGGGCGCTTCTCTTTACATGGCCGAATACGTATGCGTATAGCTTGTCGCGTGTTTCAACGTCGGCATCAAGGGTGTATTTGTTGTCGCGGCGGCAGAATCCGAACTCTTCGATAACCATAGGCTTTTTGATGTTTTTGCTCATCTCGATGTGTATGTCGATATATTCACCGGTGCGTTTGCATGCATTTTCTATGCCGCTGTCGGGTGCATCGCGCTTGGCCCAGCCCCAGTTCAACGGCCAGATGTGTACTGTCAGATAATCGATATTGGGGTCACCGTGAACAAACTCGCACAGTTGCTGGTCGACCTCGCATCCGTAGAGTCCTTCGCTACCTGTCGATACAAGGTGGTTGCTGTCTATGCTCTTTATGAGTTTTGCTGTCTCAGATATCCAAGATGCAAATTTCTCTTTGTTCTCTTTGCTGAAGGGACGAGGCTCGTTACAAATTTGCCATGACATTATGGCAGGCTCGTCCTTGTAGTCGCGTCCTGTGATGGTGTTTTTGCGTGATACTATTGCACGTACATGATTGTAGTACATCTCCATGGCACGCTCGTCGCGAACAAAATCGGCCGAGTACTTTACGTAGTCGTTGTATCCCTCACCCGAGGCATTAGGTGAGTCGCCATAGCCACATTCGCGCAGGTAGAATCCGAAACCACCACTCCAATCCCAAGAGTTTGTAAGGTAGATAACGGCTGTCATACCTCTTTTTTCAAGCTCGGCGAGTGTGTAGTCGAGACCAATGAGCAGTGTGTCGTTCAGCTCTCCCGGACGGGGCTGAAGATAGGGCTGCACACTGTTGGCATTGGCGCTTCCGGCCTCGGCACCTGCCAAGATACGAAGATTCTCTACTCCCATTGCTTTCAGGGCATCAAGCTCTTTGTGCAGACGTTCGCGGTCGCCGCCTTGTCCTGTCGAGCCAAGAATGGGGGCACTCCAAAAGTTTGTACCGATGTAGTAGTAGGGTTTACCGTCGCGTACAATGTTTGTACTGTCAACTGTTATAAACTTGCTTGCCTCCTGAATGGGCTGAGCCGCTTTCTGACCACATGCGCCAAAAAGCATCGATGTCGCAGCTATCATACCGATAACCAATGCGTTAATTTTAGTTTTTTTCATTACTGTTTTATTTGATTTTCTGTTTGTTTCGTTATATGATTTGCGAATATAAGAAACTGTTTCTTATTTTTAAAATAAATAATGATAAAATTGGGAAAATTAAGGGTAAGACCTTTTAATAAAATATAGTATTTGTTCATTTTATACAGATGCAATGTTAAATAATGACAAAATTAGGGTTGAAATTTCTGTAACCCTATTTAAACATATTTCAAAAATCAAAACAGTTTCTTACCTTTGCGACCTAACTTGGCTCGGTGTGCTTTTGTGCCACGGAGACTTTAAGAATATATAAAATGAAATTAAACATTATTGTATTGGCCAAGCAGGTGCCGGATACCCGAAACGTGGGCGAGCAGGCGATGAATCCCGACGGTACAATAAACCGTGCGGCGCTTCCGGCAATCTTTAATCCCGAGGATTTGAATGCGCTTGAACAGGCATTGCAACTGAAAGAGGCCAATCCCGAGAGTAAGATTACTGTTCTGACAATGGGTCCGCATCGTGCAGCCGACATTCTGCGTGAAGCTCTGTATCGAGGTGCCGATGAGGGTATTTTGCTCACCGACCGTGCTTTTGCCGGTGCCGACACACTCGCTACGTCGTATGCTCTTGCTTCGGCTATAAAAAAGATAGGAGAGTGCAGCATTGTGCTTTGTGGTCGTCAGGCGATTGACGGTGATACTGCACAGGTGGGTCCTCAGGTTGCACAACAGCTTGGATTGCCACAGGTTACATACGTTCGTCGTGTGGTTTCCATCAATGAAAAATCAATAATAGTAGAGCGCTCGATAGAGAATGGAGTAGAGACTGTCGAGGCACCCATCCCCTTGTTGCTTACAGTAGATGGTGCTGCCGATGCCTGTCGCCCCGCAAATGCTTACAGATTGTTGCGTTTCCATCGTGCGGCGATACCCACCGAGCGTGCATCGGAACAGTTCAGGTATGAGGCACAGGTTGCCGCCGATGATGCTCTGCAACTGAAAGAGTGGTCGCTTGCCGATGTAGATGGCGATGCTGCCCGTTGCGGACTTAATGGCTCGCCTACCAAGGTTCGCAAAGTCGAGAATGTGGTATTCCGCGCAAAAGAGAGCAAGCGATACACTGCTGCCGATGAGGATATAAAGTCGCTAATTGGCGAGCTGTTGTCTAACCATACAATAGGGTAACGATTATGAATGATATATTTGTATATTGCGAGCTCGACGGCACTCGTGTTGCCGATGTAAGCCTCGAACTGTTAAGCAAAGGACGTGAACTTGCCGATAGATTAGGTGTTAAGCTGGCGGCAGTTGCCATAGGCAGTAATCTAAAGACTGTTCCCGAGCAGGTGTGGCCATACGGTACCGACACTTTACATCTTTTCGAGGATGCGTCACTCGAGTACTATACTACGCAACCGCACACGGCAGCCCTCAGTAAACTGATTCAAGATGAGCAGCCGCAGATTTTTCTGCTGGGTGCGACAGTGATAGGCCGCGACCTCGGTCCCCGAATCTCGGCTACACTGCGTAGCGGACTTACAGCCGATTGTACTGCACTCGAGATTGGCGATTATGAGGATAAGAAAAGTGGTGTCACAATAGAGAATCTTCTCTACTCGGTGCGTCCTGCATTCGGTGGAAATATAGTGGCTACAATCGTAAATCCCTACTGTCGTCCTCAGATGGCAACTGTACGCGAGGGTGTAATGCCGCTTAAGGTGGTACGCTCACAAGATTATAAGGGCGAGATTATCTGTCACAATGTTGCCGATTATATCTCTCCGACCGATAAGCTGGTTCGCATAATAGAGCGTAATGTAAAACCCAAGGAGAATAATCTCAAGAGTGCCCCCATTGTTGTTGCAGGAGGCTATGGGATGGGCAGCAAAGAGAATTTCGAACTGTTGCATAAACTGGCGCATCTGCTTCATGGCGAGGTGGGAGCGACACGTGCAGCCATAGATGCCGGATACTCGACACACGACCGTCAGATAGGACAGACAGGCCTTACTGTGCGTCCAAAGGTTTATATTGCTTGCGGAATATCGGGACAGGTACAGCATATCTCGGGTATGCAGGATAGTGGTATCATAATATCAATTAACAGCGACCCCGATGCCCCGATAAATGCCATTGCCGATTATGTAATTACAGGCAGTGTCGAAGAGGTTATTCCCAAACTCATTAACTTTTATCAGCAGAAATAATGAACTATTATACCGATAACAAGGTGCTCCGCCACTATCTGAAGCACCCACTTATGCAGCGCATCGTACAGATGCAGGAACACAACTATACACAGGCTGCGCAGTATAACTATGCTCCTGTCGATTTTAATGAGGCTGTAGAGGGCTATGAGCAAGTTCTTGAACTTGTCGGTCGGTTGTGTGCCGATGTTATTGCACCCAATGCAATGGCTGTAGAGACCGATGGACCCACACTTAAAGATGGTCGTGTTATCTATGCCCCTGCCACAGAACAGAACCTCGACCTCTTTCGAAAGGCCGGATTGATGGGAATCTCTATGCCTCGCGAGTTTGGCGGTCTGAACTTCCCCCGAACAGTATTTATTCTCATCGAGGATGTAGTGAGTCGTGCCGATGCTGCATTCGGCAACCTTTGGGGATTACAGGATTGCGCCGAGACTATACTTGCTTTTGGAAGTAAGGAGCAGTGCGACCGATATATCCCCCGTATATGTGCAGGTGAGACAATGTCGATGGACCTTACCGAACCCGATGCGGGTAGCGACCTTCAGAGTGTACGTCTGAAAGCTACTTATAACGAGGAGGAGGGACGTTGGTATCTCGATGGTGTAAAACGCTTTATCACAAACGGAGATTCGGATGTGCATCTTGTGCTTGCCCGAAGCGAAGAGGGGAGTGTGGATGGTCGAGGATTGTCGCTCTTTATTGTCGAGAAAAGTTCGGGCGCAGTACATACTCGTCGCATAGAGGATAAGATGGGTATTCACGGCTCGCCTACTTGTGAGATTGTCTTCAACCACGCTCCTGCCGAGCTTATCGGCAGCCGCCGTATGGGACTCATAAAATATGTGATGGCACTTATGAACGGTGCCCGATTGGGTATTGCCACACAGAGTGTAGGTATTGCTCAGGCTACATATAACGAGGCTCTCGAGTATGCACGCAGCCGCAAGCAGTTTGGTAAGGCTGTTATAAATTTCCCGGCGGTATATGACCTTGTGGGTGCGATGAAGGCTCGTCTTGATGCTGCACGCAGCCTGCTTTATGAGACCTCGCGCAATGTAGATATGTCGGGACAATTTACCGAACTCGCGCGAGAAAGAGCACTCACTCCCGAGGAGCGTGCCGAGTCGAAGATTTTTGCAAAGAAAGCCGATGCGCTCACACCTATTGTAAAAGGTATCGGCAGTGAAATAGCCAATCAGAATGCTTACGATTGTGTTCAGGTGCATGGTGGTTCGGGTTATATGCGCGATTATGTATGCGAACGTCTCTATCGTGATGCACGCATTACTTCGATATACGAGGGTACAACGCAACTGCAGGTGGTGGCAGCGATACGCTATGCTACAAGCGGATACTACAGCCAATTGCTCGATGAGTATCTTTCGGTTGAGGTTTCCGATAGTCTGCAACCGTTGAAAGAACGTATCGGGAAGATGGTACAGAGCTATAAAGAGGCTGTAGAGAAGGTTCAGTCGCTTGGATGTCAAGAGTCGCTTGATTTTCTTGCACGTCGACTCTATGAGATGGCTGCCTACTCGATAATGTCGGCCCTTTTGCTTGCCGATGCTGCCGCCGATGAGGAGCTGTTCGGCTCGTCGCTCAGACGTTTTGTGGCAATGGCCGAGGCGCTCAATGCAGGGCATTCGGCATATATCACAGGTTTTTCTCCCGAAATTCTTGGCTGTTACGAGAAATAAAGAGAATAAATATAGTACGCTGTTTTTGATTTTATTGGAAAATGTTTCTAAATTTGCGAACTTTTAGGACATAGTACACAAATAAGACCTTTAAAATCAAAAACAGTTATAAAACCTATTATAAGAAAAACCGTTATGGAGATTGACAACAGATATTTGCGCGTGGCATACACGCTGTACAAGCATCGCGACGGTGTTTGTGAAGAGTGGGAAAAGACAACCCGTGAACAGCCTTTTGCTTTCCTTACAGGAGTGGGATATACTCTCGATGGATTCGAGGAACGCCTCAAAGATATGAAAAAAGGCGAGGAGTTCGATTTCACAATACCTTGCGCCGAGGCATTTGGCGAGTATGAGCCTACCCACACACAGGAGCATAGCCGCGAGGAGTTCACCATAGATGGAAAGTTCGATTCGGCACATATCTACGAGGGTAACATAATAGAGATGGTGCGTAACATCGACAAGTCGATTATCTATGCAGTGGTAAAGGAGGTCACTCCAACAAAGGTGGTACTCGACTTTAACCATCCTCTTGCGGGCTGCGACCTTCAGTTTGTAGGTACTGTGATAGAGAACCGTCCCGCCAAAGAGCAGGAGATGAAGAAGTTCTATGAACAGCTTCGTGCAGCAGCCAAAGGTTGCGGCGGATGCAGTGGTTGTGGAGGTGACGGCTGTGGCGATGGTTGCGACAGCGGCTGTGGCGGATGCTGTGGCGAGTAAATTGCCATTTTATAAAGAAATGAGTATATACTAAGAGGAGCTACCGGACGACGAGTGCGGTATTTCCTCTTTTGGAGCATATATTGGAGAGATGAATACTTTTGGACGAATATTAAGGCTTACAACTTTTGGAGAGTCGCACGGAACAGCTATCGGGGGTGTTCTTGACGGTTATCCCGCAGGCATACTCATAGACGAGGATTTTGTGCGCGAACAGATGCGCCGTCGTCGTCCCGGGCAGAGTGCTGTTACCACTTCGCGTAACGAAGCCGACGAGGTGCAGTTCCTCTCGGGTATATTCGAGGGCCGTTCTACAGGTACTCCGATTGCCTTTGTTATACAGAATACCAATAATCGCAGTGCCGACTATGGTAATCTGCGCGAAGCCTATCGCCCTTCGCATGCCGATTATGTATATGATAAAAAGTATGGTGTGCGCGACTATCGTGGAGGCGGACGCTCTTCGGCACGCGAGACGGCTGTGCGCGTGTGTGCCGGTGCTCTTGCAATGCTTGCTCTGAAAAACTATGGGATATCTGTCTCTGCGTATACCTCGCAGGTAGGAGATATAATGCTCGATAAGGAGTATACGGCCTACAACCTTGCTGCTGCCGAAGAGAATATCGTGCGCTGTCCCGATGCGGCCGTTGCCGAACGTATGGAGGAACTTATCCTTGATGTGAAGCGTCAGGGTGATACAGTGGGTGGAGTGGTGGCCTGCGTGATAAAGGGTGCTCCGATAGGGTTAGGCGAACCTCTATACGATAAATTGTCGGCACGTTTGGCTCAGGCTATGCTCTCTATAAATGCAGCAAAGGGCTTTGAATATGGTAACGGCTTTGCTGCAGCAATGGGGCGTGGCTCACAGCAGAACGACCTATTTTGTAACAGAGGGGGGCGAGTTGCTACACTGACAAACAATAGCGGTGGTATACAAGGAGGAATTTCCAACGGCGAGGATATATATTTCAGAGTCGCTTTCAAGCCTGTGGCTACGATACTGATGGAGCAGCCTACCGTTAACAATGCAGGTAAACCCACCACAATTGCTGCCCGAGGCCGACACGACCCTTGTGTGGTGCCCCGTGCCGTTCCTGTGGTTGAGGCGATGGCGGCTCTTGTTATTCTCGATTTTCTCAGAATTGAGAATGGAAATATGAACACCCGAGCTAAATAATTGAGATAAAAGAGGCTCCGGCCTCGTATGACAAAATAAAAAGACATACTACTATGGATTCAGTTACTCCGAATAGCAGCCGTTCTGCGGTTGTGGAGAAGGTTAATCGTCTGATGCCTGTCGTGTTTTGCGTGCTGGCTTGGGCGATGCTTGCTTTCTACGAAAAGGCACAGTTGCTGCGCGTAGATGCTCAGTCGCTATTTCTTTTCGATGATCTCTTTTTCAAGAACTCTATGAGTGTTCCCGCAGGACTGTTGGGATATATAGGCTGCTTCTTGACACAGTTTCTTTATTACCCGGCTCTTGGAGCTGCAATTTTTGCAGCTCTGCTTGCACTCGTTTTTTGGCTTACACGTAAGGCGTTCCACATATCATCGTCCTATACAATGGTGGCAATGTTGCCGCTTTTTATGTTGCTCGCATTGAATACTCAATTGGGCTATTGGATATATTATATAAAACTACCCGGCTATTGGTTTATTCCGGTTCTTGGAACTATTATAGGCTTGCTTGCAATATGGCTCTTTAACCGTGCATCGTATAAACTGCATATACCGGTGATATTTATCTGGACGGTATTCGGCTATCCCCTGTTTGGATTCTATGCACTCTTCTCGGCACTCTGTATGGCTGTAATAGCGCTCTCTATGGCCATCCGTAACGGAAACAAGAAACGTCTTGTGTTCGATGGTGTTGCGGTCTTGCTGGTGGCAGGAGTGCTCATCTACGAGGTACCGGTGTTCTGGTACGACTACTATAGCTCGGTGGCAATAAGATATATGCACACCGCAGGACTGCCATCGTATCATTGGGATCCCACTTCTTCGCTTTTTGTGGGCAACATCATAAAGTATTGGATTCCTTATTTGCTGCTGTTTGCAGTGCAGCTTATCTTTGCTGCGCTTTATAATAGATTGTCGGGAAACGGGCAGAAGAGAAACTCTGTCGTTGCTCTGCAAGCCTGTGTGATTATGTTGGCAGTAGGATTCTCGTATCTCTATTGGTATAAGAACGATAATTTCCGAGTCGAGAATAAACAGGATGCAGCTATGTGGGAGGGCAATTGGAGAAGAGTTGCCGACTATGCACGCGATACAGAGCTGCCCTCGCGTCAGATTGTACTTAATAAGAATATAGCACTTCTAAATTTGGGAACCATTGGAGAGGAGATGTTTACCTATCCCGATGGCAGTGCCGATATTGATGCTCCTATGGCAGTGCATCTTACTCACACAGGCGGACTTATGTCTTATTGGTGTTTTGGAAAGTTTAATTTCTGTTACCGTTGGTGTGTCGAGAATGCTGTTGAGCGTGGATGGAATGTCGAATACCTTAAGCACGCAGTGCGCTCGATGCTTCTGAACGGCGAGTACACTCTCGTAAAACGCTACACGGGAATCCTTAAGAAAACTCTATTCCATGGCGATTGGGCGCAGAAGTATGAACGCCTCGCCGATAAACCCGAGGGTATAGAAAAAACACCCGAGTTTGCAATGCCGTTGCAGATGTATGTATATGCAGATGTATTGGATGTAGATGATTCGTTTGTCGAGGCTTATCTCATTAATAATATAGCAAACGGTTCGACAATAACCCATTCACCGCTTTACTCCGAGGCGGCACTTATCTTCTCGTTGACACGAAAGGATACACGTGGCTTCTGGGGCAATCTCAATCGCTATCTTTACAATCGTCAGTTGCGTCGTCTGCCAACCCATTATCAAGAGGCAATAATACTCTTCTCGAACCTTGATAAGAGTGTAGATGTCTCTCGTATCCCCATTGACAAGAGCGTAGACATACGTTTCAAGTCGTTTATGAACCGTGTAAAGATGTACAAAGGAATGAAAGAGGATGAAATGGCACCACATTTTAAAGAGGACTTTGGCGATACCTACTGGTATTTCTATTTCTTTGTACGTAAAATAAAAACCAATTAACCCTTTTCTGAATAACTTATGAAAATACTAAGATATATTTTAGCTGTATTGCTACCGACTGCCGTTCTTCTTTCGTGCAGTTCACCTACAGTACCGACGACAAGCACCCCCGTTGATAAGTTGCCTGCAATTTATCCTGATTACGCAGATGTGACAATACCCTATAATATTGCACCGCTTACTTTCGAGATAAAAGAGAAAGGCGAAGGTTATGTAACGCGCCTCTCGGCAGCGGACAAAGAGATTCTCGCAAGTGGCAATGTGGTGGCACCCTCGATAGAGGAGTGGCGGTCGCTGCTTGCAACGGCAAAAGGTGGTGAGGTAAAAGTCGAGGTGTTTGTCGAAAAAGGCAACCGTTGGAGCGCTTTTAAACCTTTTGTCTATAAAGTCTCATCCGACTCCATCGACCCCTATATTTCGTATCGTCTCATACCCCCATCGTATGTATGTTACGAGACGCTTACAATAAGTCAGCGTAACCTCTCGAATTACGACGAGAGTGTAATTTACAATAATATGTTGGCTGCAACCGAAAACAATGGTTCGTGCATAAACTGTCACTCTTACAAGAACTATCGTACCGATAATATGCAGTTCCACATACGTCAGGAGAATGGCGGTACATTCTTTATGCACAACGGAAAACCGGTAAAACTGAATATGGCTACCGATTCCACACTGTCGGCAGGTGTATATCCTGCCTTTAATCCTGTCTATGATGTTGTAGCCTACTCGGTTAACAAGACAGGACAGATTTTCCATACGCGCAACAGCAACAAGGTCGAGGTGCAGGACGTAGCCAGTGATGTCATTATTTATAATCCTGTTGCCAACTGTGTGACGAATGTGTCCAATGCCCCCAACGACCTTGAGGTCTTCCCTTGGTGGTCGCCCGATGGCCGTACACTTTATTACGGTTCGGCACATTTCGAGGTTCAGGATACGAACAATACAGTAATGAAAGAGGAGATTATACGTTATAAAGATATTAAGTACGATATACTGCGTCGTTCGTGGAATCCCGATACTTATGAATTCGGTCCGGCAGATACAGTGTTTGCTGCAACAAAGTTGGGTAAGAGCGCTACATTTCCTCGTATATCGCCCGATGGCCGTTACCTGCTCTTTGCTCTTGGTGAGTATGGCTGTTTCCACGTCTGGCATAAGGATGCCGACCTCTATCTACACGATCTGAAAACCAATGAGAGCTGGCCACTTGCCGAGGCAAACTCCTCGGATGCCGAGAGCTATCACTCTTGGAGCAGTAACTCGCGCTGGATACTATTCTCGAGTCGCAGGGAAGATACTAATTACACCCGTCTGTTTATAGCTCATGTCGATGCCGATGGCAAGGCTTCAAAAGCCTTTGTCTTACCGCAGGAGTCACCCGATTTCTATCCTATGTTCGACCGTTCGTACAATGTTCCCGAATTTATGGTAGAGCCTGTGCGTATGACACCACAGGAGATAGCCGAGATTGTAAAGAGTGAGCCTGTAAAGGTTGGCTACTCTTCGACAGGAAAATAAGAGAGACTTCTTGTCTCGTACCGGATACGGCCTGCAGTTATTTGATGCTGCAGGCCGTATCCGCTGTTTTCCGAGACGCACTATTTGATAACTATCCAATGCCGGGAAACAGCTATGCAAACCATTCAAATATTAAAAAAATATAATGCACATTTAAAATAAATAAAAAATATAATCCCCGGAAAAACACTCTTTTTACACTTTTTAGCACCCTGTTGAAAGAAAAAAAAGCTTCCTACCGATAAATTTAATGAATTTTATTTGAACATTAATTGAAAAGAGTTATTTTTGCGCGTTACATAGTGCCTCATTGTGTAATATTGTGATGTGGCCAATTGTGAAAAATTCTAATTAATTATAAAATTTATATTTATGTTAAAACACCGTTTAAGTAAATTTGGCCGCGTAGCGTTCGTCTCGCTGTGTGTGCTTTTTACCGGCAGCATTATGCAGTCTTGTGTCGACGAGTTTGACGATTACAAGTATGATGACGAAGAGCCGTCGTGGTTGGGTGCCAGCATTTACGACTTCTTGAAACAGGAGCAGGGTGCACGTACCTACAACTATTACACTGCTATCATTGACAGTCTCGGTTACACCGACGTACTTGCCAGCACCGGTAGTAAAACTGTATTTGTTGCCGATGATGCAGCATTCGAGAAATTCTTCCAGAATAACCGCTGGGGAGTAAAAAGCTTCAATGAACTTTCAAAGGCTCAGATGAAGATTCTTCTTTACAGCTCTATGCTGGACAATGCTTACTTGCTTGATATGATGTCGAGCCTTCCCGCTAATCCTCCTGCTGAGGGTTCATGCTTGCGTCGTCTTACATCTTCTCAGGCTGTAGACTCAATTCCTTTCTTTACACCCGCGATGCTTCCGGTGAGTAACTCTCATTGGGATAATTTCCGTGATAAGGGTCTTTTGCTTGCTACCGATGGTACCGATCCTATGATGGTACACTTCCTTCGCGAGTATATGAAGGCAAAGAGTATTACTGCTCTCGACGTTAATGTATTCTTTAACGCAGCACACTCTACTCCCCGTTCGGGTGACGAGGCTTTCATCTATCAGAATCAGGTACTTTCAAGTGATATCGACTTTGGTGAGTTTTCAGATGATACTCTGACAATTACATGTAAGAACGGTTATATTTATCGCATGGACGGTGTGCTTGTTCCTCCTTCGAATATGGCTGAGGAGCTTCGTCTTCACAAGGATACCAAACTGTTTAGTTATATGCTCAACCGTTTCAGCGCTCCTATCTACGATGCTTCGCTGAGTGCTACATATAACTATGTAAACAATAATACCGATAACCCCGATAGCGTATTTACATTGCGTTATATCAACCGTTCTGAAGCACGTCCTCTTTATAAGGTAAAGAACTATGCTTCTGAGGCGGTGACCGAGCAGGAGATGAAAACAATTCCTACACTTACCTTCGACCCGGGTTGGAACAACTATCGTCAGGGTTCGGCTGCTGCCGAGGGAGATATGGCTGCGATGCTTGTTCCTAAGGATGAGCACGTGTTCAACTACTTTGCGCACGGTGCAGCTAAGTTCCTTATCGAGACATACGCGCCCGATTTCAAGGTTGCAGATAATGAGACCGATTATACAGCTATCATTCCTGCGCTTGATAGTATTCCCGATAACATCATAGCATCGTTTATTAACAACTTGATGCTTCCTACATTCTCGACTTCAGTCCCCAGTAAGTTCGATCAGGTTTACAATGACGGTACCGAGATTATGGGCGTTACTCCCGAGAATGTCGAGGAGTGTGTTGTTGCCAACAACGGTGTAATCTATATCCTAAATCAAGTATTTGGTCCTGTAGACTATCGTGCTGTTTCTGCACCTCCTCTCACAATGACCAATATGACAATTATGCGTGCTGCTATCCAGAATCTTGGTTATAACTCATACCTCAAGGCTATGGATGCAACATATAGCTTCATCGTTCCCGATGATGAGTATTTCGTATACTACGACCCCGTAACAATCGCTTCGGATGGTCCTATCGTATATAAGTTCTACTACGACAACAAGTATCGTAACGGTACTAACCTTGCCGCAAAGATTTGGGCAAAGCGTTATACTTTCGACCCTGTAACTTACGAGGTAGGCGATTCTTTAGCAAACTACGCAGTAGAGGGTACATCGGTTAATACTTCACTCAATGGTATAGACCGCGTATCATTCAACTACGGTTGGGGTGCCCCCGGTGGAGCAGGTACACCTGCAGGTTTCCTCTACAACCGTATGACCGACCTTCTCGAGTACCTTATTATAGTAGGTGATGTCGAGGATGGTAACAAGTATTATCTCTCTAAGGGTTACGGAACAATCAAGTGCGAATTTAATCCTGCACTCAAGGATGCGCAAGGTAATCCTACAGCCGAGAGTATGGTATTCTATGGTGGCGAGCAGCTCGAGAACGGCAAGTCGGTAAAGGTTCTCACACGCTACCCCGAGGATAACGGTGTTACATATTGTACATATAGCGACGAGCAGAGCGAGTTTGCTTCGGGTATTCCTACACCTCCCACACAGACCGTTTACTACAAGCTCGATCCCACAACTGCTTACAGCGGTTCATCGTTTACAAAGTTCTTCAATGTTTGTAACGGTCCCGAGGATGAGGACCTTATCTCATTCTTCCGTAAGATTTATCCCTCTATCGACTCGGCAAAGTTGCAGAGAGATACACTTCCCCGTTATGCTGTATTCTATGGTAAGACCAACACGACTACAGGTTCGGGTATTCCTCGCGACTACACAGTGCCTTTCTTCAGCACATATCACTACACAGTATATGTTCCCACTGACGAGGCTGTAGAGGAGGCTTACAAACTTGGTCTTCCCACATGGGAGCAGCTTCAGGCTGAGCTTGCCGATACAGTAGGTGGTGTTGACAAGAGTGGTAAAGTACTTGCAAACATCCGTCTTATCAACAAGTTTGCTCGTTACCACTTCCAGGATAACTCTGTATTCGTAGACAATAAAGACTTCTCTATTACATCTGCAGGTGAGACATCGGCTTCGGCTCGTTTCGAGACTGCAGCTATTGACGAGGAGACAGGTCGATTCTTCGAAACAGTTGTTCAGTCAACAAACTCAACAGTTGGTAACTCTCAGAGAACTCTTCAGGTAACCGATGACCTTGGTCGTGTCGCTACTGTACTTAACCGTGCAGGCGAGGAGGGTAAGACTTGGAATATCATGACACGTGATATGCTCATGTACTGTAAGGGTGCAGCTGCTATCAACTCTTCTAAGTTTGGTCACAGTATCGAGACATCATCATTCTCAGTGCTTCATCAGGTTGATAAGGTGCTCTTGAATGCAGGTGTTCTTGGTTACGATGGCAAGTTCCGTCGTTATGCCGATGCAGGTGAGTTCATTGATACAATGACAGTAGCCGGTGGTACAGGCTTTATTAATGGCAAGTACCTTGTTGGTCATTGCAACAATATCGTTGTAACCGATGCCGAGGGCTACGATACCTATAAGCGTGTTGCTTACCTTATGAAAGTTAACAATGCTTCTACAAGCAATATGGATAAGGAGGAGTATGTACTTGACGAGGGTGGCAATAAGATTCTTATCACAAGCGACGGTGCTCGTGTAGTTGAGATTATCAAGAAGAGCTCAACAGGCAAGGTATTGTCAATCGACTACAAGTGGGCCGATGCAACAGGTAACTACAAGGATGCCGAGGGCAAAGAGTACACCGAACCCCAAGCTTGGTACAATAACGATGGTACATTAATTAAGGAATAAAGATAAACGCCATGATAAAGATAAAACATTTAATGTTGCTTGCTCTCTGCTGCCTGGTTGGTACATCGGCCTTTGCACAGAAGAGTGCACGTATTTCCGGAAAAGTTTTCAGTGATTCCGAGGGTCCGCTTATGATGGTTAACGTAACCGAGCGCGACAACAGCGACCGTATTATCGAGGCTACCATCACCGATATGGAGGGTAACTTCTCTATGGTTGTTAAGAACACAAGCAACCGCCTCGAGGTTTCGTACATCGGTTACAAGACCCAAAAACTCGAGATTGGTTCGCGTACTGTATTCAATATCAAGATGGTCGAGGACAATCAGCTCGAGGAGGTTGTCATCACAGCTAAACCTCGTCGTCAGAGTGGTGCACTTGATATTCTTGAGCGTGAGGTGTCATCGGCTACTCAGAAATTCGAGATGAGCGAGATGGACGGTCTCTCATTTGCTTCGGTCGACGAGGCACTTCAGGGACAGATTGCCGGTCTTGATGTCGTATTCAGTAGTGGTGACCTTGGTTCGGGTACTCAGATGCGTCTGCGTGGTACCTCAACCATCAATGGTAACGCCGAGCCTCTTATCGTCGTTAACGACAACATCTTCGAGATGCCTGCCGATCAGGGTGAGTCTTTCGACTACACACGTCTCGACAACGACCAGTTCTCGGAGCTTCTCTCGGTTAACCCCGACGATATCGAGAGCATCGAGGTTCTCAAGGACGCTGCATCTTGTGCAGTTTGGGGTTCTCGTGGTGCGAATGGTGTAATCAAGATTAAGACAAAGCGTGGTCACCGTGGTGCTACACGTGTGAACTTCTCTATCAAGTTCAAGGATAAATGGATTCCTCAGGGTATGAACCTCCTCAATGGTGACGAGTACACTATGTTGCTTAAGGAGTCTCACTTCAACCCCCAGCAGAATGCAGCCGCTTCGGACTTCCCCGAGCTTAACTACGATCCTAACTTCGACCAGTACGAGAACTTCAACGAGAACACCGACTGGGTAGATCAGGTAACAAAGCACGGTTATCGTAACGAGTATAGTGTGAACCTTACCGGTGGTGGTGAGAAAGCCGTATTCCGTATCTCGGGTTCATATACAAATGAGACAGGTACTATCATCAAGCAGTACCTCGAGACCTACTCATCTCGTTTGGCACTCGACTACTATGTATCAGACCGTATCAAGGTTATGACAGAGTTTGCGTTCTCTTACACAAACAACCAAAAGAATTACTCTGACCTTCTGTCTATCGCACAGCAAAAGATGCCTAACATGAGTGTATGGTATCAGGACCGTTTCGGTAATAATACCCCCGACTACTACAAGATGCTTAAGTCCGGTTCGTCTATCTTTGATAGCGACCAGAAACCTATGAAGAACCCCGTTGCTCTTGCTCACCTTGCAAAGAGTGACCAGGAGAGCTACAGTATCAGCCCCCAGATTACATTGGAGTATAACCTCTTGGGTCTTGAGGACGATGAGACACAGCTCAAGTACCGTGGTCTTGTATATATGAACGCAGCTACACTTTCATCATCGAGCTACCTTCCCGCTGCTCTCACCAACAGCGACTGGACGGCATCAGATGTAAACACTGCTTCTATGTACGATAGCAAGAGCTTGCAGTTTACAACACGTCACAACCTTATCTTCACTCCCTATCTTGGCAGCGATAAGCACTATCTTACTATGTCAGGACAGTTCGAGATGAATACAAGTACAAGTACAACACAGAACCAGGTAACATACGGTTTGCCTAATGGTCTTAACAGTACCACTCTTGGTTCTTACCTCTCTACAGGTAGCACAACTAAGGGACAGTCACGCAGCTTGAATGCAACATATCAGGCTCACTACTCATACAATTCTAAGTATGTCCTTGGTTTCGCAGTACGCGCCGAGGGTCACACTCAGTTTGGTGACGATAGAAAATGGACAGTATTCCCCTCGATCTCTGGTCGTTGGAACATTTCAGATGAGCCGTGGATGGAGTGGGCAAAGCCCGTCCTCTCGATGCTCTCTATCCGTCCCAGCTACGGATGGGCAGGTAACACTCCCGGTCAGGAGTACCTTATGTACACAACTTATACTCCTAACGGCAGCTACATCGACATCACAGGTTTCCGTCCCGGCGGTATCCGTATGAGCGACCTCCGTGCTTCGGATAAGCGCGAGTTCAACATCGGTTCTGACTTTGGTTTCTTCAACGATGTATTTACAGGTTCATTCAACTACTATTTGAGTACAACATACGACCAGTTGATGCAAAACTACAGCATTCCTACATCATCGGGTTACAACAGCCTTGCATATAAGAACACCGGTGCTGTCGAGAACTCGGGTTATGAGATTAACTTCAATATCAACCGTTTGAAGGTATTTAAGGACTTCACATTCAGTGCATACTTCAACGTTGGTCAGAACTTCAACGAGGTTAAGGAGATGGAGCAGAGTGTCCTTATGAACAACAACCCCGACTACACCTTCGCCAACAAGGAATATCTTGGCCGTATCCAGATAGGTAACCCCTTGGCTTCAATCTATGGTTTCCGTTATAAGGGTGTTTACCGTTACAGCTATAAGAACTGGGAGAAGGCTATCGCCGAGGCTGAGGCAGGACGTAACGGTACATGTCCTATCGTTTACGATGCCGAGGGCAAGGTTGTTTACAACGCCGATGGTACTCCCAAGCAGATGGTATTCAATTATGACACTGAGAGTAGTACATCAACCTATAAGTTCACCGGTGGTGATGCTATCTACGAGGATGTTAACCACGACGGTAACATCAACGAGCTCGACCTTGTTTACCTTGGTAACTCTAACCCCAAGGCACAGGGAGGTTTCGGTTTCACATTCGCATACAAGAAGTTTACTCTTAAGACCAACTTCTCATATCGTATCGACGTTGACGTAATCAACTCGGCACGTATGGATATTGAGAATATGTACGGCAACCTTAACCAGAGCAAGGCTGTTAACTGGCGTTGGCGTAAAGAGGGTGATATCACCGAGATTCCCCGCGCTCTTTACAACACAGGATACAACTTCCTTGGTAGCGACCGTTATGTAGAGGATGCTTCTTATCTGCGCCTCTCATACGTTCAGGCTTCTTACGCATTCGATAAGAAGTGGTTAAAGGAGAAATTGGGTCTCGAGAGCCTTACTGTTTATGCTTCGGCCGACAACCTCTGCTTCTGGAGCAGCTATACAGGTCTTGATCCCGAGGTGTCGGCAGGTTCTTGGGGTCGTGCATACGACAACTCAAAGACACCGCGTTCACGCTCATACACACTTTCTCTCTCTGTAGGATTCTAATAGTATAAGGAGGATTAATATGAAAAAGATAAATAAAATATTCAAGACATCTCTTTTGACGGTTGCGCTCGGTTGCGGTGCTATGTTTACCTCATGTACCGACTTCCTTACAATCTATCCGACCAACTCTGTCATTCACGAGAATTATTGGCAGACTGCCGAGGATGTCAACGGTATGTTGGCTACCTGCTATCAGCGTCTTCAGAGTACAGCAGCCATTGAGCGAATGATTATCTGGGGCGACCTTCGTGGCGACCAGATTGCTGTTCGTAACAGTTCATCAAACACATATAAGTACATCGTAGAGGCTAACCTTCAGGATAACAACTCATATTGTACTTGGATTGATTTCTATCAGGCTATCAATGATGCAAATATGGTGATTGAGTTTGCTCCCGAGGTTGTTGAGCGTGACCCCGACTTTACCGAGGGTGACCTTAATATCGTACTCGGTGAGATGTATGCGATGCGTGCCCTCTCGCACTTCTATCTGTTGCGTACATTCCGTTGCATACCTCTCGCTTACAAAGCGTCGCTTAACGATGGTGAGCTTATCGACTATCCTCAGGTTCATCCTATGGTAGCTCTTGATAGCATTATGAACGACCTCAAGCGTGCTGAAGGTTTGGTAATGCGTTCGGGTGGCTTCCCCAATAGTTCGGCACTTTACAACTACGGACGTGTTACACGTAATGCTGTTCGTGCAATGAAGGCTGACGTTAACCTGTGGCAGGCAGCATTTGCAGCTTACTATGCCGAGAATGGTTATGAAGAGAAGCTCGCAATGAGAGACTCGACAGAGCTTATACTCGACTGCACACTACCCGTAAATACTCCCGACTACTACTATCGTCAGGCTATTGCCGAGTGTGATGCTGTTCTTGGCGACCTTGCTACACGTATGGCCGATTTGTATGAGGCTAACCCCGGAATGGGTAAGGTTGACCTTGAGAAGAACCCCTACTATCTTATAGAGAATAACCAGTCGGATATTAATCGTAAGGCTTCGGCTGCTTACAACAAAATATTTGGTGAACTTAAGGATGTAGCATCTCTTGCTTCACACGGAGAGGTTATCTTCGAACTTGTATTCGACGGAACCGAGAATTCTTCGAACGGTAATAACGGTGTTTCAGGACTCTATGGTATCCACAAAAACGACGGTCAGGGTGTTCTCTGTGTGGCTAAGCCTTGGATTGCAGGTGCAAAGACCAACACCGAGATGATTTACCACGATATGGACTTCCGCGTGTACTCAAATACAGCAACTGCTGAACTTGGTTCTACATCAACTGATAACTCTTCACCTGCTTCAAGCGAGGTGGGTATCGCTAAGTACTCAAGCTCAAGCTCTCCCGGTAGCAACCGTGGTGGTTACCGCGAGGCGGGTAAGACTTTCGATGCAAACTGGATAATTTATCGTCAGACAGACGTAATGCTTATGAAGGCCGAGGCTCTTGCAATGCTTATCTCTACAGAGACTCCTGCTACCGATACCGAGGATATGGAGCTTCTTACACAGGCATTCGACCTTGTAGCAGCAGTAAACAACCGTTCATTGATGTCCGAGGATGAGAAACTCGCCAAAGAGTCGTTCTCTACAAAGACTGCTATCAGCGAGTTGGTACTCAACGAGCGTGCTCGTGAGTTGGCATTCGAGGGTAAGCGTTGGTACGACCTTGTTCGTCTGGCTCTGCGCACAAATACTACTAACGAGGTTTCTACTCTTGTATCGGCTAAGATTGAGGGTGGTGGTGCAAGCGCAGTAAAGAAGAAACTGAGCACAATGAACTCACTCTTCTTCCCCATTGCAAAGAGCGAGCTTAATGTGAATCCTCTCTTGGGACAGAATCCTGTTTACAAGCAGTCTTCATCAATATCACAGAACTAATGAAGTAAAACCTTCCGCCTTCGGGCGGAGGGCTTCAAAAGAGTTAAAAACGACTATAAAAATAAGATTATGAATAAGATTTTCAAACATAGAATTCTTACAGGAATAGCTTTGGCAGGCGCACTCTTCCTTAGTTCTGCTTGTACCGACGAGTGGGATGACCATTACAGCGACCAGGGTGTGAACTCCACCCAAACTATTCTTGATGTGATTAAGGCCGAGAGCGACCTTAGCGACTTCCACGAGGTCTTGGAGGCTTGCGGTGTTGCCGATTCGCTCCTTAACCAGTCACGTGTCTACACATTGTGGGCACCGGTGAATGGCTCATTCGAAAAAGAGGCTCTTTTGAGCAAAGTTGCCGATGGTGGTCGCGATACAGTACTTGTACGCTTCATCGAGGCTCATATCGCCAACTTCTTGCATCCTGCTAACGGTCCTATCGAGGAGTCTGTCCGCCTCCTTAACAATAAGGTTGTTGATTTCGCAGGTAATACCGGTAGCTATACTTTTGATGCTATTCCCGTAGATGCTTCTTTCAGCAATGTTCGTCTGCGCAACGGTATTCTTCATAAGATAGAGAAACCGGTTGAGTACCTTCCCAATATTTGGGAGTACTTGGCACTTGAGCCGGGTATCGACTCTTTGCGTAACTATCTCTATTCGTTCGATCGTCGCGAGTTTAATGAATATGCTAGTATCGTAGGCCCCACTGTTAACGGTGAGGTTACTTACATCGACTCGGCATTTACAAACTCTAATATGTGGTTCGATTGCTACGAGGGCCAGAACCGTGATGCAGGTGGTTTCGGTAATATTGCTGCCGAGGATTCATCATACGTATTCTTCGCAATCACTAATGATGTATGGAACGAGATGGTTCCCAAGGTTGACAAGTTCTTCAACTACTCGGAAAAGATATCTTCACTTGATACAGCATACGTAGACTCAATGCGTAATATGAATGCACGCAAGGTGCTTTGCAACTATTTGGTATATAGTGAGAAATCGCAGCGTGGTGTACACCCCGATTCAATGCTTCCTACATTCGCATACTCACCTGACCAGTTCCTCGATAGCAAGAAAGTTAAAGAGGCTGCAAGCGGTGTAACTATCGTGCGTAACATCTTTGCTAAGGCCGACCTTATGAATGGCGTTACAAAGACAGTTAAACTCTCTAACGGAACATTGCATGTGAAGAACAATTTCACATTCTCTCCTTATGACTTGTGGTTCAACGGTATAAAGGTAGAGGGTGAGCACGAGACTACCGACTATCTTGTAAGTGACGTTGCTTCAATGGTTGCCCTTATCAATGAAATGGATACAATCTCTCGTAAGAAGAAAGTTGACGTATATGACGAAGAAGGCAACTATGTCGAGACTGTCGACTCGGTTTATGCTAAGTATGCTCTCTCTAAGGGTGCTACAATGCGCAATGCCGGTTATCTTGAGGCAATGCCCCTTCAGGCTGCTTCTCGTCCTAAAATGACATTCAAACTTCCCGGAACACTGTCGGCCGGTAAGTATCGCATCGGTGTTGTAGTTGTTCCTGCTTACGCAACCAACTCATATATTGCCGATTCAGATCTTAAGCCTTCGAAGATTCGCGCACAGCTCTATACTCGTTCGGGTGAGGCAGGTGCAAAGACTCTTATCTACGATACAAGTGCCAAGAAAACTTGGTTAGGCTTGCAGAACGACCCCACACGTTTGGATACGCTTTATCTGTACGATGTCGAGCTTGATGCTGAAAACGACTACGATCCTACATTGCGCGTTCCTCGCACATTCAACTTCGACTACTGCGAGTATGGTCTTACAAATGCAAAGGATATCCAGACCGAGTTGATACTTACCTGCGACTTGCAGCGTAGAACTGACGATTCAGATTTCGAGCGTACACTGCGTATCGACTGCGTGTTCCTTGAGCCTATCTATGATGAGAACGACACCGAGGATGGTGAATAATGATTGTTTTATACGAAAAAATAAAAATAACTATGTATATGCGACAAATTATGCGATCAATGGTGGCATTAATGGTATTGGTGTCACCGGCCATCCCCGCTTCGGCAACGGTAGCAGGAGGCTTTGAGGCTGGCGATTCTGTAAAAGCCGAGCAGACAGTGGCTGTCTCTGCACGCACTATTACAGGTACCGTTTACGACGCGGCAACGAATACACCGCTTCCCGGTGTTCGTGTGCAAGGTACCGGTCATCAGAGAGTAACTACTATGACCGACGCTGAGGGTAAGTACAAACTGAATGTACCTTCTTACGTAACACTGCTCAGTTTCTCTACACCCGAGTTCCTTATGGTACAGCGTCCCGTTCTCAAGGACGATGTAATCAATGTTCGTCTTTACAGCGATAAGTTTGCAAAGGACTACAACGAGGACATCAAGATAACTGCAGGTGATGATTTCACAACAGCTATCAGTCCTGCCGTAAGTATCGATACCGATATTCAGGGTAAGTTGGGTGCTCAGGTACGTTCTATTACACGTTCAGGTACTCCCGGTATTGGTGCATTTATGCTCATCCGTGGTATAAACAGCCTTAACGCCAACAGCCAGCCTTTGGTAATTGTCGATGATGTAATCCTCGACCTTCAGGAAGACTACGGTTCATTGCACATGGGTATGTTTAATAATGTACTCTCGGCAATTGATGTTAACGATATAGACAATGTAGAGGTACTTACCAATGGTACAGCTATCTACGGTGCACGTGCTGCAAACGGTGTCATCAAGATTACTACAAAGCGTGGTAAGAGTATGGCTACCCGAATCACAGCCAACATCTATGCAAATATCGCACTTGCTCCCAAGCTCACCGATATGATGAAGGCCGAGCAGTACCGTACATACGCTAATGAGCTTATCGGTACAATGAATACAACAAAGAAGAACTTCGAGTTCTTGAACAGCGATCCCGATTACTTCTACTATAATAAGTATCACAATGAGACCGATTGGGCTGACGAGGTATATCGCGAGGCATTCACTCAGAACTACAAGGTAAATGTAGAGGGTGGTGACGAGGTTGCTATGTACAACTTCTCATTGGGTTACACAATGGGTGAGAGCACAATCGACAAGAATACATTCGACCGCCTGAATATCCGCTTTAACTCGGATATCACTCTTGCGAAGAATCTTACAACACGTTTCGATATCTCTTATTCACGTGTAGCTCGTGAGCTTCTCGACGATGGTATCATGGAGAATTCGGGAACAGACTATCCTTATTCTTCTCCCGGTTTCGTGGCAATGGTTAAGTCGCCTTTCCTAAGTCCCTATATGTATTTCCGTACAGGTGGTTTGACATCAACCTACGACGAGGCCGATACATTTGCTTGGGGTATTGACGAGAATGTTAACCGTACACAGGACAACAACTCTCTCTACAATCCTCTTACTATCATCCATACAGGTTCGGGTGAGAACAAGAACGACCAGGAGTACACACTCTTTACTCTTACAGTTGCTCCCGAACTTAAATTGGGCGACTTTAAGATTACAGAGACTTTCAACTACACATTGCACCGTATGAGCGAGAAGTACTATCTTCCCTATGCTATTGATGCAAGCAAGACCGACTATCATTTCTATGCACAGGGGCTTGGTAAGATTGGTAACTTCATCTCTTCTTCTTTCGGTAAGGAGACAAACATCTCAAGCGACACACGTGTAAGCTGGTCGAAGATTGCAGGTGCTCATAACATCAACCTCTTCGGTGGTTTCCGTTATACACGTTTTGCATTCGATTCAAACTTCCTCTCTTGTGCCAACTCGGGTAATGACAAGGCTACAAGTATCAGCCAGGATTATGATTACCTACAGGATAGCGGTGATGACAATGTTTGGACAAACCTTGCATGGTATCTGAATGCCGACTATAGCTACAAGACACGTTATTTCTTGCAGGCTGCTCTCTCACTCGAGACATCTTCACGCTTCGGTAAAGAGGCTGACGGTCTCTCTATGGGCGGTGTACAGTGGGGTGTGTTCCCCTCGGTGCAGGCTGCTTGGTTGCTCTCTTCTGAGCCTTGGTTCAACATCAAGCCTATCAATTCGTTGAAACTCCGTGCAGGTTACGATATTACAGGTAACGATGCTATCGACTTCTACGCTTGCCGCAGTTTCATGCAGGCTGTTAAGTTCCAGAATACATTTATGGGTGTTCAGCTTGGCAACGTCGAGAACGAGAGTGTTAAGTGGGAGACAACATCACGCCTTAATTTAGGTGTTGACGCAATGTTCTTCGACAACCGTTTGGGTGTATCATTCGATTGGTACATGGCAAAGACAAGCGACCTACTTGTTCCCAAGAAGTACGATTATGTAACCGGTATGGATACATATTGGAGCAACGGTGGCGAGCTCGAGAACATGGGATTCGAGGCAACAGTAAATGCTAAACTCATCAATACACGCAACTTCCAGTGGGAGCTTGGTGTTTCAGCAGGTCACTACAAGAACGAGATTACATCTCTTGACCAGGCTGCAAAGACAACAAACGTTTACGGTGCCGAGGTTCTTACACAGGTTGGCGAGGCTATCGGTACATTCTACGGATACAAGACCGACGGTGTTATCTCATCAGTAGCCGAGGCCGATGAGCTTGGTCTCTATCAGGTTGATGCAACAGGTAATAAGACTGCTTTTGGTGCCGGTGATGTTAAGTTTGTTGACATGAACGGTGATAAGATTATCGACAGCAAAGATAAGACTGTTATCGGTAACCCCAACCCCGACCTCTATGGTAACATCTTCACACGTTTCACATACAAAGATTGGACATTGAACGTAGCCATGAACTACTCGCTTGGTAACGATGTATACAACTACTATCGTTCACAGCTCGAGGGTGGTAAAAACTTCTTCAACCAGTCGACAGCTATGTTGAACCGTTGGACTGTTGACGGACAGAAGACTGATATGCCCCGTGCCGTTTACGGTGACCCCATGGGTAATGCCCGTTTCTCTGACCGTTGGATTGAGGATGGTTCATACCTCCGTCTGAAGACCGTACAGCTCTCATACAATGTACCCGTTAACTTCAACTGGTTGCAGGGTATCACAGTATGGTGTGCTGCCGAGAATCTGCTTACACTTACCAAGTATTTGGGTAACGACCCCGAATTCTCGGTAAACAACAACGTACTCTACCAAGGAATCGATGCAGGTCTGCTTCCTCAGAGCCGCAGCTTCCACTTGGGTGTTAAGGTTAATCTCTAACGAACTTATCCCGAGCTATCTGAAGATGCTGATGGCATCTTCGGATAGCAGAGGAACAAAAAATACTTGAAAACAATGAAAAAGAATATTTTTTATACTTTGTGTATTCTCTTAAGTGGAGCTTTTTTCTTGAACTCCTGCGAGGATATGCTTGAAATTGACACCACCCGTGTGGACCATGAGTTCAACGACCTTACTCTTAACGACTCGGTTTATTCGGTGCTCGGTATTATTAAGTCAGTTCAGAATGTAGCCGACCGTCACGTGCTCTTTGGTGAGCTTCGTGGTGACCTCGTTGTTCCCAACGAAGGTAAGGCTGTACTTGATATTCAGGGTATCTGCAATTTCGATTTCGACCCCGCAAATCCCTATCTTGCAGTAAAAGACTACTATGCAATCATCAACAACTGTAACGTATTCCTCGCTCGTGTCGATACAACTATCGAGCGCAGCAACCAGAAACTTATGCTTCGCGAATTCGTTGCAGTGAAGAGCCTTCGTGCTTGGACATACCTTCAGTTGACCATCAACTACGGTAGCATTCCTTACTTCACAGAGCCTATCCTTACTCACCACGCTGCAACCGAGGTGATGGCACAGCCTATGAAGACACGTGACGAGGTAGTATCATTGCTTATAGATGACCTTACTCCCTATGAGAATCCCCGCGTTTATCCTATGCCCGTATGGCAAGGTATTAAGGTTGGTGGCGTGAATATGGCAACAAACAGCCTCTTTATGCCTATCCGTGCTCTGCTAGCTGAGCTTCACTTGTGGAGAGGTAATTCCGGTGACTACAAGATTGCAGCTGACTACCTCTACAACTCAATTATGACCACTCCCTTGGTATCTAATCCTGCAACAAACCGCAAGTTCTACGATAGCCAGACAAAAGTTGAGCTTACCAACGATAAGGGTACAGATCTGAGAAACCTATACACCGACCAGCTCTTTAAGGCTAGCGCACTTACTGATAATGGTACAGGCTTCTTTGGTGTTCCTTTCGAGTCTTCAACTTCAGAGGGTATTATGTCGGGTCTTAATGAGGTATTTGCCCCCAAGGTAATCGGTGCAGCTCAGGTATCAGCTGCTCCTGGTTATGTAGCTCTCAGCAACCGTCAGGTATATACTATTTACGATGAGTCTACCCCCAATGAGCCTGCAAAGTTTATCACTAATGCCGAGCCTTATAAGGGTGACCTCCGTCGTTATGCAGTGACAGGTTCACAGTATAACTTCGAGTCTGATGAGTACTATAGCAACGTTATTGCAAAGTATAACTATGGTGGTTCAGGTAAGATGAATGGTGTGCCCGTTGTAAATACAAGCGAGTATACTACACACGTAACATTCTATCGTGCCGAGATGCTTTATGCACGCTTTGCCGAGGCTCTTATCGGTATGGCTGCAGTAGAGGGTATCGAAGGTGCCGACCTCCTTGCAATGGCTGTGTTGGGTCAGGGTCTTAACGAGAACTATGTTATTAAGTACAACCACGTTCCGGCCGATACAACAACTGTTATAGACGAAGAGGGTAATCCTCTTATCAATGCCGAGGGTGGCGACTCTATCATCGTAACTCCTGCAACATTCGATCAGGTGTCATTCGACTTCTCTGACATCGTAGGTGATGGTGCTGATCCTACTAAGAAGAACCGCGGTCTCCACTCACGTGGTTCGGGCTTCACTGCACAGAATATCTACTATGCTCCCACAGCCGAGAACATTGCCGGTTACTTTGGCAAGTTCACAGAGGGTGCTGATTCTGCAGCAGTTCTTGGCTCAATCGAGCGCATTGATACAATCAAGTATGCATCAGGTCTTTTGCTCGATGAGTTGGCTCTTGAGTTCTGTTTCGAGGGTAACCGTTTCGGCGACCTTATCCGTTTTGCTAAGTTCGCTCAGAAGTGCGGTGCTTCCGACTGGCAGAATGTGCTTGCTAAGCGTGTTGCAGGTCGTGCATATAACAATGCAGGTAATATCCACAGCAGCGACTATGAGTATGACAACGGACTCTATAATATGCTTCTTGATGAGCAGAACTGGTATCTGCCTCTTCCCGAAAGTGAGGAATAAGTCAATCTTATAGATAATTTATGTCAGCGCATCTTGTTTGGGATGCGCTGATTTTTTTGTCAATTATATACAGAATTACACAATCTGTAAAGATTCATCCCGAATGAAAGATTGTTATCTCTAACGAAAGCTTGTCATCTCGAACGAAAGCTTGTCATCTCTAACGAAAGCTTGTCATCTCTAACGTATGTGAGAGGTCTAATTAATTTTTTTAGTAGATTTTTCCTCATATATGGTGTCGCCTAAATGACAACCTTGTGTTAATCGTTATACAGTTACCGATTTTTTTTATTGCTATTTAATTAACATAAATAAACTAAATTTTTAGTGTGATTCTTAAAATTGATATTACTTTTGCAAATATAGAATAGCTGATTACAGCAATAGTGTACTAATTGTGAAGGTTAGATACCTGAGTTTTTTTACAGAGTTCTTAGTATGAAAGAGAAAATAGCGATACTTACAGGAGCAGGTATGAGCGTCGAGAGTGGCCTCAGCACCTTCAGAGGAGGTAACGGAATGTGGGATGAGTATCCCGTAGAGCAAGTTGCCACTATAGAGGGATACGTCGCTAATCCTTCGCTTGTACTTGAATTCTACAACAAGAGGCGGCGCGAACTGCTTACAAAAGAGCCTAACCTTGGGCATAAACTCATTGCCGAACTCGAGAAAAGATACAATGTAACAGTTATCACTCAGAATGTCGATGACCTTCATGAACGCGCAGGTTCTACCAAAATAATACATCTGCATGGTGAACTTATGAAAGCATGTTCGACACGTGCACCATACGATGCTTCACAGCTCTGCATGCTCTCGGCAGATGCTCCCGATATAAAGATTGGAGATAAGGCTGCTGATGGCTCTCAGCTACGTCCTTTCATCGTTTGGTTCGGTGAGGCAGTGCCCCGTATGGAGGATGCAGTGCGTGCTCTTCGTGGTATCAGTGCTTTTATAATAATAGGAACCTCTCTCAATGTGTATCCGGCAGCCGGTCTTATTAATTATGTGCCCGATGGAGTTCCTATCTATCTTGTCGACCCCAATGAGGTCGAGGTGCGTGGTGTACGAGGTGTTACTGCGATAAGGAAAGGCGCTTCGGAAGGTATCCGCGAGATTATTGAGAAGTATTTGTGATAGAGCAATAGATAAACAAAATAGAATACAACTTGTTATAATTATAAACTTAAAAACTTGAAAATTATGAAGAAATATGTATGTACAGTATGCCATTGGGTATATGACCCCGAGATTGGCGACCCCGAGGGCGGTATCGAGCCCGGAACTCCTTTTGAGAATATCCCCGAAGATTGGGTTTGCCCCCTTTGCGGTGTAACAAAAGAGGATTTTGAACTTGTAGAGGAATAAAAACTAAAGAGTCAACGGCACACACCGTTGACTCTTTAACTATTTATTATTGGTGTCCGGTAAAACTTTTTTAGTCTCTCATTTAGGCTTGTTTGCTAAATTCAGCCTTTCATTGTTATTTTTCTCCTACTTTTCGTGCCGACGAAAAGTAGGCAAAAGGCTCTGCGCACGAAAATCTTAACGTAAAATGCTCACGATGTTTTTTGGGTGCTGCGGAACTCGCTTCGCTCAAACATCCTCGCACTTAATCCAAAAAACAT
>JAZNEI010000085.1:0-2697 GCA_045588485.1 Bacteroidaceae bacterium | reverse complement strand
TTGGGTGCTGCGGAACTCGCTTCGCTCAAACATCCTCGCACTTAATCCAAAAAACATCTACCATTTTACTAATTTTCATACGGCGCACCAATGAACAACCTTATGATTTTATGAAAAAGTGGGCTTGCTTTAGTATTTTTGAGGTAAACCTCGAAAATATACTGCACTCGCTTTGAAAAATATTGAAGTGAACTTCATATTCCTCGCTCGTTTGTTAGTATTTTTGTTGTAAAAGTGGCAATATTAGCTCCGTCAATAGCACTTTTTGGGATTATTCTATTTTTATCGGACAGTAATAATGCTAATTATACAATAAAAAGAAGTTCGCGATATTTGGGAAGCGTCCACAATTCATTGTCCACTATAAGTTCGAGTTTGTCAATATGTGAGCGTATCGCTTCGAGCATTGGTGCAACCGTGTCGTGATAAGCAACAGCCTTGGCACGTTCCTCGGTAATGCGGTTGGCAACCTTACGGCGCTCGACCATCTCATCTACCATGCGACGAATTTCGGCAACACTGTTGGCTATTGTACGCACTGTGTCGATATTCTCTTTCGAGGTCCTGTCGCCCTCCTCTTTTCCAAGCACCTGTTCCATCTTTATTATATTGTCGAGCAGCGAACTCTGATATTTTGTTGCAGTGGGGACAATGTGGTTAAGAGCAAGGTCGCCAAGCACGCGGGCCTCTATTTGTATCTTCTTGGTGTACATCTCCCATTTAATCTCGTTACGCGCACGAAGTTCGGTTTCGCTCATTACCTCCATGCGGCGGAACATATCTATGCTCTCTTTATCAAGATAACGGTCGAAGACGATGGGAGCACTCGCCTCGCAATCAAGCCCTCGTTCCCGAGCCTCGCACCGCCACTCATCACTATATCCGTTACCATCGAAGCGTATTGGTTTACTGTACTTTATATATTTACGTATTATCTGTACAAGAGCATCCTCCTTGGCAATACCCTGTTCTATCAGCTCGTCAACCTCGCGTTTGAATATCACAAGCTGTTCGGCCATTGCAGTATTCAGAGCAATCATAGCCGATGCGCAGTTGGCTTCGGCACCTACGGCGCGGAACTCGAAACGGTTACCGGTAAAGGCAAATGGCGAGGTACGGTTGCGGTCGGTATTATCTATCATCAGCTCGGGGATACGGGGAATATTCAAACGCAGTTCGCGCTTGCTAAGAATCCTGACCACATCATCGGTTGTCTCGAAATGGTCGAGTACCGAAGAGAGATGCGAGCCCAAAAAGCTTGAGATAATAGCGGGGGGAGCCTCGGCTGCGCCCAAACGATGCGAGTTTGCAGCCGACATTATGCTGGCCTTCAAAAGTCCGTTGTGACGATAGATTGCTGCAAGAGTATTCACCACAAAAGTAATGAAACGCAGATTATCCTTATCGGTTTTTCCCGGAGCCATAAGCAACGTGCCTGTGTCGGTTCCAAGCGACCAGTTATTGTGCTTACCCGAGCCGTTAACACCCTTGAATGGCTTTTCGTGCAGAAGCACACGGAATCCATGACGACGCGCCACCTCTTTCATTATTGCCATTATAAGCATATTGTGGTCGACGGCAAGGTTGCACTCTTCATATATTGGAGCAAGCTCGAACTGGTTGGGAGCCGCCTCGTTGTGACAGGTCTTTGCAGGAATACCCAATTTAAGTGCCTCAATTTCGAGTTCTTTCATAAATGCAGCAACACGCTTGGGAATAGAGCCAAAATAGTGATCCTCGAGCTGTTGGTTCTTGGCACTGTCGTGTCCCATAAGTGTACGTCCCGTAAGCAGAAGGTCGGGACGAGCAAGCAACATTCCTTCATCAACAAGAAAATACTCCTGCTCCCAACCAAGATAGGTCGTTACCTTCTTCACATTCTTGTCGAAATAACGGCAAACATCGGTTGCTGCCCTATCCACTGCACGAAGAGCCTTCAGCAAAGGTGCTTTATAATCGAGAGCCTCACCGGTATATGAGATAAAGACCGTAGGAACACACAGAGTATCATCCATAAGGAAGGCAGGAGAAGTGGGGTCCCAGGCACTATAGCCTCGGGCCTCAAAAGTACTGCGTATTCCGCCATTGGGGAACGACGAAGCGTCGGGTTCTTGCTGCATAAGCAGGTTACCACGAAAATCCTCTATCACCCCACCCTTACCATCGTGCTCGACAAAAGCATCATGCTTCTCGGCAGTGGTCTCGGTTAGCGGATGAAACCAATGGGTATAGTGTGTTGCACCATTTTCAATCGCCCAACGTTTCATTCCATCGGCGACACTCTCAGCGATAGAAAGCTCCATCGGTGCACCATTATCAATGACATCAATGAGCTTAGCATACACATCACCCGGCAGATATTTGAACATCTTCTCGCGATTGAATACCCTCTCGGCAAAATATTTTGTCGGACGCTCATTGGCAAGAGGCACCTCAACGGCCTTTTTACCGAATGCAGCAGTCACTACTTCGAATCTTAATTTCGACATTTTTCTTACTTTTTGTTTTTTTCTTAATCGTTACAAATTTACACACAGCACACTACAGATACAAGCATTTTCTAAAAAAACACCCTGTTTTTTTTAAATAATTTTCCTAAAGTCGAAGGAATTTTAATTAAAAATTACAGTTCTCGGAGCAAAAAAGGTGAACTTCTGCGTTTTGAACTGAGCCATAACGCATTAAACAGAAAACCTC
>JAZNEI010000084.1:0-44000 GCA_045588485.1 Bacteroidaceae bacterium | reverse complement strand
CTGTGCCGCATCAATCGCCGCCTTGCGTTCTTTCTCGGCAGCAATCTTCTCGGCAATGGTAGCACCGCCTTTCGACTTGGCTTTCTCCAATTTCTTCAAAGCAGCCTCTTTGTCGGCAACCATTCCATCGGCTACGGTTTGTGCCATAGCCTCATCGCCCTCTGTCTGCTCAACGATAGCGTCCCAAGCGGTATCGCTGTCGGTCTGCTCATAAAGGGGATTGCCCTGCATATCCTTTGGTATTCTCTGCATTGCAGGAATATTTTGAGGGGCAATGTTGCCATTTTCGGGAATATTTTCGCCACCATTGTTACCCTCATTCTCGGCAGGCTGCTCGATTGCCACTCCGTTATGCTCCATTAGCATACTGTCGAGTTCATCACGAGTGAACAGGTTTACACGTTTGCCATTGATAGGTGCTTCGGTGTAAACCTCATATCTTCCGTCTGCATCTGCATCGGTAGTAATGTTGCCACGAACAGCATTGCCGTTCTCATCACGGAGGGAAACAAGGTCGTTGAGGGCATACTGCGGTCTGCTCTCTTCCTCAATAGCCTGCTGATAGGCTGCATTCTCGGCAGCTCTCTGTTGCTCAAACTGCGCCACACGTGCCAACTGTGCCGCCTCTGCCTGTTGCTGTATGGTCTCCTTGGCTAAGGGGAACACGTTTGTACCGTCCGACACATTTACAGTGCCGTCCCCATTATCCACAATACCCTCATCATTGGCTACAATCTGCACCTGTATCTGTGCATCATCGCCTGTAATGGTGTATGTGTCGCCCGGATTGAATGTAACAACACCATCAATCCTGTTGGCTGCCTCCTGTGCGTACTGCTGACGGATAGCATCTGCGGCAGTCTGCATTTCAGTTATGGGGTCTAACGCCTCATCAATGTTCAATATAGCATCGGGCGACACCTGTTCAAGTGCGCCTGTCTCTGCATCACGAACAATGATACTGTTGTCCGAAGCCTCGATGTCAATACCGCTACCGTCTGCATACTGCACAAGATTTCCGTTGATAACATACACACGGCGGTCGTCCTGCTTCATCGTTGCGCCCTGTATCATACCTGTTGTGCGGTTGGTACGGGCATTTACCATTGCGTTGCTCTGGTCGATACGTCCGTCAATATCATCACGCACACGTTGTATCATACCGTCATACACCTGCTTTGAGTTGAGGTAGTCAAGCAAAATGCCTCGTTCCTCATCGCTCCAATCTTCGGAGTTACGAATGTAGTCCAAATGTGCCGCAGGGTCGTTCTCGATGTCGGCAAGGAAATCTTCTTCAATGATTGCCAATGCCCTCTGACGTTGATAGTCATACATATTCTTGGCATCGTTCATTTCCTGCGAACTCTCAATGCTGTAACCGTCAATGTAACTTTCATCAAGAGCCTGTACGTCCTCATCCTGTGCAGCACCTCTTCTTTGTGCGAGTGCTCCGAGGTTGTAACCTCTCATCATCATAGAACGCTCCATATAGGTGAGTACCGCCGCTCTCTCATCGTCTGTGAAGTCCTTATCGTTCACAATAGCCTCTGCCATTGCGCCCATATCCTCATTGGTGGTAAGGTCAAGCGATGTTCTCAACGGCTCCCATACCTCTTTGCCAAGCAATTCTGTTGCGTGTGCATCAGCCTTGTTTACACTGTGCTTCATTGAGGTATAGTGTGCTGCCGAAAGAGTGTGCTTACCTGCACCCATCAATCCCATAGAAAGAGCCATACCGCCCCAAACATCACCGTGGAATTGTCCTGTGGCAAATAGGTTGGTGCGTGTTCCGTCCGGGTTTTGCTGATAGGCATCGTCAAGATTGAGCATTGTGCGCCACATCTGACCGTAGTATTCCTCTGTAACCTCGCCAAAATAGTCGCTCACACCCATTTTGTTGAACAGTTGGTGTGTCTGTCCCATAATGCCACTCAAAGCACCTGCATCAGCCTTTGAAAGCACAGCACCGAGACGTTTAGCACCTACCACATTGGCAAGTTTGCTCATATTACCGAATGTAACAACAGGGTCAAGATGTGCGCCGAACATTTCCGAATAGTTCTCAATGATAGCATTGGCTTCGCCTTGCCAAATGGCACTGCCCCAAGTCTCATCATTGCTGAAATCGTATGTTCCGTCCTCGTTTACGACAACATTACCCAATTTGCGGTCAATGATGTCGGAGGTTGTTTTGCCAACCTGCACAGTATTGGTCATAAGCGGCGCACGAATGAGCAAGTCATCGCCCATTGTACCCAATGCCTTAATGGTCCAATTACCTGCATATTGTCCGAAACCTCTGACACCGTTGTTTCGCACATAGGTCTTAAAGCCCTGTTCTGCCATTTCCTCAACAACCTCACTTCCGATTACCTTTGTGGCGGCTCTTGTGCCACCCTTTGAAAGTAGGCTGATACCCTCGAAACCACCGCCTGTAATCACGAAGTCAAGCATAAAGGACGGCATATAGCCTGTCATTACACCTGCTCTGTTCCAAAAACTTGCATTGCCGCCATACGCCTGCTCTGCCTGTTCCTTGTTGTAGAGTGCGCCCATCATTTCGTTGTAGGCTTCACGTTCGCCCTCGGTGGCATTCTCATCTACGAGTTGGTCAGCGTGCATCATTGTCATTGCATCGCTCAAATCGCTCATACCGAAGTCCCACGTTCTGAAATCGCCTGCAATACGACCGAAGCCACGCCAAAAGCCAACATCTTCACCCTGTTCACGGTCTTGCTGTTCTTCGAGGTCTTTGATAAGTTCCTCTGTCTGACGAATAGCCACATTCAAAGCATTCTTCTCGGGGTCGCTCTGTTGCTTTGCAACATAGATGTCTCCACCAACAAGTAGTCGCCCAAGTCCTGTCAGTTTGGTGTTGTTGAACTCCGTAGCCTCATCGTGTACCTCGTTGGCTCTCTCGTTCCGCTTTGCTTGCAGTTCTGCGAGTTTCAACCTTGCACGGCGCAACTGCCCACTTACGGACATATCAGCCGCCTGTCGGTATCTGAAACTTTCCATATCGGCAAGCCCCTTGCTTGTGTACCTGTTGCCAAGTGGGGTGATGTAGGTTTTCTCTACCTTGCCGCTTTGAGGGTTGAACATCATACGTCCCTCGGCAGTCTGTCCGCCGCCTAATGGTGCGTTCTTGTGGTACTCACGCATTGTTGCCATACGTTCGTTGAAATCGTCCATAGATTGACGTGTACGGCGTTTCATCTGCTCAATACCTGCGCTGAAACGTATTCTATCCTGCTCTGTGAGCGGTGTTTCGCCTGTCGGAGTTGCAGGCTCTTCCACTTCGGGAACAGTAGGTGCTGCCGCAGGCTGTTCGGGCTGTTGAGGCTCGCTGTTCTGTTGTTCAGACATAAACGTCCTGTAATCAGCCGACCTAACACGATACTTCTTCCCCTCACGCTCCATAATGGTTGAAGCATCGGGGAAATCTTTCATAAAGCTGTCAATGTGTTCGTCTTTCACATTGTACTTCTTTCCGTTGTACTCAAATATAGGCATAGTTATTATTTGTTACCGGGTGTATAATCAATCACTTCATCATCGCCACCGCCGGGAGTGTATTCCTCGACATCATCATTGAGTTCGCTTGTCATAGTGGCAGGGTCGATACCAGAGAGAGTGAGCATAATTTGAGAGGCTTTTGGCGATTTGTGCCAATTCTGCTTAACATAGTCCTCTTTCTTCTGCGGAGTGTCAAGACGTCTCATTTCACGCTCCCAACGTCTGCGCTGTGTCTCATCTGTTGGTGCGAGGTCTTCCAACATCGCATCATAGACCTGTTGCATTGAGCCTTTCCATACGTTTTCGTAGATTGCCACTTGGTTGCCGTTACCATCAGCAAAGCCGAGTTGCTTACCACGAACACCACGTGCTGCCGTTGCTCTTGCCTGCTCACGGCGAACGGAAACATTGTCATTATGCTGTCGAACTTGGAAGTTGTGTGAACGGTCAGAACGGCGTTTGTCCTCGTCAAAGGTTGCCTGCCAACGTCTATCTGCTTCCGCATCACGTCCACGTCTGTACTCTTGCTCGCTTGTATAGCGTTCATCGGCGATGCGCTCACGCTCGTTGCGGTGCTGAATACCCTCGTTGTACCTATCTCGTGCCTCTTGGTCGAGTCCGAGCTGTCGTTGCCAACTACGTTCACGGTGGGCTGCATCTTCATCAGCCTGTCTTGCACGCATAAGAGCGTTGTAATACGCCGTGTTCTTTTCCTCTCGGTCTTTCACCAATTTGTCATAGCGCACCTTGTTAGCGGTTGAAATAGTATTCTTACCGTCATACATATTCGGCGCATACTGTGTAGTGAAGAAAAGGTTTGAGAGGGCAGTTATACCGTCACCAATGGCTGCGAATATCTGCGCTCGCTTCTCTCTCTTCCTTTCCTTTTCAAGTTCCTCTGCCGTAGGTGGGGTGTATGGATTGAGTTTCTTGAACAGTTCCTCATAACCGCTACCACCGCCACCCGAGGCAGGCGCACCTGCTCCTGATGACGGCTTACTCTTTGCTCCGGGCTGTGTTGGAGCGGTAGGAGAAGATGAAACCGGGGCGTTCTCTCCCGAATTTTGTTCTGCCCACTCCTGTGAGCCTTTCGGTGGTGTGCTGCCGCCGCTTCCTCCTGCGTTCTCTCCCGAATTTTGTTCTGCCCACTCCTGTGAGCCTTTCGGTGCGTGTCCTCCGCCATCGGGAGGGCTACCGCCTAAAATTTCATCTAATGTTGCCATAGGAGAATGGATTTAGAATGCGCCTGCGATACTTGCACCTGCGTTTGCTACGCCCTGTACTGCTTGACTGATAGCCTGTGCCTTGCCCTGCTCGATAGCGTTCAACTGCTCCACATATGCGTTGTCGTTTTGTAGATAAGTCGCTTCGATGCTGTCTTTGCGTGCATCAGCATTAGCCGCAATCTGCGCAGTAGCGTCAGCAAGTGCCTCGTTGTTGGCAGCTTTCGCCGCCGCTACACTTTCATCTGTACCGCCCATAACGGCTGCTGAACCTGCCGCCGCCCTGTTGCGCTGTTTGATACTCTCTTCGGTTTGCGTAAGGATACGTTGAGCATCGGCACGCTGTGTTGCATCTTCGTTGTAGCGTTGGTCATACCAATCTTGGTTTTTCTTACGCTGTGCCTCAACATTACGCTTCGCTTTTTTCATTGCCTTCGATGCGGAGATACCACCGAAGATAGCACCTGCTGCGCTAAGTCCTCCGCCGACAATGCTTCCAATAAGTCCCATACGTATGAAATGAATTGTTAAAAGTTATACTTCTGTTGCAAAACTAATCACATACCTTTGAGCCATCGTTTTATCTTTTTACAGTTGAATGGCAAAGGGAAAGAAAACAGGAGGGAGACAGGCAGGAACGCCCAACAAGGCATCTGCGGCAGTACGTGGGGCAATCGCAAAGATGCTCGACGACTATTTCACGTCCGAAACCTTTGTGAATGACATAGCAGAGTTGGAACCAAAGGATAGAGTTGCGGCAATGGAGAAGTTTGCCGCTTATGTTTCGCCAAAATTACAGACAACAACCCTCGATATGACGGTAGAGAACAAAAAGACTATCGAGGATAGATTGGCAGAACTCTCTGACGATGAGGAATGATTTATCTAAACTCATCTACTTTAGATGCGGAGGTCAGCACCTCAAAGGTTAGTTCAAATACAGTTTGTTTGTAGCGGTGTCAGCAATGAACACCGCTATTCTTGTACAATTATGGTTATTTCTTCCGAAGAAATGCGGATAAATGTACAATTATTCATCATAAATGTACAAGAATGTACAGACCTGCACAATTACTGTGTAAATACCACAAGAAACACCCCGAAAAACTATGTTTCAAGTCCATATTTAGGCACATTCCAAACGTCTTATTTCTGCACATTTATAGCAATAACTTCCGAAGAAATAGGGTATAATTGTGCAATAATCGCAATAAATGTACAGTTATAGGGTATTTCTTCGGATAAACTCCGCAAGAATGCAACAAAGAAGAGGAAAGTATAGTATATATATAGTAAATATATATTCTTCTACTACATCTACTATATAGGGGAAAAAGAATTTTTTTTGAGATTTTTAGGAGGGAGAAAGAGAAAAGAAAAGTTGCGCCAAAAGAAAAGAGAAAGCCCACAAAGAGAAAACTCCTTGCAGGCTCACATCATTTTCGTGGCTTCACGAAAAAGGTCAGAAACCTTTGCCTTTCTGCCGTTGGTACACCACAGTTTGGTTTTTGTCGAGATTGACAATCTTGAACATCACAATCGAGCGGTCGGGAATATCCTCGGGCAACATCGTAACAAGCCGGGCAATTACCTCATCAACATTGTTGAAGCCTACATCTGTCAGTTCTGCTACGTTCTGCCCATTGTGGTACGCTGCTGCATTAACCATAAAGCGATATGACAATCTGAAATGCGTGTCCTCCTGTTTCTGTTCTCTGGTCGAAGCCTTTCCCGAGAAGAAAATAAACTCAATCACCTTATCGTTGAGTTCCCACGCAGGGGAGTAGTCTATCTTGATGTATCCACGTGTTACAGTGTGTCCACTACTATGGTTCATAGCAAAAGCCACGTCAGCGATTGAAGCACGCACATCGTTCTGCGCCACCGTACCCCACGTATGACGGAACGTATAGACAGAATACCAATCCTCTTTCGGCAGTCCCATAGCCTTGCATAGTTGCTTGATACCGCTGTTAGCATTTGCATTGAAGCTGTCCGATGTCCCCATACGTTGGTAGAAATTGAACAGGCGTTCATTGTCCGTAGTGTCTATGTACTTATCGAACAGGGGCTGAATGATTGCAGGCACACGCATTTCCATATACGCACCGTCCGCACGGCTCTTGCGTGTCTTCGCACGTTGGTAACGGATAACACCGTTCTCATAGTCTTTCTTGCGGAGATTATACAGGTCCACTGTGTTGATACCTGCAAGGCAAAGCACCATCATCGCAATATCACGTCCGAACTCCGTCAAAGGAAACTTCATCTTGCTTTCCGGCAGAGGGAACGAGAAGAACGCCCGGCAAGCCTCGGGAGTAATGGCAAGTTTCTCCGCTTTATCAGCAGCAGGGATTTCCACCTTCACCCACGGATTTGTCTTGATGCGGATAAGCCCCGTATCATAGTCGTTGTATTCCAACTGCGCCGCCTTGAACACCTGTCGCATACAGATAGGGTACATTTCCTTTGCCCTGTGCGTGTTCTCCAACGATTTAATCCACCTGTTCATCAACTGCGATGTGAAGTGAGAGAACATCACTTTGGTAGTTCCGCAGAAGCGTTCAAGATGTTGTAGGGCAAGTTGGTAGTTCTTGGCATTGCGTTCCTGTCCATTGTCAATCATTCGGGAGATATGCAACCGGGCATACTCCGAGAAGCAAATATCATCATTGCCACTCGTAAGGAACTCCGCCACCTCCTTTGCCGTCCAATGCTCAATATCCTTTTGGTTTAGCCGCTCGTTGTACTCCAATATGCGTTTTGAGCAATACTGCAATACAAATGGGTCTTTAATCTCGTTGTTCTTGGTGAGTTCCTTTTTCGTTACCATCTTGTCCGTCTTGATGAACGATGATGCACGATGATGCGTTACCCGGATATACACAGGGTAAAAACCGTCAGCTCTCGCCGTCCTCACAACTGCTTTCAATGTTGCCATATCTGTTTTGTTATCGTTAATACTCTCTACTATAAATGTTCCGTGTTCCAATGCGATGAGGCTTGAAAGGGGCTAATCTGCTCATACCTCGATTGAAACCTTTGTACAACACGTGTACAACACCGTTGTCAAAACCCACTAACTATTGTACAACATTTGCGTTCATTCTGCACATTTATCGTGCTATATGCACGCACGTACATTATATAATATAGGCGGTAAGCCTTTGAAAATGAAAAGCCCACCGCCTAATTAGTTAAGTATCAAGTATATTACTTTTCACTCTCAACAGCAGCCTGTGCCGCAGCCAAACGTGCGATAGGCACGCGGAAAGGAGAACAAGATACGTAGTTAAGACCTACGCGGTGGCAGAACTTAACTGACTCGGGCTCACCACCGTGCTCACCGCAGATACCGCACTTGAGCTCGGGATTAACGGCGCGACCCTTAGTTGTTGCCATCTCAACGAGCTGACCTACACCTGTCTGGTCGAGAACCTGGAAGGGGTCGTTCTTCAGAATCTTCTTGCGCAGGTAGATGGGCAAGAATGAGTTAACGTCGTCACGAGAGTAACCGAATGTCATCTGTGTCAAGTCGTTTGTACCGAATGAGAAGAACTGAGCCTGCTGTGCAATCTGGTCGGCTGTAAGAGCTGCACGAGGAATCTCAATCATTGTACCGATTGTGTACTCTACTGAGTCGCCCTCGGCTGCAAACAGTGCGTTAGCTGCCTCGAGGATTGCGTTCTTCTGCTCCTCGAACTCGTTGATGATACCTACCAGGGGAACCATAATCTCAGGATAGATAACCTTACCCTCTCTCTTCAGCTCGAGAGCTGCACCGAGGATAGCGGTTGTCTGCATCTTTGTAATCTCGGGATATGTGTTACCCAAGCGGCAACCACGGTGACCGAGCATGGGGTTGAACTCCTCGAGTGACTTAACGCGGCGCTGAACAGCCTCTACTGTCTTACCCATTGCCTCGGCAAGCATCTGCTGACCCTTTGCATCGTGGGGTACGAACTCGTGGAGAGGGGGATCGAGCAGACGAACTGTCACGTGCAAGCCCTCCATTGCCTTGAAGATACCAACGAAGTCGGCCTTCTGGAAGGGAAGAAGCTTAGCAAGAGCAACCTCGCGCTCCTTAGTTGTCTCAGCAAGAATCATCTCGCGCATAGCCTTAATCTTCTCGCCCTCGAAGAACATGTGCTCGGTACGGCAGAGACCGATACCGATTGCACCGAAGTTACGTGCAACCTGTGCATCGTGAGGTGTATCAGCATTTGTGCGAACGCCAAGACGTGCGTACTTGTCGCAAATCTCCATCAACTCGGCAAAGTCACCGCTGAGCTCAGGAGCCTTTGTCTCAACCTTACCCTCGATAACCTGACCTGTTGAACCGTTCAATGAGATGTAGTCGCCCTCGTTGAATGTAAGGCCGTCAACCGACAATGTACGTTTCTTATAGTCGATAACCAAGCTACCTGCACCTGATACGCAGCACTTACCCATACCACGAGCAACAACGGCAGCGTGAGAGGTCATACCACCACGTGCGGTAAGGATACCCTGAGCAGCAGCCATACCTGCGAGGTCCTCGGGTGAGGTCTCAATACGTACGAGAACTACCTTCTCGCCATCCTCGTTCCACTTTGCAGCGTCGTCGGCGAAGAATACGATACGTCCTGTAGCTGCACCGGGAGATGCGGGAAGACCATTAGCGATTACCTTAGCCTTTGCAAGAGCAGCAGTGTCGAAGATGGGGTGCAACAGCTCGTTGAGCTTCTCGGGCTCCATACGCTTCAGAACTGTCTTGTCGTCGATGATACCGTCACGGTAGAGGTCCATAGCAATCTTAACCATTGCGGCACCTGTACGCTTACCGTTACGTGTCTGCAAGAACCATAGTTTGCCCTCCTGTACGGTGAACTCCATATCCTGCATATCTTTGTAGTGGTCCTCGAGGTGAGTCTGGATTCTGTCAAGCTCTTTGTAAATCTCGGGCATTGCCTCCTCCATAGAAGGATACTTAGAAGCACGCTCCTCCTCGCTGATGTTCTGCAATGCAGCCCAACGCTGTGAACCAATCTTTGTAATCTGCTGAGGTGTGCGGATACCTGCTACAACGTCCTCACCCTGTGCGTTGATAAGATACTCTCCGTTGAAGAGGTTCTCACCTGTTGCAGCGTCGCGTGAGAAGCATACACCTGTAGCCGATGTCTCACCCATGTTACCGAATACCATTGCCTGTACCGATACTGCTGTTCCCCACTCATCGGGAATTTTCTCCATACGACGGTAGAGGATAGCGCGCTCGTTGTTCCAAGACTCGAATACGGCACAAACAGCACCCCAAAGCTGCTCGTAAGAGTCGGTGGGGAAGTCCTTGCCTGTCTGAGCCTTAACGGCTGCCTTGAACTCCTTAACAAGACGCTTGAGGTCATCTACAGAGAGGTCCTTGTCGAGAACAACGCCTGCCTCTTCCTTAACCTTCTCGATGATAGCCTCGAACGGGTCAATCTCCTCTTTGCTTGTAGGCTTCATACCAAGAACAACGTCACCATACATCTGTACGAAACGGCGGTAAGAGTCCCAAGCGAATTTCTCGTTACCGGTCTTCTTTGCAAGACCCTCTACTACGATGTCGTTAAGACCAAGGTTGAGGATGGTATCCATCATACCGGGCATAGATGCACGTGCACCTGAACGAACTGATACAAGAAGGGGATTGGTGGGGTCGCCGAATGTCGAGTTCATCAATGTCTCGATGTTTTTAACTGCGGCCTGAACCTCTGCCTTAAGAAGCTCAATAACCTTCTCTTTGCCAAGGCTGTAGTACTCGCCACAAACCTCGGTTGTAATGGTAAATCCGGGAGGAACAGGGATACCGATGAGGTTCATCTCTGCAAGGTTGGCACCTTTACCTCCTAACAAATTTCTCATTGACGCATTACCTTCAGCAAGACCATTACCAAAGGTATAGACTCTTTTGTCTGCCATAAATTTTTGAGTTTATTATGTTATTGATAGTTAAAAGTTTAAGTTAATTATCTCTCTTGAAAGAGTAGGGCAGTAATACTCTCATACCCTGTAAATACCTTTGAAAACCCGTTTCTACGGTTTGTTCAAGGGATGCACAGAATTTCGACTATACAATCCTACACCTTTAATGTTTGTTAAAAGGCGCTCTCTTTCTAATTTGCAAATATATAAAAAAAAGTTTTCCAAATAAACTTTGTGGCAAAAAATATGTGCTACAATTCTTAAAAAATAAACTTATTAACCTAAATATGGCAATAATCGGGAAATTAGATGTAATTTTGCACTATATTCACTTTTATAAAAAGCGAACAGAGTTATAAATTTTATGCGGATTGTCCGCCTGTTACATATTTTACCAAGCTGTATATAATGGCAAAAAAGAAAAAAACATTGCCGCTGCTTGAGCGGATTGAGATAACCGGAGTTGCTGCCGAGGGTAAGGCTTTGGCACGTGTCGATGAGCTTGTTGTGTTTGTGCCTTTTGTGGTGCCCGGCGACGTGGTCGATCTTCAGGTGCGTCGTAAGAAACATAGTTATGCCGAGGCCGAGGCTGTCAAGTTTCATGAATATTCTGTCGAGAGGGCCGAGCCTTTCTGTAAACATTATGGTGTGTGCGGAGGCTGTAAGTGGCAATGTCTCGCTTATGAACATCAGTTGAAATACAAACAACAACAGGTGGTGGATGCACTAAAAAGAATTGGTAAGGTTGAGCTGCCCGAGATAATGCCTATTTTGGGTTCAGAGCAGACAAGAGAATATAGAAACAAACTCGAGTTTACCTTCAGTAACAAAAGATGGCTCACATGGGAAGAGGTCGAGAAGCAGACAAAATATGAACACATGAATGCTTTGGGATTCCACATCCCCGGTGCTTTCGATAAGGTGCTTGATATTGAAGAATGTGCTCTTATGCCATCGCTCAACAATGAGATACGAAACGCGATACGTAACTTTGCCGTGCGCGAGCAGATTCCTTTCTTCGACCTGCGTTCGCAGAGTGGGGTGTTGCGTAATATGATGCTGCGCACCTCTACAACAGGCGAGGTGATGTTGCTCATTCAGGCAAAGATAGAGGACGATGCTCAGATGAAACAACTTTACAATGTGCTTGATTTTGTTGCTGATAATTTCCCGCAGATTACATCGTTGCTCTATGTGGTAAACAACAAATGTAACGATACTTTTGGCGACCTTGAGGTGCATACTTTCAAAGGTACCGATGTTATTTTCGAGGAGATGGAGGGACTGCGTTTCAAGGTGGGTCCAAAATCATTTTATCAGACGAACAGCCGTCAGGCATATAATTTATATAAGGTAGCACGAGAGTTTGCGGCTCTTACAGGCGATGAGGTGGTGTACGACCTCTACACCGGTACAGGTACAATTGCCAATTTTGTAGCACGACAGGCGCGTAAGGTTGTGGGAATAGAGTATGTCGAGGATGCAGTTATCGATGCTCGTGAGAATTCTCGTCTCAATGGTCTAGAGAATCTTACGTTCTTTGCAGGAGATATGAAAGATATTCTTACACGAGACTTTATCGAGGAGCATGGTCGTCCCGATGTAATTATAACCGATCCTCCAAGAGCCGGAATGCATAACGATGTTATAGATACAATTCTTTTTGCGGCTCCGCGCCGTATTGTATATGTAAGCTGCAATCCGGCTACTCAGGCACGCGACCTTTCGCTGCTCGACAAGGATTATCGAGTAGCTGCTGTGCAGCCTGTGGATATGTTCCCACACACCCATCATGTCGAGAATGTAGTGTTGCTCGAGAGACGCGACGAGGTCCCCTCTTGTTGACGGCTCCTCTGTTTTACAAATAAAAAATAATACTTTATGCGCAAGAATATAAAACCAATGCTCACCTTTAAGGTAACCGAGGCTGTACAGTTGCTTCCATTCATAATGGAAAAAATGCACGGTATAAGCCGTAACCGCGCAAAGGCATTGATTACCAATCGTGTAGTACTTGTGGACAATAGAATAGTAACCTACCCGCTAACCGAGCTTGCGGTGGGGCAGGAGGTTCAGATTGACCGTACCAAACACAAGATGTCGTTCCATAGTAACGACCTTGATATTGTCTATGAAGATGCCTATCTGTTGGTTATTGACAAGCGTCCCGGATTGTTGTCGATGAGTAATAACACTCGTCAGGAGACTGCACAATCGGTACTGAACCGTTATCTTGAAAAAGGTGGTGGACGTAACACTGCACATCTTGTGCATCGTCTCGACCGCGATACGTCGGGTCTTATGCTCTATGCCAAGGACGTTCAGACGCAGCAGTCGTTCATACGTGATTGGCGCGAACTTGTCACCGACCGTCGTTATGTGGCTCTTGTATCGGGCGAGGTCGAGAAGGGTGAGGGTGATATACGCTCGTGGCTCACCGAGGATAAACGCTTTGTTACACACTCGAGTCCGGTGGACAACGGTGGAAAGTATGCGCATACACACTATAGGGTGCTAGAGAGGGGTAATGGATATTCGCTTGTAGAGCTTGAGCTTGAAACAGGACGCAAGAATCAGATTCGTGTACACATGGCCGAGATTGGGCATCCGGTTGTAGGAGACCGAAAATATGGAAATGATGATGACTCGATACGCCGTTTGGGCCTTCACGCTTATATGCTCTGTTTTCGTCATCCTGTAACGGGAAAGTTCCTTCGTTTCGAGACTCCTGTGCCTCTCTGTTTTTTAAATTGTTTGGATGGCAAATAGGATTCTTTGCATATTGTCTCTTTTTCTGTTGCTTCTGCTTCCTCGGGAGGCGAGTGCGCAGTTTTATCAGCGTCGCGACTCTGTTGCACGAGTGATAAAGAACGGTGTCTCATTCGGACAGCCGCGTACCGATGTGAAAAAGTCCTCGGCGAAGAAAAAGAAAAGCTCTGCAAAGAAAAAGACTGCAAAGGTAAAGAAAGTAAAAAAAGATAAGAAACCTGCGGTGATGTTCGAAGAGAAGCGCTACCGTTTAGGTGAGAGGGTTATTATGCGCGGCGATTCGGGTGCCGATGTACAATCGCTTGCAAAGATGTTGGTAAAGAAACTTTTTCTCGACGAGAAAGATGTAATTTATACAAAGAATGGAGTACTGTACGAGGGCGAGATAATACGTGCAGTGCGTTTGTTCCAGAAAATATCGGGTCTGTACGAAGATGGAATGGTGGGGACACCTACATTAAAAGCTCTGCGTAAATATCGTTGAGACATTGCGAACCGAACATTTTACCAGCCTTTCTCTGTTTGGTTGAAAGAGGCTCTTCATTCCCGATATAATGATAATGAAAATGTACTATATTATATTATTAGGTATAATACTGTGTGTGGCAGTACTTTTTTCTTCTTGCACCGGTGGACTCTGGAGCACCAAAGATGGTGTAAGAAGGGACGGTGTCGATATTATTGCACATCGGGCAGGAGCCGGTATTGCTCCCGAGAACTCTCTTGCGGCTGTTGATAAAGCCTTGGGGCTTGGTGTCGATGCCATCGAGGTTGACGTTCATTTGACTGCTGATGGCGAGCTTGTGGTGTGTCACGATGATGATATAGGCCGTACAACAAACGGCGAAGGGCGTATCGGGGATATGACTCTTGAACAGATTCGTGCTTATCGCATTGTAGATACCAAAGGTAATGTAACCGTGGAGCCTCTGCCTACTCTCGGCGATATTCTGTGGCGAGTGAATGGTCGTTGTCGGGTGCTTGTCGAGGCTAAACGTACAAATGATACCGAAAATATTGCCAAGGCGATTATAAATGAGATTGCACTTTATCAGGCTGCCGAGTGGGTGACAGTGCAGTCGTTCGATGCCGATATTCTTGCGCATATACACCGTTTGGGGCACCCGTTTATGCTCGAGAAACTGTTCTATTTTAAGGTGCCGTTCCTGCCGCTTGCATACGATGGCTCGTTGACACGCTTCAACTGCTCGAAATATGATTATATATCTTCGTTCAACTTTCACTATAAATACATATCATCGCGTCTTGTGCGAAAAATACATTCCTGTGGAAAGAGTGTCAAAGTGTGGACACTCGACGGTCCCAAAGATTCGCTTATGCTTCCGGTCGATGGAGTAATAACCGATCGTCCCGACCTTTGGAATAGATAGTATATCTTCTTGATAGGTAAACAAAATAATCCTGTTCTTTGTTAAGAGAACAGGATTATTTCTTTTACCAAATTTTTAATTCGATTGTTTATGAGAAGTATCAAAGGTTCGTTGACAGAACAGAATTTATTGAAGGCTTTTGCAGGTGAGAGTCAGGCTCGTACACGTTATACGTTTTTCTCCTCGGTAGCAAAGAAAGAGGGTTACGAGCAGATTGCGGGGGTTTTCCTTGAGACAGCCGAACAAGAGAAAGAGCATGCGAAACGTTTCTTCAAATTTCTTGAAGGCGGCAGTGTAGAAATTCTTGCAACATATCCTGCCGGAAAGATAGGTACCACTGCCGAGAATCTTCTCGCTGCAGCAAAGGGCGAGAAAGAGGAGTGGGATATTTTGTATCGCGATTTTTCCAAGATAGCCGAGGACGAGGGGTTTGCTCCCGTGGCTGCGGCATTTAAAGCTATTGCTACTGTGGAGGCCGAGCACGAGAGACGTTATCTGGCTCTGTTAAGTCGTATAACCGACGGCAATTTTTTCCATCGGGACGAGAAAATATGGTGGCAGTGTCGTAACTGTGGTTACACGACAGAGGTTACCGATGCACCGCAGTTATGTCCGGCCTGTCTGCATGTTCAGGCTTTCTTCGAGCCTATGAAAAAGAACTATTGATTGTACGTAGTATAAAAAAGTTGATGATGCAATTTGCATCATCAACTTTTTTGTTTTTAACACAATCGTTTTCCTATTTCAGCCCGGTCCACTGTGTCGGAGAAAAGTACTGTTCAACTGCTTTTTCTAATTTGTCGGGCAGGTTACAGAAAAAATCTATTCCTGTTTTTTCTTCAAGTTCGTCTATTGTCATTGCATAATCCGATAGGTTGCCATCGAGGTAGTTCTTATGCTCGAAATAGAAACCTGCGGCTTTGTATGTGTCCTTATATCGGCAGAGCAGCGCCATATAATAGTAGAGTGGTACTGTTTTGCAGGTTAGTCCGTTGGCGTTAGTAACGCTTTTGTATTCCCCCTCTCTTATTGTGCCGCCTTTTACTACAAAAAGTGTGTCGCAGAAGCCGCTGTTTCGTCCCCATCCTTGTACCTTTCCTTCGAGGTCCAACCACTTTCCTTCGTTGAAACGGCTTAGCATAGGAGAGATATTGCTGTAATAGAATGTCTGTTCGTTGGCATCTTTCGATTGTAGGCGGTCGGCCGATGCTACAAGGTGTCCTCTGACGTATCCGTTGCGGTTGATTTCGTCTTTTGTAAATACGTAACTGTATGGCATTTCAGGGTCGGGTTGGAAAGGGTCGCCTCCCCATGAGGTGTTGTCCCAATTATTGCGATTCCAGTTTCTTGCTCTGTTGCTTGGGTCGAATGTAAAGGCTACCCAGCGGCTGTGTTTGCGCTCGGGCGAATGTGCTATGCTGAAATTAATATTCTCTTTACCGTTTGTAGTTGTGCTGTGGATGATGAAGAGGTCGTCATCGGTGATGTACGGCATCTCAATGCGTGTGGCATATTTGTTGCCGTTGATATTGGCATTTATATTGTCGCGGTCGATATATTCGGGAAGTTTGCTGTCGTTGTTGTCGCTGCAGGCTGTTAGCAATATTGCCGATGTAAGTATTATAAGTGCTCTTTTCATTTTTAGGTTTAATTCGTGTGCTTGCGAATGTCATATAACCTATAAAGGGTGTGTCAAAAAAATATTTGACACACCCTTTATGTAATCTTTGTTTGTTTTTGAGACGTGAATTACTTCTTCATTGTCTTGCCGTAACGGCTCATGAACTTATCCACACGACCGGCTGTATCGACAAGCTTAGCCTTACCTGTGTAGAAGGGGTGAGAAGTATTAGAAATCTCGAGCTTTACAAGGGGATATGTCTCGCCCTCGAACTCAATTGTGTCCTTTGTGTTGCAGCAAGATTGTGAAAGGAAGCAATCGCCGTTTGACATATCTTTGAATACAACGGGACGGTATCCTGCGGGATGGGTGTCTTTTTTCATTGTGGTATCTTTTTAATTTATTTTTAACTTTGCTGGTAACAAAATGTAGTGTAATGGCTTTTCGAGGTGCAAAGATAGCAAATATCTTTTACCCGGCAAAATTTTTATAATAAAATGTTATAATAAAAGCTTGTAAGCTCTTTTTTATTCTACATATAATACCAATCCTTTCAGATATTCGCCTTCGGGATGATAGATGTTTACAGGATGGTCGGCCGGCTGTGTCAGCTGATGCAGTATGCGCACGTTGCGCTTGGCTATTGCTGCTGCGGTAAAGACTGCTGTGCGAAAGTGCTCTTTGCTCACTACCTGCGAACAAGAGAATGTAAAGAGTATTCCTCCCGGTTGTATCTTCTCGATGGCTTTTGCGTTCAGGCGACGGTAACCTATAAGGGCATTACGCAGACTGTCGCGGTGTTTGGCAAATGCCGGTGGGTCGAGAATTATAAGGTCGTAGTTGTTGCCCATACGTTCGAGGTAGTCGAATGCATCCTCGGCGTATGCCGCGTGGCGAGTGTCGTCGGGGAAGTTGATAGCGACGTTTGCATTGGTAAGGTCAATGGCTTTTGCCGAACTGTCGACCGAGTGTACAAGCTCGGCACCACCGCGCAGTGCATAGATTGAGAATCCTCCTGTATAACAGAACATGTTAAGAAGTTTGCGTCCTTTGGCATACTGTTCAAGGAGTTTGCGATTCTCGCGCTGGTCGACAAAGAAGCCTGTCTTTTGACCGCGTAGCCAGTCGATGTGGAATTTTAGTCCATACTCGGTTGATACATTGCCTGCGTTTCCACCAAGAAGATAGCCGTTATCTTTATTTATATCGGCTTTATAGGGTAGTGTAGTGTCCGATTTGTAATATATGTTCTTGAGGCTCTCGCCCAATGTCTCTTTTACTACTTTTGCGATTATTTCGCGGTTGACGTGCATGCCGACACTGTGTGCCTGCATTACTGCTGTGTCGCCATAAATGTCTATTACAAGACCGGGAAGCGAGTCGCCTTCGCCGTGTACAAGGCGATAGGTGTCGTTTGTTGGGCTGCCTGCAATGCCTATGCTGCGGCGCAGATGGTAGGCTGTGGCTATGCGACGATGCCAAAATTCAAGGTCGATAGGTTCGTCGGTGAATGTAAGTACACGCACGGCGATGCTGCCTACCTGTACGTGACCACGGGCAATGAATTTGCGGTCGTTGGTATATACTGTAACGGCATCACCCTCTTCGGGGTTGCCTTCGATACGCTGAATAGCACCCGAGAATATCCAAGGGTGGAAGCGCTGTAGCGACTCCTCTTTGCCACGTTTTAATATTACGGCTTTTTCCATTTGATTTTTTTATTGTTGCAGATGGTTATATATTCTGAGGCAGGCCCACGCATCGGTGGCTGCGTATAGTTTCTGTTTATCGGTGAGTACATCGGCATCCCAATTGGTGAGTTGCTGGCTCTTCGAGATGCGTTGCCCGAATATTATGGCATAAATTTTTTGCAGGCTCTTCTCTTCGATTCCAAATTTTTCCACATATTTCTGTAGGTCGAGAAAGCCTTGTGCGGTAAATTTCTTGCGTTTTGAAAGTGCCTGATAATCATCGTGAAGCGAAAGTCCTATCTTTTGTATCTCGCTGTTTTCGAGCAGGGAAATAACCGAAGCCGGCACTCCTATCCGATTAAGGCGAAACAGAAAACAGGTGTCGGCAGTACTTACTTGTAGCAGCGATACGTTGTAATGTACCCCTTTTTTGAATGATGGTCGTGTCTCGGTGTCGATGCCTACAATGCTCTCGCTCGAGAGGGCCTTGACGGCTTTCTCGGCATCGGACAATGTATCAATTACTATTATGCGTCCTTGAAACAGGACATTGGGCATTGCTGATATTTCGCTTTTTTCTATATGTGGTTTAAAATTCGTCATTCCTATACTCTTGCTCCTCATTCTCCTCCTCCTCGGGTGTGTTGTACTCTATTTCGTGTAAGGCGCGTAGTGTGTTGACAAGCGTCTGTCCCCAATATTGACAGAAATGCTCGCGGCACTTTATTACAGCGTCGTGCATTGTCTCGTTGATTCCTAATTGGAATTGGAAAATAAAATTTTTTGTGTCTTGGTAGATGTCGGATAGGTCTTCTGAGATGTGCTTTGTTACCGGAGTGTCACTGTAACGCATTTCATCGACAAATACGTCGAGATAGGCATCGCGGCTCCCGAGGAGTTCGGACAGTGTGATACGCAGAACCTCGTAGCTTTCTTCGGTTACAAAATCTTGTAGTTCGTCATCGCCAATGGGTTCGTCTGTAGGCAGCATTTGTGCCTTTATGTATAGCAGAGGCAGTAGCTTTAGCATTGTTCCCACAAATTCTTTGCGGTTAAGTTCGTTAGAACGCTCTAAAAAGGCGCAGTATTCGGCTGCTACTGTCACAAACTCTACTGTGTTTCGTGAAAAGACTATATCTTCGTTCTCGGTCATTATGTTTAGAAATTACTGCAAGTTTATAATCTGCTGCGAAGTTACAAAAAAATAGCGTAGCGGTACGGTAATATTATTTATTTTTTTATTATCTTCGCGCTTGCTAAATTCGGGTTTGTAGCGTATGGTTTAAAAATACTACATTGCTGCGGTGTGAAAATCAGTATGTTACAGTGCTTTGCGGCATCCGTTCGTGATATAGATGAGAAATTACTGATTTACATCGTTTGTGTTTTTTAGAGTTGCAAGGTACTCCTTTAGTGCTATGTAACAGTCTAAAAGTAAGGAAACTGAATTTTAGTATTAATAGCAAATGATTTGAAACTTCTAAAAGAAGTTTTTTATAGAATCTTAAATAGCGTCTGAATATGGCAAAGAAAAATATAGTAAAGGAACCGGGTGTTTTACAACGTACTCTCGGGTGTATAAAGTCTCCAAATACAACTTTTATTATAGGAGTTGTAGTTGCTGCTTTAGCAATATTCTTCTGCTTCTCTTTCTTATCGTTTTTTTCTTCGGGCGGTGCCGACCAAAGTGCTATTGATGAAGCAACAAAGGTGGCCGAGACTGTAGAAAACAGCACGGGAAAGGGTGGTGCAATGGTGGCGAGTTATCTTGTGAACGATTGTTTCGGTTGGTCGTCGGTGTTGATTGTGCCGCTTATGGTGGTTGTTGCTCTTCGTTTAATGGCTTTGCGCAATCTTCCATTGATAAAGTGGTTCATAGGTGTTTTGTTTGGTATTGTATGGGGGTCGGTGTTCTTTGGATTTATTTTGGATGATGTTGCATTTATGACTCCGGGTGGTGTCCATGGCGAGACTGTCGTGAATTGGTTGACGATGCAGATTGGTTCGGTAGGAGTAGTCCTGTTGCTTGCAATTACTTTGCTGTTCTTTATGGTGTACCTTACACGTGAAACCATAGTTTGGCTGCGAAGGCTATTTGCTTTTGAATTTATAAAGCGGAAATCACCTGCCGATTCTGATAATACCCAAAGTGATGAATCCAAGGATGAAACTGAACTTGCAGATGAGACTGATGATGAGACAGATGATGAAAAAGACTATTTATCCGACAATAATAATGAGGAGGATGAGCCTGCTTCGGTTTTAGAACTGACAATTGACAATGATTCCGAAACAGAGGATAATGATGATATAGAGATTGTTGTCCCCGAGGGTGACAATGAAGATACAGATGAACCACAAGATAATAACGATGCACCGATGGACGACGATGAGTTGGCGCGGCAATTCGACAGAATCGCACAGCAGAATAATAATTCTGCCGAGATAAAAATGGATGTAGAGCAGGCCGAGGGTGATGATGACATGGGTGGAGATATGCATCGCCCATTGAATCCCAAAGATGAGCTGAGCTATTATAAACCACCTACAATAGACCTGCTCGACAAATACGAAAATACTTCACATCCTATTGATATGAACGAGCAGAATGTGAAGAAAGAGGAGATTGTGCGTGTTTTGCGTGATTTTGATATCGAGATTAGCTCAATTAAGGCAACAGTAGGTCCTACAATCACTCTTTATGAGATTACTCCTGCTCCGGGTGTGAGAATAAATAAGATACGTCATCTTGAAGATGATATTGCAATGTCTTTGGCTGCCCTTTGTATCCGTATTATTGCTCCTATTCCCGGAAAAGGTACAATTGGTATCGAGGTGCCCAATGCCCATAAGCAGATAGTGCCGATGATGTCGCTCCTAAACAGCCGTAAATACAAAGAGACGGACATGGCACTTCCTCTGGCACTTGGAAAGACAATCTCTAACGAGGTGTTTATGGTTGATATGGCAAAGATGCCTCACCTTCTTGTTGCAGGAGCAACAGGTATGGGTAAGTCGGTTGGTCTTAATGCCATTATTACCTCTCTGCTTTTTAAGATGCATCCTGCTTATCTTAAATTTGTGATGGTTGACCCTAAGATGGTAGAGCTTAATCTGTACCGCGTGATAGAGAAGCATTTCCTTGCAAAGCTTGAGGATGAGAAAGAACCTATTATAACAGATGTTTCCAAGGTGGTGCGTACACTTAAGTCGTTATGTACCGAGATGGATAACCGTTATCGTCTGCTTATGGATGCCAACGTACGTTCGCTAAAGGAGTATAATGATAAATTCCTTAATAAAGAGCTTCTGCCTACAAAGGGGCATCGCTTTATGCCGTATATTGTTGTTATCATTGACGAGTATGGCGATTTGATGATGACTGCCGGAAAAGAGGTCGAGACACCTATTGCACGTATCGCACAGAAGGCACGTGCTGTGGGTATTCACATGATTATTGCGACACAGCGTCCTACGACAAATATAATTACGGGTACAATCAAGGCTAACTTCCCGGCCCGTATGGCATTCCGCGTTATTTCTCAGATTGACTCTCGTACAATCTTGGAGCGTACAGGTGCCAACCAGTTGCAGGGTAGGGGTGACATGCTGTTCCTTGCAGGCACCGACCCTGTGCGTGTACAGTGTGCGCTCATTGAGACAAAGGAGGTTGAACGTGTATGTGCACATATTGCAAAGCAACAGTCATACGCATCGGCATACATTCTTCCCGAACCCGACGAGAGTGCCGGTGATGGTGGTGTTGCAGGAGGCGTTTCGTCGCGTGGTGATGCAGGTTCAATTGGTAAGCTCGATGAGCTTTTTGCCGATGCTGCACGTACAGTAGTGCTGCATCAACAGGGTTCTACCTCTCTCTTGCAGCGAAAATTCAATATAGGATTCAATCGCGCAGGACGTATTATGGACCAATTATGTCAGACCGGTATTGTGGGCGAGCAGGATGGTAGTAAACCTCGTCAGGTGTTGTGTCCCGATGAGGCCGACCTTGAATTCCGCCTTAAGTCGCTATTGAATAATAATCAATAACCATTATGAAAAGATTGTTATCCATAACTCTTTGTTGCATGCTCTCTTTTGCTTTGCATGCAGCCGAAGACAGAGCCGAAAGAATACTTGATGAGGCTGTCGCAAAACTGAAGGCCGATTCAGGTGTACAGATGGAATTTGAATATTCGATATTTGATGCAGATACCGAACTTCAATTCTCGGATAAAGGAACTCTTTTTATCGACTCTGATAAAATAGTAAAAGGTAAAGAGTGTTTTGCTTTGCTCATGGAACAGTTGAAAATATGGTGCAACGGCTCTGTTCAATGGAATTACAGTGGTCAGACAAACGAAATATATATTACCGATGCCAATAGTGAGGAGGCGCATAATCTCTCTCCTTTATATATTATGCAGCTATATAAGAGTGGTTATAGTTGCTCGTTGGTCGAGGATACTAAGTATAATGTGATTACACTTCAGCCTGCCGATAGCAATGGAGAGTTCGACAAGGTTGTTGTAACATTGGATAAAAAAAGTCTTAATCCTGTTAAAATAGTCCTCTTGATGAATGGAAACGGTAGTATCGAAATTGTTATAAATAACTATAAAGCAGGATGCAAATTCAGTAGAGAACAGTTTACCTGCCCGGTAAAAGAGTTTCCCGAAGTAGAAATTGTAGATATGCGATAAATATAATAAGAAAGCAACAATTAAATTTATATATTATGGAAAAAACAAAATGTTTGGTGATTGGTTCGGGTCCTGCGGGATATACAGCGGCCATTTATGCTTCACGTGCCAATCTTGCACCTGTACTTATCGAGGGTATGCAGCCCGGCGGACAGTTGACAACAACTACTGTCATTGAGAACTTCCCCGGATTTCCTAATGGAATAACAGGTCCCGAGCTTATGGACAATATGCGTCAGCAGTCTATTAATGTGGGTGCCGATGTACGCTCGGGTAGTGTAAGTGAGGTTGATTTCGAGTCTCTCCCTTATAAGGTGACTCTTGACGACGGCACACAGATTGAGGCCGAGACTGTTATTATTGCCACAGGTGCAGCAGCAAAGTATCTTGGCCTTGCCGATGAGATTAAGTATCAAGGTATGGGAGTAAGTGCTTGTGCCACATGTGACGGTTTCTTCTATCGCAAGAAAATAGTAGCAGTAGTAGGTGGTGGAGATACTGCTTGTGAAGAGGCTAACTATCTGGCATCTTTGGCTGCAAAGGTGTATCTTATTGTGCGCAAGCCTTTCTTGCGAGCTTCTAAGGCTATGCAGGACCGCACTTTGCAGAATCCTAAGATTGAGGTTCTATTTGAGCATAATACCGAAGGACTTTTTGGTGAGGATGGAGTAGAGGGTGTTCATCTTGTATCGCGTAAGGGCGAAGCCGACGAGAAACACTACGACCTTGCAATCGACGGTTTTTTCCTTGCTATTGGTCATAAACCAAACAGCGATATTTTCAAGAAGTATCTTAAGACCGACGAGACTGGCTACTTTGTTCCTGCCGACGAGAGTGGAGTAAAGACTGTTGTTCCCGGTGTATTTGTTGCGGGTGATGTTGCCGACCCACACTACCGTCAGGCAATCAATGCTGCCGCAAGCGGATGCCGTGCTGCACTCGAGGCCGAGCGCTATCTATCAAACAAATAAGACTTTATCTGTTCTTGAATTACTACTATTCGTGGCGAACAGTGATAAATGATTGTGCATTGAATTAGATTGCTTGTAGGGGCGATTTTTAATCGCCCGAGAGTTGGCATAATTATTTAACAGATATAGTAATTCATTTATAGTAATTCATTTAAAATGATTAAAAAATAAAGGCTGAAAAGTTTCCTTAACCGAAAAAAGTTTTGTATCTTTGCAGCCGATTTAGTCCGTTGGGGTTTGAGAAGTCACTCTCATGAAGAGAATGCACCTCGCGGAATTCACAATAAAAGCGATTAAATTAAATGTACGCAATTGTTGAGATTAACGGACAGCAGTTCAAGGCCGAGGCCGGAAAGAGACTGTTCGTGCACCACATCAAGGGTGCTCAGAATGACACAACTGTTGAGTTCGACCGCGTATTGCTGTTGGACAAGGACGGTGCAGTAACTGTAGGTGCTCCCGTAGTAGAGGGCGCAAAGGTGGTTTGCCACATTGGCGAGGTTCGCGAGCAGAAAATCGTTCGCAAGTCTAAGGATGGCCAGAATATCGTTACCACACGTACTATTGACCCCACATTGGTTAAGGGTGATAAGGTATTGGTATTCCACAAGCGTCGTCGCAAAGGTTACCGCAAGCTCAATGGTCACCGCCAGCAGTTCACAGAGTTAGTAGTAAAGGAAATTATCGGTTAATTTTTTAAAGTTTAAGTATTATGGCACATAAGAAAGGTGTTGGTAGTTCTAAGAACGGCCGTGAGTCTGCAAGTCAGAGACTCGGTGTGAAGATTTGGGGTGGCCAGGTATGCAAAGCCGGTAATATCATTGTTCGTCAGCGTGGTACAGTTCACAACCCCGGTAACAATATCGGTATGGGTAGCGACCACACTCTCTATGCTTTGGTTGACGGTATCGTTACTTTCAAGCGTGGAAAGAACAATAAGAGCTTTGTTTCAGTAGCTCCCTTCGAGAAAAACTAATCTAATTTAGTTGATTTATAAAGACAACCTTTAAAGGTTGTCTTTATTTGTTTATTATAAGCGCGTATTAAATTTATAACTTAATTGTAAAATACGTTAAAAAAGTAAATAACAGTTGTAAATTTAATATAATTTTATCATATTTGCAGTAAACTGCGAACATACACTGCATTAGCTTTGAAAAATATTCAAGCAAGCTTGATATTTCTTGCTCGTTTTTATTATATTTTTGTAAAACATTTAGAGAATGTGTTACAATTGATGCAAAATGTTGTAATAATTTTGTGTCTCACTAATATGTTTGAACTTAAGTTCTCAAGCACCATTTTAATATTGCTTCACTATACAATCAGCAAAATAATATATTTGTCGTTTTGTTAGATTTATTTAGTATTGGTAATTAATATTATAAAAAGAATATTATGAAAATTACAATAATTACCGCGACTTACAATAGTGCAGATACATTGAAGAATACGTTTGATTCGGTTTTAGAACAGACATATACAAACTATGAGTATATTGTGGTTGATGGTCTCTCTAAAGATGGAACACTCGATATAATAAAAGAATACGAAGGTAGGTTCAATGGTAAAATGCGTTATATAAGCGAAAAGGATAAAGGCTTGTATGATGCAATGAATAAGGGTATAGCGATGGCTACGGGAGATATTGTCGGTATATTAAATAGCGATGATTTCTATTCTTCATGCGATATACTTGAGGTTATAGCCAAAAATATTAAGGAAAAAGGGGTAGATGCTGTTTATGGTGATATACATTTCGTTAATAGTAACGATTTGACAAAGTGTGTGAGATATTATTCATCGAAAATTTTCTCGCGTCGATTAATGCGCTTGGGTTTTATGCCTGCTCACCCTTCGTTCTATTGCAAACGTGAAGTGTATCAGAAATATGGTTCCTTTAATACAAAATATAGGATTACGGCTGATTTTGATTCTCTCTTCCGCTTTATCTATATAAACAGAATTAGTACTTTATATATAAAGAGAGATTTTGTTACAATGCGTACCGGAGGTGTATCTACAAACGGTTTGCGTAGCCGTTGGCTTATAATGAAAGAGCACTCCCGAATTATGAAGTCGTACGGAGTGTATACTAACTTTCTTTTCTTTGCTGCTCGTTATCCATATAAGATATATGAGATTCTCTCGTCCAGAATTAAGAATCAGTTTAATAGAAGATAATATATAAGTAGCAATCAAATATTACACTGCACTCACTGTGAAAAATATTCAAGCAAGCTTGATATTATTTGTTACACGAAGTTCCAACTTCGCTCGTTGCGTGTGAAAATATATTTTCACACGCTTGCTCTTTGAACTTTCGCTTGTTTGTTTATATATTTGCAGAGGACAAAACGATTAAATATATATAGAGCTACTATGGACATTTTTGCCGATTTTAATTTAATGCACTTCCTTAGTGCCTTTATAGTACTGTTTGCTATAATTGACCCTATTGGTACTATGCCTATTATAGTGGGTATACGTGAGAGTGGCAAAAGAATTGATGCAGGAAAGGCTGTATTGTACTCTTTTTCGCTGATGATTCTTTTCTTCTATCTTGGCGACTGGATGTTGAGTCTTTTTGGTGTTGATATCAACTCCTTTGCTGTGGCAGGTTCTCTTATTTTGTTCTTAATGGCTTTGGAGATGGTCTTGGGAATAGAAATCTTTAAAGATTTTGGCGAGTTGGCCGGTAATGCGACCTATCTTCCTGTAGTATTTCCACTTTTGGCAGGTCCGGGTTCTTTTACAACACTTCTTTCGCTTAAGGCCGAGTATGCTACACTGAATATTTTCCTTGGTTTGCTGCTAAATGCTGTTGTGGTATTTCTGATGCTTAAGTTTACCAAGCGTGCGCAGAAGATGTTGGGACGTAGCGGTGTCTATTTTATGAAGAAATTCTTTGGTGTAATTCTACTCGCTATTTCTGTTAAGTTGTTTGCTTCAAATATCTCGTTCCTGTTGAATGTGGCACACGTACAATAATTTATCTAAAATAAAGACTTTGCTCCTACAAGAAGCAAAGTCTTTATTTTAGTGCTTGATAGCTATTTCAGATACTAACTTGTTCATTTTTTTACGTAGGTTGTTTAATAAAGGTACCCAAACAATGGCTATACTCCAAATAGCACCTATACCTACGCCCATTATCATTCCTTTTAATATATTTTTAATGGTTGGTTGGTCGAGAATGTTTAGGGCAAGTATAAACAATACAAGTAAGATTGCAAAATAGCGAAGTAGTTTTGTGAGTGTATCTATAGCATAGCTGTATGCCTTGTTGCACATTATTAACTTAGAGAATAGGTCGTCCTTTTTGTCAAACGGCCCGTCTGAGCTTTTTTTACGTAAGTATAGCCATTGCTTTTGTTCGCATACAATATCAATACCACATTCGGTGAGAAAGTCTCTGTATGATAGCTCATTATCTCGATACTCTATATTGTCGGGTAAATCTAGTTTGTAAATATATTCGCCTTTAGAGCCTTTTTCGAATACATATCTTAATAGAAAATTGATTCGAACCAAATGCCAACCATTTTGCGCCATTTGGTTTAGCCATTTGTTTTCTTCCTCCCATTGTGCAATAGTAAAGAATCTCCATACGGTTTTAGTTTCCATAGTCTTTATTTTTTTAGAATTGATATTCCATTTGTTACAAGCTCATTTAAGCGAAGCAACTCTTGTTCAACTACCTGACGGCCAATCGCTGTGATTATATACTGCTTTTTTCGAGATTCGGCAGGTGTTTCAATTTGTTCAATCCAGCCCTTCTCCATAAGGGTCGATAGGGCACCATAAAGTGTTCCTGCCGAGAGATAAAGTCTGCCATTGCTTAAAGTGGCGGTACGCTGCATAATTCCATAGCCGTGAAGTGGCTCTATGAGAGCAAGCAGAATGTAGTATACTGCTTCGGTGAGTGCATTGTTCGAAGTATTCATATATCGTCTACCATTATATTGTTTTACGTTATATCGTCTGCCGATACAAAGGTAGGCGATATATTTTGAATATGCAATAATTCCTGGATTAAAATGAAAAAATGGTGTGATAAAATAATGAAACTATATAATAATAACCAATAATGCTCCTCGCTGCAGCGAGGAGCATTATTGGTTATTGGTGATATTTTTTCATTCCGTCGGTCTCCCGAGTGTTTATTGTACCTTCCGGTGTACTGTAAATGAAGTAGGCATCAATCTCTTTCTTTTTGCATATTTCCACTGCCTTATCGATTCCCATAACCATAAACGCTGTTGCGTATGCATCTGCGGTGGCACAGTCGTTGGCAATTACCGTTGCCGAGAGTAGGGTATGTGTCACAGGATATCCGGTACGTGGGTCGATGGTGTGCGATAGTTTACGACCATCTTCATAACGGTAATTGCGATAGTTACCCGATGTGGCTACACTCTTGCCACTGATGTGCAGAATCTCTTGGAGCTCGTTGATGCTTCCCGATTTATCCTCGGTAGGTTTGCTTATACCGATGCTCCATTGTCTCGACTTATCGTTCTTGCCTTTTGCTACTACCTCTCCGCCAATCTCGACCATATAGTTTTCTACACCACAGCTCTCTAACATACGGGCTACGCGATCGCATCCGTACCCCTTGGCTATAGCGCTGCAGTCGAGCATGGTCTGTTGATACGATTTTATAATCTTTCCATCTGCGAGGCTTACACTCTTGTAACTCACATATTGCAGTAGGCTGTCTACGGTAAGGCTGTCGACCTTTGTACCCTGTTTGAAACCGAATCCCCACGCATTGACAAGTGGCGCAACTGTTATGTCGAACGCACCATCGGTGATTGTTGCTACCTCTTGTGCAAGGTTGAAAACCTCGATAAATTGTGTATCGGGTAGCGTGTCACGGTTCTCGTTGATGGCTGTTATTATAGAACTCTTATTGAATGGGGATAGAGAGTTGTCGACACTCTTCAGAGTGCTGTCAATTTTCGATTGAAGATTATTCTTGCTTTTGTAACTAATATTATAATAGGTGCCAAAGACAAAGCCACGGTCGTTCTGATAGGGAGGTTCGTTCTTTATGACGTAGATCGAGGCTGCTATAAGGAATATCAGAAATATTATTTTCCAGAGTTTCATATATGGTTATTATCGGTGGTTTTATAGATTGGGCTGTTCGTGTTGGCTGTTACTTAAATGGTATCTCGTATATAAGGCTGTATGTGCCACCGAATGTCGTATGTCGGCTGTTACCGAATCCGGGGATATACCACATACGTGAGTTACTGCCTGTCACCTGATTGGCACGTGCCTTATAGCGGATACTCCATCCCATGTGGAAATTCTTAAGTATCTTTACTTTTACTCCCACTCCTAACTCAATCCAACTATAGTAACCGTTTACGCCATTTAGGTCAAGCCCTACCGAGCCACCCCAGACGGGGTCGGTAATTGGTGGTGCCGATACATCATATTCGGCTCTTGTCCAGGCAAAACGGGCAAGACCATAGATGTAGCTGTGACGGGGCTTCTCGCCTATCTTATTACTGAAATTATAGTTAAGACCTACTTTATAGTATGGTGCAGCCGATTTATAGTATATCCCAAATGTCTCGTCGGTAAAATCGCTGCTACCATAGCCTATTTCGATAATAGGGTAGTATTTGTTGCCAAGGTTGACCTCAAATGCTACCTCACCGCTTGTGTAATTTTCGAGAAGCGAATAGGCATATCCGAAAAGGTCGGTCGATACGCTTATACCGCGAAAATCGAGTATACGTCCCGACACTGTGTCGTTTTTCAGCTCATTTTGCGAAGTTGCTGTCAATGGGAGCAGTGCCAACAGACTACTCAGCAATATATAATTTGATATTCTCATTTGCGTCGAAGTTGATGAATGGGTGAATTATTGCTGCCGAATCAATAAAATTGTTGGTGTGGCGCAGACCTGTGATATTATGGTACATTCCTGTTCCGCAATCCATTGAAATGAAATAGGGAATATTGGTGTGCTCGACAAATAGTGTGTCGGTTACAATGGAACCAAATTCCAACAACAATGTATCGCATTCTTGAGTGTAGCACATAGGCAGAGCAATCTCGGTGTTGCTTGTCATATTGTTCATTACAAGTGAGTCGTTCCCGTTCACAATAAGCCTTATATCAACCGGCTCGGGGAAGGTGTAAGGAATCTCTTCGCCTGTTATTGCGTCGGTGCTACAGAAGAGTGTGCGGTAATATGCTGTGTTGTATATTTTGCAGTCGCCGCCATTGTCGCAACCAGTCATGACTATTGACAATATTGCTATTATTATCGGTAGTGCTCTTTTCATCGTTTATGAAACAGTTAAATCTCTTTTGCAATGTTGTATTTGTTACGCTCTTGAGAGGTACGGCTGATAAGTTCGGCCAGGAATCCTGTCAGGAACAGCTGTGTACCAAGAATCATCATCGTCAGTGACAGATAGAAATAGGGCGAGTCGGTCACTAAACGGAAAGGGATGCCTTGCGATAGGGCATATAGCTTTCCTATTCCCAGTACTGCTGCTGCTATAAGTCCGATGAAGAACATCAAAGAGCCCCATAGACCGAAAATGTGCATCGGGCGGTAGCTGAACTTCGAGAGGAACCAAAGCGACATAAGGTCGAGGTATCCGTGGAAGAAACGGCTTATACCAAATTTACTGGTACCATATTTACGTGCCTGATGGTGTACTACAAGTTCTCCTATATTGCTGTATCCTGCGTTTTTTGCAAGATATGGTATGTAACGGTGCATATCGCCGTATACCTCAATGCTCTTGACTACCTCGTTGCGATAGGCTTTTAATCCGCAGTTGAAGTCGTGCAGGTTCTTTATTCCCGATACCAGGCGGGCGGTGGCATTGAACAATTTGGTAGGGATGGTCTTGCTCAAGGGGTCGTAGCGCTTCTGCTTATATCCCGATACAAGGTCGTAACCCTCTTCAGTAATCATACGATAGAGTATAGGTATCTCGTCGGGGCTGTCCTGTAGGTCGGCATCCATTGTTATTACTACATCACCCTTCGCACGTTCGAATCCGCAATAGAGTGCAGGCGACTTACCATAGTTGCGGCGGAACTTTATTCCGTGTATGTTGCTGTTCTTGCTTTGCAGTTTCTCGATAACCTCCCATGAGTTGTCGCTGCTGCCATCGTTGATAAAGATTATCTCGTATGTGAATTTATTATCACTCATCACACGCTCAATCCATGCAGCAAGTTCGGGAAGCGACTCGGCTTCGTTGTATAAAGGTATAATAACAGAAATGTCCATTCTTAATCTCTTATTGTTGGTTACGTTTAACAAATAGTGCTATTATTAGTGCTATAATTGTTCCGTTCGTAAGGTTGGTTGTGGTAATGTTCAGTACAATGTCGCGTATGCTTAAACTCGAATAGATAGCAATAATCTCTTTCATCTGTGTCGCCGATTCACCGTAAAGTTGAGGTTCGGCCTCCATTATATCCAACATCCGTTTCATGGTATCGGCAAGTACCGAGCTGTCGAAAAAGTACATATATATAAATATTGCTATTGCCGAGAGCAACGATGCACACAAATACTCTACAAGAACAAACAGCCAGGCATGTATGTAGTCAATAGTGTTGTCGCAAAAGTTCTTACGGAAACGTTTGGCAAGATAACCTGCATAGAATGGTGATGCAATGAACAGAATCATAAACATAGGGAGATAGGCCGGGTTGGACATTCCTCCTACTGCTGCTGCATACATTGCAATCCATAGAAGCCCCAACGGGGTACCGCTTCGCATTGCTTCGTTGTAGAATATTTTTCGGTCTATGTTACTGAACATATCTTCTCATTTTAATACGCGAAGATAGTGCAAACCAATGAACAACGCAAACATTGTCTTGGGCTTTTCATAATTATTGATTACTTTTGTGCAAATTTCCCATATTATGAAAGCTATGATTTTTGCGGCGGGTCTTGGTACACGCCTTAAACCCCTTACCGATACATTGCCAAAGGCGCTTGTTCCGGTGTGTGGAAAACCATTGCTCGAACATGTTGCACGCAAACTTATGGCGGCCGGGCTTGACGAAGCGGTTGTAAATATACATTATTTTGCCGATAAAATTGAGGAGTGGGCTGCTCAAGAGGATTGGATTGTCTCGTCTGCGGGTGATAAGAGAGATGGCACTATGTTGTTCGAGTTCAGCGACGAGAGGGCTCAATTGCTTGAGACGGGTGGTGCAGTCCTTCATGCACGACGTTATCTCGAAGGGTGCGGTTCTTTCCTTATACACAATGTCGATATTCTATCCGATTGCGATATACATTGGTTCGCTTCACAAACAAAGGATGGTGCTCTTGCCTCGTTGTTGGTTAGCGATAGAAAGACTACCCGTTTTCTTCTTTTCGACCCCGATACGTTACGCCTTGTTGGATGGATGAATACCGACAGTGGCGATTATCATGTTATATCTCCCGATATAATACCGTCTCAATGTAGGGCACTTGCTTTTTCGGGTATACATATAATGAGTGACCGTGTTTTTGCTTTCATGGACGAGTATATAAAAGAGAAGGGACTGCCTGTTGATGATATAAAAGGAACACGTTTCCCTATTATGAGTTTTTATATGTGGGCTGCTGCACGTGAGCCTATTTATGGCGTTGTGGCCGATAGCCTCGAATTTATTGATGTAGGTAAGTTGGATGCCTTACGTCCTGCCGAGGAGTTTGTGATGCGTAATGCTTAGAAACTGCCAGCGTCTTAAACACTATACTGTATTTTGCATAATCGGGGTGTGTTGATAATTATTAACACACCCCGATTATGCTTTTTATTGCTTATGCCTCATTTGTGATATTCTATTAGTCCGTTCATAGGGCTTTCTACAATGTTGCCTATTGAGAGACCAAGGCTCTCGGCTGTCTCTTTAAGTTCGTTGGCAAATGTAATTCCTATTCCGCCCACAATGTGAATGGGGAGCCATGAACGGCGATATATCATTGTGTTGCGTTGGAAGAAGAGTGTGAAACAGTGTTTCAATAAGGCTTTTACCTCGGCATTATTGCGGTTCTCGGCAAGGAACGGGGCGAAACTAGCCAAATAACGGTTGGGTAACGGTTCGTGATAGACACGCTCTAATATCCCGGCAATAGTAAGATTGTATTGTGTAAGGAATTTTTTACAAATTGCCGCAGGTAACTGCTTCTTTATGCAATCGCTTACAAGTTGTCTGCCAAGATAGGCACCGCTTCCTTCATCACCAAGAATGTATCCCAATGAGGGTGTGTTTTCTACAATCTTCTTTCCATCGAAAAGGCAAGAGTTGGAACCTGTACCAAGTATGCAGGCTATTCCCTCTTCGTATCCGCAAAGAGCACGTGCAGCTGCTAAAAGGTCACTGTTTATCTCTATCTTCTTTGTTGGGTAAATTCTGCTTAATGCGGTGCGCATTCTTTCGTTGGCACCCTCGTATGCACATCCTGCTCCATAGAAATATATGGTGTCGGGGGCATCGGAACTTATCTTGTCGGCAAGCTCCTCTTTTAGAATGTTGTATATTTCCTCGCTCTCTTGAAGAGTGGGATTCAGTCCCTGTGTCTTTACTCTTGCTACGATGGAGTTGCTGTCGTGTAGTACCCAATCGGTCTTTGTTGAACCGCTGTCTGCAATCAGTATCATAGAAACAAGTTTAATGTATTTTCATATATTTCGCGAAGATACTCCATTTTTAGTGAAGTATCAAGATAGTGGATGAATTTTTATCAACCGCGTTTGTTTTGCTTTTATTTGCGTGGCGATATTTCAAACGGAACACGGAACGATACTCCGCTGCGCATCAAATCATTAAGATTCGGTAAGATGCGCTCCTTGAAACTCTCCCAACTGCGTTGCTGCATATTGCTCCATCCTGCTTCGGCAATGGCAAGACCACGGGGAAAAAACATATAGTTGACACGGTTGATGTCTTTGATGGCTTCGGCCCACATTGTAGCCATTACTCCCATGATGTGTTTACTTTCTTCGTGTTGAAGATTATATGAGGGGTCGAGCTTGTAGGATGTTTCGAGGGTGGTGATGGGCATTCCCCAATTGTTATATTCGGGAAGGTCGTTACTCCATTGTGGATAGTCGAGATATGTGTGCTCTCCCGGTGCCATAATCAGCTTGTGACCATATTTGTGTGTCAGTTCTATACATTTGGGGGTTAGAGCGTTGCGCCACGTCACCAGAATTACATCTTTAGGGTAAGGGAAAAGATAATCGTTGGCAGGAGGCCATATATTGTCAAGTTCGCACCAAAGTATGGCTTTTTTGCCGTTATTGCGGACGCTCTCGAGCATACGTCCGAAGAATATGTTCATCAGTTGCGATGGCTCGGTATAGCCATTCTTCTCCATAAGTGCTTTGCAATTGTCACACTTTGCCCAATTCTCTTTTATGGCTGCTTCGTCGCCTCCAAGATGAATGTATTGCGATGGGAATATCTGAGCTACCTCTCTTATAATGTCGTCGTACACACTATATGCCTCGTCGCTGTGGGCACAGAGCATCATGTTTGTGGTTTTTCCTAACTCAATTCTTTCACCCTGACGGAAACGGCAACCGAGCTGCGGATAGGCGGCAAGGATTGCTACCGAGTGACCGGGAATGTCTAGTTCGGGTATAATCTCTATATTTCGTGCTGCGGCATAGCTTACAAGCTCTTTCAGCTGTTCCTGTGTATAGAAACCGTTGTCGGGTCCGTTGTCTCCTCCTTTTGGGTTGCGGTGTGCTCCAATCTTTGTGAGTAGTGGATGGCTCTTTATCTCTATACGCCATCCTTGGTCGTCGGTAAGATGCAACTGTAATATGTTGTATTTGTATTTGGCCATTTGGTCGATGAAGAATTTAACATCCTCTACGGGGAGAAAGTGACGTGCGGGGTCGAGCATCACTGCACGATGGGCGTATCGAGGTGAGTCTTCAATGTATATTGGGGCTATTTTCCCCTCTTTGCTATTATGGGTGTCACCGAGGAGTATCTGGTCGAGAGTCTTTAGGGCATAGAAAATACCCTTGCGGCTACCCTCTATTGTAATCTCTTTTTTGTTGACATCTAATTTGTAATCTTCGGCCTGCAGGGTATTATTTTCTTTTATTGTTATTCTGCTACTGCCTTTTGCCGGTAGTGAGATTCCTGTGCGGTTGCTGATGATATTTTTTAACTCCTCAATAATGAAAATGCTGTCTGGTATTTGACAATCTATTCTCCCTGCTTTATGCAGATTGAACTCTTTGCCATCCTTCTGTTTTATGGTGTTGGGCATTGGCAGCAGTGCCGAGGTATTCTCTTGGGCCGATGCTGATATTCCTGAAAGAAGTAGCAGAGAGGTGAGTAGAGTTATTAGTCCTTTTTTCATAGCAGATTTTTTAATGTTTTATGTTTCTTTTGTTAAGTGCTTGTTGGTATCGTCGTGCATTGGCATTATGCTCGGCAAGGGTAGTGGCAAAGTTGTGCGTGCCCGAAAAATCCTCTTTTGCACACATATATATATAGTTGTGTTTCTTGTAATTAAGCACGCTCTCAATGCCTTGTATGCTTGCAATACGAATAGGCCCGGGTGGGAGTCCTTTGTACTTGTACGTGTTATATGGCGACTCGGTGGCAAGGTCGGCAGTCAGTATACGGCGGCGTGCAAAATCGCCAAGGGCAAACTTTACTGTTGGGTCGGCCTGTAACAACATTCCTCGCTTCAGGCGGTTTATGTAGAGTCCTGCTACTATTGGCTTTTCGGCATTGTTGTTTGTCTCTTCGTCAACGATTGATGCCAAAGTCATGACCTCTTCTATGCTAAGTCCTAATGCCTCGGCTTTTGCTTTACGACTTTCGTTCCAGAAGTTACGGCGCTCGTTCATCATTCTTATCATGAAACGCTCGGGCTTTACATCCCAATAAAACTCGTATGTGTTGGGAAGGAACAGTGTCGGGAGTGTCTCTTTGGTGTATCCGATGCGTGAATAATATCCCGGATGCTCGGCAAATTCACTCAACTGCAGCGAGTCTATCATAATGTGTTGACACACTGCACTGACCAACTGCGACACGGTGCGTGTTGCAGGAACAGTGACTTTTACGGGTGTCTGTTGATTTGATACTATACGGCGGTAGAGGGTGTGCATGTTGTCGCCATCCTTTATGGCATATCGTCCTGTGCGTTTCTGCTTGTCGAGATTGTTGTGTTGAGCCAATAATTTGAATCCGAGCATTGTTTTTGGCGAGGCTGCCTCTTCTATTTTCTCTATTATGGATGCCGCCGAATCGGTTGGATAAATGTAGATGTAAACCGTCTCGTCGAGTTCAATCTGAGGATGAATTACAAGGTAATAGGCGTATCCGACAAAGCCGCAAGCGATTGCTGCTAAAATTGCAATAACTGCAATGATTTTCTTTATTTTCATTTGTGTGGTAAACTTAGATAGTGAGACGCGAAGATAATATATTCCTCAGTAAAGAACAAATACCGATAATATAAAAAATAGCATATCCTGAATAATCAATATACTCCGGTTGTAATCTTCTCATCTTGATTTATAGGCTTATAGGCTTATATTAATAAATTTTTAAAATTGTTAAAATAAAATCTGTTTTATTGGAAAATAATTGATACCTTCGTATTTTAGCATACTTTAAAGTTTGCCTTTTTTTGTAAATAATATAATAAATATCGTTATTTTAATTTTAATTTTATGAGAATCAGACATTTACTATTGTCGGCTGTGGCGGCGCTGTTTGCAACGGGTGCTTATGCCCAAAGTGTGCCTACCCACGAGATGTACGTACAGTACGCAACGCCGTCCGACATTGTTACTGCATTGAAAAATTGGTCTCCGGGTAAAACTTGGGGCGAGGGTGCAAACTACAAAGACGAGAATTTCTTTATCTCGCGTGTTCCTATGAAAGAGCGTTTTCTTCCCGGTGATTATGCCAACGATGCGCTCAATGACGAGAACGACAAACGTCTCGGTTGGTGCGTTCCCACCGGTGAGATGACAAAGAAGTGGGGTGCTCTGCCTCGTTACAATTTCGATGGCGATAACTTCAACCTATGGCAGTACATTAACATTCACTCGAACTGGTCTAACGGTTGGTGGCGCGTTCCCGGAGCGTTCAACGATGTTGCACACAAAAATGGTGTAATGACAGGTTGTACCTATTTTATCGATTGGGCTACAGGTGTTAATCAAATGGAGGAACCGGGTAAGACTCTTTTTGAACTTGCAGCTCCCGGTACAAACGATAAGGGCGACAAGTACAAATACTCTCGTAAGCTTATCGAGTTCCTGCGTTACTACGGTATCGATGGTCTATGTTTGAACCCCGAAGGCTATTGGGGATACACAGTTTACAGTCGTTTCATTCCTTTCTTGGCCGAGTGTCACAAGATTGCAGATGAGTTGGGCCATCCTTTCCATGTCGATTGGTATGCTTTTGTAAGCAATACCGGCACTCTCAGCGACAATGGTTGTAAACTGAACTCGAACAACCAGAATTGGTTCCATCACAAACAGACTAACCAGCCTGTAACCGATATGTTCTTCCTTAACTACAACTGGAGCGACGCAGGTCTCAGCGAGAGTGTCCAGACTGCAAAGGCCCTTGGACGTTCTACTTTCGATGTTTATGCAGGATTCGACCAGCAGGGACGAGGTTACGGAAAATCTGGTAATGCCGGTTGGGAATCTCTTATGAAATACCCGGTAAGTATTGTCGTTTGGGGTGCTCACGACCGCAGTCAGCTCTATACAGCATCTAACGAGGGTGGACAGAGTGATTATGCTGTTCAGAACGAGTATGTAAAGAAACAGGAACTTCTCTTCTCGGGTGCCAACCGCAATGTACTTAATCTTCCTGCAATAAACACAGGTAATACAACTGCATCGTACAGCGACCTTTCGAAGTGGCACGGCTATGCCAAGGCTGTTCGCGAGAAGTCTACACTGTATGAGTTACCTTTTGTTACACGTTTCAATTTGGGTAACGGCCGCTTTATGAACAATGAGGGTGTTACTACCTGGAATCACAAATGGTATAATATCGGTATGCAGGATATGCTTCCCACATGGCGTTGGTGGATTGACAATGGCGATGGCAAGAGCGTACCGGCAAAGGCTGTCCAAATGGACTTTACATTTGACGATGCTTGGTTCGGTGGTTCATGTCTTAAAATTCATGGCGAGACCGAGCGTTCGGATGTACGTCTTTTCGCAACAAAATGGGATGTTAATGCAGGTGATGACATTTTCCGCATTGTATATAAGCCCAATGTAGCTACACAACATCTTACTCTTATGGTTGCAAAAGCTGGCGGCGAGAACAATTTTGCAACAGTTACACTTCCTGCAAACATAAAGGTAGGCGAGTGGAATACTGTTGAGATTAAGGCTTCTGAGGCAGGTCTTGCAGCCGGTGATGTTATCGGTTGTGTAGGTCTTTCGATAAAGAATACAACAGCTGCATACGAGACACTTCTTGGTGAGTTTGCTTATATTCCTTCGTCTTTCAACGAGGAACCTAAAACTCCAACAATCACACACGCCGAGGTTATGAAGCGTTTCTACAATCGTGGCGATATTAAGGTTATATTCGATATGCCTACACCCGAGACACGCAAGGCCGAGTATGAGGGTCTTCCCGTGTACAACGAGGAGGTTGGTGCTTGGTACTACGAAATTTGGGTTAAGCAGGGCGAGACCGAGACACTTGTTACAACAACTACCTCTTGGGCTGCATACGCAGTTGATGCTCCGCTGATTCCCGGTGTCGAGACACTGCAGATTGGTGTACGTGCCGTAGGTAAAGATGGCCGCGCCAAGAGCAAGATTGTGTGGAGCGAGGAGATTAAGCAGGAACTTACAATGATTGAGACTCTTACAGTAGATAAGAGCATCATTAAACCCGGCGAGGAGTTTACTATCGGTTTTGAGGATCCTAACCACGCAAAGGCTGATATTTATATCTATAATGCATTCACAGGTGAACTTGCAGCAGAGGCAAAGAGTGTACTGGCAATGACAACAGCCCTCCCCGAGATAGGCAGTTATGATGTTAAGGTTGTTACAGGTGAGCAAGAGGTGATGAACCGTTCATTGATTCTTGTAAGTCCCGAGGAGACAGGTCGTCTGCCTCAGATTAACGATATTACATCGGATGTAACCGAGGTGACAGGTCCCGGCCAGCAGGTTAACTTTACAGCCGACATTGCCAAGGGTACCGAGTATAACGGTGCTCCCTGTACAGTATCGCAGTCGCTTTATATGAGCGAGCCTTATCAGCTTACTGTTGATGCTTCGATTATGAGCGAGTATACAAATACTTCGTTTGCTCTCTGGTTCAAGGTCGAGAAGTTCGAGCACGCATCGCTTGGAACATTGCTTATGACCAAGGTTAACCGTAACTGTGATGCTACTTGGACTGACAATGTCTGGGGTGAGATGTGGACTGCTATCCGTCCCGAGGGTTATGCTGCCAAGAATAACATCGGTCGCAACAATGCTCCCAACGAGCTGTCTGTTTGCTTCGATGCTCCTCCTGCCGGTACTCCCAACTACGAGCATAATAATGATGTCGATGGTCTTTCCGATGGTTACACCTTGCAGCCTGGAACTTGGTATCACGTTTGTGCAGTAAAGAGTGGTCGCAACGCAAAGCTCTATCTCAACGGTAAAAAGATTATCGATTGCGAGACACGCGGTCGTGGCCCGTACAACTGGAAGAATGGTGCCAAGTTCTACGTTGGTGGTTCAATGACCAACCTTGCCAGCCTCACAGGATGGGTTGACGAGGTTCAGGTGTGGAGTAAGGCTCTTACCGATGCCGAGGTGGTTGAGGCTATGAAGGGTTTCAAGGAGATTCCTGCTAACCTCGAGGGATACTTTACATTCGAGACTAAGGCTACCGATAAGGATGGTTATATTTACTTCCCCAATACAGGTAAGAATGCTGCTGTCCCCGGTGCATATATGACTACAGGTAAAGAGGAGAATGGTAAGACTAATGACTATAAGCAGAATCAGCTGACAACAGCTCTTGGTGTTCCTATGCTCGCAGGTAGCAATAGCATCGTTTACGAGTCGTCGCGCTGGATGCTCGAGGGTGCACGTCTCAACAGCTCTAATGAGACTACTGCAAATGCAACATACATTGCAGGCGATGGTAAGTTCCCAATCACACTTACAGCAAACAACTCATGGGGCTCTGCAACAAAGACTATTACCGATTATATCGTTGTAACAGCTATCGAGGATGTAAATGCCGAGAATGGATATATGATTTATCCCAAGGCATTTGACGCTACTGCTGATGTGCTTTTTGCAGCCGATGGAATTTATGATGTAGTGGTATTTGCAGTAGATGGTAAAAAAGTAGGTAACGATACATTCGAGGCTCGTGCCGGTGAGCTTCGCACTATCTCACTTGCTCATCTCAGCGAGGGTGTTTATGTTGTTACAATCATGAAGGATGGCAAGGCAATGCGCTCATTCAAGATTAAGAAGTAATTACTCTTTTAAGTTTACATAATGTGTGTGCGCCCACGAAAGGGGTGCACACACTGTTTTTTAGAGGCGGTTTGTCTTATACTGAATAAGTATCTGAGTAGGGTGACGGTTATAGTGTTTTTATCAGACTGAACAGTCTTGGAAACAAAAAATAATGGTGATACCTGAAAAACAGGTCACGAATAAAAAGAAGGGAAGGAGGCTCCTGCAAAATTGTTGCAACAGTCTTAACTTATTAAGTTTTTTGGTTATCTGCAATTCAGACGCTATCATTTATCAACAAATATCATAATATGGTAGCGTTTCCTATATAAGTGTCTAAATAAATTATAAACAATCAGCAGGTTTGTGTTTTTACACAGCCTGCTGATTGTTTATTGTATATGTAACTTTAAGTTTATACTACTCCTTGAGCCATCATAGCTTTTGCTACTTTAAGGAAGCCTGCGATATTGGCACCCTTTACATAGTCGATGTAACCATCCTCGCGTGTACCATATTTTACACATGCGCTATGTATGTTGTGCATAATCTCATGTAACTTCTCATCTACTTTGGTGCTGCTCCAATTGAGTTTGTATGAGTTCTGAGACATCTCAAGACCCGATACCGATACACCGCCTGCATTAGATGCCTTTCCGGGTGCGTACATAATCTTGGCCTCTTGGAATATGTGGATTGCCTCGGGGGTAGAGGGCATGTTTGCTCCCTCAGATACAGCGATTACACCATTTGCAACAAGTGTACGGGCTGCCTCCTCGTTTATCTCGTTTTGTGTTGCCGAGGGTAGGGCAATGTCGGCTTTTTCGGCCCAGGGCTTAGCGTCGGGTACATATTTGCAACCATATTTGTCGGCATACTCCTTAATACGTCCGCGACGTACGTTCTTAAGCTCCATGATAAAGTCGAGCTTCTCGCGGTCGATGCCGTCGGGATCGTATATGTATCCGTTAGAGTCGCTCATGGTAAGAACCTTGCCGCCAAGCTGGATTACCTTCTCTACTGTGTACTGTGCTACGTTACCCGAACCCGATACAAGGCAAGTCTTGCCTTTGATGTCAAGGCCACGCATCTTCAGCATCTCGCGCAGGAAGTAAATGTTGCCATAGCCGGTAGCTTCGGGACGAATGAGCGAACCGCCGAACTCGATACCTTTACCTGTGAATACACCGTTGAACTCACGTGTGAGTTTTTTGTACATTCCGAACATATATCCAACCTCGCGGCCTCCAACGCCGATGTCACCTGCCGGAACATCCATCTCGGGACCAATGTGTCGCCACAACTCGGTGATAAACGCCTGACAGAAACGCATAACCTCAGCGTCACTCTTACCCTTAGGGTCGAAATCAGAGCCTCCTTTAGCTCCTCCCATGGGAAGTGTGGTCAGTGAATTCTTGAATGTCTGCTCGAAAGCAAGATATTTAAGTATTCCTAAGTTTACCGAGGGATGGAAACGAATACCGCCTTTGTAGGGGCCAATGGCGTTATTGTGCTGTACACGATAACCTGTGTTAACCTGTATTTTTCCTTTGTCATCCATCCAAGTTACTCGGAATGTGAAAATGCGGTCGGGGATGCAGAGACGTTCGATGAGATTGCTGGCTTCAAATTCGGGATGTTTGTTGTACTCATCTTCGATTGAATGTAGCACCTCGCTTACTGCCTGATAGTACTCCGGCTCGTTTGGAAACCTTTTCTTAAGGTTCTCTAATGTTGTCTCGACTTTCATTTTGTTATTTTGTTTAAATTGTTTTTTTCTTGCGTTGCGAAGATAATACTTTTTGAATAAACAAGTGAATAAAAGTAAGATTTTTTTTGAAAAAATATGAATTTTGCTCATATTGTGGCTAAAAATAAGACTTTTTTCTGTTAACTTGGCTGTTTATTGGGAATTTTGTCTTTTTGTAAGTCCTTTTGCGGTTGCTGACGAAAAAACAGTATAACTGTTTATTTTTTGAACAAAATGTCTTACCTTCGCCAAATAAGAAGCTGTTTATAAAAGATTGAAATGTATCAGTAATCATTAGTAGAATGTTGGAGACGCTTAATATATTATTTAATAAGGTGACAGGTACACAACCGTGCTCGGTGGTGAAGTTGACAGGCGACGGTTCGAACAGAGCCTATTACCGTATGTGTGGTGATGATTGTTCATTTATCGGTGCAATAGGAACATCTGTGAAAGAGAATAGGGCATTTGTGACAATTGCCCGTCGTTTCCGTGAGTGTGGCATTGATGCTCCCGAGGTGCTGGCTGTTTCGGACGATGGATTATGTTATATTCAGCAAGACCTGGGCGACCTTTCGCTATTTGCACGTATGAAGGAGTCGCGCGATAGTAGCTGTTTCTCGCAACAGGATACCGATGCTCTTTGTGCTGTTATGTCACAACTGCCTCACATACAGTTTAAGGTGGCGCAAAAACTCGATTTTGGAGTGTGTTACCCAGTCTCTGAGTTCGACCATAGGGCGGTTATGTGGGATTTGAACTATTTTAAATATTGCTTCTTGAAAGGTGTTGGGGTGGAGTTTGACGAGAATATGCTCGAGGATGAGTTTGAATCTCTGGCTGCGATACTGCTTGATGAAGAGGCCGAGACATTCTTGTATCGCGATTTTCAGTCGCGTAATGTAATGTGGTACGCCGAGCGTCCATGGTTTATAGATTTTCAGGGTGGACGCAAAGGACCTATATATTATGATGTGGCTTCATTTGTGGGACAGGCGCGCGCAAAATATACTCCCGAGGTTATTGAGGCTATGCTCGATGCCTATCTTCAATCGTTGGCCGAATATAAGATTGTCTCTCGCGAAGAGTTTATGGTTAAATTGCGCTGTTTCAGAATATTCCGTCTTTTACAGAATCTTGGAACATACGGCTATAGGGGAATAATAGAGCACAAAAAGAAGTTTGTTGAGAGTATTCCGGCGGCACTTAAGCAACTGTGCGAACTGCTAACCGAGGATTCATCGGCATTTCCTGTATTGACCTCAATTATAAACGATGTATCGGCTTTGCCTCGTTTTGCGCCGCAGCAAAAAGGGGAACTTATTGTAGACGTATACAGCTTCTCGTATCATAAAGGTATTCCGGATGATTACTCGGGCAACGGAGGAGGATTTGTGTTCGATTGTCGTGCAATTCACAATCCGGGACGTTATGAACCATATAAAAAACTGAATGGAATGGACGAGCCTGTAATAAAATTCCTTGAAGAGAATAGCACAATAACAGCGTTTCTTGAACGGGTCTATTCGCTTGTAGATGAGATGGTTGAGAAATATTTAGAGCGCGGTTTCTCACATATTCAGGTTTCGTTTGGATGTACGGGAGGACAGCATCGTTCGGTGTACAGTGCCGAGCATCTTGCCCATCATGTTTTCGAGAAATACGGTGTGACGGTAAATGTCAACCATATTATGCAGAATAAACAGTATAGGCTTTGTAAAAAGTAAGAAGTTGCTTGAATTTCTAAATTATTGGTGTCCGGTAAAACTTTTCAGTCTCTCATTTAGGTTTGTTTGCTAAATTCAGCCTTTCATTGTTATTTTTCTCCTACTTTTCGTGCCGACGAAAAGTAGGCAAAAGGCTCTGCGCACTGAAAATCTTAACGTAAAATGCTCACGATGTTTTTTGGGTGCTGCGGAACTCGCTTCG
>JAZNEI010000083.1:0-34378 GCA_045588485.1 Bacteroidaceae bacterium | reverse complement strand
GAGCTCATTCTCAGTAGAGCTTTACAGCCGCGATAAGACTACATCTAACGGTGCAGTATCACTCTTCCCCAAGAAGCTTGCTATCACAGAGGTTGGCGTAGCTTACGATCCTCTTCTCTTTGCCGAGAATCCCTACAATGTACGCGTTGGTCAGCGTATCAATGACGTTGCTCAGCTCGAGGACGGTCTCTATGTAATCAAGAGTGTTTTAAAGAGTGGTCATGTTGGTTATTATTACGATGGCTTGTCAAAATATACACAATTAGCAGATGCCGTGCGTGAAAACAATGTATATCGTATTACTGCAAACGAGGATGGAGCATTTTCTGTTATGAGTCTTAGTAATGCGAAATATTGGTTTACGAATAAGGGTAGGACTGAAGGTTATGTTGAATTGGTAAATTCAAAATCCGATGCTGGAAAAATTAATATAATTCCCAGTAATAACTCAGAAACAGAAAATACTTTCTTGCTTTATGAGGAGATTGACAAAGACCAGTCGAATTATTACTGCGATGGTGACAACAATCTAAGATATACGTCAATAAGGCACGATGATACGGACCCCGGTGATGTCTCTTCTCAGTATGATATCGAGTGGCAAATATATAAGGTTACAATGGATAATCCTTACTATTATCAGCTCACAAACTTTATCGAGGTGGCCGAGAATCATGGTTACAAGGTTGGTACTTATCCCGGCAGTGTAGAAAGTCTTGATGAACTGAACAAGGCTTATGCAAAAGCCGAGGCTGTTATTGCTGACTCATTGTTTGCTGAGGCTGCTGCCGCTATTAATGAACTAGAGGAAGAACTAGCTGCTCTTGAAAATAACAAGAATCCTATGGTTCCCGGTGTATATCGCATTCAGTCAGGTTATGATGAGTTCTACAAGAAGCAGGGTCATACAAAGTCAATGTACGTAACAGAGGATGGAGCAACACTTGGTTGGAAAAACAGTAATCCAAATGATATTGCTTTTTATTTCGATTTTCAGCCTTCATCTGATGCCGACAACCTAATATCCAGTGGTCAGATAGATGAATCGCAGCGTAACCAACTATTTACTATTAGAGCATTAGGAACTAATGTTCACGGTAAATCTTACTATATCGGCGAGAGTTATGGTCTGAGTTGGAATATAAATATAGAGGAGTGGCCCAGCGCATACCTTGTTGTTCCAGCCGATGGTTCTAACTTCAACATTGTGCCTGTGTATGACCAAAATTGGAGCCTCCACACCTCAGGTCACGCCAGCGGTAACGGTTCAACCGGTAGTATTGTGAATTGGAACAAAGAGCCTGCTACTTCGCAGTGGTGTCTTATAGACGACTATTCTGTTGTAGAGGGTAAATGTGGCGATGATGTAAAATGGAAGTATGATATGTCAACCGAGACTTTAATCATCAGTGGTACAGGTGCGATGTATGACTATGCAATGAATTCTTTTGCACCATGGCACACTCTCCTTAAGGGTAAACAAATTACAAATATTGTAGTTGAAGAGGGTATAACCTATATAGGTCATTATGCATTCTCTTATCTTGACAACGTAAAGAGTGTTACACTATCCGAGGGACTTGAGACTATTGGCGAGTGGGCTTTTGCCTATACCTCTTTCGGTGATATTAAACTACCGAGTACTTTAACTGATATTTATTCATGTGCTTTTTTGAGAAGCAATCTCAGAAATGTTGTTTTTGGTCCCAATTTGCAGAATATAAATTCACAAGCATTTGACCAATGTACTTTATTGGAGAATGTCACTTTCCTTGGAAACGATGCTCCAAGTATTGATTACTGCATATATGAACAGGTCGATACGGCTTATATTCCGAATAATAGCTCTTATAATGAACTTCTGTTTAATTTTAAGAATTATGGTGTCAAAATTGAAAAGAGTATTGTAGGTGGTGTATATGGCGATGATGTAAATTGGTTCTACAATAAAGCCACAAAAGACGTTTATCTATATGGCGATGCTAACAGCTATAACGAGATAAAGACAGTACTTGAGGAGTTTATTGCAACAGGTCAGCAAGCCGGTGATATTATAGAGAATGTTATTCGTTTTATTCCTTATAAGTTATCTCTGCAGACAACAAATAGCGATAAAGATTTCTATATATGGTGTAACAATCCTGAAACAACAGAAGGTCCTATCGAGAATCTTATCGATGGCGACTCTGTATCGTTCTTCCACTCTAATTGGACTTCGACAGTGGAATCGGAACATTGGTTGCAGATAGACCTTGGCGAGAATAAAGAGTTGCAGTCGTTCAGCTTCAGCTATTTTACACGTGGCAGTGGCCAACAGAAGCATTGTCCTGCTTCGATAGAGGTGCAGGGAAGTAACGATAGAATTGAGTTTACCTCTATTTGCAATATAGATAATCTGCCGCAAGAATTTGGTGTCGGCTGGCAGTCCGAGGTAATTGTTGCAGATAAGCCATACAAACATTTAAGGTTTGTTGTAAGCACGCCTGATGTATATTTCCATATGGCCGAGTTCTGTATATTCAACGAGAGTGTTTCTTTAAATAATGAGAAGTTTGTACCTTTTGCCAATGAGGTATTTGATTATGTTTATTATTATAGAAGTAATAGATACTTATTTGGTTTGACAGAGGATATTGATGAGATAAAGAAATATACTCTTGAACTGAAGAGAAGAAACATATATATGCTTAGAATAGATTCGGACGATCCTGCCGAGGAAACATATACTCTTATAAACAGAGCCAACGACCTTCTGAAACTACAAGGTGTAGGTTATCCTGCAAAGGCTCCACGTGATGAGTTCAAGGCAGCTATAAGCGAGGTTGAGGCTGCTCCAAACTTCAGAAATGGTTTGTTGTTCCAGAACTCTATAAATAAATATATAGAGAGTGACGATGTTCTAATGCCCGAGGATGGTAAGAAATACTCATTCACATTTGTGACAAAGGGTAACGACCGTTTCTATCTGAATTACACAAGAGGGATACTTGGGACCGATTCGGTAACTTTTGATGTTGCTGTTGAGAAACTCGAAACAACACTTCCTTTGACTGCCGAGTTTATCTGTGAGACAAATGATGATGGCAGCTATTCGTTCAGAACAAGAGACGGGAAATACCTTGTATATCACACAAGATACAGTGGTGCCGGCTGGCTTGAGGGTGGAGGTAATACCACAGGACTGCAAGAGAATAAAGATACTCTTACCGATATACGTTTCGAGAGACTTAAGGGTACAAATGTTACATCCGACAGCGCCGAGGAGCTCTTCGGACTGCTTGCTTGGAGAAGTGTAAGAGGTTATGATATACATGACAAACAATATTCAGTTGGTTATCTTGTGATAAGAAAGGATGGTGAATATGATGGAACAACCACCCCATTCTTTAGCGAAACATACACCTCGGCGTTACTTATAGAGGAGCAGCCCTATCGTCCTTACACAATCACATATATGGCCGATGGTAAGGAGTTTGCAAAGGATACCATAATCGAAGGACAGAATATTGTATTGCCCAAGGCACCTGTCAAGGTGGGCCATACCTTCAAAGGTTGGGGCGAGATTCCATCTACAATGCCTGCCGAGGATGTTACAGTGACAGCACAGTTTAGCGTTAACAGCTATACGGTAACCTTTATGGTCAACGACGAGGTTTACAAGAGTCTTACAGTGAAGTATGGCGATTCAATCCCCGCAGTAGAGGTACCCACATTAGAGGGATATATTTTCGACTCTTGGGATGAGATTCCATCTACAATGCCTGCCGAGGATATTATCATCGAGAGTTATTGGCTCACCCCGGGTGATGTTAACAACGATGGCAGAATCTCGGTGCTTGATATTACCATCCTCACCAACCGCATTCTGCGCATCAATGATAACTCGATATTCAAGCAGCAGGCGGCCGATATGAACAACGATGGTAGAATATCTATTGTAGACGTAACAAAAGTAACCAATAAAATTTTAGAATAATATGAAGAGTAGAATATTATCAATAATGTCTTTGATGCTATTGTTCGGAACATTATGCGCAAATGCACAGGCAACACTCTCGATTGAGGATTTTTCCATTATGCCCGGAGAGACAAAAGAAGTTAGTGTAAATCTCGATAACAGCGTCGAGGTGCGTGCTTTTCAGGTGTTGCTTAAACTACCCGAGGGTATAAAATTGGCCTCTCGTCCCACAATCGACAGTAGCCGTAGTGGAGAGTTCATCGACCAATTCGGAAAAAAGAGTGCCGCAGTAAAGTCGCTCAGTTATAAAATTCGTAAGAATGGCGACTGTATGATTATAGTAAATGCCGAGGATGCGGTGCCTTTTAGCGGAAAAGAGGGTGCAGTAATTACTCTTACACTTAAAGCAGACGAGGGTGCAAAGGAGGCAAGCAATAGTATCGACCTTGTCGATATGGAGATTGTCTATGCCGATGGTGTCACCTGCCATCATCCTGCCGATAACAGCGTAAAGGTTGATGTATGCAACGGCGCTACAGATATTGAGACAGTGATAGGCAGAATAGATAAGCCCGTAGATGTCTATAACCTCAACGGAGTAGCTGTGATGAACAATGTCTCGGCAAAGGAGCTGCTTAATAGTCTCGATAGAGGAGTATATGTAATAGACGGTATAAAGGTTTATAAGAAGTAAATTGCAGGAACTATGAAGACAAATAGAATATTATTCCTACTGTTTATGCTTGTCTCGGCAATCGCGGTCAATGCACAGGTAACGCTGCATATTCCCGACCTCGAAATGAAATATGATGAGACAAAAGAGATTAGCATAGAGATGAATAATGAGGTGGCTATACGCGCTTTGCAAGTGCGTGTTGTTCTTCCCAAAGGTATTACATTGGCATCTGCTCCCCAACTCATTCAAGAGCGAGTGGGTAGCGGACAAGATGAGTTCGGCGATAAGGTAGCTGCACAAAAGAGCCTGAAGTATAATATGTGGGACGATGGCAGCTATATGATTACAGTAAACTCGGACGATGGTCTGCCGTTTGCAGGTAACAAAGGGGCTGTTATAAAGTTTAGCGTTAAGGCCGACTACTTTGTAAGAGGAACAACACAGAAAATTGAGCTAAAAGATATCGAGCTTGTAAATGTCGATGGCGATACAAACTATCGTCCGTCAGATAGCTCATCATCAATCAGCATCAGCAGCAATACCGTAACTTATAAGGTGGATGGCAATGTTTATAAGGTTTTAAATGTGCCGTACGGAGCAACAATCACACCTATTGCCGAACCTACCAAAGAGGGTTACACTTTCAGCGGATGGAGTGAGATTCCCGAAACAATGCCAGCTGAGGATATTATAATTGAGGGTAGTTTCTCTATCAACAGTTACACAATTACATACAAGGTGGATGGTGAAATTTACGTAACCGACAGCATAAAGTACGGAGCAACAATAGAACCCATTGAAGCACCAACCAAAGAGGGTCACACCTTTAGCGGATGGAGTGAGATTCCCGAAACAATGCCTGCAAAAGATGTTGTTGTTGAGGGTACTTTCAGTGTCAACAGCTACACCCTAACTTACAAGGTAGATGGCGCGGTGTATAAAACCGAGACTATTGCATACGGAGCAACAATCACTCCTATTGCCGAACCCACCAAAGAGGGTTACACTTTCAGCGGATGGAAAGATATTCCCGCCACAATGCCTGCCGAGGATGTAGTAGTAGAGGGTAACTTCACAATTAACAGTTATACTCTTACCTACAAGGTTGACGGAGCAGTTTATAAGACCGAGACAGTTGTTTACGGAACAGCTATCACTCCTATTGCCGAACCTACCAAAGAGGGTCACACCTTCAGCGGATGGAGCGAGATTCCCGAAACAATGCCAGCAAAGGATATTGTTGTTGAGGGTAGTTTTTCTATTAACAGCTATAATATAACCTATAAGGTGGATGGTGAAATTTACGCAACCGACAGCATAAAGTTTGGTGCAACAATAGAACCCATTGAAGCACCTACCAAAGAGGGCTACACTTTCAGCGGATGGAAAGATATTCCCGCCACAATGCCTGCAAAGGATATTGTTGTTGAGGGTACTTTCACAATTAACAGTTATACTCTTACCTACAAAGTTGACGGAGCAGTTTATAAGACCGAGACAGTTGTTTATGGAACAGCTATCACTCCTATTGCCGAACCCACCAAAGAGGGCCACACCTTTAGCGGCTGGAGCGAGATTCCCGAAACAATGCCTGCAAAAGATGTTGTTATTGAGGGTAGTTTTTCTATCAACAGTTACACCGTAACATTTATGGTCGATGGCGAGGTTTACGAAATAATGACCGTTAAGTACGGCGCTACAATCACTCCTATTGCAGCACCTACCAAAGAGGGTCACACCTTTAGCGGATGGAGTGAGATTCCCGAAACTATGCCTGCAAACGATATTGTTATTGAGGGTAGTTTCTCTATTAACAGTTACACCGTAACATTTATGGTCGATGGCAAGGTTTACGAGACGATGAACGTTAAATATGGTGCCGAAATAGAGCTTCCTACCCCTCCCGAGAAAGAGGGTTATATCTTCACCGGTTGGATTGGTGTTCCTGCCACAATGCCCGCCGAAGATATTGTAATCGAAGGCAGGTTAGAGGTTGACACCACCGGCATAAACGCTGTAACATTAGACCTTGAAAAGAATGAGGTTTATAACCTTAAAGGTCAGCGTATAACCGAGAGCGAAAATCTCACTCATGGCATTTATATTGTCAATGGCAAGAAAATATTTATAAAGTAAGTTATAGATATCACTAATTTAATGAGGCAGGTTTTATGAAAAATCTGTCTCATTATTATATATGAAATTTTATTTTATTGAAGAATAAGTTACTTTTGTATGTTAACAAAAACAGTATATAATGAAAATCGCACTTGCATTCGATTCCTTTAAAGGTTCACTATCGTCGATAGAGGTAGCCGAGGCTTTTGAAGAGGGGTTTAGTTCTGTTGTAAATGATTGTGAGATTCTTAAATTTCCGATAGCTGATGGAGGCGAGGGAACAGCCGAGGCGCTTGTAGCGGCGCTTGGAGGTGTGATGGTCGAATGCTATGTAAGTGACCCTTTAGGACGCTCTATCGGGGCGCGTTACGGTGTTATAGATAATGGTGCAACAGCGGTTATAGAGATGGCCGAGGCTAGTGGTCTTACACTCTTGACGCTACAGGAACGTAATCCTCTATATACCTCTACACGTGGTCTTGGCGAGCTTATACTCGATGCTCTTGAGCGCGGTTGTAGGCGTATTCTTTTGGGTATAGGTGGCAGTGCAACAAATGATGCCGGTATGGGGATGATGCAGGCTTTGGGTTATCGTTTTTTTGATTCATCGGGGTGTGAACTTACGGGATGCGGTGCTGTTCTGTGTGACGTTGCTTCGATAGACGCATCGCAAGTGCATGGTGCAGTATCAGAGACGGAGTTTATTGTAGCTTGCGATGTTTCTAATCCTTTTTGTGGACAGAATGGTGCCGCGTATGTCTTTGCACCGCAGAAAGGGGCCGACGAGGATATGGTTAAGCTATTGGATAGCGGATTATGCCATTTTGCCGGTTGTATTAGTGAGTGTACCGGTATTGACGTAATTGATATGCCCGGGGCAGGAGCTGCCGGAGGAGTGGGTGGGGCGCTTGCTGCTATGTTTGGAGCAAGACTGATGCCCGGTGCACAGATGGTGCTTGATGCTCTCTGTTTCGATGAAAAGATTGTAGGGTGTGATTGTGTTTTTACCGGTGAGGGGCGCGTCGACGCGCAGACTCTTATGGGGAAAGCTCCTTTTGCTGTTTTGCAACGTGCAATGCTGTCGGATATTCCGGTTGTTGCGGTTGGCGGAATGGTAGAGTGGTGCGAGGAACTGCGCAGAAGCTCTTTCAAGGCTATAATTCCTGTTGTCTCTGATGATACATCTTTAGAAGAGGCGATGAGTCCATCTGTAGCACGTGAAAATGTGCGTAGGATTGCTGTGCGTATAGCTTCGGAAATATAAAAAATGAGGGTGTCGCATCTTAACGACACCCTCGATTGTTTTATTGGAAATTTATTTAAATCTCCTCGGCTTTTGTCTCCTCGGCCTCTTTCTTCTTTGCAAGATACTCGGGGAGGTTCAGTCCTGCCATATCAAAAAGTTCGTTCAAAGGAGGAACCGACTTCATAAGACCCGATACAAAGTTTGCTGTCGAACCTTTGCCGTCGCCATTGCCTGCGCCGCTGTCCCAAACTGTAACGTGGTCGATGTTGATACCCTTTACAGCCTCTACCTGTGTCTTTACAAGCTCGGGGAGTTTCTCGAGCAACAACAGCATATAAGCCTTGTTTGCGTCGCCGCCTGCTGCCTCTACCATCTTGTCGTAACCGGCTGCCTGCTTGGTAAGAATCTCGTAGAGACCCTTTGCCTCTGCCTCCATCTTGGCGAAGATAGCGTCGGCCTCACCTTTTGCGTTAACACGCTTCTGCTCGGCCTCGGCCTCGGCTGCGATGATGAGTCGCTGTTTCTCAATCTCCTGAGGTACGATGACGTTTGCTGTCTCGGTTGAGCGCTCACGCTCGGCACGTGCCTCCTCGGCTTCACGCTCGGCAGCGTATGCCTCTTGCAATGCCTTAGCCTGCTGTACCTTCTCGGCTGCACTTGCCTTACGCTGTGCCTCGGCCTCTTTCTCGCGACGATAAGCCTCTGAATTTGCAATTTCTACCTTTGCCTCGTTCTCTCCCTTTACCGCAAAAGCGTTAGCTTCTGATGTACGGATACGGGTCTCTTTCATTGCCTCGGCTTTACCAATCTCACCAATCTTGTCCTGCTCGGCTACACGTACCTTTGCCTCATTGATAGCCTTAGCTGCTGCCTCGCGTCCAAGAGCCTCGATATAACCCGATTCGTCCTTGATGTCGGTTACGTTAACGTTGATGAGGCGCAGACCAATCTTCTTAAGCTCGACCTCGACATTTGTCGAGATGCTCTCCAAGAACTTATCACGGTCGTTGTTAAGTTCCTCGATGCTCATTGTTGCAATAACCAAACGAAGCTGACCAAAGAGAATATCTCGTGCAAGCTCCTGAATCTGTGTGGGAGTAAGACCCAACAGACGCTCGGCGGCTGCGTGCATCGACTCGGGGTCGGTAGAGATACCTACTGTGAAACGACTGGGAACGTCAACGCGGATATTCTGTCTACTGAGCGCGTTTGTAAGGTTGGCATCAATAGAGATAGGAGTAAGGCTGAGATATGCATAGTCCTGCATAATGGGCCAAACGAATTTACCACCACCGTGTACGCAGGTCGTAGATGATTTGCCCGAACCTGTTCCGTAGACTACTAAAATTTTGTCCGAAGGACAACGTTTGTAACGGTTGATGAATGAGATAACAATAGCAAGTCCTATTGCTATACCACCAACGATTAAAATTGAAGGATCCATAATTTAAGTTTTTAATTAATTATATTTTTTGATTATTGTTTTATGCACGCTCGACAAGCAGTGTGCTGTTGCCGATAACAGCTGTTACCTTAACTTGTGTGCCGGTATTTATAGTATTCTCATCCTCGGTAACGGCATCCCACTCTATGATGGTACCGTTTATACTCATCTGTACCTTACCTTTACCACTTTTTGCAGCCGGGATGCGCAGATATACGTCGCACACCTTTCCGACACAGTCGTTCATGTCGATGTTGCCGCTGCTCTCCAATTTAAGAAGCTGCTTAATAAGGAAAAAGAACACTGCAACAAATATAAGACCTATAATGGTAGCACCTACGTAAAGAATCAATTTATTATCGGTATATTCTCCGATGCAGACTCCTCCCCATCCGAATCCCATAAAGAAATTCACAATGTTGCGTACCGAGAATAGAGACATCATTCCTCCGAAATCCATAGTATCGCCTGCATCGCCGCTGAAGTCGAAATCAGCATCTGCATCACCTATACCGATGAATGTCATAACAAACTGCACGAGGAATACCAGTGTGCTCACTCCACCACAAATCCAAAAAATCCTCATTGTATCGCTGAGGCCATTGTACCAAACTGATAAATCTTCCATAGTATTAATGTTTATTTGGTTTATAACTGTTTGTAAATCTCACTCTGCTACAAATATATATTCTTTTATTAAAATCGGCAAAGTATAAGACATTTTAAATTTGTAACATAGTTTTGATGTATTTCTAACATCTATATTGCAAATATAATATAGTGTCTCTTTTCTTGCAATTGTTTACATCGCGATACATTGTAAAAATTCAGGAATAAGATAAACAGGATGTAAAATAATGAAATATATAAAGAATATAGTTCGAAAAAAAAGAAGCTATTATATTGATAATCCTATTATTTTACGTTGAGCCACTTTTTGTCCACCCTGCCGCAAATGTAGGTATAAACAAAAAATCCAACCCTTGAAAGGTTGGATTTTTGTAGCGAGAGTGGGTCACGATCCCACGACCTCCGGATTATGAATCCGACGCTCTAACCAGCTGAGCTATCTCGCCATCGGTTTTTGCGGTGCAAAGATACGGCGGTATTTTGATAATTGCAAATATTTTGCATCTTTTTTGTTTAATTTTTTCTTTTATGGGCTTTTTGCAGAGTTTGCAGATGCTTGGTCTCTATTTCTTCGAGGTAATTTCAATTAGTATTTGTGGTTCGTCTATTCGGTGTCTCAGCCACTCTATGAGTCGTTTGTGTGATTCTTCTCCAATATCCCCGTTTGTGGTTATTCGGGCAAATGTTCCAAATTTGCTTCTACTGCTGTCGATACAGCTGCTCCACAGATAGCCTAATGCAAGGCCCTCTATTTGCGGAAAAAGAATATGTGCTTCATTAAGTACTTGCGCATCTATGCTACCGAAGCGTATGACTGTGCCGAGGCTGTCGCGAAGCTCTCTTATCTTCTGCCGCAGATGTACGGTAGAGTCGCTGCGATTGTAAATATCGCGTGCAATATTGGCACGGAGTGAACTTAGCATAATACTGTCGCGCCGTTCACCATCCTGAAGAATATCGAGTCTTGTGCCTTGCAGATGGTATTGCGGCAGACGGTCACGTACATTCTCGACAAGAGACTGTGGAATATGATTGCCTATGTATACGGCTTCAATGGTACGTCGTGAATAGTCTATCTGCTTTTCAATTATATGTGCTCCGCTGAAGTGAAGCTCTTGGGTTATGAACTTCTCGGCATTTTGGATGTAGATTGTCTTGCGTACTATATTGTAGGTAAGTACTACAGATGGTAATAGGGTTATTGCCGATATTATTATGAGCATTTTCTTTACATATTGTTCATGTTGTTTATCGGCAAATACCTTCGGAGAGAATTTTAGGATACGTACGCCAAGATATGTCGAGATGGCTATAAATACCGAGTTGATGAAAAAGAGATACAGAGCGCCCAAGGCAAAGAGCCATCGGCCTGTGGCAATGCAGAATCCGACGGTACAAAGGGGTGGCAAAAGGGCTGTAGATATTGCTACGCCTACAATAACCTGTATACGGTTGCCGGTACTGCTGAGTGCAAGGAATCCGGCTGCACCACCGATGAAAGCTACTATGACATCGTACATCGTGGGTGAGGTACGTGCCAATAGTTCGGATTGAGCTTCGTTAAGCGGTGATATCCAAAAATAGATGGTGGCGGCAAACACTGCAAACAGCGATGCTGTAAAAAGGTTGCGCAGGGAGCGCTTCATCAGCTCCATATCGTTTATTCCCACTGCAAGGCCTGTGCCTATTATGGGACCCATAAGAGGTGATATGAGCATAGCTCCAAAAATCATGTGCACCGAGTCGATATTCAGTCCTATCGAGGCTATCAGTACGGCGAAAATGAGTATCCACAGTGTTACACCGCGAAACTCAACGGCGCGGCGCACATTGTCTATGACTGTACTCTCGTTCTCTTTGTCGGGGGTGGGGTTGAGCCTCTCTTTCAGCTCGTTGTATAATATCTTGGCTATGTTCATTGCTGTCTCTTCAAATGGGGCAGTGCCTCATCTGAAAAAACGATTAATAAAAGGTATTTGTTTCAGTGGAAGGTCTTTTTTGATAAAGTAGGCAAGATAAACAATCATAAGCAGGGTGTTGAATGCCATCTTAAGCCAACTGTTTTCAATGGGGGTAATATAAGATATTCCATAGAGTAGTGCTGCCAACAATGCGTATGCACCAATCTCTTTAAGATTGTAGCAGATAGGATTTCGGCGTTGTCCAACAATGTAGGAGAGAAGCATTGCCACGAAATATCCGGCAAACGATGCAATGGCACAGGCCATATATCCATATTGCGGAACAAAAATAATGTTTATGGCAAATATTATGGCACAACCACTGAAAGAGAATATTGCTCCCCACCAAGTTTCGCTATTTAGTTTATACCAGAATGAGAGGTTGAAACTAATACCCATAAAAATCTCGGCCATCATAACAAAGGGGATTACCTTAAGTCCTTCCCAATATCCGGGGGCTATAAGGTAGCGCAGAATATCCATATAAAATACTACTGCAAGGTATGCCATTATTGCTACGGCGATAAAGTATTTCATTGCTTTGGCATACAGTTCCTTACTCTCTTTCTGGTTGCTGTTGCCAAAAACAAAAGGTTCATAGGCATAGCGGAAGGCTTGCATTATCATTGCCATAATAGCTGCTACTTTTACTACTGCTCCGTATATGGCAAGTTCTACCTCGCCACGCTCTCCCGGTACAAGCCATTTGTATATAATCTTGTCGGCGTGAAGATTAAGGATACCTGCGAGGCTAAGCAGTAGCAACGGCCACGAATAGGATAGCATAGAACGCAACATCTTAATGTCGGCTGTGGGACGATAGAGCCTCAGCTCGGGGATAAAGAATAGCGTTATCACCGATGTGCATATAAGGTTGATAAGGAATATATAATAGGCCTGATTATTGGGATCGTAGTATCCATCGACAAGGTGTGGGTGTTCTTTGTATAACCATGGCATAAGCAGAAAAGCCACAAGGTTCATTGCTATGTTCATTGTTATGAACAGTAGTTTCAGACCTGCGAATTTCCACGGTCGTTTGCAGTGACGGATATATCCGAACAATATTGCTTGAATGGCATCGAGAGATACAACGACAGCCATCATTGTGACAAACTCGGGATGCTCGCTGTAGTCGAGCACCGAGGCTACCGAGTCGATATTAGTGAAAATGGCAAGCAGGAATAGTGCGCACAATGTACCTATTACCTGCAACGACATTGAGAGTACTTTGGGTACGTTGGCACCGCTGTTGTTGGCAAACTTAAAGAATGTTGTCTCGAATCCGAATGTGAGCAGTGCCAATAGCAGTGCCACCCAAGAGTATACATTGGTGACAATACCATAGTTGCCCGACTCGGCGGTCATTGAGTAGGTATATAAGGGCACCAGCAAATAGTTGAGGAATCGTCCTACTATGCTGCTGAGTCCATATATAACGGTGTCTTTAAACAGTGTCTGTAGCTTTGCCATTTATACTAGATTGTTAGAATAGTGAACCCTCGTTGCCGTAGCGGCTTCGACCAAGATGTTTATAGGCGAGGTCGGTGACTTCGCGTCCTCGTGGAGTGCGTTTAAGGAATCCTTCTTTTATGAGATAAGGCTCATACACCTCTTCTATTGTACCTGCATCTTCGCTCAGTGCGGTGGCTATTGTGCCTATTCCAACGGGACCACCCTTGAACTTGTCGATGATTGTACATAATATCTTATTGTCAATCTCGTCGAGGCCGAATTTGTCGATATTCAGAGCTTCGAGTGCAAGTTTTGCTATTGAGTTTGTTATATGGCCGTTGCCCATTACTTGTGCAAAGTCGCGCACACGACGCAGAAGGGCATTGGCGATACGGGGTGTTCCGCGGCTGCGGCGTGCAATTTCGTATGTGGCCTCCTCGTCGAACGATACCTTTAGGATATGTGCCGAACGTGCGATGATGCCTGCAAGGGTCTTACTGTCGTAATATTCGAGGTGCATGTTTATTCCGAAGCGGGCACGCAGTGGGGCAGTGAGCAGTCCGCTGCGTGTTGTGGCACCGATAAGTGTAAAGGGGCTAAGGTCTATCTGGATAGAACGTGCCGACGGGCCTTTGTCTATAAGAATATCTATACGGTAGTCCTCCATTGCCGAATAAAGGTACTCTTCGACAATTGGCGATAGACGGTGTATCTCATCGATGAAAAGGACATCGTTGGGTTCGAGTGAGGTGAGGATGCCTGCAAGGTCGCCGGGCTTGTCGAGAACGGGTCCCGATGTAACCTTGAATCCTACACCCAACTCATTGGCTATGATATTGCTCAGTGTGGTTTTTCCCAATCCGGGAGGGCCATGAAGTAATACGTGGTCGAGCGATTCGCCACGCATTTTGGCTGCCTGCACAAAGATTCCGAGGTTGCTTACAATCTTCTCTTGTCCGCTGAAATCGCCGAAAGAGAGTGGTCGCAACGCATTCTCGAACTCTTTGTCGCTGTGTTTGCCTCTTATATCAAATTCAGAACTCATTTTTTTCTTTTTCTTTTTGATGTGCGAAGATAGTGTAAAAATGTGATTTATGCATATTTTATCACTGAATTTACGAACGGGGTTGTATCGCACGATACAACCCCGTTCGTAAATTGTCGGATTATAAATTACTTATTTTACCAATATCTTTTTACCATCCTGTATGTAGATGCCGGCTTCAGTTACATTTGATACCGACCGTCCCTCAAGGTCGTAAGTTAGTTTTTCGTTTTTTTTTTCGGCCTTCACATCTTTGATGGCTGTGGGAACCGCGCTCTTGGTTGCAATATCAATATCGATAGATGCGGGGAAGAGGCGCTCGGGGTCGTAGTAGATTGCACAACTCTCTACCATTGCTTTGAGGCTTGTACCCACCATTCCGTTGAAAATCTCTTTGCCATTGAGTATTACTTTTACGGGCTTTGTAAGGTCGAACATTTTCTCGTTCAGATAGATGGTTACATTACCACGTGTGGCATCGGTAAACTTCTTTGAAAATAGCATAGGAATACCGCCCTTTGAGAATGTGGTGCTGTAGCGTACTCTCTTTACATTAAGCTCGATGGTGTTGTTGTCCATTGTAACCTCGAAACAACTGCGTATGCTGCTGCTTGACGAGGGGTCTACATTCACCTTAAGGTTGTAGAATCCTTCGCGCTTGCGACCGTACATATCGTAATTCTCCCAATAGAAATATTTGGGGTGGGGGTTACGTGTGAATTTTGCCAACCAAGGTGTTGTGGGACGATAGTCGATACTGTGTCCGTCACCGGGGATAAGCTCTATATAGTGGTTGTAGTATCCGGGGTGAGCTGCCTCGAGGCTGTCGGCTGCATCAAGAGCGCTCTGTGTGCAGATGTTACGACCGAAACCATCGTCAAGAGCGCCGGTGCGCAACGAGAATGCGATATTGGCTACATTCTCCATAGGGGCATTCATAAGCGGCTCGCCACCTGCCATTGGACCGGCTCCTGCAAGATAGTCGGCATAGAACGATGCAAGGCGCTGGCTGCCGTAACCGCCCTCGGAGATTCCGAAGAAGTAGATGCGGTTGGCATCTATGGTATCGTTAAGGAATGCGAGACGAAGTAGTTTCTCCCAAGCCCACTGCTTAGACTGTATGGCCCAACGGTAGTATTCGCCAATGTTGGGAATCTGTGGTACCATGTAAACACCGGGGCTGTAGAAACGACGCAGTGATAAACCGATACCGGTCTCCCACTCTTGATTTCTATCGCCCGAGCCGTGCATATAAAGGAACAATGGGAGTTTGCCCTCTACTTTATCCAATGTGTTTATTCCCCAATAGTAGTTCATAACAGCGTTGGGCTCGAGGTTGGCGGGCAGTCTCCACTTACCCGTTTTTCTGTTCTCGAGTGCCTCCAGAGGTATGAGCTTCTCTTCGTTGAACTCCTCGACAGAGTTTTTCCAAACGTTCCACACTGCGGCGCGTGTCTCCTCAATAGCATCAAGGTCGATTTTTGCATCTTTTTCAAAAGTGCCTCTACTCTCGGCCAAAGAGCTTGTAAAGTAACTCTTTATGGCTTCTTTGTTCTTTTTAACTACCTTGCTCGATTGTGCAAATGCTACATTTGCTGCCAACAGCAGCATAATGCTTGTAAATACTTTCTTCATATTTTGTGGTTTGTTGTTTTTCTTTACGGATGCAAAATAACACATTTTATCCTAATAAAATCGTATTTTTATTTATAAATATATTGCGGAATATCGATTTTGGGACTAAAATATCCAATTTGTCGGGAAAAAAATATAATTTTGCGCGATTTTTAAGACTTTTTATATTCTTGATTCTTTAGTTTAGAGCAATTGTTTGTGCTTGATGTTCGGAATAATCACAAAAAATATTCATATATATACTGAAAGATGAAAAAAAGAGTGTTTCTTTTATTTGTCTTGCTTGGTGCTGTGACTATGCAGACTCTGTTTGCACAGAGTTATCTTGTGCGTGGTCGTGTAGTATCGGGCGAGGACAATGAGCCTCTTGTGGGCGTTGGAGTAATGCAGGAGGGTACCTCTAACGGTGTCCCTACTGATATTGACGGCCGCTACTCTATCGAGATTAAGTCGCAGGGTGAAGCAACGCTTGTATTTACCTATATGGGATATGTGACTAAGCGTATTAAGGTAAAAGGGGCTAACCACAATCTTAATGTGACAATGGAACCCGAGGCGATTGAGGTCGAGGAGTTGGTGGTGCTGGCATACGGTGTGCGTAAAAAAGGTACAATTTCGGGTTCGGTATCTACGGTAAAGGCTGATAAGATTGAGAGTGTGCCCACTGTGGGATTCGACCAGGCGCTGCAGGGATTGACTTCGGGTATGACGGTCATTGCAAACTCGGGTGAGCCAAGCAAGCCGGCTGTATTTCAGATTCGTGGTACAAACTCGATAAACTCGGGTACTGCGCCTCTCTTTATTCTCGATGGTGTGCCTATCACAAGTTCCGACTTCAATGCGATAAGCCCCAATGATATAGAGTCGATAAATGTCCTCAAAGATGCTTCGTCGACATCTATCTATGGTGCGCGTGCTGCAAATGGTGTTGTGGTAATAACCACGAAACGTGGAACATCGACCGATAGGGTGGATGTTACGTTCCGTACCCAGCAGGGTTATTCGCAGTTGGCACACGGAAACTGGAATCTTATGAACACCGAGGAGCGTATCCTCTTTGAGCAGGAACTCGGCCTTGACGATGGCCAGGATTATGATGTTCTTCGCCTTACCGATGTCAACTGGCTAAAGACTGTATTCAACGACCGCGCACGTTTGCAAAGCTACGACCTCTCGGTAAACTACGCCTCGGAAAAGCTCAACTATTTTGTCTCGGGAGGTTTTTTCGACCAGGATGGTATTGCGCAAGGCTCTACATTCAAACGCTATAATATGCGTGCAAACAGTGATGTCAAGACTGCCGATTGGCTGAAGGTGGGGACTAATCTGATGCTTACATACGAGGAGGTGCAGCAGGCCGATGAGGGTGAGTATTCACTAAGCAGTCCCATCTCGGCATGCCGCTTTATGCTTCCTTATTGGAATCCCTACCGCGAGGATGGCTCGGTAGCTTCGTCCTCGGATGGGAGTTGGGTGGGAACTTCACATAACCCCATCGAGTGGATGAATAACAATCCTGTGACAAATAAGAAATATAAGGCTCTTGCTGTTGTATATGCCGAGTTTACACCTATTAAAAATCTTACGATAAGTTCGCGTTTGGGTATCGACTATACACACTCTACAGCCGATATGAAGTCTTATCCGAGTTTCATCGGGAATAATGGTGTGGGTGCTGCCGGACGCAGTTCATTCGATGCGGTTAATCTTACAATCACCAATACGGCAAACTATAATATGAAGATAGCCCGTCGTCACTCGCTGAATTTTATGCTTGGTCAGGAGGGTGTCGACTACCGTTCCGAGAGTTTTCAGGTAATCACACGCGGACAGAACAATGATGCTTTTACATCGCTTGTGTCGGGAACAAGGGCTGTATCGTGGGCAAACTCTTTTTCGAGCCATTCATTCCTTTCATTCTTTGGACGCGGAGAGTATAATTACAACGAAAAGTATTATGCCGATTTCTCGTTGCGCACCGATGCTTCGTCGCGTTTCGGTAAGCATGGACGTTGGGCCACATTCTGGTCATTGGGATTAATGTGGAACCTTAGAAAAGAGCGTTTTATGCAGGGTGTAAGCGGTTGGCTCACAAATGCACAGATTGCGCTGAGTACAGGTACCTCGGGTAACTCTTCTATTCCCGACTACGACCATCTGGCACTTGTCGGCAGTGGTGCAAACTATATGGGTAATGCCGGTATAGCTGCTATCAGTCAGGGTAACGACAAGCTCGGATGGGAGCAACTGTGGTCGAACAATCTGGCACTTCATTTAGGGTTCTTCAATCGTGTGAATCTTGATGTAGAGCTGTATCACAAGCAGACAACAAATATGCTTATGCTTGTTCCTCAGTCATACGTGAACAATGGATTCGGTACACGATGGGATAATGTTGGCGAGATGGTCAACCGAGGTATCGAGATTTCTCTGAATGCCGATATTATCCGTACCCGCGATTTTGTCTGGAACGTAAATGCCAATGCTTCGTACAACAAGAATGAGATTACCGAACTTTACAATGGACTCGATGAGTATGAGATATCGAACACTTCGACAAAATTGGTTGTAGGCGAGTCGGTGGGACAGTTCTATATAAACCGTTACGCCGGTGTCAACCCTGCAAACGGTGATGCTTTATGGTACACTAAGGACGGTGAGATTACAAACGTATTCAGCGAGGGCGATAAGGTGATGCTCAATAAGAACTACATTGCTCCCTGGCAGGGTGGATTCGGAACGACCCTCTCGTGGATGGGATTCAGTTTGAATGCTCACTTCAGTTGGGTGGCCGACAGATGGATGTTTAACAACGACCGTTTCTTCGAGGAGAGTAACGGACTTTATACTGCATATAACCAGTCGAAGCGTATGCTTTACGACCGTTGGAAACAGCCCGGAGATATTACCGATATTCCACGTTACGGCGTAACTCCTCAGATGGATAGCCGTTTTCTTGAGGATGCATCGTTTCTGCGCCTGAAAAATATAATGCTCAGTTATGCGCTTCCCGGTGAGTTGCTTGCCAAGAGCAGAATACTCAGCAAAGCTCGTGTGTATGTGCAGGCACAGAATCTGTTCACCTGGACAAAATTCAGTGGAATAGACCCCGAGTCGTCGAGCAATGTATATAAGGCGCAGTATCCAATGTCGCGCCAGTATACCTGCGGAATTGAGCTTACATTCTAAAATATTTGGCTATGATGAGAATAAAGAATTATATATTGATACTTGCGACCTGTGTGTGTGTCGCATCGTGTCTCGATAAATACCCCGAGGATGCTGTTCTCGAGAACGAGGCAATCACCACTGTCGATGAGGCCGACCAGGCTGTGATGGGTATCTATTCGGCATTTTTAAGCCCTGCCTTATACAGTGGTTATCTGACTCTGCTACCCGATATTCAGGCCGATTTTGTATATGCGGTTAATGGCTATACAAATACATACGGTGATATTTGGCGTTGGGAGATTCTTGCTACCAATTCGCAGGTTGAGGCTGTCTATGGTGCTTTGTACGACGTGATAGGGCGCAGTAACTTTCTGCTCGACAATGCGGCAAAGATAAGAACAACAATTACAGACGACGAACAGCTCGACCGTCTCGACCAATTTTGTGGCGAGGCCTATTTTGCAAGGGCATTGGCCTACTCGGAACTTATAAAGCTATATTGTAAGGATTATAAGAGTGACGAGGATGCTAAGAGTCTACCGGGTGTTGTGCTCACAGAGCATTATTACGAGCTTCCCGAGATTAAACGCTCCTCGCTTTACGACTCTTATCGCTTGGTGCTTAAGGACCTCGACCGTGCAGCCGAACTTCTTAAACTCGAGGAGGATTACGACCCGACATATTTTGGTCCTCTCTATAATACCACATATTTCAACGAGTATACAGTATATGCCCTGCGTGCGCGTGTGGCTCTTTATATGAGAGACTATGACGAGGCTGTGAAGTATTCTTCAAAGGTCATCGACAGCGGATATTATGCTCTTTCGAGTGCTTTGCTTGCATACAACTCGACACAGAGTTACTACGACTATATGTGGACGAGTGATAACTCTACCGAGGTTATCTGGAAGGTTGGATTCACAAGTACAAATTATGGCGGAGCGCTTGGAACAGTCTTCTTTAATTACGACTATTCCTCTTTCAAGCCCGATTATGTTCCTGCGCAGTGGGTATTAAACTGGTACGACAGTAATGACCTTCGTGCTCAGAGCTTTTTTCAGAATATGCCGACCGGATACAGTCACGGACTTGCATGGCCTCTGCTGATAAAATACTGGGGAAACAGCGATCTTTACTCGCAGGCACAGTTGTTGAATGTCTCCATGCCTAAGGTGCTGCGCCTCTCGGAGCAGTATCTCATTCGTGCCGAGGCCTATTGTAATCTTGAGACACCCAACTATTCAATGGCATCAAAGGATATCTCGAAATTGCGTGCTGCCCGTTACTTGAATTATGGCGGCTCGCCTGTGATGAATGCTGCTACGGCAATGGATGTAATTGAAGAGGAGCGTGTAAAGGAGTTATATATGGAGGGCTTCCGCCTTACCGACCTTAAGCGTTGGGGTAAGGGATTCGAGCGTACACCGCAGAGTCAGTCGCTCTCGAATGGCAGCAGCCTTAAGATTGATGCCGATAACCCACTTTTTGTATGGCCTATTCCTCAGCACGAACTCGAATCGCCCGATGCCGATATCGAGCCTAACGAGAGTAACAAATAAATTCCGAATAAAAATAGCACTATTATGAAAAAGATTATAATGAATGTGTGTGCTGCTATAGCGCTTATTGTCTCGGCGGCAGCTTGCGACTCGGAATATACGACATATAGCGGTCCCGACTATGTTATGTTCTCGGACACAATGTATATATTCCCTGTACAGAATAGTGAAGATTATTTCGAGATTCCAATTGCTGCTACAACGGCCTGCGACTACGACCGCACATTGGCTGTAGAGGTAATAGAACAGGAGACAAATGCCATTGAGGGCCGTCACTTCTCTCTGGAGCAGAATACTGTAACGATAAAGGCGGGTGAGCTTGTTGGAAAACTGCGCATGCGTGGATTCCATGAGAATATTGATGTTTACGATTCGTTAGGAGTTACACTCAATTTGCTTGTGGATGAAAAAAACGAATGGGAACTATATGGTTCACGTGCGCAGGTTGAGTTGCGCAAGGCGTGTCCTTTCGATATTAATGCATTTACAGGTTATTGTGTGGTGACATCGACCTACATTATGAATTATATGACGAATGTAGATATGCGACTCATACGCAGTGAGGTTGACACCGAGCGTGAGAATACAATAATTATGCGTAATTATTTTTACGACGGCTACGACCTTAGGATAGAGTTTGATACCGATGATATTCTTAATCCGCTTATAGAAATGGAGGCGCAGAAGTTTGCATCTACCGCCGAGGCTTTCGGTACAATCTATGGCGATGGTTATATTATGGCACGTAATGCTCCCGAATATACATCGTACTACAGCAGCTGCGAGAAGTTTATTTTCCAATATATGACTCTTTATGTGCCTGGAATGGCCGAGGGTAGTAACGTGGTAGGTACATTCATTAATGCGGTAGAGTGGATTAGTGATGATGAGGCTGCTTTACTTATGGAGCAGGGCTATTGATTATTGTTTGATGATTATATAAAGTAGTATATGAGAAAGATTTCACAATGGATGCTTTTATCTCTGACGATGGCTGCTCTTTTTGCTGTTGCAGCCTGTTCGGACGATGATAAAGAGGCGATGGAGCCTCTGGCACCCATATTCGAAAAACCGTTAGAACTGCAGTGTATTGCAGGGGCGCTCGAGAAAATCGAGTTCAGCTCGGCTTCGGCATGGAGTATTGCATCGGATGCCATCTGGTGTACACTCTCGGTCGATGGAACTACATTTGCAAATGATATTGCAGGTGGTTCGGGCGAGGCAACCGTCTATATAAAGATTGGTGACGAGGCGCAACAGTTCACCCCGACTGTGGCAAAGCTTACAATGATGCGTCGTGGTAACAAGGAGACGATAGCGACGGTTTGTCGTACCCCTATGGACTATACTCTGCGTGTGGTGGGTGCCGATGGCGAGGTGTGTGACGCAATAACAGTCTCGTCAAAAGGTGAGCTTGAGTTTGTGGTAGAGGCTAATTTCGACTTTGGAGTATCGGAGAAACCACTGTGGGTAGATGAATTTACAGTAACTACCGATGAGGAGAATGCCTACCGTCGTAAATTCCGCGTAACCGTTGCCGATGAGTTCGAGGCAATCCCCTGTCGCGATGTTATTAACTTCCTGAACAACGATGGGACAGCAAAGTTCAGCTATCTTATCTCTTACACAGGAATGGACCCCAAGAGAATAAAAATAGATGGAGAGAATCCTTGGGGATGGAACCTGTCGGCCGATGGTACACTTTTCTCGGTGTTGAACACGATGAGTGGCGACTCGGTTCTGTATAAAGGTGCAGTGCCTTATAAGGTAACAACTCTTAATTATGATTGCCGCTATCTTTGCTTTAACGAGGGCGAGGATAATGTTATTGAACTAATGGGGCAGCAAGAGAGCTGGTTGAAGGTAGTTGTAGACAGCGAGGATGCTTCAAAGGTCAGCATCAGTGGAGAGCCTTTCCCTGCCGAGACCGAGGGCGAACGTAAGGGCTATGTAGTTGCCCTGCCTGCTGCGACATACGACAGCATAATGGCTCTTTACGAGTCGTTGCAAGATGTCTCTTTCATCGACTCGGTATATAACAATGTGATGATAGAGGTTACTCAGGTAAGTGATTATATCGACCTTACCAAAGGCTTTACAGTAATGCAAGGTATGACAACAGAGCTTGACTGTTTCGAAGAGAGCGACCAGGCGGTGCTGTCGATGCTCGATGAAAAATATTCACTCGATAAGGTCTATGCTGTATCGACCGATGCCGGCAACTATATTCAGATATTCCCCCATCTGGGTGAGCGCCATTGGGAGGGATGGAGCGAGGATGCCACACTGATAATAGACACCGATGGCAATGTTATACCTCATAGCGAGGTGAGCTTCGAAGCTGGAATGGATGCAAGCGACAATATGTATATTTCGGTTAAGAGTCTCTCTAAACCTATAATTGTTATATTGCGTGGTGTCAATGGCGAATATCTTAAGGCGCTTGTTGTAAGGTCGGGTATAACATTGGACCCCGGAACAGGATTCGATATCTTGTATATGATGCTCAACAGTGTACCTTGTGCCCTTGAAACTGATATGGAGCTTGCCGCATCGATAATAGAGCGCTACGGAACAAAAGAGATTTACAGGGTAGAGTCGCGCGTAGGTCGTGTATTGCAGGTGTTCCCCCATCTTGCCGAGAATGAATGGGAGGGATGGAGCGAGAAGGCTATCAAGATTGTCGATACCGAGGGTAACGATATTCCTTTTAAGGATGTAAGTTACGAGGTGGCAATGAACGATAAGGACGAGTATTATGCCAACCTCAAGGTTAAGAAGAGTCTTTATATAGCTGTATTCTTTGCACCCGACGGTAAGGCTATAAAGGCGTTGGTAATAGGACCACAGAGTTGAAACGGGAAATAATCTATGACGATGAAGCAATTTAGAATATATATGTATATGCTCGCAGCTCTATTGATGATAGGGCTGTCGGGTTGCTCGGAGGATGATGATAAGGCTCCTTTGCAGCAGTATGGCTATGCGCAGTTCAAATTGGTTAAAGAGGCTTCTTACAGCCGTGCGGCAAACTATTTGGATAAACTTGCCGATGCGCATAAAGTAAAGGTGGTGATGCAGTATGGTGGCTCTACAATCTCTCAGACTTTGGTTCTTTCGGCTTATAATGTCGAGAATGCCGAGTTTGGTCTGCGTAGCGAGAAAATAGAGCTTATGGCAGGTGAATATACCATTATCGGATACTATGTGTACGACAAACTCGATGAGGTGCTTCTCTCGGGTGTGGTCGAGGACAATGTTTTTGTTGTCGAGGCCGGTGGGCTTACAGTAAAGAGTATTCCGGTAGATGTAATTGCACGTGGTATGGCATCATTCCGATTGGTAAAGAGACTGCCTGAGACTCGTGCATCGGAATACGAAGCCTACCCATTTGCCAATATACGAGTGGTTGATATTAATATTAAGAACACTTTTACCAAGGAGGTTACATCTATAAAGAGGGTCCCCGTTACTTATACCGAGGATTTCCGTGAGGGGTCGGCCGACGAGTCGCTTTACCCGGGAAAGAATGCATTGACGGCGTATGGAGTATGTGATACTCTTGTATGGCTTAAGGCCGGTACATACGAGGTCAGCAGCTATGTAACTTATTCCGATAAGAAAGGAAAAACGGTTCTTGAGGTGGCTACTGTAGATGCGCCCACCGAGTTTGTGGTTTGCGATAATGTCGAGACCAAGGATGTCGAGGTGCCTGTGAGTGTGAGTGAGAGTGCCGAGTATCTGAAAGATTATATTGCTTTACGTGATATTTGGGAGGCGCTTGATGGACCTAATTGGAGCTATGCAGGACAGGAACTTAATCCCGGAAGTAACTGGAACTTCAACTGTGATATTGATATGTGGGGTTATCAGCCGGGCGTGCAACTGCATGCCAATGGACGTGTTGCCACAATATCTCTGTCGGGAATGGGCGCAAAGGGTGTTGTACCCGATGCCATCGGACAACTTACCGAACTTGCGATATTCTCGCTTGGTACCCATTCGGATATTGTGGGTGGCCACCTTTTCGAGAATGTCTCGCCTACAATGAGCGAGGAGCAGAAGATTGCTATGCGCTACGATTATGAGAAACTGTTTCTTGAGCGTGATTTTCGCTTGGGATTGTCGGCCGATTGGATAAAGACTATCGAGGCAGATGCTTCGGCCGAGCCTATTGTAAAGGGAATCTCCTTGAAACATATTCAGTTTGGCGACCTGACAAACGGTATCACAGGTATCTCTCGCGCGATGATGCGCCTTAGTAATTTAGAGCAGTTCTACATAGCAAATTCTCCTATTACTTACGAGGAGTTTTTCAGGGATATTCAGCCTGAGTCGCCTTTCTATGAAGAGAGAGATACTCTTTCGTGGAGCAATATGACTTCACTTACCGACCTTGAGATTTATAACTGTCGTAATCTGACAGCGCTCCCTATTGAGATGCTTGCGGCACTTCCCGAACTTATACAGCTGAATGTAGCCTGCAACAAAGGTATATCGGGCGAGCAGCTAAAGGCCGACTGGGAGGCGATAATTGATGGCGCACCCTGTGCAACATTGCAGATTCTGTATATGGGATACAATAATCTTGTTGAGTTCCCCTCGCACGAGAGACTGAAAAAGATGGTCAAACTGGGTATGCTCGACTGTGCAAGCAATCAGATTGAGAAACTCCACCCCTTTGGAAAGGATATACAGCTTGCAAAGATATATCTTGATAACAATAAGATTACCGAGATTCCAAGCACCGAGGATGGATACTTCTGCGGATATTCGCAGCTCGAGAGCTTTACATGCAGCAATAATCGTTTGAAACTCTTCCCCGATATATTCAATGCAAAGTCGGTGTATGTGATTCCGTCTATTGATTTTTCATATAATCATATCGAGGGATTTGAGAATGGCGATAACTTCCGTGGTGTCAATGTCTCTGAGGTTAACCTATCGAACAACCGCCTCGAGGTTTTCCCGGGAATACTATTCAAGAAGAATTCGCCTTTGACCTTTCTGATTCTTGCCGGTAACGGGATGAAAAAAATTCCCGATGGCTCTATGAAGGGTGAAAATGCCTATATGCTCGAGGCTATCGACCTCAGCTATAATCATCTGTCGGAACTCTCGGACGATTTCTATGCTGTTCGTCTGCCCTATCTTACGGGTATCGACCTCAGCTATAACAGATTCGAACGTTTCCCTACTGCTCCTCTGAGTATAAGCACTCTTCAACGTTTCATAATACGCCATCAGCGTGATGCCGATGGTAATCGCTGTCTGCGCGAGTGGCCTATCGGTATATATCGCTGCCCTTCGCTTGCTTTCTTGCTTATGGGTTCAAACGACCTCAGAAAGATTGAGGATACTTTGTCGCCTTATATCTATTATTTCGAGATTGCCGATAATCCTAATATATCTATTGATGTAAGTTCTCTGTGTCCCTACATCGAGGCTGGAATATATATGCTTATATATGATAAGACGCAGGATATTCGTGGGTGCGAGGCTTTGAATATTCAAAACTGATAATGGTAGTATAGAATTATGAATACAATGATAAATAAGATATTGGGAATGACACTTTTTGCGGTGCTTATTGCATCGGCTGTGTCTTGTAGCGATGATGAGGGTAATGATACTATTGCTGCTATCTCTACCGATAAAACCGAGGTAACTTTTGCTGCCGAGGGTGGCAGTGATAAGTTGCTTGTCCGTTCGGGACAGAGTTGGGTGGCTGTGGTAACCGAACCTTGGCTTATGGTCTCTCCCGCAAACGGTAGCGGATATGCCGAGTGTACCGTGACGGTAGATTCGAGTCTTGTAAGCGGTGTACGCAGTGCCGAGATAAAATTTGCCGAGGTGGGTGGTGCAACAGCTTCGGTAGAGGTTAACCAGACAGGATTCGGAAAGGTTATTTCGCTAAAGGAAACTCATATAGTCGTTGAGGCCTCGGCCAAGAGGGATGAGCGCTTCTGCGAGGCGCAAGTAACGGCAAACGTGCCATTTGAGGTACAGATAGAGTATGCCGAGGGTGACGATGAGTGGCTCTCGGTTGAGGATTTCGACCTTGAACTCGACCGAGGAGCACGGCCTCGTACCCTGAAATTGCGTTTCGACTGGAATATGAATGTGCAGCCTGTCGAGCGAGTGGCAAAGGTGAATTTTGTACCTTTGAACGATGCCGATGAACTCGATGCTCCTGCAACGCTGCTTATTAATCAGAAGGCTGCATTGCGCATCGAGGATAACCGTCAGGGCGACTCGCTGGCACTGCTTACAATTTTCGAGCGTCTAAACTGCATGGGCGACCCTTGGGATACAAGTGAGAATATGCGTAACTGGAGAGATGTTGTGCTGTGGGAGGCTTCGGATGAGGAGCTGCCGGCTCCCGAGGCTGTAGGTCGTGTGCGTCGGGTAGAGTTCTTTATCTTCAACACCGAGGAGAGTATTCCCCAAGAGATTAAGTACCTTAAATATGTCGAGAGTCTCAGTGTATCAAGTAATGTGAATACTATGCTTAAGAGTATTAAATTGGGTACTGAGGTGTGCGAACTGGAACATCTGAAGCATCTTGTTCTCTTTTCCTATGGTATCACCGAGTTGCCCGAGGAGTTTGTTAAGCTGGGCGATAAATTAGAGAGTCTCGACCTAAGTGCAAATAATCTTTCGTCGGTTCCATCGGTATTGACAAAGGAGAATTTCCCAAGACTTAAGTCTTTGAATTTAGTCGGTAACCGTCGTTGGACAACTAAAGACCTGCGTAATGCCGATAGTTACGAGAATGGCCTGGGATTACACTTTAATACCAATGCCGATAACTCTTTGCATCGTCTCTTGACATGGGATGCGCTTGAGGAGTTGTTGTTGTCGAATAACTTTATCGAGGGCAGTCTGCCCGACTTTACTCCCGGAGAGGATGGTGTAAGAGCTTATACTCAAGAGGATGTCGATGCCTTCGGTGGCGATACTATACAGTATCTTGCCGATAATAATATTCCTCGTATTCTTCCCAATGCAAAGCAGCTGTCGCTTAACCTGAATTTCTTTACAGGCAAACTGCCCGATTGGTTGCTCTATCATCCTCATCTGCTCGATTGGTTCCCCGAACTGCTTATATTCAATCAGCAGGAGCAGGGAAAGAACTCTCTTGGCGAGGTTGTACGATTCGATAATGTGCCTACAAACTTTGAATATTACTACGATGCGATGCCCGGAACAAGGGAAAAGTATGAATTAAAAGATGAATTTGCCGAATGATGAAACAGTTTTTTAGATATTGTGCTGCGACTCTGTGCCTTGTGTGTACAGTGGCATGCAGCGACGAGACAGAGGGTGTTGTACTTCCTGCCGACCCCGAGGTGATACTGCCTGATGGGGCAATAGAGGGTGAGCTTCTTATTAAATTCGACCCTCAGATGGAGTCGGTTCTTGATGAGGCTTTCAAGGTTCGAGCTATGCGCGGTGCCGGGACTCGTTCGGGAATTCCATCGACCGATGAGGTCCTGAGAATATTGGGCGCATATAGCTTTGAACGTGTCTTTCCCGTTGACCCTGCAACAGAGGAGCGCACCCGTAAGGCGGGCCTCCATCTGTGGTATCAGGTGAAATTTGATAAGAACACCGACCTTGCTGTAGCAATGGAGAACCTCTCGAAGCTGGGAGAGATTTCCAAGATGCAGTGCAACCGTAAAATATACCGCATGAACAATAATAAGGTACGTCCTGCCGAGGCTTACGATGGCGCAGCCTATCCTTTTGACGACCCGGGGCTTGCCCGTCAGTGGGGATATATAAACTATGGGGGATATGGCTTCGAGCAGCCATGGGCTAAGAGCATTGCCGGTTGTGATGTCGGTTGTGCCGAGGCTTGGGAGATGTGTACCGGCGACCCATCGATAATTGTTGCGGTTATGGACGAAGGTGTTATGTACAATCATCCCGACCTTGAACCCAATATGTGGATTAACGAGGGCGAGGAGCTTGGCTCGGATATTGATGCCGACAACAACGGCTACAAAGGCGATAAATATGGTTACAACTTTGCTACCAACAGAGGTTATATATCTACCACAGGCTCTAATGATACAGGGCACGGTACACACGTGGCAGGTACAATAGCAGCGGTTAACAATAACGGAGTCGGTGTCTGTGGCATAGCAGGAGGTGATGCGGCCAAGAATCGGCAGGGAGTTAAGATTATGTCGTTGCAGATTTTTGACGACACCTATGCTGCCAATCTTCTTTTAGAGGCAAAAGCTGTGAAATACGCAGCCGATAATGGTGCTACAGTGCTTCAGTGCAGCTGGGGATATATGTCTCCCGATGCTAATCCTATCCTTGGATTTACTCCGGGTCCTGCTACCGAGGAGGAGTGGGCTACTATGTATCCGCTTGAGAAAGAGGCTTTCGACTATTTCATTGAGAATGCAGGTTCGCCAAATGGAGTTATCGAGGGCGGTATAGTTGTTTTTGCTGCAGGAAACGAGTATGCTTCGGCACCATCGTTCCCGGGACTCTATTCCCGCTTTATCTGTGTAGCTGCTCTTGCTGCCGACTATACTCCCTCTACGTACACCGATTATGGTGTGGGAATAGACCTCTCGGCACCCGGTGGCGATAGCGATTATTATGGAACTCCCGGTGACGAGTCGGATAGCGAAGGAATGATTTACTCTACTATTGTCGACCAGGGTAAGCCGTCGTATGGATTCTATGAGGGTTCCTCGATGTCGTGTCCACACGTCTCGGGAGTGGCAGCTCTTGGATTGTCGTATGCTGCTCAATTGCGCAGACATTTCAAAGCCGATGAGTTTGTCGAACTTATGATAGCTACTGCTACCGATATTGATGGCTATTTTGTGGGCGAGAAAAAGTCGCATTATAACCACTCGTCACCCGGAACATCGGCTACAAAGAGCGACCTCTCTAAATATATTGGTAAGATGGGACGTTTGGTGAATGCAGGTGCTCTGCTGCGTGCCATAGAGGGTGCGGGTAGCGAAATGAGGTTGCCTAATGTGTATGTGGCACCCGATTGCAATGTACAGATAGACCTTAGCCGTTATTTTGTCGATGGTGAGAATCTTACATATAGCTGTAGTGTGACCGATGGTGATGTTGCAAAGGCTGCTGTAGTTGGAGCGCTGCTTACTGTAGAGGGAATATCTGTCGGTTCTACCGAAATTACTGTAAGAGCAGGTAACGGTATTGAGCAGAGGGCGACTATTACTGTAAGAAATAGTGCAGCACCCAACGGATGGATGTAATACAAGTAAGAAGATATGAGGCTCCTTATTTCTCTATGTGTGCTGTTGTTTTTTGCCTGTTGTGTGCAAGCGCAAACAGGAAAGCTCTCACGTGCAGCGGTTGACTCGCTGCGTGCGCTTCACGCTATGAGAGAGGGTAGCAGTGTGTTGCATTTCTCCAAGAGTAGAATTGATATGGGGGCTATGTTCGAGAGCGATACGGCGAGAACTGTCTCTTTTTCATTCGAAAACAGGTCGGGGAGAAGTATTGTTATCGAAAAGGTAGCCTCCTCGTGCGGATGCGCAACAGTGAAGTATGATAAAGAGGCTATAGCTGTGAACGGTAAAGGCAGAATAGATGTCCTCTTCTCTCCAAAAGGAAAGGCCGGTACGGTGGATACAAATATTTTTGTCTATGTATCGGGAACATCTGTACCCGTTGCAAGGCTTTTGCTCATGGGTAATGTGATAGGTGTCGATGAGTGGGAACATCTGCCACATAGTATGGGGGTACTGAAACTAAAGAGCCGTAAGGTGGATTTTGGGAAGATGTCAGGAACACAAAAACGAACCGAACGTATAGCTTGTGCAAATGCAGGTGTCCGACCACTTAGGCTCTCGGCACTTATAAAACCCGAATATGTAACACTTTACACCGAACCCGAGGTGCTTCAACCGGGTGAGGAGGGGGATATAATCATTACTGTAGATGCTGCACGTCTGCCCTCGGTGGTTGGTGAGCATCGTTTCAGTGTAATTGTCGAGGGGGTAGATGGCTCTCCATCGGCAAGAAGAATAGATGGGGTGCTGAATATATCCCATAAGAATGAATAATCTAAAGAATAATATAAAAATGGACGTAAAGACTGTTTTTCGCCTTATGGCATTTTTTTTGGCAATGTTCGCTTTTCAGAGTTGTTCCGATAGTGACGACGAGTCATATATCGAGCCTTCGCTTGATGTGACACCTGCAAATATTGCAGGTACCTGGATGTTAAAGGAGTGGAATGGGGCAGAGTTGCCACAAGGAACTTACTGTTATGTTGTCTTTACCCGTAAAGACAGAACATTTACAATGTTTCAGAAGTTTGATAGTATGTATGCCCGCTGCATTACCGGTGTATATGCCATTGACAAAGATAAGAATGGGGAATATATAGTAAGCGGTGTATATGATTATCAGATGGGCGAGTGGAATAACTCATATATCGTTACCGACCTTTATGCCTCGGGTTCGATGGTGTGGACGGCAAAAGATAATCCCGATGATGTGTGCCGATATGTACGTTGTGATGAGGTACCCGATGAGGTTATAAAAGAGTCGGGGTATAAGCCGGAATTATAATATGATACCACAAAAAGGGTGTCGTAAGGTGCTTTTTACTCCAATAAGAGTGAGAAAAACGAAAATAATGTCAAAATATCAACTATTTATAAAACTAAATTGTTAATTTTGCAGAGTTGAAATTACGGACAAATCTTGTCCGGAACAAATAATCAATCATAAAAATCATTTTTACATTTTGCGATAGGCCCACAAATGTGTGCTGCACTCTCTGAAGAGATTCAGAAAATAATCAGATATAACTTTTGTTCTATCGTTTATATGCGCGGCAGGCAGCAGGTACATTTACATAGATAAAGTATATGTATGGTGTCATAGTGGATAGTTCGCATAATCATTATTTATGTATCATATAGAACAGTTGAGAGGCAAAGAACTGAATGAATTGCAGTCTATTGCCGGTGAGTTGGGGATAAGCGGTGTAAAGTCGTTGGAGAAAGATAGTCTGATATACCGTATACTTGACGGGCAGGCTCTTCAGCGTAGCCAATCGGGTACCCCGGCTGTTGTAAAAGAGGAGAACAGGATGAATCGTCGTAATCATCGTCGTAACCGTATACAGCCCGAGCCTGCGGCAAAGGTATATACAGCAACGGGTGATAAGGCGGTCAAACTGGATAAGAACGAACCTAAAAAAGAGGAAGAGGAGGTCTTGATGCCTGTTGTTGAGGGCACTGTTGAGAAGAATACAGCAGTTGAGCTTGCGCCAGACAAGGCAGTAGCCGAGGGTGATGCTCCTGTGGCAGCGCCTAAAAAACGTGGTCGCAAGCCCAAGGTAAAGGTTGCACCCGAAGAGGCTGTTGATGCTCCTGCGGTTGATGCGACATCAGATGCAACGACCGCGGCCGCACCTGCCGAAGATACTCAGACTCCAGCTCCCAAAAAACGTGGTCGCAAGCCAAAGGCAAAGGCTGCTCCCGAGAAGGAGTCTGATAGTGCCGAGGTAAAAAACATGGATAAGGGCGATAGTAAAGCGGTAGAAACAGTAGAGGTACAGCCCGAGAAGCAAGAGGAGTTTGTTCCAATAGAGGAGCTGCCAAGTGATAAAGAGGAATTGCCTGCCGAGCTGATAGAGAAAATGGAAAAGCGGAATGAGGCTGCCCAGCAGCAACACCAGCAGAACTTCCGCAATAATGGTCGCCGTCAGCGTTTCGAGAGAGGCCGTCAGGATGCACAGGAGTCAGTCGAGCAACAATCGACTCCTGCAGCATACGATTTTGCCGATGTATTGAGAGTTGAGGGTGTACTCGAGACAATGCCCGATAATTATGGATTCTTGCGCTCATCTGATTATAACTATCTTGCATCGCCCGATGATGTTTATGTATCGCAGTCGCAGATACGTATGTACGGGTTGAAGACAGGAGATGTTGTCGAAGGCATCATTCGTCCGGCAAGTGCAGGTGAGAAATATTTCCCTCTTGTTAAAGTAAATAAAATAAACGGACTCTCTCCCGAACTTGTACGCGACAGAGTCTCTTTCGACAATCTTACCCCTCTCTTTCCCGAGGAAAAATTTACACTTTGTGCAGGCAATTACGATAATATGTCAGCTCGTGTTGTTGATATGTTCTCGCCAATTGGAAAGGGACAGCGTGGCCTTATCGTTGCCCAGCCAAAGACCGGTAAGACAATGCTGCTTAAGGATATTGCCAATGCGATTGCAGCGAACCACCCCGAGGCTTATATGATAATGCTGCTTATTGATGAGCGTCCCGAGGAGGTTACCGATATGGCACGCAGTGTAAATGCCGAGGTTATTGCCTCTACTTTTGACGAGCCTGCCGAGCGTCATGTGAAGATTGCCGGTATTGTGCTGGAACGTGCAAAGCGTATGGTCGAGTGTGGTCACGACGTGGTAATTTTCCTTGACTCTATTACCCGTCTGGCGCGTGCCTATAATACCGTTTCTCCTGCTTCGGGTAAGGTGCTATCGGGTGGTGTCGATGCTAATGCTCTGCACAAGCCCAAACGTTTCTTCGGAGCTGCGCGTAATATAGAGAATGGAGGTTCGCTAACCATTATTGCAACTGCACTCATTGACACCGGTTCTAAGATGGATGAGGTTATATTTGAGGAGTTTAAGGGTACGGGTAATATGGAGTTGCAACTCGACCGCACTCTTAGCAATAAACGTATATTCCCTGCGGTTAATATCGTTGCATCGAGCACACGTCGTGACGATTTGTTGCACGATAAGCAGACACTCGACCGTATGTGGATTCTGCGCAAATATCTTGCCGATATGACATCGCTCGAGGCTATGGAGTTTGTAAAGGACCGTCTCGAAAAGACCAAGGATAACGAGGAGTTTTTGCTTAGTATGAATTCGTAATATAGTATAGCAAATGAGCACTGAAGAAGGTGACCCAAAAGTAAAATTGGGTTGCTTTCTTTTATTTTGTAAGTTCAGTTTCTATATTTTGTAGGATAATAATAAAATAATAATATCCTAATATGGAACACTTTATCCTTCTTCGTATGAAGCAGAATTGATTAATGGTGAACTTGCTGGTACTTTTTCACAAGGAGACTTAAACTTCCGCTAACTCTTAAAAGAGGTGAGTACAAATCTCTTAGACTATATCCAAAGAGGTATTGAAAGATATAGCGGGTTTGACAATACAATAAAATAAATTACCGATTATTATCTGAATAGCGACTGCTCAACCATCGAGTAGTCGCCATTATTTTTACATATTATAAAAAAATCTCATTTTTATTTGCAGATTCAAAAAGTAGTAGTATATTTGCGCTATACAAGTTGTTTAATACATAAAGAATACTACAAGTATGGAGAACGATGTAATGATAACTGAACTGCTAAATGCGTGGGAAGAGACCTACAAAAAGGGGCAACTAACCTTCTGGGTATTTCTATCTCTTAAAGAGAGCA
>JAZNEI010000082.1:0-9260 GCA_045588485.1 Bacteroidaceae bacterium | reverse complement strand
AATCGCAAGAGCTGGAGAGATTTTTTCTTCTATTGCCACCCTCTTCAAAAGGCAATAACTTGTAAGCCGATGTGTGAACTGAATGTGTCATAACTGTATGCTTTTAATTGATGATTAATGTTTATGCACTGCGCTTTCGCTATCGAGATTTTTTATGTGCATACAAGGGCAACACGGTAAGGATATAGCCTCACAAGGATTATAGGAAAAATTTACCCGACGGGCAGACAGAAATTGTTTGGTAAAGCGACAAAAAAAAAGAGCGACAAAGAATTTTCAATTATTCCTTATCACTCTGCCTGTCCTTGTGAATATCCTTAAGAGTGTTTTACTTTGCTTACGCGAAAGTAAAAGGCGGCTCGGTAATGTCTATTCAAATAAATTTGATAGCCGCTACACTCGCCTGTTGCTACCTTTGCACCGAAAAAAGCCGTAGCAGGAAGCATTGCAGTGCTCTTAATCATCTAAATGCAAGCAGTGGCACATTGCACATCGGCTGTTAGAAGCCTGAAGAGGGAGGCATAAAAATGAATCTCTACCACTAACCCGTTTAATGGTAGAGATATTCCGATACATAAAAAATAGGAGTACTTCGCAGAAAAAAGTCCTATGACAACAATTCAAAATATGATAGCTCTACACTTATATTGAAGGTGTAGGAGGAACTAAAGAACTTAAAGCGAATTATTCAGAAAGGCCTTGTTCCGAAATAAATAAGAGCAGTTTTTCAAAATAGGAACGCATTTTGCTATTTAATTCGTCAAATTTATTCTTTGAACGATTAAACCAATAATAAAGTTCCTCGCCATTGTCTTTATTTGCTTCTATTTGAATATTTATGTGTATTTTCTTTCTAAATTAGGGTTGTACCTTCTAAAAATCTCAATCATTAGATTATAGTCATCTTGACTCATACCAGCCGGATATGTCCCATTGGATTGATTAAACCACAATAATTTCTTCAAGAAGGAAATCAGATGTCCGATTTCTAATCTGCAACCATAATATCTATTGTGTTTACGAAGGATTCTAATTTCTTCTAACTCCTTTTTATGCCTTTGGCAATTTAGAATAAAATCTTCTTCTTTCCATTCTTTTGATTCTTCAAAAAAATCAAGAACAGTCAAACTGTAAAATCTCATATTCATGTTCAATACGTTTTTAATATTTACCATATTGTTTAATGATACACTATGGGCTACATCAAGTTATATATCCAGTTCGTCTTAACAAAGGCTTTTTGAAAATATCCGATGTATAAGGTATATTAGAATTAAAGTTATTCTTCTGATTATACCATTCTTCAAGAAACAATGGGATATCTTCCGCAACTTCTTCATAAAAAGATTTAGATATACAATGGAACTCTGCTCTAAATAAGATATCTTGTAATGCCCAAGAAACATTTTCAATCTCATCAGATTGCAAGTTACCATATATTTGGAAAGCCCAAGTGTTAGGAAAGGATTCAGCAAAACCTAACAAAATGTAGGTCCTGTTTTTGACAGGAAAGATTTCTACTATGTTTATCGGGTTTGTAATTTTTTCTTTATCAGGCCCAAAATACAATCCCCTACATTCATCTTTTATTATTATAGGAGCAGCCAAACAAACTTCTAACCGGTATGGTAGCTGCACAACTTTGAAGTAATATTTTGAATAGTCTGTGTGGAATATTCCTTTCTCAAATAATGATTTATACCGCCCCAAATCCTGCAAAGACTGTGAACTATTAGATTTCAATTCCAAAAATTGACAGAATAAATCTTTATCACAAGATATAATCCTATCAAGAATCTCAGAGGAAAAATCATACATAACAGTTTTTGCATAGATTTCTCTACACAATGTTCGATATGCTAACAAGTATTGATTTCTCTCATCGTACCAATCAATCGCACTATCTGACTGTTCTATCGGAGCAAATAATGCGGTGTCGTGTGTATTGCAAAAACCATAAAAACCAAATTGTTTTGAAACTCCGAGTTCTTTGTATTCAAGAAGAGGTTCATTCCGTAAAAAAGCAAACAAATGGTTGTATGTAAAAGCGTACAACTTGCCATCTATCGTTATCTCTGCAAGTTGTTGATTTCTCCTTTGAAATACATGTGAGAATATAGCATCATTAGAACAACTAGGACACATACAAGAGCGTTTACGTTCTTTGGCCTGTTTCATTACTTTCTCCAACAGAGCCAAATATTCTTCCCGAGTTAATTCCTTACTATCATTGAAATCCATTATTCCATTGGTTTTATTTTGGACTCAATAAAATCAATCTCTGACTGTTCAAGACCGTATTTCTCATAGAGTTGTTTATCAATCTCTGCTACAGACTTACTCCAATCAATATCAGATGTTTCTGTAAAATTTTGTAACGGTACTAGTCTCCACACCTCTTTGCTGTTATCTTGTGTTACTTTTAATATGCCTAACATAACACGAGCAAATTTGGATTTAATATATTTAAGACAAGCCTCGGCTTCTTTAGGGTTGTCAAAAGAACCTATACTAATGAACGATTGGGTATAGCCGATTAACGGCTCGCCGATTAACGGTGTAGATAGTACTTCACCTAACGCTCCTGTTCCATTACTTTTTGGAACTAGGACTTTATACTTCATTAGATTTTCATGTGACTCAATATATTGTGGCAAAATATACTTGTATGTCCTTACATTCTTAACTAATCCAAGAATGCAAAGTTCTTCGTTGCTATTCCTTGAATCTTTGAAAATTTCTGTCAGTTCAAAAATTGATGTAGTTAATCGTTTTTCTTTTCCGTCACTACCAATACACTCTCTTAAAAATGGAAAATCTTTATACAGTTCTCCTAATATAAACTTATTTTGAGGATAAATAATATTATTTAAGGTATCATCAGTATGTATAGATACTTTTTTAATAATAGTATTCAGTTCATCAAAGGCAGTATATGTCCCTATGCTTCCAAAATTTTCTAAAGCATTTCTAAATGTAACAGCGACTCCTCCCTTAATATCAACGTTTGGAAAGACATCTGTGCTTTTAGGTTTATACCAAATGACCTTGAAATGAGGATCATTCAGAACTCTATTATTCCATTCTGTTGGAGTTTTGCCAGCATTGAAAAGAAAACGTGCTGGAGTAATAAAAGAAACTTTATTGCATAATTGGAATGCGACATCCATAAATAAGTGATATATGGGTGCATCACTTGTTCCTACGGTAGTTAATTGATACGGTGGATTACCTACTATTGCTGTAAATTTCATATCGTTATCTTCGTTTGCTTTCCAATAGTTTTTGCCCTGCTTCATTTGAGAGACAAATTTAGCAGTCTTATGTGATATTTGATTGATTAAATCCTCATAGTAACGAGTATTTACCTTTATTGAGCGGAAACCGCGCAGAGTTCTGCGAGTAATACTCTTTGCCATCTGTGTTTTACAGAGAACAAAGATGTTTTCACGAAGCACTGCTTCCCAAACTTTAAGGTGGCGTTCCGGAGTATTTTCCATTGTATCGGCATCATCTAACTTCTCTGCCAAACGAGTGCGGTAAATGGAGTATGCCATATACAAAGGATAGAGACCGGATTTGGAGTTAATTTCCAAAATGCGTGCATTTGATGTGAAAACCTCTTTTGTAACCTCGCCGTTATCAACGAAACGAGGGGTCAGCAATGGTTTCTCCTTTGTCTCATCAAAGAACACCCAACCTCCCAAACAGTCGCCAAGATGCATATTAACCACTCTCCAAGGTGTCAAAACTGTCTCTTTGTCGGGATTGCGGAAGGTGTTGAATATTGCAGTGATACGCTCTATTCGGTCTTCTATATCCAAAGCATCGGCAGCCTTTGCCATTGCACGAATACGTTTGCCCGCAGAGCAGAACACTTCAGGGTCATAGTATTTCTTAAACTGCTCAAATATTTCTTTTGTTACACCCTTTGGCATAAACTCGTCCCAAGAGCCATCATCTATAAGTGATGTAAAGTTGTCAAGGGTAATTTCTTTGCTTTCATCGGTCAAATCTGCACCATAAATCATCAATGGCATACGGATAGAGATACCGCGCAGAATTGAAACAGCAGTATCACGATTCTTGCGTTTCTCTGCTTTTTCCTCAAGCAGACGTTTCTCTTCTTCGGTTAGTGGTTTCCTTTCGCGTTTTTTCTTCTCTGCTTTTTCAAGTTGCTCATATTCTTCGTTGGTAAAGCCCTGCTGATTGACATCAATTTTACCACTATTAGGCATAGCCCTTGTTGAACCGATAATCTTCTTCAGTTTGGCAAACTCTTGCAACTCCAAAGAGTCAAGACGCATAAGGTCATCATTATAAAGATAACCATCTTCAAAGCCATTACGCACAACACGCTCGACATATACTTTCTTCAACTGCTGAAGCATATTCGGTACATCATAGGCTTTCATCTTCGAGCCTTCATATGCGATAATCGGACAGAAGTTGATGAAGTCGCCTACAGCCTTGCGGTCATCGCTCGTTGTCTTACCGGCCTTTGCTGAAATTTTAGCTGTTTCTGCTATTACTTTCAGAGTACGGTCAGGTGCGAAATCAAAAACAAAGCATTCCTCCTTCACCTTGCCTCCAATGGTGGCAGGTGTCTGAACACGGAAGATAGTCTGCATATAACTAGATGCAGCGGTGCTGAACGAACCGGCAAGCATAAATACAGCAGTCCACGCCTTTACGCTCACACCTGTAGTCAGGCGGCCACAAGAAAGAGTTATTGTGTATGTTTCTTCAGGCTTATCACCAATAGCCTTATTAACGAGTTCGAGTGCATCATCTCTTTCTTGGTCTTCATCACCTTCGCCAGCCACATTCACTACTTGGAATTGACTGAACACAGTATGAGTTTGCAACATTGCACTCAAGGCCTTTGCTGCTTTTACGCCCGGCACAATCCAAAGTGAATGGCGGAAGTTATCGCGGTACTCTTCTGTAGAATATGGATAGTTGCTATCCTCGTCTTTCTTACATATCAGATTGAGGAATGAACTAACATCTTTCTTGTGAACAAACTCTCCTAAATCGTCTACACGGAAGAACTCACGGAAGTTGAACGCCAATTCGGAGTCACCATAACCCTCCAATAGTTTGTTGAGGTCGTATGTATAGATATTAAGACGGGGAAGGCCTGCATAAGGATTAGGGTCGCCAAAGTGTGTCAAATCCCACTCTGCTTTGGCGCGTTGCTCCATCACATAGTCCCAAGTGTATATCTCGTCCTCTTTGTAGTCATCGAACAGATTAAACGGAGTACCGGACAAACGGAGTATCTTTGTTTGCTCCTTTGTCAGCTCCTTCATTACCGCCTCTCCAAGTTCAGTCTTCGTACCTTCGTGTGCTTCATCAACAATAATCAAGTCCCAAGGTGTTGCAAATACTTGGTGGTTTTTATCAAAGTTACCTCCTACCAAAGATGAACCGCGCAAATCCTGCATAGAGGCAAAATAAACATAGTGTACCCCGTCTCTAGCCACAAGACGCTCTAGTGAAGCGTGGTTCTCACCGTTATTCTTTGAGCCGTAACGATATTTCGGTGTATCATAGAATATCTTTGAAAAGTCCTCAAACCAGCCTGCATCAACGACAGGACGATGTGTCAGAATCAGCGTTCTGCCGAAGTCCATTTCCTTTACAACTTGCAATCCTGATAGAGTCTTGCCAAAACGCATCTTTGCATTCCATAGCATTTGGTTACTCTTTTTGAATTGTTTTTTGGTCTTGTCTATAGCATCGCGTTGTTCAGGGCGGAATATAATTGGGCTCCGCTCTGTGCTTACCTCTGTCGCAGATAGCGACATTCTTCCTTCTTTTGCTGCATGAATAGCATTCTTTACAGTCTCCAAGTCTGTGATAAACCACTCGTTGGCTTTATTCTCTGTATCAAAAATCTTCTTCTTGATACCTGAACGCTCAAGCACCTTGTGTACTTCACCATCCGTCAGGCTCATAATAGCACCGCCACGAGTGAAGATTGAAAGTTCTGTGTAAAGCAACTCATAAACAATACCTGCTGTCTGTGTATATTGATTGATACGCTTTTTGGCAGCTACATTGAGTTGATGGCTTGAGGGTGATAATCCCCATAGATTTTCTTCATCAGAAAGTGTAGCCTCTCCGACTTTAAGGCAACCGGCATGGGCTTTATCATTTATGCGGAACACATAAATGAGTTTTGCTTTTAACGATGAAACAAATTTAGCCATAGGTTATATTTTGTTAGAATCCTTATTACTTTAGTAAATCAACAAAGCGAATTTTCTTTCCCATTTTTTTGGTTTCAGGGTCTTTGGCTCTCCAATCCTTAATTAGGCAATATGTGCCTGTATGATTATTATAACCACCGTCAGCACAGCCTTTACATGGAGTTATCATTTCGTCTCCAAATAATGAAGCCTCGATTATATCCTTGCAGGAATTCGGAACAACCCCTTTGAGACCGTCCATTTGCCAAACATTCCACGAAATAATATATGCAATATATTTTATTGAAGATAACATCGGGTGTTTGCCAAACTTTAATTCATAGTTCTCTATGAAAGAAAACAGCATTGCTTCTCTTGCAAGCAGCAGATTGTCCCCCTGCCATTCAAAGCCATATATGCTTTTGTACGCATCCTGTGCAGCAGATAGCCACTCACCCGATGTATGGACATTTTCGCTTATTACACGCAGTTTACGGTCAAGAAGGCCTATACGTTTTTCTATTGGTATCAATTCGCCTGTAGTTGTGTCGTAACGACTTGTTATGTATGGTGCTTCACCGCAAGTAATTTCCATACGATTATCACGCACATAATCTTTCCAAGTTTTGCCATCAGGAAACTCTATAGGCTCTGTTGTAGTAATCCAAGAATGTTCCCCATTCTCTTCAACTTCTACATTAAAAACTCCTTCGCGACCAAACCAAGCATTATCTATCAAATTATTTTGAGCATTGCACACCCACGAAGGAGTGAACACCTCTGCCATTTCTTTGGAACGTGCTGCTTGTTGCAAACGATGTTTTAATACTCGAGGAATAATCTTGTTATTGTCGCAGATTTTCTCATATGTAATCTCGTCGGCCTCTGCATATCCGTCACCCCATTGTTCATAGTCATTTGTGGCCCAAAATATATTACGATGGGTGGTATGGTCGCGTAGCAATATATCCATAATATCTTTGGAAATATTACCCTCTAATATATCAGCTTGATTAATATTCATACAAGTAAATCAACAACAAACTACATAAATGCAAAAATAACTAAAATAATAGCGAAGTCAATAGCAAAAGTCAAATTTGTTAAAAACACTTGAAATAAATATGTTGTAAAACAGAAAAGTCTCTCTACCCTCAAGGGGTATAGAGACTTTATGTGTCTGAGATGATTTAAGTACTTATTTAAAGTACAACCATAAAACTAAAAAAACATCTTCTCATAATAAGACCCATTCTTTTCAATTTCGTCAGCTTTAGCATTTACAACTGACACAATTTCAGATATAGAGGTCATTTTATACAAAGGTAAAATGAAGTTCTTTTTATAATACCCCATTGTGTCTAAAGGTGCAAAACTATTAGAAATTTTATCCAAAATGGAATAAGCGTCTTTTAATGAGTCGGCTTTAGAAACATCAGATGCACACTGCCGAAAACGTTCAACGATTTGTTCCCTAATTGTAAATCTATCCATAAATCTTAACTTTTTAACAAAGATACTAATCCTCAACGCCAAATACAAAAGATAATACAAAAAGTTATCTACATCACCCCACTTGCGGTAACAGGATATATTTCCCTATACGGAAACTTCTCCGCTCCGATATACAACGTATCAAACGCATCGGTGCCGTCGGTGCGGTGTTCGAGCAGGTTCTCTTCCGTCTCGTCCAGCTTCTCACCGCCTTTGTCCTTGCGGAAACCGTTGCGCCCACGAACAACGCCGGCAGTCTGAATGGCAAGGATAAGGTCATCGTTGTTCTGTCGATTGAAGAACGGCATCAGCCTCTGCTTGCCGGCAAAGCCTTGATTGATTAAAAGGTACTTTTCATCGTGTCGCATAGGATTGCCAAGATATACATCTTCCACTTGCCAGCCTCGCTTCTCAAATTCGTGGCACACCACCCAATGAAAGTCCTGCTCATTGACGGCATAGTTCGCACCAAGTGCTGTGGTGTCATAGTAGTAAACCACTGTCTTGTTTTGGTGGTGTGCATAGTAATTGCAGAACTCCTCAACAAGTGCCGGGATTTTCCTCTCAAACTTCACATAAAAGGATTTTATGATGTTGAGCCTACGACCTTCGGGCTGTCCTGCCACAATCCAATTTATATTTGCATTGTAGTCCATACCAATGCAGATAGGTGCAAGGGGGTTAACATCGCTGTCGCAGAGTGAAGAGTTGAGAGTGGAAAGATGAGAGTTGAATTGCTCCCCTCCGCCGGCAAGCCGGCACCTCCCCTCGCTTACGAGTGGCGGAGCTATAGGGTGTTCTGCTTCGAGCGAGGCATAATATTCCTGTGCGTATTTGTCGAGGTATTCAAAATCGCTGGCATTGTACTTATGCCCCTCACGCATTGAGGAGTAGAAGCCGTCCTTCGCTATTCCGATCCTCTGACAAAGAATAGAGGTTTGGAATGTTTTTGGCGTAAGGTCGCGCTTCATCTGCTTAATGTAGTTCTCGCCCAACAACTGCAAGTTCTCTATGCTGCTGTACTCCTTGTAATAGACTGCAACGGAACGCATCTTGTTGAGGTTCGTATCGAGTGTGCGAAGATAATTCTTCAGATATTTCGGCACAGCTTTGCCCTCGCTTTTTAATCTACGCACACGCTCCTTTGTCTTCCATATCTCGTATATGGTGGCCTTGATTGTATCTATCAGCTCTTCGTCCATTTTCTCTTTGTAGTGCAAGAACCACGAGCCTTTCTGTGTCTGTGGCATATCGCTCAATATCATTATGGAGTGATTGAAGGAGTGCTTGCCGAAATATGACTTTATACCGCCATTGGCAGGGAGTGTTTCATCTTTCAGGCGTTTATAATCTATGAACTTTGCTTCGTCGATAAGCAACCACGAGAGCGTAAGCGAGTTGGAAGAGCCGGGCCTGTCCTGTGATATGATGACTGCCACAGAGCCATTATAGAACGATATAACATGTTCGTAATCGCTCGGCTCGATGATTGCGCGTGCAAAGGATTTGGGAGGCTTGCGACCAACGACATAATGCACTCCTTGAATATATCCCCAACGCTTCCACGCG
>JAZNEI010000081.1:0-7278 GCA_045588485.1 Bacteroidaceae bacterium | reverse complement strand
AATGAACAACCTTATGATTTTATGAAAAAGTGGGCTTGCTTTAGTATTTTTGAGGTAAACCTCGAAAATAGACTGCACTCGCTTTGAAAAATATTGAAGTGAACTTCATATTTCTCGCTCGTTTGTTAGTCTTTTTGAGGTAAAAGTGGCAATATTAGCTTCGTCAATAGCACTTCTTGGGATTATTCTATTTTTATCGGACAGTAATAATTTTTTTTGAAAGAATTTTAAACTGCATCGGGATATTAGCACTAAATATTGTATCTTCGCGTAAATAATTGAAGACTATGCTTGATAGACTTATTGATATACAAAAAATAGAGAGGGTAGGGGAGTTTATTGACAAGGGCGAGAAATTTGTAATTCTCGTGCATCGTAATCCCGATGGTGATGCTGTAGGCTCGGCAACAGCGTTGGCGCTTTTCTTACGTGGAAAAGGCAAGAGCGCTACAGTGGTGGTACCCAACGCCTTCCCCGAATTTCTTGGTTGGCTGCCTTCGGCTGCCGAGAGTATTGTGTATGAGGGGGCAAAAGATGAAGCAGTCGCAGCTTTGTCGGCTGCCGATGTAATATTCTGTCTCGATTTTAATGCGCTTTCGCGTTTGGGCGAACTTGGCGAGGTGGTGGCCGGATTATCGACTCCACGTCTGTTGGTCGACCATCATCTGCAACCCGAAGAGGGATTTGCCGTAGATATTTCTGAGCCGGCGGCCTGCTCGACTGCCGAACTTATATTCCGCTTGATTTATCGCTTGGATAACGCGGCTCTTACACACGATATTGCCGAGTGTATATATACCGGTATGATGACCGATACCGGCAGCTTTGCTTATGCATCGAATCGTAAGGATATTTATATAATAATTTCCTATCTGATTGCAGCAGGGATAGATAAGGACCTTATCTACCGAAAGGTCTTTTATAACTATTCGCCCAACAGAATGAAACTGTTAGGTTATATGATGTACGACAAACTGCGTGTCTATCCTGCCTATAATTCCGCATTATTGACACTCACCTACAAAGAGATGCGACGCTTTTGTGTGGCGAAAGGCGATACTGAGGGACTTGTCAATATGCCATTGCAGATAAAAGGTATACGTTTCGTCTGTTTTCTGCGCGAGGAGGTACCAGGCAAAATCAACGTCTCGCTGCGTAGCGTCGACGATTTTCCATGCAACAGTGTTGCAGCCGAGTTTTTTGCCGGCGGCGGACATAAAAATGCCTCGGGAGGAGAGGTGTATGGAACAATGGAATATGCAGTAGAGCGTTACAGAACTGCACTCTCGAAATACAAGAAACAGCTTACCGAGTGATAAGCCCGAAAATAGAGGCGAAAAGGATAAAATTGTGTTATTTTCAATTAAATGTGGCTATTGTTTGTGCTTATTGGAAATTGTTTTTGTATATTCGCGGAGAATTGTGTAACTACACGGTTAATGTATAAATTAGAGAGGAAATAAAAGGATTATATGAAAAATAGATGGATTATTTGGGGATTGATGTCTGTGGCGGCTGTGCTGCTGTGGGCTTGTGATGATGAAAAGACCTATTCCGACATGAAAGAGAGCGAGCGTAGGGCTGTAAAGGCATTTATTACCGAACAGGGCATTAATGTAATCTCATACAAGGAGTTTGTAGAGAACGATTCTACAACCGACTACGAGAAAAACGAGTATGTACTCATTGACGATGTCTATATGCAGATAGTACGTAATCCCAAGGGACAAGAGGGAGCACGTCAGATGGTTGATGGCGAGACACTCAATATTATTGCACGCTTCTCGGAGTATAATATATCTTCGGGTGATACAATCTTGGGTAACCTATACGATAGCGATAATCCCGATGTGATGCGAGTCTCGCTAACAAGCGGTACCTATTCGGGTACATTCATAAGCGGTTATATGTTTGCCCGTTATGGCAGCGCAGTGCCCACGGGATGGCTAACCCCATTCCCTTACATTTGGCTCACTCGCCGTCAGTCGCAGGTGGCAAAAGTAAATTTGATTGTTCCGCATACCAAGGGAACATCAACAGCTTCATCATACGTATATCCATGTTTTTATCAAATAACCTTTACACCAGAAAAACTGTATGACACTAATTAAATCAATTTCAGGTATCAGGGGAACCATTGGTGGACGTGCCGATGAGGGTCTTACTCCTCTTGACATTACTAAGTTGACATCAGCATACGCAGCGCTGATACGTAAGACAACAACAAAGACAACAAACAAGATTGTTGTTGGTCGTGATGCTCGTCTCTCGGGTTCAATGGTCAATCACATTGTTTGTGGTACACTAATGGGTATGGGATTCGATGTTGTTGACATAGGCCTTGCATCTACCCCCACAACCGAGTTGGCTGTTACTATGGAGGATGCTTGTGGTGGTATCATTCTTACTGCAAGCCACAACCCCCGTCAGTGGAATGCTCTTAAGCTTCTTAACGAGAAGGGTGAGTTCTTGAATGCTGCCGAGGGAAAAGAGGTGCTTCGCATTGCCGAGGCCGAGGAGTTTGATTATGCCGATGTTGAGACACTCGGTAAATATCGCCTTGACGAGTCTTTTAACCAGAAACACATTGACGCAGTATTGGCACTTCCTCTTGTAGACGTTGAGGCTATCCGCAATGCAGGTTTCCGCGTTGCTATCGACTGCGTAAATTCGGTAGGTGGCGTAATCCTTCCTATGTTGTTCGAGCAGCTTGGCGTTAAGAGCCTCGATAAACTATACTGTGAGCCTACAGGCGATTTCCAGCACAATCCAGAGCCTCTTGCAAAGAACCTTGGTGATATCATGGGGCTTATGGCAAAGGGTGGCAACGACGTTGCTTTTGTTGTTGACCCCGACGTTGACCGCCTTGCTATCATCTGCGAGAATGGAGATATGTACGGCGAGGAGTACACTCTTGTGACAGTTGCCGACTATGTATTGAAACATACTCCCGGTAACACTGTATCGAACCTCTCTTCGACACGTGCTTTGCGCGACGTAACAAACAGCCATGGTTGCCAGTACTCGGCATCGGCAGTAGGCGAGGTTAATGTGGTTACACTTATGAAGGAGACAAACGCTGTAATCGGTGGCGAGGGTAACGGTGGTGTTATCTATCCTGCTTGCCACAGCGGTCGTGATGCTCTTGTAGGTATCTGCTTGTTCCTCAGCCATCTTGCTCATGAGAAGAAGACTGTTAGCGAGCTTCGTGCTACTTATCCTGCTTACTTTATGGGTAAGAACCGCATCGACCTTAAGCCCGGTACAGACGTAGATATGATTCTCGAGAAAATTAAGGCTAACTACGCTGACAAGGCTGAGATTAATACTATCGACGGTGTTAAACTCGACTTCCCCGACAAGTGGGTACACCTGCGTAAGAGTAATACAGAGCCTATCATCCGTATCTATTCCGAGGGTCCTACACAGGAGGTTGCCGATGCAATCGGTGAGGAGATTCTGGCACTAGCTCAGACATTGATGTAATAGTTACATTGTGTTATATTTGCGGAGTGAATAACATTTCACTCCGCATTTTTTTTTGAATCGGCTTGTGCTGATTTTGAGTTTATAATAATATCGGCGCATCAGTTTTGAGATGCGCCGATATTATTATGTGTTCGGGAATTTGAACTGTTATCTGAGGTCGGTAAGTACGGGAGTCTTTACGGTCTTAATTTCGCTTTGCTCCTTCTCGTTCAGCTGTTCGAAGATAACAATTTTGTTCTCGCCCTCGTTGAGCCATACGCCGGGTAGATATAGTGTCTGCTGGGGACCAACCTGCCAGTAGCGGCCAAGGTTGTGACCGTTGACAAATACAATTCCCTTGCCCCAGTTGCCCATATCAATGAATGTGTCACCAGTCTTGTCGAGTGTGAATGTACCTTCATAAAGTACAGGACAGCCTGCAAGACGCTTGGCCTGTGACGAACCATTCTTTACACTCTTCATCTTATTGAAATTGGGCATCTCGCTCATTGGGAGCTTGTACATTTCCCAATTACCCATAATCTCCTGACCCTTTATTACAACAGGGCTTATAATGCCTTTTGTGTTGTTTACAATCTCATCACCATAGTTTATACGACCCATATTCTCGACAAGAATCTGTAGTGTTGCGTTGAAAGGTACTTCAATCTCCATATCATAGGTCTGTGTGTTGCGGTTAAGTTCGCCAACCTTCTCACCGTCGATATAAACTACTGCATAGTCGCGCAAGCCTGTAATCTCCAATGTGCCGCTTATGGGCTGGTTGAAACGGCGTGTATAAAGCACGTATCCGTAACCCTGATTAAGCTGCTCGAAAGTGAGAGGGGTATTGCTGCTAACTGCGTCGAGGCGCTCGGCATAAGAGAGAACGTCAACCACCTTGTCGAGTTTGATAGAGGGTATCTCGATTAATGGAATCTGTGCAGGAGGCTCTGGTACGTTATACTTAACATACTTCTTGATTACATTGCGGATAGAGTCGTATTTCGATGTCACCCAACCGGCTTCGCTGATGGGTGCGTCGTAGTCGTAACTTGTAAGGTCGGGCTGAATGTCGCGCTTACGGTCGTAGTTGGCACCGCTTGTAAAGGCGAAGTTTGTTCCGCCGTGTACCATATAGAAGTTGATTGATACGTCGTTTTTAAGATACTCCTCGGTCTGACGTGCTATCTGTGAGTCGTCAACATCGGGATGAGGCTCGGCCCAGTGTGCAAGCCATCCGGAGTAGAATTCTGCTACCATATAGGGGCCTTGTCCGTTGTGGTATTTATTTACCACTCTCTTTAGATTCGCAATGTTGCTCTCGCCGTTTGCTGTGGGGAGTGCTCCGGGGGTGCTGCCACCCTCGAAAAGCCAGCTTCCGTCCGAGGTGAAGAGGGGAACATCGAAGCCTGCGTCAGCAAGTTGCTGTTTTATTTTTGCATTGTAGGCACGATGCTCCTCAAGGGGAATATCCTGACGCTGTGATACGTATGAACCAAACTCGTTCTCGCACTGTACCATAATGATGGGTCCGCCCTTAGTGCACAGCAGATGACCAACCTCTTTATACAGACGCTCGATGTAGAGTTTGGTGTGCTTTAGGAAGTGCTCGTTGTCGCGACGAACCTCCATGCCTTCGATATTCTGTAACCACCAGGGGTAACCGCCAAACTCCCACTCGGCACAAACGTATGGACCGGGGCGAAGGATAACCATCATACCCTCTTCGCCCGCAATCTTTATATACTCGGCAAGATTCTTGTCGCCTTCGAAGTCCCATACTCCGGGTGCTGTCTCATGCCAGTTCCAGAATACGTATGTGGCAACGGTGTTAAGTCCCATTCCCTTCATCATCTGAAGACGATGCCGCCAATATTGGTGAGGGATACGAGAGTAGTGCATCTCGCCCGAGAGGATAGGAGTGGGTTTACCGTTGGCATAAAAATCGCCATCTTTAATCTCGAATGTGAGCTTTTGCTGTGCGTTGCCACCAATGGGTAGCAGTGTGAGCAAAAACAGATAGAGTAATTTTTTCATAATAGTAGGGTTTATGTTATTTGTCCGTATATCCAATTTAATATGTACGCCTTGCAAAAATAGTAATTTATTCGGTTAAAGCAATAGAAAAATGCTGGTAATTCCCTCTATATATAATAGAGACTGTTTAAAGTTGAGCTACTTATAAATGTTATTATTTGCGTAAAAAATACGCAGAAAATTTTGTTAATAAAAAATGATTTAATATTTTTGCGTAAGAATAACGTAAACTATGAGTGAACAGAATTATTGTTATAAATATCCGCACCCCGCAGTTACTGCCGATTGCGTGATTTTTGGATTTGATGGTGTTGTTATTAAGGTGTTGTTGATACAGCGAGGTATTGAACCGCATAAAGGCAAATGGGCTTTTCCGGGTGGTTTTATGAAGATTGACGAGACTGCCGAGGAGTGTGCCCGCCGCGAATTGATGGAGGAGACCGGATTGGTTGGTGTGCCGGTTGAACAATTTCACACCTTCTCGGATGTAAACCGCGACCCTCGTGAACGAGTAATAACCGTTGCACACTATGCCTTGGTAAAACTCTCAGAGGTTAAAGGTGGCGACGACGCTGCTTCGGCTCGTTGGTTTGCTATGGGCGAAGTGCCAAGTCTTGGTTTCGACCACGACCGCATCTTGCGTATGGCGGTGAATCGCCTTAAAGAGCGCATCTGTTTCGAACCGATAGGTTTTGAGTTGTTGCCCGAGGTCTTTACAATGACCGAATTGCAGAACTTGTACGAATCCATCTTGGAAGTAAAGTTCGACCGAAGAAACTTCTATAACAAGATGCTCAAACTCGGCATTCTTACTGAGGCTGAGCCTCGCCCTTCAAATGCTTCTCGCCGCACGCCGACAAAGTATTGCTTCAATGCCGAGAAGTATACAGAAATGAAACAAAAAGGATTTAGATTGGAATTTTGAAAATGAAATAATATGTATAACAGAAGATTTACACCGGAAAATATCATTCATATAGAGGATAATGAAGTATTTGTCTTTGGAAGTAACCTCGCTGGTTCGCACGGTGGGGGAGCCGCTCGTTTAGCTTATAACCGTTTTGGAGCCGTATGGGGACAGGGAGTTGGTTTGCAGGGACAATCTTATGCAATACCTACTATGCACGGAGGTGTGGATGCAATCAAACCTTATGTTGATGAGTTCATTTCGTTTGCAAAGCTACATCCTGAGTTGATTTTCTTGGTGACAAAGATTGGTTGTGGCATAGCTGGATTTAAAGATGAGGAAATCGCACCACTATTTGAAGCTGCCATTGATGTTGAAAATATTATTCTTCCGAAGAGTTTCGTTTGTGTTATCTCAACAGCAGAGCGTTACGCTGCCGAGATGAGCACAATGAAGTTTAAAGCTGTTAGGATTAAGCTCTTCAGAGAAGATGAAGAGAAATTGAAATCGATGAATAGAGAAGAAAAAAACGTGTTTATGCAAAAGATACGTGAGGAGCATAGATATACAGTTATTCGTGACGAAGATTAAAGAATTTAGATTAGAATTTTAAGCATTGTGATTATGTCAAATTACATATATCAGGTATGGGATAATATTGAGCATAAAAGTGTTGGCTCTTTTAATTCTCATAATGAAGCCAAAAAGGAAGTTGAAAGACATGTTAGAGAATGAGATAATTTCTGGGAAGAGTTTAACTTTGAAATTAAGAAAACAAAACGAAATGACTCGAATCAACAAGAATGATTACAATGACTTGATGGTATGTATTTGAGTTAGAACACAAACGACATTATTAAGAT
>JAZNEI010000080.1:0-32367 GCA_045588485.1 Bacteroidaceae bacterium | reverse complement strand
GAAAATCTTAACGTAAAATGCTCACGATGTTTTTTGGGTGCTGCGGAACTCGCTTCGCTCAAACATCCTCGCACTTAATCCAAAAAACATCTACCATTTTACTAATTTTCATACGGCGCACCAATGAACAACCTTATGATTTTATGAAAAGGTGGGCCCTTTTTGGGATTATTCTATTTTTAGCGGATACCAATATATTTTTTTAGAAATTTAAGAAGCTTCTAAACATTTGGAATATAGAGAAGAGGGTATAATATGAAAATAACTCCCAACTTATCTATTTCAGCAAGTTGGGAGGGAATTCACGTCTTTAGCGGACAATAATAATTTTATATAATGAACTGTTTTATAGCTTACAGACTTTCCAATATACGCTTTAGCACTACTGTTGCCGAAATCTCGCGGTTGGCGGCTTCGGGTATTACAAGAGAATTGGGACTCTCTATCACATCGTCGGTAACAATCATATTACGACGCACGGGCAGGCAGTGCATGAAAAACGCATTGTCGGTAACGGCCATCTGTCGGTCGCTGACGGTCCAGCTGCGGTCGGTAGATAGTACCTTGCCGTAGTTCTCGTCGCTGTATGCAGCCCAATTCTTGGCATATATAAAATGTGCTCCCTCGAAGGCTTTCATCTGGTCGTACTCTACACGTGCGTTTCCAACGAATATGGGGTCCAACTCATAGCCCTTAGGATGGGTAATTACAAAATCATAATCGGCTGCATTCATCCACTCGGCAAAGGAGTTGGGAACAGCTTGTGGCAACGCCTTGGGATGTGGTGCCCAGGTAAGTACCACTTTGGGACGCTCGATGCGTTTGTGCTCCTCAATAGTGATAAGGTCGGCAAAGCTTTGGAGTGGGTGGCGTGTTGCTGCCTCCATTGAGAATACCGGACGGCCGGAATACTTAATGAACTGGTTGAGTATTACTTCGTTGTAATCGTCACTCTTGCTCTCGAAGCGGGCAAAGGAACGTACTCCTATCACATCGCAGTAACTGCCCATTACGGGTATAGCCTCAAGGATATGTTCGGGACGGTCTCCATCCATTATCACTCCTCGCTCGGTCTCAAGTTTCCAGGCTCCTTGGTTTATATCGAGTACAATAACGTTCATGCCAAGGTTAAGAGCTGCCTTCTGTGTGCTTAGGCGTGTTCGCAGGCTCGAGTTGAAAAATACCATCATGAGTGTTTTGTTTCGTCCAAGATGGTTGTATTTAAAGCGGTCGGCTTTTATTTCGAGTGCTTCTTTTACGGCTGCCTTAAGGTCGCCAATGTCGTTGACTGATGTAAAATGTCTCATATTAATATATATAGTTATTTATTATCTTTTTCTTTCTTCTCCTTCTCATTCTCTTCTGACTCTCTCTTGAATAGCGACAGCCATCTGTTGAAGTCGTGGCGCAGAAGTATACCTACACCTTGTGTGGTGAGTGTTGTTCGCGAGAAATAACGGTCGTTGGTCTTGTTGTATGCTTTCAGACTTATATTTCCGTTCTTATTAAGCAACCACTGCACGTCAAAATCTCCAATGAAATTCTTGTTGGCCAATGGGTTGTCTCGGTATCCGAAATTACCGTTTATGAGCAGTCGGTTATTAAGCAGACGGCCGCTGAGCATACCTTCAACCTCCATGCTGTTCCAACCCTTTTCGCTTGTGGTGAAGTTACCCGAGAAGTCCCAATTATTGTTGTCGGTTATCTGTGAGAGCATATTGTTCAACTGTCCCGAGATTGTGCTTGATATAAGCGACTCCATTACTGTTGATGATTGGCTCTGATTGGCTTGGTTGTTGTAATCGTATGTATAGAACTTTCCGATACCGATGAGGTATATGAACTGCATATTTGTCTGTTCGGGGGTGCTGGTGGCACTTGCCAACAGTTCGCGCTCCTCTTCGTTGCCGTCGGGAAGTTCTATCCCGAATGTGAGGTTCGGATTTTGCAGTGTACCTGTAATATCCATAAGGCAGTTTACCTTTACATTCTTGCGTCGCTCGGCCGAGATGCTAAGGTCGGTAAGCGGTGCCGAGGGTACAGTGTATATGGTCTTTAAGTTCAGATTGGCAAGGAAAGGGTCGCCGTTGAAGCCGAGGGTGCTTCCCGGTTGTATTGCAAACTCCTTTGGGAAAATGTCTTGCATGGTGAATTTGTATGTACCACGGGTAAGGTTCAGATTGCCTTTCATACTGAATCCCTCTTTCTCGTCATATACTGCATTTATAGGTCCGCTGCCGTATATGTCTATGTAATCGTCTGTTATTGTATTGGTGTAGACTCGTAGCTGCATTCCGGGGGTGGCATTTATCATAAAATCGAGTCGCAAACGGCTTAAAATGTCGTTCTCCGGTTCGTCGTTAATTTCCGGCTCATCGGTGAGAATGGCGCTCTGTCGGGCGCGACGGTCGGTGAATGTCACAAAGCGGTTATCGGTGGCTCCTTCGGGACCGGCTGCATTGTAAACAAATTTGGAGTTGTTGTCTGTCTCAATTTCGGCGCTGAGGCTTATGCCGTTGTCGTCGGAAATGAAATGGGCATCTCCTGTGACAAAGGCTGTTCCGTAGAATCCATTTTCACCGAACTTGTCCTCTTCGTAAGCGAGCAGGTTGTCGGCTGTAATGTCGAAATTGCAGCCGAATCTTTTGAGACTGTGGTGTGTCACGGCTCCGTTCAGCAGACCATGGTTACCGTATCTGTCGTTGAACGATACGTTGTTGAATGATATTCTGTTTCGTGTAAGATGTACAGTGTCACCCAATAGGTAGTATGTAGTGTTTGTCGGTTTTAGGTGCAGGCTGCCTTTGGGAGAGAGTTTCCCGTAAAGGTTTACATCTTTCATCTTGCCTCGTATATGAATCTCGCCTTTGACACGGCCGTCTACATTGTCGAGGAAACTGCTTAACATGTGGTTCAGAAACTCTATGCGTGCTCCGTCGGTGTGTACGCTTATGTTAAGGGTGTCGTTGGCCGGTGAAACGAAGCCTTGTGCAATGCTGTGTGCGTGTGTGCCGTCGAATATGCGTCCGTTAAGCATTATCGCTTTTTTCTCTTCGTCCCAGTTCCCGTCAAAAGACATCCACCCCATACGTCCCTTCTCGAATGTGAATTCCTCTACTTCGAGGCTTGTCGAGAAACTCGGGCTGTCGAATATACGGGCGATTTTTACATTTCCGCTGGCCTTGCCGCCAAAATCAACAGGGTGGAAATTTAGAATGTCGAACAGCTCTTCAAGGTCTATCTTGTTTAGTACAATGTTAAGACTGTCCTTCTCTTCGGTTCCTAATACTCCGTTTACGCTCAAATGTCGTTTGTTGTTGCGTAGCGAAAAGTTCTCAATCCTGAAGTGTTCTCCTCCGCCATCGATGCGGCTCTTGGATACACTCCACACACTGTCGTTGTATATTATTATTCCGGGGTGCAGTTGGGCTGTTATATGTGTGTTGCCGCTGCTTTTGCGGTTGAGTGCCACGTCCAATAGAATATTGCCTCTGTTTATAGGGGTACTCATGCTGTTCCAGTCAATATTGTTCTGTAGCGTGTCTTTGGTTATTTCGCCTTTCAGTCCTATCTTAATATCGTTATTTTCTGTTATGTTATTTTTGCTGCTTGCAGGACGAATTAGCTCACCATTGTACGATATAAGCTCTTCGCTGGCATTTGCTTTTATGCTTATGCTGCGGTAGTGGCTGTCGAGTAGTGTGGTGTTGCTGAAATTTGCCGATAGCTCTGCAATATTATGGTGGTCGTTTATATTTCCATATATCTTGGATGCTCCTCTTATACAGAATGGGAGGTTGAACAGATGGCTTGCAATTTCGCTGTTGCTTATGTTTATGTCGAATACAAAATTATTATCCTCAGCGGCTTTGTTGCTGTCGATACCAAGCGCAGGAAGATGTCTGTCGACTACTTTTGCTATGCTGTTGGCCAATCCGCTGTAGGAGTAATATCCCATAATATATCCGTTTACAATATCCGAGTCGATAAAGAACTTACGCTGTTCGTCGAGTGAGTTATCGGCAATATGTATGTGTCGTATTTTCCAATATTTTTGCGGTGTTTGCAGTTTGAAGTTGTAGAGATTGGCCTTTATCATAGAGTGGTCTGGTATATCGCCCGATAGCTCCGAGGTAAAGTCAAAAGAGACTCTGCTGTCTTTCAGATGGTCGGTAACGCCTAAATTATATGGCGATATAGAGTCGGCAGTGATACTTACCGAGTAATAAGGTGTCTCATTCTGCTTACTTTTTGTCAATGTTGCTGTAGCCGAGAGGTCGGCATCCTTGGTGCTTGCTGTAACGCTGTATCTTGTTTGGTCGAAAGCTGCTTTTAGGGTAATAGGTGCAAAGATACGTTCGTTGTATTGCAGTGCGCTGATTACAGTTTCTGTCTCGCCCTGGTAATTTGTGCTATCGTTGTAACATCCGCTTGTGGTAGAGTGCAAACGGCATAGTCCAAAGTGGTTGTTGCCTGTTATGCGTCCTATATTCAACTCCTCGCTCTTGCTTTCTATATTGAATACTCCTTTCTTGTCGGTAGCGATTCTTATATCGACCTTGCCGCTGCTTGTCGATAGTAGGGCTGTTCCGTTGACGTTTCTACCTTCTGCAATAAGGTTACTCTTGAAAGAGAGACTGCCCAATCGTCGGCTAATCTCCTGTGCTATGGTAGAGTCGGGTAGTATGGCACCAATCTCATTTATTCCTGTCTCATTAATCTTGCACGATGCCACCTGTATTTTATATTTAGCAACCTTCTCGCTGTTGTCGGCCGAGAGACTTGCCATAATGTCTACCCCTTCGCTCGATGTGGCAAAAGTTCCATTTTCTATGCTTATCTTTTTCTTATCTCCCGTAAAAGGAATGCTGAACTCCATTGTCGGCAGTTTCTTGCATATAGGTATAATGGCGGCAATATCATTGCCGTCGATATTTTTGCCGTTTATTTTACCTTCGTAGGCAAGTGAGGATATTACCTTGGTACTATCCTCTAAAGTGTAAGTTGCCGTTATGTATGGTATCTCTAAGCTGCTGTTGGGTAGCTCTAATGATAATTTTGTGAGCGAAGCACTATTTTTCGAGGCCTCGATATTTGCTTTCAAACGTTTTATGGTAAGCCCCGAAATGTCGGCTCCCGAGAGTCTTCTCACATACAGACTTAAAGTGTCGCTGTTTAGCTTTCTAAGCGATATGTTGGCTGCTATATTCTCTATATTTACGTGCGAGGGTGAGAAGATGTTCTCATCGGGATAAGGCTCGCTCTTTATGTTGTATTCAAACTTTCCGTCGTAAATATGTACCTGGCCGACCTTAATGTGCGGCAGTGCCGCAGGTGGGGTGCTGTCGTTTCCGGCAAGGAGGTCGATGATAAATTGCATATTTGTCTCAGAATCGACCGCCTCTTTTGTGATATTTACTCTTGGCTGCTCTAATGTGACAGTGTTTATGCGCACCTCTTCTTGTAGCAGATATATTGGCGAGGCGTGTACTGTAAGTCTTTTTATGCTTGCCAACGTGTCGTTCGAGAGGTCTTTTAGTAGAATTCCGTGGATATCTATCTTGTTGAAATGACGTATCGAAACACCGTCAATAGTCAAAGAGATGTGTTTAATGTTTTGTATATAATTGGATATATACCTTGCTACCCGATGCTGTACGGCATCGACTCGTAACAGTAGGGATGAAGCGTATGCAATAAAAACAACCGCTACCGTAGTGAATAATATTCTCTTTAACCTTCTGATGTGGTAATATTTTTTATTATTTGCAAAGATACAACAAACGAGCGAAATATATAAAGCTTGCTTTAATATTTTACAGCGAGTGCAGTACATCTTCTTTAAAGATACAACAAACGAGCGAAATATATAAAGCTTGCTTTAATATTTTACAGCGAGTGCAGTACATCTTCTCTAAAGATACAACAAACGAGCGAAATATATAAAGCTTGCTACAGGTTATTTCTTGTATTGTTAAAATCTTTTATAAAGATTATTGTTTGTTAGACAATAGATGTCTGTTTAAGTTTTGAAATGGTGTCAATTTTTTGTATTTTTGCAAAATTATTCTCGGGAGAGATGATTCTATAATAGATTAATCTGTTGAATATTATGTATATTACTCTTTTAATTCTATTGCTTTCGGTTGTATTCTTTGTAAATGGCCGAGTGCGTTCCGATATTGTGGCATTGTGTTCACTTGTAGCCCTGTTGGTGTTTCAGATACTGACACCGGCCGAGGCATTGTCGGGATTCTCCAATAATGTGGTTGTAATGATGATAGGACTTTTTGTTGTTGGCGGTGCCATTTTCCAGACAGGACTTGCCAAAATGATAAGTTCTAAATTGATGAAACTCGCAGGTAACAGCGAGACCAAACTTTTCTTGCTGGTGATGCTTGTCACATCGGCTATCGGTGCTTTTGTGAGCAATACAGGTACGGTGGCACTTCTGTTGCCTATCGTGGTAAGTATGGCAATGAATATGAAGATGAATCCTTCGCGCCTGCTTATGCCGCTTGCTTTTGCAAGCAGTATGGGTGGTATGATGACGCTTATCGGTACGCCTCCCAATCTAGTCGTGAACAATGCACTTGTAAAAGGCGGTTACGAAGCGCTCTCGTTCTTCTCTTTTACCCCTGTAGGTCTTGTGTGTGTGGTAGTTGGTGTAATAGTACTTATGCCACTTACAAAATGGTTCCTTTCTAAGCCGGGTACACTGAGTAGCGAAAGCGCAGGTGCGGGAAAATCATTAAAAACACTTGTCAAGGAGTATGGTATTTCCAATAGCTTGCATCGCCTGCAGGTGTCATCCGATTCTAAACTCTTGGGCAAAATGATAGTAGAACTGAATGCCCGCAGTAAGTACGGAATAAACATACTCGAAGTGCGTCGTGTCGAGAATTCGCAGAATCGTTTGCTGAAAAAGGTCATACAGATTGCAGCCGAGTCGGATACGGTCCTCTGCAATGGAGATATTCTGTTTGTGACAGGCAACCGTGAGAGCGTACACTCTTTTGCCGATGAGTATAATGTGGGTTATTTATCCGAAGATAAAGGTAAAAGCCTGTCGTTGGATTTCTATGATATTGGTGTTGCCGAGATAGTGCTTATGCCATCATCAAGTTTCTTGAATAAGAAAATAAAAGAGGCCGAGTTCCGTACACGTTATAATGTAAGCGTACTCGGTATATGCCGTAAAGGAAAATATATAGTTCAGGGACTTGCCGATGAGACTATACAAAGTGGCGATTTGCTGCTTGTGCAGGGAACTTGGGATAATATTGCCAACCTCGAAAAAGAGACAAATGAGTGGATTGTTGTGGGTCGTCCTCTCGAAGAGGCTGCAAAAGTCACTCTCGACTACAAGGCTCCGTTGGCAGCCGGAATAATGTTGCTTATGATAGCAGCAATGGTATTCGACTTTATTCCCATTGAACCTGTCACTGCTGTTATGATTGCAGGACTTTTGATGGTGTTGACAGGCTGTTTCCGTAACGTCGAGGCGGCCTATAAGACTATAAATTGGGAGAGTATAGTGCTTATTGCAGCAATGATGCCTATGTCTACGGCACTCGAGAAGACCGGCGTTTCCGACTATATATCGAACACGCTTGTTGCCAACGTGGGCACATACGGTCCGATAGCGCTTATGGCAGGAATCTACTTTACGACATCGCTGATGACTATGTTCATAAGCAATACTGCCACTGCGGTGCTTTTGGCCCCTATTGCAATGAGCAGTGCCGTGCAGTTGGGCGTTAATCCTACACCATTCCTTATAGCAGTAGCTGTGGCAGCAAGTATGTGCTTTGCATCGCCATTCTCTACGCCTCCCAATGCTCTTGTCATGCATGCTGGGCAATATAAGTTTATGGATTATGTGAAGGTTGGTCTGCCGCTACAGATAATTATGGCAATAGTCATGATATTTGTCTTGCCACTTCTTTTCCCGTTCTAAGAAAAAGTATAATTTTGCAAAGCAGTTACGGTAGTTTGTAATATGAATACTACAGAGATACAGAGGGTGAAGCAACAGTTTGGGATAATAGGTAATGCCCCCGAACTATTGCGTGCCATAGATACGGCTATTCAGGTGGCACGTACCGACCTCACTGTGCTTGTGACAGGTGAGAGTGGTGCCGGAAAAGAGTTCTTTCCACAGATAATACACACTAACAGTGCACGAAAACATGGCAAGTATTTTGCAGTAAACTGTGGTGCCATACCCGAAGGAACTATCGATTCCGAACTTTTTGGCCATGTGAAAGGAGCATTTACCGATGCCGTCAGCGAACGTAAAGGATACTTTAGCGAAGCTGATGGCGGTACAATATTCCTTGACGAGGTAGGCGAATTGCCTATGTCTACTCAGGCACGTCTGTTGCGTGTTCTCGAGAATGGCGAATATATGCGTGTGGGTTCATCAAAAGTCGAGAAGACCGATGTCCGTATAGTGTGTGCGACTAATGTCAATCTCCCCGAGGCTATCAAGAACGGGCGTTTCCGCGAAGACCTCTATTATCGACTATGTACCGTGCCTATTACCATCCCTCCTCTGCGCGAGCGTGGCAATGATGTGCTGTTGCTGTTCAAAAAGTTCGCATTAGACTTTTCGGCAAAGTACAATATACCGAAAGTTGAGCTAGATGAGGCTGCAAGCGAAGCGCTCCTTGCTTACTCTTGGCCGGGAAACATTCGTCAACTGAAAAATATAACCGAACGAATGTCTATCCTTGAACTCGACCGTAAAATAACGGGAACAACAATAGAAAAGTATATACCCTTGCAGAGTAGCAACAATTTGCCGATGCTCACCTCTTCTCAGAGCAGCAGCGGAAAGAGTGAACGGGAAATTTTGTATACGCTGCTCTTTGATATGCGCAGGGAGTTGAACGAGCTTCGCACTAAGGTAAATGAACTTATGGGTACCTACGATGCTCCGGTACAAGACACATTGTCGGCTTATCAGCATCAACAGGATATTACCACGAATGCTAATACGATACATATTCAGGCACCGACTCATGCGCAGATACAGCAGCCGGTCTCGGTACACGAAGTTGAGTATGTAGATGAGACTCTCTCGCTCGAGGATGTACAGAAAAAAACTATTATTTCGGCTCTTGAGAGAAATCATGGCCGCAGGTGTGATGCGGCACGCGAACTAGGAATCTCGGAGCGCACATTATATCGCAAAATAAAAGAATATGGTATCGAATAAACTACGTAATGCTCTCTTTGGTCTGCTACCGCTTCTGATGGTTGCTTTGTTGGTGGGTTGTAAGGTGAGCTATAAACTTACAGGAGCCTCTATCGACTATACAAAAGTGAAAACAATATCACTTGAAACATTCCAGAATCGTGCAGCGTATCAGTGGGGACCTATGGCCCCGATGCTTAACGAGGCGCTTAGCGATGCTTTCGTACAGAAAACAAAACTGCGTCAAGTGCCTCGTGGTGGCGATCTTCAGCTTGCAGGAGAGATTACTGCATACGATCAGTTCAATAAATCTATTTCGGCAGATGGCTATTCGGCAATGGTACAGCTGAAGATAACTGTAAATGTTCGCTTTACAAATAATACCAACCATGACGAGGATTTTGAACGCAACTTCTCGGCAACACGTGATTTTGATGCTACCCAATCGCTTGAAAGTGTACAGGAAGAGCTTGTTACCCAGATGATTAAGGAAATTGTAGAGTCGGTGTTCAATGCAGCTGTGGCAAACTGGTAACGGCATATGGAGACGCTGGTGACTTATATATCCAACCCCGAGGGGTTGAATCGTGAGACTCTCTACGAGCTTAGGATGCTTGTAGGGCGTTTCCCTTATTTCGATGCTGCTCGTCTGCTTATGCTTAAAAATCTTTATCTTTTGCATGATATTGAGTTCGGCAAGGAACTGCGCAAGGCCGCATTGTATCTTAAGAATCGCAGAGTGTTATTCGAACTTATGGAGGGTTACGGTGCACCCGTATCCGAGGAGGAGACAGGTGAAGAACCGACAATCGACCGCACCATGAGTCTTATAGATGCTTTTCTCGATACTTTGCCTAAAGATAAATTCTCATTAGAGGCCGAAGGTGCCGCAGCAGTAGATTACGTATCTACCTATCTGAAAGAGCCACAGGACACTGTAACTACCGATATTCCCAAGCTGCGAGGTCAGAACCTTATAGACGATTTCTTGGCCGAAGGCAATGAAAGAATATCATTGCAGCTGCGTAACGAGAGCGAAGAACAACCAGACAATATGCAAGATGAAACAGTATCGGATAGCTCGTTCTTTACCGAAACTCTTGCTTCTATTTACATTAAACAGAGAAAATATGACAAAGCTCTTGAAATTATTCGGCGATTATGTTTGGAATATCCGAATAAAAACCGTTACTTTGCAGACCAAATTAGATTTTTAGAAAAAATAGTTAAACATACAAAAAGAGAATAGAAGATGTATACACTTTTTTTAGTAGTGGTATTAGTAGCAGCAGTGCTGATGTGTGGAATTGTTTTGATTCAGAATTCAAAGGGTGGCGGTCTTGCATCTAACTTTGCTTCTTCGAATCAGATTATGGGCGTAAGAAAGACTGCCGATTTTCTTGAGGTTTCAACATGGACATTGGCTGCTGTGATGGCTATTTGCAGTATAGGTGCATCATTGGCACTCCCCAAGAACATTATTGTTGAGGAGAGCGTTATGCAGCAGAATGCTGTTGAGAATAGTCTTGTTAACCCCATGGCAACTCCCGAATTTAATCAGGAGGCTGTCGAGGAGGCTCCCGCTGCACCCGTAGCAGAATAAGGACTTTGTTAAAAAGAGATAACAACAATAAGGATGTACCCGATGGATACATCCTTATTGTTGTTTCCTTTTATCCAAGAATTATAATAGGCTCTTTGTGGGTGCAATAAGTAATTTTGAATTCTTTACGCAGGAGCCGAACACTTTTCCTGAAGGAACAAGCGATACCTCATTCTCTCCTATCTGCCTATGAACCAGCTTTGCCAATACACCGATGTTCATTCTGAGATTAATTTCTATACAGGGGTGAACTATGTAGTCGCCGCCATTGTGCGCTGTAAGCATATCAACTCCTACAACACCCTGATATTTCCCTTGTAATTTAGTTGATAAAAGTGTGGCGTGTAGTGCAATGAGGTTGTCGAGTAGCTTTACGGGACAGCCATTAGAAATGATAAACTCCCTTAGTCTACTTTGTGGTGCTACAATATTGTGTCCGTAGTATCCGTTGCCTCCTGCTACAAATACAGAGTAGCCAAGGAAATCGGCTCTACCGGCATTGTTAATAGAGTATTCGAGCGCAAAATCGAGTTTCTTGTCATACATTTTGTCGGCAATGAACCCTCCTTGTCGTGCAATGAACCCTGTCAGCTTCTCGCGTATAGAAGGCTCGTCAAGACTGTTGGCAGCAAAGACACCGCGCCCGCTGCTCGACCATGGTGATTTGAATATGGTTCTCTCCTCTATTATAAGTTCATCGAGCTGTTTTATGAAACGCATTTTGCTGCCTGCCAAAAGTGAACTGTATGGTCGCAATATCTCGTTGCTCAGCAACTCTTTAATATATTCTGCGGCAAACTCTCTGCTCGATAGTGTGCGCATTGTCTCAATGGAACGACTTTCGGGTAATAGATAGTCGGGTACGCCAAAGCGACGGAAACGCTCGGCCGAAGCGCGGCTCCATCCCCACGGATAGGGTGAAAAGTCACACCCTGCACTGCTGCGCAGGGTGTCGTATTCTTCATCCTCGGTAAAAAAAACAATATTTCTGTCGTATGGTGCAAAGAAGCGCTCTGTTGCTTTTTTATCAGTACCTTGCGGTAAGAGTACAGCATCGCCCTCTTCTGCCCACCACCATGGCAACGATGCAAGGTCTCTCTCCATCTGAACAACGCTTTTGGGTGCTATGTATTCCTTGCTCCCCTGTGCGAGAGCAAGGTCGTTCGAGCAGTTGAAAAGGTGCAGACGCTTCATTGTTTTGTTTAGGGTCAGTCTCTCTCTATGAATCCTTCCTCTCGCAGCCAATCGTGACGGTCCATCATGTGAAGTGCTGTAACGGCGCACTCGTCACCCTTGTTACCCAATCGACCGCCGCTGCGTTCCTGCGCTTGCAATAGGTTGTTTGTGGTTATTAGGCCGAATATTACCGGTGTGTCATACTCGACGTTCAGTTTCGACAGCCCTGCGGTGACTCCCTCGCAGATGTAGTCAAAGTGTGGCGTGTCACCACGTATTACACAACCGATGGCTATTATGCTGTCGAATCTGTTGCTTTTTGCCATTTGTGCAGCACCGTATATAAGTTCGAAACTGCCCGGTACACTCATTAATGTGATATCCGAAGGGTTTACGCCGTTGTCGGTGAGTGTTTTGATGGCTCCGTCGCGCAGGGCGTAAGTGATTTCTGAGTTCCACTCGGCATATACTATTCCTACTTTCTTGTATTCTCCCGATGGGGTTACGTTGGGGTCGTAATCTGATAGATTGTGCAATTCTGTTGCCATATTCTTTTTCTGTTTTATTTTATTTCCGTTGTTTTTTATACTACTGCAAACTTACTAAAAAACGCTGGAATAATCAACGGAAAGAGGCAACAATGGTTCGGCATTTGTATATAATGATTGGGATTGATAAATAAAAACAAGCGGCAGCCATCCTTTCTTGATGACTGCCGCATATATTTTATATTGCTCTTCTTATTACTTTACGCGATTGATGTATCTTTCAATGTCCATAGCCTGCAAAGAGGTGGGGTAGTCGCTCTTAATCTGCTCGTAAACACCGAGGGCTTTGTTGGGGTTACCTGTCTGCTCGTACATTATGCCGGCTTGAAGAAGGTAATAGGGGCTGATGGTGTTGTTGTCAGCGCTGTTTGCTGCATCGAGGAAATTGCTGATAGCTTTGTCGTTATCGCCAATCTGTGCGTAGCAGTTGCCCAATGTTCCCAATGCGGCAGGAGCAACCATCTGGTCGTCGCCGTCGAATGCTTTAAGGTAGTTGATGGCATCCTCGTAACGGCCCAGCTGTGCAAGTGCCATACCTGCGTAAGCGTTTGCAAGGTTACCACTCTTTGTGCTGCTGTACTCGTCGGCAATTGCTATAAGGCCAAGGTTTGCACCGTCACCGTCGATAGCCTCCTGAAACTTACCCTCGTTAAAGAGTGCCTGTGCAGGGAAAAGTGCTTCGGCTGCCTCTTTCTCGGCCGGCTCGACAACATATTGGTTGTAAAGTGTAATACCTCCAATAAAAATGAAAATAGCGGCAACTGCGCCAATGATGGCAACTTTGTATTTGTTTACAAATGCCTCTGATTTGCTCAACACCTCGTCCATTGCGATAGGTGCCTGCTCTGTCTGTTTTGTGCTCATTTTTTTATCTTTTATTTATTATTTTCGTTATATGATTTCGACCTACTTTTTGCAAAATCAACCGCAAAAGTAATCAAAATCTTTGTAGTCTGAAAATTATAACTGTTTTTTTTATCTGTGAAGATAAATAATCTTATTTTATGTGTCAAAAAGCTATTAAAAAATAGTATCTTCGCGCTACTTTAATTAATACAGCACATATATGCTAATAGATAGTATATCGATAATAAATTATAGGAATCTCTCTGAAGTGGAATTGTCATTTTCACCAAAGATAAACTGCCTGATTGGAAGTAACGGAATGGGAAAGACCAATCTGCTTGATGCGGTATATTATCTTTCTTTCTGCAAGAGTGCCTTAGGTGCATCAGATAACTCTAATATAAAGCATGGAGCACCTTTTTTTATGATTAAAGGTAACTATTTGAGTGATAGTGAAATTCCATGCGAAATATCTTGTGGAATAAAACAGGGCGATAAGAAGCAGTTCCGGCGCGACAAGAAACTATATGAGCGTCTTTCGGACCATATTGGTACTATTCCTTTGGTGCTTGTTTCTCCTGCTGACAATGAACTTGTGATAGGTGGAAGCGAAGAACGCCGTCGTTTTATGGATGTTGTAATATCGCAGTACAATCGCGACTATTTGTTTGCACTTATACGTTACAACCGCGCTCTTCAACAACGTAATGCTCTGCTACGTGGCGAGCGTGAAGCGGATGGCGAGATGCTGTCTCTCGTCGAGGAGATGATGGCAGTCGAGGCTGAAACAGTGTACAGAGGACGTTGTAATTTTGTCGAGGAGCTTGTGCCCATTTTTAAGGAGTTTTATTCTCAGATTGCAGGAGATGATGAAGAGGTGAGCATGCGTTACCGTTCGCATCTTGCCGATAAACCACTACAACAGTTGATGCTTGAGTCCCGTGCCGATGACCGTCGTATGGGATATACTACAAAGGGTATTCATCGCGACGAACTCATTATGCAGCTTGCAGGATATCCTATCCGCAAAGAGGGGTCGCAGGGGCAGAACAAGAGTTATCTTGTATCGCTAAAGCTTGCTCAATTCGACTTTCTACGTCGGAAGGGTAGAGAGACACCGCTGCTTTTGCTCGATGATATTTTTGATAAACTCGATTCTAAGCGTGTCGAGAAAATCGTGGCTCTTGTGTCGGGCGACCGTTTCGGTCAGATATTCATTACCGATGTAAATCGCGAGCACACCGACTCTATTTTGGAGTGTATCGAGGGTGAATATAAACTTTTTGAGGTTACTAAGGGTTCAATAGATATAGTCAAGGAGCGATGAAAAGAGGCAGTTTGAAATCAATATCCGAAATTGTGCGTGAGACATGCCGCGAAGAGGGGCTCGAGACACCGCTTAATGAGTATCGTCTCATTCAAGCATGGGGGCAGCTTTTGGGCAGTAGTGTACAAAGCTATACCAAGAGTCTCTTCATAAAGAATCAGATTCTATATGTGACTCTTACCTCATCGGTTCTGCGACAGGAGCTAATGATGAACCGACGCACTCTTGTACACCGACTCAACGAGCGCGTCAAGGCGCAGGTTATAACAAATATAATATTCCGTTGAACAAAAAAATAAAGAGATATGAATAATTCAAGAATTAAAATCCGTTTAATGGTGCTCAGTTTTTTGCAGTTCGCAGTGTGGGGTGCTTACCTCACCTCAATGGGACGTTATCTGGGCGGTGTGGGCTTAGGCGAGCAAATTGGTTGGTTCTATGCGGTGCAGGGTATAGTGTCGATATTTATGCCTGCTATTATGGGTATAATAGCCGACCGGTGGGTGCCTGCGCAGAAACTGCTCGCTTTTTGTCACGCAGTGTCGGCTGCTTTTATGGCAATGGCGGCTTATACAGGTATCTCTAAAGGAGCCGAGGTGGCATTCAACGATATTTTCTGGCTGTATACCGTGGCTGTGTCGTTCTATATGCCTACATTGGCGCTCTCTAACTCGGTCTCATATACTGCATTGGAGCGCAATGGTCTTGATACGGTAAAATCGTTCCCTCCTATTCGTGTTTTTGGTACAATAGGATTCATTGTATCAATGTGGATGGTCGACCTTTTGGGCTTTCAAGATAACTGCAACCAGTTCTATACTTCGGCTGTTTGGGGCGGTATCATCGCGTTATATTCTCTTACAATGCCTGCATGTCCCGTAAGCAAAGGAGGCCGACAGTCGTTGCTCTCTTCGCTTGGATTGGATGCGTTTAAACTGTTCAACCAAAAGAGAATGGCAATATTCTTTATATTCTCAATGCTTTTGGGTGGTGCGCTTCAGATTTCAAATGGTTATGCCAACGGCTTTATCGCAAGTTTCAGCGAGAATCCAATCTACGATGGTACTTTTGCCGTTGAACACACCAATATCATTATATCTCTTTCGCAGATAAGCGAGACGCTTTGTATTCTCCTTATCCCATTCTTCTTGGGCCGATTCGGAATAAAGCGTGTGATGCTTATTGCGATGTTTGCCTGGATGTTCCGTTTTGCATTTTTCGGAATGGGTAACCCCGGTAGCGGAGTGTGGCTATTTATCCTCTCGATGATTGTATATGGAGTGGCATTCGACTTTTTCAATATCTCGGGTTCGCTGTTTGTCGATAAGGAGGTTCCCGAAAATATGCGTTCAAGCGCACAAGGACTTTTTATGCTTATGACAAACGGGTTGGGTGCTTCGATAGGTGTAATTGCTGCGCAGGAGGTTGTCAATCACTTTGCAACATCAATCGAGGGTTGGAGTACAGCCTGGTACATATTTGCTGCATACGCCTGCGTGGTGGGAGTGCTTTTTGCTCTTCTTTTCAAAGATACAAAAACTGCTGAATCCAAACAATGATAGAGCTGATAGTTACCGATATATTATGTAAGGCTTCGGATGACAGGGCTTACGTAATGATTCTTAAAGAACGCGAAGGCAACCGTAAAATTATGGTTGCCATAGGTGTTAATGAGGCACAAGCAATTGCTTTTGCTCTGAAAGGCATAGAGACAAAGCGTCCTATCACTCACGACCTTTTCCGTTCTCTTGCCGATGTGCTCGGGGCTAAAATGACGTGCGCCACAATAGGCAAGGTGAGTGATGGTACATTCTACTCACAACTGCTTTATAGGCAGGGTGATGCACTATGTCAGATTGATTCTCGCACCTCGGATGCGGTTGCAATAGCGCTTCGTGCAGGAGCACCTATATATATCGACGAGGAGCTACTCGAGCGCGTAGCCATTCGGGATGTGTTTGATGGTGCAATATCGGTACCGATAACAGTTGCCGACACTGACACGCTGCGCACAGTTCTCGACAAAGCGGTAAAAGAAGAGAATTACGAACTTGCAATGAAGATAAAGGAGGAGATAGATTCCCGTACTAAGGCAAGTGACACCACTGACGAGACGGTCGAGAGCTACTGATAATATTATAAGAACAAAAGAAAACTACTATGGCACTATTCTATGCACCCGATATTGCAAACAGTTGGGAACTGCCCGAGGATGAGGCTGCACACTGTCTGCGTGTACTCCGCTTGGGAGTAGGTAGCGAACTCGAGATAACCGATGGCAAAGGTTGCTTCTACAAGGCGGTAATATCCTCCATAACAGGTAAACACTGTTATGTCGAGGCCAAAGAGACAATCGAACAGCCTAAAGGATGGCAGGGGCATCTGCATATTGCTATTGCACCTACAAAAAATATGGACCGCATAGAGTGGATGGTCGAGAAGGCTGTAGAGATAGGTGTCGACGAGATAACTTTTCTTTCGTGTCGCTTTTCGGAACGCAAGGTAATAAAGACCGACCGTATCGAGCGAATTGTAGTATCTGCAATGAAACAGTCGTTGAAGCCGTTCAAGACAATTGTAAACGAATTAGTCGATTTTAAGAAATTTGTAACAGCACAGCGTGGAGGCGATAAATATATTGCGCACTGTTACGATAGCGAACGTCTCTTGCTCAAGGATGCCATCGTACAGGGTAACGATGCAACAATACTCATCGGACCCGAGGGAGATTTCAGTCCCGAGGAGGTGCAGATGGCGTTTTCAGCAGGGTATCGTCCCATCAGCCTTGGCAACTCGCGTCTGCGCACCGAGACTGCGGGGCTGGTTGCATGCCATACATTTATAATGAAAAATGAGCAATGATGCAGCGCTGTTTTATACTTTTCTCCTATGATGGCGCTGCCTATCATGGCTGGCAGGTGCAGCCCAATGCTCGTACAGTACAGCAGATGCTCGAAGAGGCATTGACGACACTGCTGCGCACCGATACTGCGGTTGTTGGTGCAGGGCGTACCGATGCCGGTGTAAATGCGGCGAGTATGGTGGCACACGTCGACCTGCCCGATACAATAGATAGAGAGCAATTGAAATATAAGTTGAACCGTATACTGCCACCCGACATTGCTGTATCCGATATTTTGCCGGTAAAGAGTGATGCACACGCTCGCTTCGATGCTGTGGCACGTCGTTACTGCTACTACGTCTCTACAGCAAAGTCGCCCTTTGCGCGTCGTTACTCCTATCGTGTTACAGGCAATATAGACTTTGAGGCGATGAATAGGGCTGCTGCGGTGCTTCCCGAATATACCGATTTTACCAGTTTCAGCAAACTGCACACCGATGTAAAGACAAATAACTGCCGCATTGTGCAGGCTCAGTGGCGCAGGCTCGACGAGAATCATTGGGTTTTCGAGATTGAGGCCGATCGCTTTCTGCGTAACATGGTGCGTGCCATTGTGGGAACACTGCTTATGGTGGGGCGTGGTAAGATGACTGTCGATGGCTTTCGGCAGGTGATTGAGCTGCGAGAGCGATGTGCCGCCGGCGATTCGGCTGCTGCCGAGGCTCTTTTTCTTGCCGAAGTAAAATATCCAAAAGAGATTTATCTATGATGTGGGCACTGTTGGCATTTATGTCGGCTGCACTGTTGGGCTGCTACGACTTTTTTAAGAAGGTATCGCTAAAGGATAACTCTGTTCTTGCGGTGCTCTTCTTGAATACGTTGTTTTCAACTATAATATTTTTGCCGTTTATAATCTTTTCTCACACGGGAACAATAACCGATGGACTGATGTACGTTCCATCGGCACCTCTGCACGACCATCTGCTGTTGATGCTGAAGGCTGTTATTGTGTTAAGTTCGTGGCTCTGTGGATATATAGGGATAAAACATTTGCCGATAACCATAGTCTCGCCAATACAGGCTACCCGTCCGGTGCTTGTACTTCTTGGTGCATTGCTTATATTCGGAGAAAAACTAAATCTCTACCAATGGGCCGGAGTTATTACAGCCATTATCTCTTTATTTCTGCTTAGTCGCAGCGGCAAGCGCGAAGGAATAAATTTTGCCCACAACCGTTGGATATTTTTTGTGATAATGGCTGCTGTACTAGGTGCAGTGAGCGCTCTGTACGATAAATTTCTTATGCGTAGTTTACAACCGATGTTCGTACAGTCGTGGTTCAATCTTTACCAGTGCATTCTTATGGGGGCTATTGTCGCTGTAATGAATATGCTTTCTCCGACACAGCGCAGCAAGCGTTTTATATGGCGGTGGAGTATCCCAATGATATCTATTTTTCTTGCAGTGGCCGACTTCTGCTACTTTTCGGCGCTTGCCGAGGAGGGAGCACTCATTGCCGTTGTATCTATGATACGTCGTGGCAGCGTGGTTGTGGCCTTTGCCTTTGGAGCGCTGTTGCTGCACGAGAAGAATTTAAAGAGCAAGGCTCTTGATATGTTGCTTATTTTGTTAGGATTGTTTTTCTTATATCTTGGTTCAAAATGAAAAGAGTAAGTATTGTATTTATAGTTTTGATGGCCCTCTTCTGCGTTAGAGTACAGGCGCAGAACCTGCGCACGATGTTTATTGAGATGCCCGACACGCTGTTGCCGCTTCTTACCACCAACGACCGCATGGATATGATAGATTTTTGGGATGCACGTATGACCACTCCTGTGACCAATCGTCTAGACGGCAATAGTCGAATAGCTTCACTTACCGATAATTTTCTTTCGTTGGAGTTGACGAGAAGTTCCTCTATGCAGATAAAGATGCTGAATGGTGAGGGTAACGATACGCTCTTGTGTGTTGTCAATACCGTTGCTGCCGAGGCATGCGATAGTCGCATACACTTCTACAACAGCCGTTGGGAGAGGGTCGATGGTTCAATGTTTGCAAGGCCCTCGATAGGCGATTTTTTTATTCTCTCGGATAGCGTCGATAAGACTCTTGAGGCTTGTGATATTTATCTCGTTAAACTCTCACTCTCGGCCGAAAGCGACTCCCTTAAGGCTGAATATACAATGCCACAATATATGTCGCCAGGTGACTCGGCACGTGTGGCATCTCAACTGCGTCCGTTGCGCTACCATTGGACGGGAAAGCGCTTCGAGTGATTGCGTTTCTTCGTTAAGAATAATATTATAGGGTACGTTCACACGTGAATGTACCCTATAATTATCATAATAAATCCAATTATCAATATCCAAAAATATCTTCTTGTGTAAGGCGTATAATCTTACCCCATCTCTCCAATGATTTCATATCAAGGTCTTTTTCGCGTCCCAAAATACAGGTTGTGTATTTGCGTCCCTTTACATTGGTTTGTTGGTAGGCTGTAACATCTTCGAGTGTCATATTCTGCACGGTCTCATAAAGTTGACGGCGTGTATCTTCGCTAAGGTTTAACTTTTCCTGGTCGAGATAATATCCAAGCACCCGGTCACGTGTAATACGTTCGGTACACAAACGGCCTATAAGTGCCTCTTTTGCAATTTTGAAAGCCTGCTCGCTTATCGGCATATTGTTTATAATTTCGTCAAAAGCGCTTAAGGCATCAATCATCTTGTCGTTCTGTGTGGCAATATAAGTCCAATAGTATGATGGCATATCTATGCGCCACGGTTCAATCATATATGCAGCAGCACTATAAGCCAATCCTCGAGCTTCGCGCATCTCCTGAAATACGATGCTGTTCATTCCACCACCGAAATACTCGTTGTACATTGTAATGATAGGGGTCTTGTTTACATCGTACATCTCGCCTATGTTTGACACTGCTGACATATATATCTGGTTGGCATCGTATGGGGCAATATATACAATGTTCTCGTCGCTTATATTGTATTTGAAACTATCGTTCTTTTTTACGGTTTTTAGCGTCTCGGGGACTTTATGAAGGTTTGCTATAGTGTTCGATACCCTGTCTATTGACATAGGACCATAGTATAATACGCGGTGTTCATGTTCTGATAGCTTGTTAATGATTCCTATAAGTTCCTCGGGATTCATCATCTTAAGCTCTTTTTCGCTAAGGAGGTTCTTCGCTGGGTTGTTGGCTCCGTATAGGCCATATTGACGCAGCATATTGAAATTACTCTGTTGGTTGGCCTTGCTGTTGGCACGTGACTTTAGAATATCGGCAACAAGTCCTTTGTATGCTGCTTCGTTGGGCTGTGCATCGGTTAAAATCTTTTCGAGCAGTCCTACGGCCTTTCCCATATTCTCCGATAGTCCGCTAAGAACAATCGAGACTTGTGTGTTACCTACACTTATATGGTAGTTGCAAGCAAGATTGTAGAATTCTTGTTTAATCTGCGATGCGGTCAGCTCCGAGGTGCCAAGATAGTCGAGGTAATCTCGTGCTGTGTTTAAGCTCTTTATTTCGTTGGTACCAAAATCAAATATATATTTAAGGATGAAGATATCGTTCATCGTATTCTTCTTATAAAGTAGTTCAAGGTTGCCTATCTTCCCTTTGCTCATATCTTTATCGAAGTCTACATAAACAGGTTCGATAGCTGTAACAGTTGCAGTCTGTATCTCACGTAAGAATGCGCTTGTTGTATCACGGTTCATAAATATGGGGGTGATTGTTGGCTTTGCAATTTTCTTTATGTCGGGATCTTGGCCTTGACGTTTGTATACAACAGCATAGTTGTTGTCCTTTAAGTATTTGTTTGCAAATTCAATAACATCTTTTTTGGTAATCTTTTCCATTCGTTTGATGCGTTTTACCATATTTTCCCAAGGTATGTTATTTATGAAGCTTGTTACGAAAAGGTCGGCACGTGACTCGTTCTCTTCTAACATTCGCTGTATATGCATCTTATAATTTGTGATTCCGGCTGTGAGCAGCGTCTCGTCCCATTCTCCTTTACGCAGTATATCTATTTGTGCAAGCAGTAACTCTTTTACTTCGTCGAGCGACTGTCCCTCCTTAGGTGCACCCTGCATAAAGTAGGTCGAGTAGTCGGACATAACATTGGGATAAGAGTAGGCTGAGAGTAGTTTTTGATTTTGCAGAAGGTTAAGGTCGATGAGTCCTGCCATGCCATTTCCCATAATAGCATCTATAACCTCAAGCATTAGTGCTTCGTCCGAGGATGCCCCGGGGAAACGCCAGGCAAGGGCTATGCGCTCCGACTCTAATCCCCACACCTCTTTAACGATAGGTTCGGTAAGCTCGCTCTCGGGTTCGAAACTCAACATCTGCAGTTCGTTGTTGGGTTGCATATCGCCAAAATACCTCTCTATAATCTCAATAACCACGTCAAAGTCAAAGTCACCCGACATGCAGATGGCCATATTGTTAGGAACATACCATTTTTTATAATAGTTCTTGATATTGGTGATAGATGGATTCTTTAGATGCTCTTGTGTACCTAGAATCGTTTGGGTTCCATAAGGATGATTCTTGAACAGTGCCGATGATATAGCCTCGTGGAGCTTGCGATTGTCTTGTGTCAGACTCATGTTTTTCTCTTCATATACGGTCTCAAGTTCGGTGTGGAAGCCACGTATTACATTGTGCTTGAAACGGTCGGACTGTATCTTTGCCCAGTTCTCTAGTTGGTTAGATGGAATGTCCTCGATGTAACATGTTACATCATAGCCTGTGTAGGCGTTTGTCCCTTCAGCACCAATGGCAGCCATAAGTTTATCATATTCGTTGGGGATACTCAATTTAGAGGCCTCGTATGAGAGACTGTCTATCTGATGGTAGATAGCTGTGCGCTCTGCTTCGTCGGTTTTTGTACGATAAAGCTCAAAGAGTGCCTCAATTTGGTCGAGTAGGGGCTTCTCTTGAGCATAATCCTGTGTGCCAAAACTCTCTGTTCCTTTGAACATAAGATGCTCGAAATAATGTGCGAGGCCGGTGGTCTCTGCCGGGTCGTTCTTTCCGCCTACACGCACCGGAATATATGTCTGTATGCGTGGAGTCTCCTTGTTAACAGTGAGATATACTTTCAGACCATTTTTCAGGGTGTAGATGCGGCTCTGCATCGGGTCGCCTTCTACTGTCTCGTAGGTGTGTTTCTGTGTACACGATACCATTAAAGTGATGGTGACTACGAACATCAATTTAAGTAAGAGATTTTTCATAATATAGAAATAGAGATAATAATACTTTAAGATAACTTTTTGTGTTATCCTATGAGACAGATATTAGAAATATAGAAACTTATATTTACTCAGCAAAATTTATACTTTTGAGACTATTCCAACACCCTCTTGTAAAATCGGGAATCTCGATTGGTGCACCGCCATTTGCAGCCGATAGCTCGGTAAGTTCGACCAAACAACTCCACTCGGCAGCATCATATACATCCATATCAAGCGGTAGTCCGTTTCTGAGGCAATAAATAAGACGGCTATCCATTGCGTAGTCTATCCAGCGACGGCCGCAAAGTGCCTCGCCGGTAGGTTTGTATCTCTTGACAAACGGATGCTTGTGTTGCTCTAAAATCTTTTCAAGTTCGTCTCCTACGATGGCTTTGTCGCCATAAGGGTCGAGCGCAATATGTTGCAGGGGATATTTCTGTGCAAAGCCTTTTGTGCCGTTAAGCAGGAAAGAACGGCTGTAGGGGTGAGGCAGTGAGATGCAGTGCTGAACAACTATTGTGTGCCCTTTCTCGGTGGTTATTATCGAGGAGTTCATATTGCCAACAAGGGCATCTTCTCCGACACCGCTACTCACTCTCTTTGATGATACCGAGACTATGCTTTTCATTCTGTCACCGCGGTGTATGCCCATTGCAAGGGCTATAGGACCAAGACCGTGTGTGGGGTAGGGGTTGCCGTTGTGGTGTTTCATGAACTCTACCTGCCAATTGCTCCATTTACGGCCACCATCGTCGTTTGACGATATTCTCTCGCGCAGGTCGTGAAGATATGAACCCTCGGCGTGGATAATTTCGCCTAATAAGCCCTGTTGTGTCATCTGCAAAAGCGTTAGCTCAAACTCGTCGTAGCAACAGTTCTCTAACATAATGCAGTGACGACGTGTGCGCTCGGCAGTCTCTACAAGCTTCCAGCAATCTTCTATTGTGGTTGCCATAGGAACCTCTATGGCTGCGTGTTTGCCGCAGTTCATAGCGTGAAGGGCAATCTTTGCATGGCTCATCCAATCGGTACAGATATATACTATATCTACATCGGGGTGCTCGCATACTCTTATCCATCCCTCCTGGTCGCAGAATGTGGCGGCCGAACCACCATGGCCTGTTATTATTTGCAGGGCCTCCTCGACATTAGCTGCAACAAGGTCGCAGATGGCTGTTACCTCTGCTCCCTCGATGTGCATCATACGCTCAACTGCACGCTTGGCTCTTACACCAAGACCAATGAAGCCGATGCGCACCCTGTCTAAAGGTTCGCATCGCAGTTGCAGTACATTCTGCATTGCCTGTTTGCCTGTATCTTTATTGTTGCAGTCCATATTCAACTGCGAAGATAACGAAAAATATTGCCTCTTACTGCTTTTTTACAGAAATTTAAGCACTATTTAGCTTGTTTTTAAATTGTTCTTTCCCTTTAGATATACTGCACCTGTGATAAGCAGGGTGAGTACTCCTGCAAGGGCGTATGCAAGGGTGCGGTTCTCCATATTACACATCATTGGCGAGATGAATATGTAGGACGAACATACGTATGTCATTATCAGTGCCGGTATTGCGCCTATTGCTATGGGCTTGCTTCTTTGGCCAAGATAGACGGTTATACACCATAGGGTAATTACTGCAAGCGTCTGATTACACCATGCAAAATAGCTCCATATTGTTTGGAAAGGAAGTGCGAATATGATAAATAGTCCGGCAACGAATAGTGGGATAGATACCCAAAGGCGTTTGCCCAGACTCTTCTGCTCGATACCGAACATATCGGCTACAATTAATCGTGCGCAACGGAAAGCTGTATCACCCGAGGTTATTGCACAGGCAATAACACCAAAGACAACAAATGCAGCTATAGTATGTCCCAAAGTAGTATCGGTAATAACATTCACCATACGTGCAGCACTTCCGCCATATTCGGCAATAGCGTTGTTCAACCCTTCGACACCACCCCAGAATGCCATTCCAATGGCAGCCCAGATAAGTGCTACTATGCTCTCGGTAATCATTGCACCATAGAAAATGCTGCGGCTCTGCCTTTCTGATGTCAGACAACGTACCATCATTGGCGATTGTGTTGCGTGGAAACCAGATATTGCGCCGCAGGCAATTGTAGTAAATAGCATAGGTATAATAGGGAATTTCTCGGGATTGGCAATCTGATTGCTTATTGATGTCAGCTCGGGGATTGTGTATGTATCACTTTGTGTAAACAGTACAAAAAGTATGCTTACTGCCATAATCAGCAGCAGACAACCGAAAATGGGATAGAAACGGCCTATAATCTTGTCAATAGGCAGTAATGTAGCAAGCACATAATAGATGAGGATGATTATGAGGGTTACAAATACCTCCCACGAAGTGTTTTCAAGAAATGGCTTCTCCAATGCGGGAATCTCTATGTTCGATGCAATTAGTTCGGCAGGCTGTGACATGAACACAGCACCGACAAGCACCATAAGCAGTACCGAGAATATACGCATAAATATCTTTGTATTGTTGCCAAGATATTTTCCTATAATCTCGGGCAGGCTCAGTCCGTCGTTCTTCAGTGATATTACTCCTGCGATAAAGTCGTGCATTGCTCCCATGAATATACCTCCGAGGGTAATCCAAAGAAAGGCTATAGGGCCGTATGCAGCTCCCAACAGCGCACCGAAGATGGGACCAAGGCCTGCAATGTTCAGAAGTTGTATAAGAAAGGTCTTCCAACACGGAAGGGGAAGATAGTCTACACCATCATACAACTTTTTTGAGGGGACGGGGTTTTTCTCGTCAATCTCGCATACTTTTTCGAGATATTTACCGTATGTGAAATACGCGACAATAAGTGCTGTCAGGCACACTAAAAAAGTAATCATGTCTTTGTGTTCTGAATTTTGTCTGCAAAAATAGTGCTTTTAGTGACAATATGAAACCTTTTCGTGTTGTATTATAATAAAAAATCAGCGCATAAGCGCTGATTTTTTATTAATGCTTACCGAAAAACTTGAACATATTGTACCATGCCATCTTCTCTTTTGCCGTTTGGCTGCCAAGTTGCTCGGCTTTGCGGTACCATATAGCAGCAGTGTGGTCGCTCTGCTTTACACCTCGTCCCTTTTCGTAACATTCGGCAACCTTCTCATATACAGCTGTGTGACCGTCGTTGGCTGCACGCAGATACCAATAGAAGGCCTTTTTCTTGCTCTTTTTTACATAATAACCACTTTCGTAGTATTGTGCCAGAAGATGTTGTGCCTCTAAATTGTTCTTCTCGGCGGCCTTTTGTATGTATTTTATCGCAGGCTGTCGACGCAGTTTGCGTTTACTCAAATGTAACAATGAATCGGCTTTTACCATTCTACAGCCAATGACATACAGTGCCGTAGGCTCGTCTTGCGATGCTGCCTTCTCGTACCAATAGGTGGCTTGTACGCTGTCTTGTACGGTTCCAATACCTTTTTGGTAGCAGTTTGCAAGCATCGTCTGTGACATTGCTGTTCCGTTTATAGCCGATTGTTTATACCATTTTACGGCTAAAGTGTCGTTCTGTGCAGTTCCTATTCCAAGCAGATAACAGGTTGCGAGGTTATGCAATGAGTTTTTGTTACCAAGATTGGCAGCCTTGCGAAAATATCTGAAGCCCTCGACAAAATCCTGCTCGGTTCCGTTACCCTCCATAAAACACACAGCACAGTTGTAATATGCGTCGGGATAACCAAGGCCGGCGGCCTCGCTGAATGCCTGGAATGCTTTCTTGTACTCTCCCTCGCGGTAGTATTCGCGTCCTTTCTCGGTGATTTTGAAACTGTGTGCAAGAATATGTGGTGTGCTTATTCCTGCTACTTTCATTTTTTGCTCCTCGGAAACTCTTTTTGCCGGTGCCTCTATGGTCTGTGCAATGTTATTACTATAGAATGTGCCGTTTGAGTAACCCTCAATATCTACTGTAATGCCTTTAGCGCTGCTGCTGTTGTATAGCTCAATCTCGATATTGCCATCCTTAACCTGCACCTGGGGTATCCACAGCAATGTTCGACGATAATCTGCTGTGCTGTCGGGACGCATATTACTATAATCTGGCGAATAGAACTGTTTGCTCTCGTTGTATCCGTATACCATAGTGTAGCGTGTAGTGCTCTTATGGGTAAGGCGTGGAACTATATGTTTGAACCTATCCTCTTCGCTGTAGGGGATAAAGCAGGCTACATAGTTGGGTATTGCATCTTTACTGACTCGCCCTTGGGTGAGTATGGTTGCATTCTTATGGTCCGCATCTAATGAGTATCCGGGTTGTGAATACTCTTTTATATGGCTGCTGCTCACCGAATGGCTGTCGTTGCCAAACGAATAAAATGACAAATCGGAGTAGTCTCTTATATTCTCATCCGATATAGCAATTATTTCGTTATTCAGAGTTACGGGGTCGGGAGCGTCCTCAATTTCTCCACTCATTGGCTCTATACCCATTATCCCTATAAACGATTTATAGTGTCCGCTATAGTCGTAGGCGAGTCGCTTTTTCTTGCCCAGTGCTCTTATTCGCCTTCCTTTGCCAAATTGGTTGCGTGTCTTTTCATCCGACCTGATAATTATCTCTTTAAAGTCCATCATCTTCTCGGGCTCTACTCCTTTTAGATACTCATAGTCGGGTACAGGAGTCTCCCAAGAGCTATATTCGCCATCTACCACTATGCTCTGTATCCAGTAGCACCAGTTCAGATTATGTCGCCAGAATGCGCTTTGCAGCACGTCGGCGGCAGTAAGTGCTCCTCTAAATGTCGGGTCTTGGTTCGAGACATTAAGTAACACTCCCGTTCCGCCTCTGTTTGGACTGACTGTGCCATAGTTTCCGCCTCCTCTCATTACCATCTGGTCAAAAGTAGACAGTTCGCTGCTACCATCTATATAATATTGGTGCCCTTGTATTGGTGCAACAGCTATATTATGGTTATAGATATTTGCCGATGGGCTGGTGCTGCTGAATGCATCTGTAATGCCCGAAACAAATTTACGGGACATAAAAGTGACATCCTGTGCATACTCCCACTCGTCGAGAAAATCGAGACGTATTTCGCTGCGTGGTGGGCGATGATTGCGTTCGCCTTTTTTCTTGGGCACAACCTCTATTGGCGATAGAAGATAGTTAAAGGGATTTATCTTTATCATATCAATCTTGTTCCGTTGCAGTTGTTCGAAAGTGATAGGTGCCCCTGTATTACGCTCCCAATAATGGTAGAGACGCATCTCGGGCGAGAAGTAGCGGTCGAGCGCAAAGGCAAATATGCTGTCGCGTACCGAAATATTATTTATGTCGGGTACCAGCTTTGCAATCTTCTTTCCCATAAAGTCGTTTGTGGTTATACGAAACTCACCATTATAGTCTGTTAGGAATGTGTAACGGTTGGCAAGGCTGTCGCTGTATGAAATCAGCATATTTACCTTGGTCTTTGGCCGTGGGGTAATATTCCACTTGTTCATATCTCCCAGCTTCTTTAAACCGGTTTTCTTTACAAAGCTACCCTTTATTATTATACCTCTCTCTACAGGTTCTTCTAGCTTAAATTGTTGTGTTGTAAGTTTGTGCCAATCGTATGAGCTCCACCCGTGTGTAAGCATAATCAGTTCAAGCTCCTTGTGACGGTTGTTATTCGAAGGGTCGAAATAACGCGCAGCATCGGGTATATAGCCTTTAAGTTCCGAGCCTAAAAGCATGTACGTGTATATATTGTAGCTGTATGATGTCTTTTGGCGATAGGTCGAGTCACTTACCGAGATAGAGTAGTTACCATCGGCAAGAGGCTTCCCATCCTCTCGGCTGATACTCAACCTTATCTTTTCGTGTGGTTGAATGCTTAGATTCTTGGGTAGGTACCCATTGCTTTTTACCGACAAGCGCACGCGGCTGTTATCGCCCTCTTGTGGCTTTTCACGTGTGACAAAAAATAGTCTCTCGGCAAGGGGAATACTATCGTCAATGAATAGAACGGCACGGTTGACACCCTCTTTAAGAGTGTTTTTATCTATGGCAAACAGCATATTGCGATTATCTGCATCGTAACGTTCGTAATATAAGACTTTTCCACGATGAAGCACTGCGCATCCAAGCTCGGCCTCCTTACTAAGATTGTTGTCGATGTTTATGCTGATGTAATCTTTGTTTTCCTCTATGCTTAATACCGCACCTTCTTCTGTAACCTCGGGCAATGGAAATTTCAAGGTCTTCTTACCGTTACGAAGCAGGGCTTCGTATTTTACACCTTTTTGGGGAGTTAGTTTGAATGAACCCTTTCCAAAGTGTGTGGGTGTAGCTTCAAAGAGTGGCTCTTCATTGGCGAGGATGGTTATACTGCCGTTGCTGTTTATTCCATCTGTTGCGAATACCTCAAAGGCAACAAGACTTTCAATTCCATCTACAAGGTGTCCGCCCTCGGGGTAGAATTTTACATCGTTGTCGGGCATGTTGCTATGTATCCATTTAGGAGGTTCCTGATTATGCTCATTCTCAAAAGCAGTGTTTTTCTTATTCAGTCCGCTAAGAAAGCCGCGACGACGGTCGAGCATATTCTTAAAATCCCAGTTGTCGGCATTCACCCTGTCAAATATGGGGAATACACGACTGAATATAGCATCTTTACCTCTGTTAAGCATATAGCGTGTATAGGCGCGAATCTCGTAGTAACCCGAGAGGAGTAGGGGGCTTAATTCAAACTCACCGTTGCAGCATCCCTGTTCATCTATTTTGTACTTTTTAGTCTCTACGACGTACCCTTCGGGTGCAACAAGCTCAACATATAGTACACGACTCATTGTAGTGGGCATGTTATCGGCTCCACTCACAACGTAGGCCTTGAACCATATTGTTTCGGTTAGATAGTATGCAGTGTTATCGAAGTGCAGGTAGACACGCTCCTCGGGAAAGAGGGTCTCTATCGCCACCGAGCGCAGTACGAGATTATCCATGCTGTTGCGTGCAGTGCTATCGCCTGCCGACTGCGCCGATAGTAGCTGAGTCGACAATGTAAGTAGTGTTATAAATATTATTCTTTTCATCGCTTGTTATTTTAGTGGTGTTGTTCCTATCCATAATATCTCATGGCCTAAGCTGCTCTCCTCTTTTTTACTGCCTAATATGAGCTTGGCTGTGTATTGCGTAAGAATATCTTCATCCTCCTTGCAGGCAAACAGATAGCTGTTCTCGCCAATGAATTTTGTTGCCGTTGCAATGGCGTACTCTCTTAGCTCCCGGATTGTGCCAATTTTATCGTTGCCTCGGTACCCTTCGATGCTGACGTTGCATCCTTTGGCTGTGTAGTTGTTTATTGTTCCCTCGTTATTGATGTCAAACTGCATTATTACTGCGCACTTATAGTTGTCACAGGATGTCTCTGTTGGTACATTGTCAATAATAATATTTTTTGGATAATTTTTGTATATTACCTTTTTATCTTGTGTAGCGGTTTTTACCACTGTCGCTTCCGTCTCCGCTATGGCCATTGCGATTGGCTCTGTAGGGGCCTCTTTGTAGTTTGTAACAGTAACTTTGCTGTTTTTCTCCTTTGTGATATTCTTTTCTGCACCCTTTGTCTTTATCTCCTTTGTAGTTGCTTGTAGGCTGCTCTCTCTCTTAATGCTGTCTTTCCTCTCTTCTTGTCTTACATCTGTTATTGTAGCACTCTTCTTTTCATACTCATTGCTGTATATATATAGCGGCTTTGCAAATAATACTATTGTTGCTATTGCAGAAGGAATTAAGTAAAGTCCTTTTAACAACTTTACATTATCCGACCTCTTTCGTATCATCATTTCGACTCTTCGGCGTACACTGTTCCTACCGAAATTATTTACAAGCGAGTAACGTTTGTCACCTATTGCTTTTCTCAATATCAGCAGCTGATAGGCCTGCGCATCGTTGTTTCTTTGCAGTACATATCTGTCGGCCTCATATTCATGAATATCTTTAAGGTCGTTTATAAGCATATAAATAAATGGATTGAACCACTGCAACGGGGATAATATGCTTGTAAATAGTATATCCCAGGAGTGTTTACCCTTTATGTGTCCCTCTTCGTGCAGAATTATATCTTTACAGTTGTCGTAATCTTCTTGTGATATTACAATATTATTGAACCAACTGAATGGTGTAACTTTGCCGGCGTGGCAGTGGAGTGTGTATCTTTCACACTCCTCGTGCCACAATGTGCCGCGATGTATCGCGTAGCGAATATTTATTATGTTTATGAGTGTTCTTGTATATAAAATAATAACTCCTATCAAGTATATTATGAATATAATCTGCCACACTGCAATTCTTTTCCCGGTTGTTTCAGTGTTACTGTTCTCTGTGGCGAGCATACCGTTGTTGTGTACACCAATTACGCTCTCCTGTATATACTTATCTACCTCTATAGGAATCTCAACCTTGATAAATGGCAGTAGCATCGATGAAAGCATAGTGCATAGCAGCACTGCTCGGTTAAAGGAACTGAAAGTCTCTTTACGCATAAGCAGTGCAAATGGTGCGTACAGCAGAGCTAACGATATAGCCCACTTTATTATATATATGAATATGTCGTACATATTTAGAATATAAAATTAACCCGAAGCAGCTTCTTATTATAAAAACTCTTTTACTGTTTTTTTATCAGTTCTATCAACTCGAGTATCTCGCTCTCGCTCATACTCTCCTCCTCGACAAAGAACTTTACAAGTGAGGCTCCCGAGCCATCGAATAGTGAGTCTTGAACATCTTTCATTACCATACGTCTATACTCCTGCTTTGTTATCAGCGGATAGTAGGTGTGGGTCTTTCCGCTTAGTTTATGGTATTTTACAAACCCTTTGTTAAGCAGAATCTTCAGGAATGTCGCAATAGTGGTGTAGGCTGGTTTCGGGTCGCTGTAGTGTGATATTATGTCGTGTATACAACCTCCGTGGGGCAGTTCCCATAGGATACTCATTACCTGCATCTCGGCTTTTGTAAGTGTGTCGAATTTTTTCATAATTGATGTTTTTCCTTTTTCGTATAAGACAAAAATAAAACTAATCTTTTAGAATTCTAAAAGATTAGTAATGTAAATATGCGTTAAACGAGCTTATTTAACACTTATTATTAGTAATGCCGTCTCTCTTATTAGTTATTAATATTGTACATCTGATATTGTCGGTATAAAGATATAATAATCCCTTACAACGCAGTTTCGGCTGCGTTGTAAGGGAAAGTATATTCTGTTATTACTGCAAACGGAACAATACCGGTAGTGTAAAGCGTACACGTACAGCCTTACCTGCCTGCTTACCGGGGTTCCACTTTGGCATAGTCTTAACAACTCGGACCGCCTCTTTGTCGAGGTAAACGTCACCCGAGCTCTTCATAATCTCTACGTCCTGTATAGAACCGTCTGTGTTAACCACGAAGTTAACGTAGCTCTTACCCTGTGAGTTGTTCTCGCGGCTTATACGTGGATACTGTATGTTATCTCTTAAGTACTTCATAAGTGCTTGCATACCACCGGGGAAATCGGGCTGCTGCTCTACTACCTGGTAGATGGTCTCCTCTTCAACA
>JAZNEI010000079.1:0-50295 GCA_045588485.1 Bacteroidaceae bacterium | reverse complement strand
ATGACTGCCACAGAGCCATTATAGAACGATATAACATGTTCGTAATCGCTCGGCTCGATGATTGCGCGTGCAAAGGATTTGGGAGGCTTGCGACCAACGACATAATGCACTCCTTGAATATATCCCCAACGCTTCCACGCGGCGAAAAGCCCCGGCAAAGTATTGGTAAGTCCGTGTTTGAATGTGGGTACTACGATACCGCCTGTACTGCCCGGCATACGCTGCATATTACGGAGAACGAAAGGAGCAGCAATACTGTCCGTCTTTCCTGTTCGACGGCCTGCGACAATAACGGTGGTGTTTGCCCCGATAAGCTGGGTAAGGCGTTGCGGTGAGTTAAAGTATATCTCCTTGTTTTGCTTTGACATATTGCAGTGTATGAGTAACACTGCAAATTTCGCGTGCGACTTAGCGAGAAAAAAAGACAAGCAAATAAAATGACTCAAGCCCAATCGACTAAGGATTGGGCTTGATACTGTACTGTTTAACGTGCAAGACACTGCGACTACGGCTGTGAATACCGCGATTAAGCGAGTGGAATATCAAGTGCACTTGAATATTTCCGAGCAATAGCGGTATCGGCTTTCGCCAATTACACGATTCTGTGTGAAAAAGGAGTTCCGTGTGCACCGGAACCGACGACAAACCGAGTGTAATCAAATTTATATTTGGATTACCGAGGTGCGAAGGAGGAAAAGCACCGGATTAACTCCCTACATCCTTTTTATAGTGCAGATATAGCGACTAAGCCTATACGGGCACTGTTAGGAAGGAATATTCCTTTATTTCAATTGCATCAAATCATAATACATAGGAACTGTAAATTCGCAATCCTCTATGCTGTTTACTAAAAATTTGAAGCCGTTTTTCTCATAAAATGGCAATGCTTCTTTGTAGGCATCCACAGTAAGGAAACGACAGGCAGAAACAGACTCATCATTTACAAGAATCTGTTTTACGGCAGATATAAGACCTGTTCCGAGTTGTTTCCCCCTATATTCAAGCGAGACTGCAAGACGACCTATTTTAACAGCCGGGTAACTTCCCATATGTTTGTCATGAGGAAACTTGCCTTTCACTTTCCGCCAAAGATTCTTTTCCGTAGTTGTCTGTGAAATCTTATCATTAAGCAAACTAAAATATGCAATAATCTTGCCGTCATCTTCTATAAGAACATACGTTTTTGCAAGCATCTGTTCTTGATAGTTTGCTGCATCATCAATAAAAAAACCGTTCAAATCGGAATCTCCACAATCGAACGGCTCTTTTGTACTAATTTCGTTTAATGTTACTAAACGCATTTTATTATTACATTTTGAAAGTCGCTATCTTCTTCAGCATTTCATACGCTTTACGAACACGATCTTTCTCTTCGTTTGAAGCCGGTTTAACGTTTTCCATTTCATTGAGAAAACGAACGGCATCTTCTCCGTATAATACGGGTGTTTCTCCAATTGGTCTTGCCATAATTTTCTCTATTTGGTTAATACACTGCAAAAATAGTAAGTTTATACAATATAACAAAGTGATTTTAATTTTTTCTTTCTCCTTCACCATTAAACAGCACATCTTCCTCCAAGTCTGCCTCTTCGTACTCCACATCTTCAATGTCGATTGTCTCGGCACGGTACTTTGCAATCATCTTCTGTATCTTCTCCTGAATGTTCGGTATAGGCTTGATACCAAGAACAGAGGGGTCATCGGTGGCTGTGAACGGCTGAACGACAATGAGGTCATACGGCACAGCCTGCTCGTCTTCGAGGTCAATGCGGTTAAACTTCGCATAGCTTGAAGCTGCTTTCTCCATTGTCTTTGTGTCCTTGCGTTTCTTCGCCATCTGGTATGTTTCGAGTATCATTTCGTTGTATCGCCAACGGTGGAAATCACGGCTTGCCTGTGCAAGGTGAGGTAACATCGCCTTTATGACAGAGAGGTCAGAATATGCCAATGGCTTTGATATGCTGTACCTATCCATAGCGACCTCGACAAACTGACGATCCTTTGCATCGGGATTGGCAATGCACCAGTTGTAGAGGTCGCGTACACGCAAAAGGCGATTGACGACAACATCGGGGAAACGCTGTCGCAACTCTTCTTCTGCTGTGAAGAGGTCGGTTCGGGCTATGTCAATAACAGAGGGGAAAGGCATATAGAAGGGGAAAGGAGAAAGCTGAAAAGTTAAAAGTATTAGTAATAGACCGGCACGCATTATTGCCTCCTATCACTATTCGCACCCCAGCCACGACAGACTTTTATCCTGTCGGGCTGACTAATGCTGTGATAGTCGGCGATAGCTTGCTTTGCAGTATTGTTCGTTTGTTTCATCTGCCTTAACCTGCCTACGATTGAAATACTCCCAATCGGGCAGACTGACGGCAAACAAACTCACGATAGCTCGCTTTGCTTCGCTATTCGTCGTCCTCCATATCAAGTAAATTCTTATGTGTGTTCTCAATGGCAAGAGGGCTACCTACCTGTGCGAGTAGCATTTCCTGATGCAAGAGCTTCACTTTGCTGCTTGCCTTGCCTCGATAGTACCTCTTGCTGACTTCGCTTTCCTTGCGTGCGATATCCTCGCGGAGCTGCTCGGCAGGCAAGTCAAGGATTACTGCCATATCCGATATTTTGAGGTATATGCTGGCGAATTTCTCTATCTGTGTAAGCTGTTCTTCTGTGTAGGTCATAATGTAAAGCTGAAAGATGAAAACGGAAAACTACGAATTGATTGTTTGAGAAAATAAATCATTCAATGGCACGCTGTGGTTAGTTATCAAGTCCTCTACCTGTGCGTGGAGCGTGGCAAAGATTTCCTTGTCTGTGGTGATGAAAGCAGACTCGGAGCGATTGCCTCGTGTCAAGTTCTGCGAGGTAACGACGGAAACGGTGTCGCCAGCGTCGGAGCGAACAAGAAGTATCTTGCTGTGATTGTCGGCAAGGTATGTACGCTCAATAACCTGCGTGATGAAAGCCCACAATTTGAGTGTCTTGTTTGTCGCCTTGTGGTCGAGTACGAGATTAAATCGCTTCACCCGTCCACTCTTCTCGATGAAGAAGAGACGGCGCAGGAACTCTTCCGATATGGAAAACGATGTCTGCCATACTTCGGCTGTTCCTACCTGCTCCAGCACCCACTCCAAAACATCGGCAACTTGCAACACATTGGAGAGATAGGCTTGATATGGCTTATCCCCCAATGGCTTCAAGATGTCGTTTATAGAGGTGTTACGTTTCATAAAAGGAGAAATGAGAAATCAACTATTTGTTTTCTTCGTGCGTTTCTTTCGCGCCGGTTTTCCCTCGCTCTTGGGTGCTTCCTCAACTTTTATAACCTCCTGCTCGGAGCCTGTGAAATGGTCGTACTGCTCCCAATTTGCGTGTATCTTCTTATCCAATTCAATAAGTTCTTTAAGGAATGGGTAACGCTCGGAGTCCGGGCAAGGAGAGTCCGCAGTGGAGAGTGTACGCAAACGCAAATGCACCTCGCGCATACGCTGTAGAATGGAAAGGTTCTCAACGTATAAAGCCTGTATCTCTTCCGGCAGTGTATCGTGGTCGGCACGTTTGCCCTGCTTGAACTCCTTTGCAGGATTATCCTCTGCGAATGAATAATGTTTCTTCTCTATCTGCTCAACCAGCTTCTGCATTTGGGCGACCTGCGTATGTGTCAATTCCTTTACTCGGAAACCATAATGTTTGCGAAGGTGGTATTCGATGAACTCGGCTTTTCCTCGTGGATTTGCCATTAGGTTACGATACATAATTTGATTGCCGTTGAGCTTCAGGAGGTACAATGCACCTTGCTCATAATCGCGCTCTTCGTGCGGTGTGTCGAGCCACTGCTGTATCTTCTCGGTAAAATCGTGGTCAAAAGTCATAGTTTGTTGTTTATTCCTGTGAAAAATAGAATGTTCTTATCGTACTGCGACAAAAGGCGGTACATACTGCCTATTGTGGAGCCTGTGGTAACAAAATCGTCAAAGACTATTATGTTTGGCTCTTGGGGCAGTATGTTCAGGGTGTATTCGGCATTGATACGCTGTTTGTTCTTGCAAAAGGCGACATCTTCGTAAAAGGGTATCTGCAACTGCCGGGCAATTTCTTCGCTTATCCGTGTGGCAAAGTTCTTTGTAAGGTGTCTGCGCTTCGGTGCTGTGCAGATAGCCCAACAGCCTTTGCATAGGTGTTTACCGACTATCTGCCGTATGAGGTCGGCCGTATTGTCCGCGAAGAACTGCACCATACTGTCATCGGCCTTTATTTCGGTGAGTGTACGCCCGAAGATAGACTTCTGCCATATCGAAATGAAGAATACACCACCACGACGGGTAAGGCGTACCTTCCTTGTAAAGTCGCACCTTGCCTCTACGCTTTTATCCCAACCTTTACGCTGCTGTTCGGCAAAGATGTCCTTGCCCTCCTGCGAAGCAGGTGCACCGAGTACACCCACTTCAACAGGTGCAACCTCGATACTTTCAAGGATAGCACCTATATCATTTATGGTGTCCCCGGTGTCCTGCATAAGTAGCTGTGAGTTGAAAGATGAAAGATGAAAGTGTTAGCCGTCAATGATATTCTCGTCGTCGGTGCTGTCGCAAACAATGCTTCCGTCCTCTGTCTCAAGTGTACCGCGATAGAAAGGTGCAGGGCATTCATCGGTAGCCTCTGCGGTAATGGTGGTAGAGGTAGTACCTGTAGCACCTTGCCCCACATCCTGCGCTACGGTGGCTTTGGTAGGCCACTTCTCGCTGCCTATGACACGCCACTTGCCTTTCATATCCTGCACTACAAAAACAATGTCGTTATTGTTGATGTAGGCTGCTGCTGCCGATGCCTCTTCACCGACAGCCGGGTGAACAAGCGTAAGTTTGTTGAGCTGTGTCTGCGAGGGAACTTCGCCCTGCGGGTCGCTTGTGAGCTGTGATTTGTCGGGCAGAATGTCAATGTACTTCCATTTCTGCTCGGCTAACAATTCAAAACTGCCATTGAGGATAGCCGACACAAGGCGACCATTTACATAGTGCTGCAACTGCGGCCACTTCACGATATTGCCTTTCGATGTGTAGTAAGCACGACGGCGTATGCCGGGCAATTCGGGTGTACCCTGACACCACGCCAGCGATGCCTGTATGTTATTGCAATTTGCCATAATTATAGGTATTAGCGGTTATTACTGTGCCGAATTGAGTTCAACGACCTTAAGACGGCGTTTGTCTATGCTCTCGAACTGCACACCGAAGAACATTGTGGCGATGTAGGTAAGCACGAAAGGAGCGTACTCCTTGACAAGAATGCTCTCGATGTCGCCCATCTGGTCGAAACCTACGAGCATATTGGCCTTCGGGCAAATGTGCAAGTACTTGGAGTCTGCCTTGTTGTAAAGCGGTACGAGCTTCAGTTTGCCTGCCGAACCCTCAACGGAAATCTGTCCGTACTCCTTGTTGTAGATAATGCCTGCGTGCGACACTTGGTAAGCCTCGTTGTACTTATCCACAAAGTCCTGTGAGCAGAAGAGGTAGCAATCTTCCTTACGCAGACGGGGGTCGAGAGAGAAAAGTATCTCTTTCGCAACATCAACGGCATTTGCCTTTGTGATGTCCTCTGTCAGCTTCATATAATTGCCCTCTTCCTTTGCAATGGCACCCGATGCAATCTCCTTTGCGGTGATAGTGTCGAAACCGTCGAACAAGTCCATTGTGGTGTCGCCGTTGGCATTGCGCTTTGCGCTCCAAATAGCGTCGTTGAGGTGTTCGGAAAGGCTCTTTGCCACCTGTGCGAGTACGTGCAGTGCTGTGGGTGTCTTCATCTGTCCGTCGCCCTTTGTTGCACCTGTACCAAGAAGGGTGGATATTGCGGTGTTGGGCTCGAAGTCTGCTGCCACATTGCCGAAGAATGTCTCCAGCGTGCGGAAGTTCAGCGTTAAATCCACATTGGTACGGCGTGTAGGCTTGTAGGGTGCGAACTGCGCCTTTGCATTGATGTCGCCCACATTCTCCTTGTAGCGTATGCCGGGGCGTGGGGTCATAAACTGCAACGTGTCCTGTATGCCGATAATCGGGAGCATAAGGAGCTGCTTGCGGTACTTGATTGCTGCCTTTTGGTAGTCATCAAGAGTAAAAATCAGTTTTCCTGCCATAATAGTATAGTTTTTCTTGGTTGTGTTAGATTGAGTTGAATAGTTTGATGGCCTCGTTCACCGTGTCGGCAAACTCCTCTGCCTCGTTCTTCTCACCGCCCTTTGTCTTGTCATCGACAATGGTGCAGGTGCTGTCGGCAGGCTTCTGCTTCAGAGTCTCGACCTCTGCCTTTAGCGTGGTGATTGTGTTCTCTCTCTCTGCAAGTGCGTTGTCAATACTCTGCGCCTGCTCTGCGGTAAGGGTAACTTTGTTATCCACCGCCTCGATGCTCTCAATGCCGAGCGCATCGCATAGATGTGTTGCTGTAATCTTCATTTTGTTATCGGGTTTTGAGTTGTTGGAAGTATTGCTGTTGCTATTGTTGCGGAACAGATTTTTGAGAAAAGCGAGGAAGGAGTTTGCGGTGTCGGGAACTGCGATGTTGGGAATGGGTATGCCTGCGTCGGCCATTGCGCTTGCTACGGCATCGGTAAGCACTGGGGCTGCATCTTCCTTGCTGTTGGTGATTTCATCGACGAAGCCCCATTCCTTTGCCTCTTGTGCAGTGAGCCAACCGCCGACCTTCATAAGGGCAAGCAACTCTTCGCTGTTCTTCTTGCATCTGCCGGCATACATCGAAGCGATGTTGCCGTCGAGTTTGTCAAGGTCGTTCTTCATCTGCTTGCACTGTGCAATGAGTGCGTCGAGGTCATCGGCATTGAGGTTTTCCCATTTGAAGAACTCTGCCGAACATTTATGCACGAGGTACATTGCATTGCAGTCGATTGTTACCTGCTTCGCTCCGAGCGAGGCAATGGTGGCTGCCGATGCGTTCATTCCGACATAGTGAACTGCCACATTTCCGTGATTGGAAAATGCGGCTGCTATTGATAGTGCGGTACTGACTGAACCGCCAAGACTGTCGATAAGCACATTGACCTGCTCGTCCTTGTGCTTGCCGAGAATGAAATCTACATAGGAGCTGTCGAAGTCATAGCCTCCGACAACTCCTTTCAGGTGTAGGTGATAATTTTTCTGTGGCATTGCTTATTGTTTTGCTTTGCCACGAAAGTATATATATAATAAAGGGGTATAAAAGACCGAAAAAGGCTATACAATGCACGGAACGAGTGCTTTCGGAGCAGAAAAGGTAACTGTAACCTTGTCTGTTGCAGTATCGCCGTCCGGTGCGCCGGTGGTACTCTCAATCTTCACTACGGGAAATGGTCGCTCCATAGCACCTATGAGATATGAGCGACAATTAGCCGTAGTAACCACGAAAGCGATAGGAAAGGCAGTAGGCAGCTCGTCGAGAGTGGAGAATTTGAGAGTGGCTTTTTCAAGGCGACCTTTGTTCTCGTACTCTGAAACAGTATCACAGGAAGGTGTTCCGTAAAAAGTGATAGGTGTTGTACCTGCATAGATTGCAACAGGCATTTTTACCTTGTAGCGGAAAACGATGTCGGGCGATAACTCGGAACAAGGGAGATAGGCAATTTTGGTAATTGAGGGCAGGGAAACTTTCATACGGCAACAAATTCAACAAAAATCATTTTAGGACAAAAGGCGTTTGAAGTAGTAACTAATTCATACGATTTTTTACGGTAAGATATGATTTTCTCTTGCGGTAATAGATTTTTGAGATAGCACACCAATTCGTTTCGTTAAGTTCTATGCCGTGCGCTTCCATCCAAGCGTAAATAAGTTCATCGTTTCGCTTGCCTATATTCTCGAACTTATAGAGGTCGTTCCACAACTGGATAACGAAACGGGTGCGTATGGTCTTTTTCAGTGCGAGGGTGGCACGTGGTGGCAGGTAGTTATATGTTCTCACATCTTTATGTTTGAACGTGGGTATAAATATCTGCGTGTCGGTGGGAGCCGGGCGTGCAGGTATTGCAGAGGGCTGGGGCTTTAAGAACAGCTCCAAAATATCACTCTCGGCACTGCCTCGTGTAAGGGTTACGGGGTGCTCACCGCCTTGCTCGTGTATGAACCACTGTGCGAGGTATGGCTCTAAATCAAGATGTATAGTAAATTGGCTCATATCTTTGTTGTTTATTACTACAAATTTATCTCTTTATAAAGCCATTGAAAAAGACCTTTGGCAAGGAATGCACGAACAAAAAAAAGCCCTCTTTTCGAGGGCCTTTGCAGGAGTGCTTAATAATCGGAGAATACATATCCGTCAATGAACGTGTAATCGAAATTGAATAAATCGCGTGCGAACTGCTTCATATCGAAATAGCGACGGGCAAATTCAGGCATATCGCCGTAACAATCATCAACGAGGTGTTCGGCAAATTCCTCTTCGCTATCCCACTCACCTTGAAAACGCTCTTTGGCATCTTCCAGCGTGTAGCCACTGCCGTAATGCTCTGTAAAGGCATCGAACAACTTTCTATCCTTTTCGTCCATATTGCCGTACTCTATAATCTTGTCGAAAGTAACTTCATCAAAGCAACTTTCGGAATACCATTCAGAGGAGAAATTCTCATAATCCTGATACATAAATTCCGGATCTTCTTCATCAATGTGGAGCAAATAGCAGAACTCTATAAATTCATCGTAATCAAAGAACGAGGTCAAATCAACCCACATTCCGTAAAGCGAACCATTATTGTACTTGTAATATGTGCCGACATATACAGCAGGATTACCGCTTGTATAATCATACTCGTGTTCTTTTACCACATCTGCCCAATCTTCAGGGCGTACTCTCTTCTGCGAAGCATTGATATTTTCCATAACCTTGAAACTAAATGTGAATACTCTGTTTTTTGAAACTTTTTATGTGCAAGCAACAGGGCAAGGTCAAAGGCAACAAGAGCAACAAGGATTTATACGAAAGGCAGGAACTGCTGTAAATACTATCCGGCAGGAGTGGAGATTTTTGGTGTAAACTCGCTGTGTCCTTGTGCTGTTGCCTCTTGCCCTACCTTCGCACACGAAAAAGTCAAAACAGAGTATCACTGTGGGGAAAGGGGAAAAGAGCAAAGATGAAAGAGCAAAGAGTGGAGAGAGAAACAAGGCTGGTGGTATAAAGACACAAAAAGTTTGTATCGCTGTATCTTTGTATTAAAATCGGCATAACATACTATATAACAAGTACTTGCGGTCGATACAAATGTGATACAAGTTAGATTTGTCCTATGATACAAAACGATGAAGAGGTATGTAAGGTGATACAAAAGCAGGAATGAAGAAAATTGTATCAGGTTTGTATCAAGATTGTATCTGTGAATTTCTCCTTTATTATTAAGAAGTTACATCTTCTTTCTTTTGCTTTGATACAAAGATACAAAAGATTAGTACGGAAATAAGAAGAGGTAAAATTGAAAGATGTTGCCTTTGCTTACGGCACAAAAAAATGCTGCACGGCAAATGCCATACAGCAGTGAGTGGTAGAAGAGGATTTAATGCTGATGTTCCCTTTTCCATTTGAGCCATTGCTCAACTTCCCTGTCGAAATCTTCGGGAGCGATGTTGCGCCGTACAATGGTGTTGTAGTCATCGGATATAAAGAACTCCAGCCAATGTGCCCCTTCAAAATAGAAGGCCACATAGGTGAGCAGTACCCACTCCAATTTGCGACCTTGATAGGCGGTGAGCCGAAGGCGTGTGCCGTGTCGCATATTGTCAAAGTAGGCATATACCTTCCTTGCAAACTTGCGGAATTCTTTGTCGGCAAGATACTTTTCGTTGAACTGTGCAACGGTGTAGGACTGCACAAGAGTGCGTACTGTTTCGTTTCTAAAGGAATTGTTCATCGGGTATAAATTCGTTAGGGTCATTTTTCTTCTCTTTGTATCTCTTTGTCTGCACGAATATCATATCCACGAAATTGCCCTCAACACGCCTTGATATGCGCTTTTGATTGTTGCAAAGCTCGTCAGGGTTGAGCGTGTCGATATAGGGGCAAAGGTGGCAGAAAGAGTGCAGTTTCTGCGTAAAACGCTGCATTGTGAGGTTGGTTACGTTGGCATACTTGCGGTAGTCATCGAACACCTCACGGCGTATAAGCAGTTTGTCGAGTTTGTCGCCGTCTTCGGCAAAATAACCGTTAGCCCAATCTTCAAAGTTATTTCCGATGTCTTGTCTGTATTTGCGTAACAAGATATTATCCATTGGGGGCAATATCTTGATATTCTCCCGGCACAGGGAGAGGTAAAAGCGAAGGCACTGCATAAGGAAATTTATATCAGCGTTCCAATCAGCCGGGCTGTAATCGTGTGTAAAGAGGTCGCGCCCGAAATCATCGCGTATGGAGCGTGTTTCGAGGTAGTCGTTTGTCTCGGTGAGCTGGTGGTAATAGTCGCTATAGACCATATAGAGCATACGCGCCTCGGTGGAGCTGTCAAAGTCCAGCGGTACATAATTGGTGGTAAAACCAAACTTGGGGCTTTGCTCAAAGGGTATGCTGTAACTTTGATTGTTCTTCGGGTTCACCGTCATATCGCTTGTGATAATGTCATAGAACAGCCCCATAGAGAGGTATTGGGCGCAGTCATCGACAAGCACAAAATCGGTGTGTATGTTCACCTGGTCGAAAACGTGGGGGTTATCCATCAGTTTTGGGTTTCTTCCCGATAACTTGACTGTACGCATAAACATAGAGAGAGCCTTGAAGAGGAATGATTTTCCGCTTCGGCCGTTGCACTCGCCATTCTCGCCTATCTTGTTATCCATTGCCTGCGGAGCCCACGCACGCGAGGGTGATTTGTAGCGGTGGAGCATATAGCCGATAGCGAATATCTTGTTTATAAGGTTCTGCTTCTGCTCGGCTATCTCTGTGGGTGTCAATCCCTCGCCGTCGATGCAAAAGCGGTGGGTGGCTGCATACTCGGCTGCTGCTTCCCTGTCTTCACCAAAGCGGTACTCCATTTCCTTACGCCAATAGATACGGCTTGAATTGATAACGTAACCGCATAGGCAGCTTTTGCCGGACTCCAGCACCTCGATGTCGAAGTGTGGCTTGCCCCCTTGCTCGGAGCGTGTGATGCTGAACATATCGGGCATAACGGTGAACTCATAAGGCAGAACATTATCTTCCCAAACATAGTGCTGAAAAGATGTATCGCCCTTTTGATGCACTATAATCTCTGAAGGTGTTACCTCGATTGATTTACGGGTAAAGAAGAAGAGTTGTGTTGTGGGGGTAAAGGTGGTAAAGTCCAATTCCACCTCGCGGAGGTTTTCAAGAGAGGTTTCCGAAAACTTCATTGAGTTTACAATGAGGTTTCGGATATTCTCTGCCAAACAGCGTTCTTCAGCCCATTCACGCACGAAACGGCGTACATCTTTCGCCTTTATCTGCTTTACGATGTTGCCTGTAACCTGTATGTACCGGGTATTGGCTGCATTGGCATCGCGCAGTGTACGAAAACCGTTCAACTGCAAGAAGTAGTAAAGGCGTACAGCCGATATGGATAGTTCTCGCTTGCCCGATTTCTCGTTTATGGTCTCTACCCAGAATTTTGCCGGCATCGCCATTTTGATGAGGTCGCGGAAGTCGGCAACATCACGGCGAAGCTCTTGCCAATCGCGGAGATCCTTGCGAGGTTTTCCGCGATTGTCGCGATAGGTGGAGAGCCATTCGGGGAGCCACACTGTAAATATGTCGATATGGCGCAGTGCCAATTCTGCACCTTTCTTACGCCCTGTAGCGTCGATGTCGGGAATGTTGTATATGGTATCGGCATAGCGGTAGAGTTTGGCAACCTCGGACTCTGTGAGGGTGTATGTCTCGGAATTGAACCATATAGGAATGTAGCCCATAGACTTTAAGCAAAGAGCGTCGCGCTCTCCACTGCATATAAATATCTCTTCGAGCTTTCTTTCCCGTTGTTCGCCCTCTTCTTCATCATCGCAACTGTTGAGCTTGCCGAACTGCTCCTGCAACTCGCGCAGGCCGTTGATATAGTCTTTGGGCTTTACTCCTTCGGGAGTGTATGAGAAACGCCACTGCTTTTCGGGGTTGAGAGGTTCGTATATCTTGTAGAACACCTTGCCGTCGTCTGTACGGCATTCACGCATAAATATAGGATAGTTCTCTGTGCTATATTTGAGTGTTACTTCCCTGTTCTTTACATAGCCTACATATTCTGCCTCGTACCAATTAAGAGCCTCTGCGTGTTCTGCCCGTACTTTCGGGCCGAGGACTTTAAGATGTTCTTCGGGTATGGACTCCAAAAGGGAGAATATGCGTGTTCCCTCTTTCTCTTCGCTCGTTGCCGGGCGTTTCTCGATGCGTGGCTTGTTGATTGAGGGCGAGAGTTCTTCGTTTATGCCGAAGATACCGGCCAACAGCAGAACCGCTTCATAAAAGTGGGTGATGCCTTCCTCTTTCATACATATATCAATGGGAGAAAGAGCGTGCCCGTCGTCGCCGAAATCTACGACTTTCCACACTCCGCCGGAATAGTGCAAGCAGGCCGAAGCAGTCTTTTCGTTCTGCCTCGCCCTGAATTTGTTCTTCGTTCCGACAACATCAGCAGCTTGTGGATAGTAGCGGAGAATGATGTCTAAACCGTCGCGTGTCGCTTTGTAAAGGTCGGTTGCCTGTATCATACTGCATACTCGTCATCTTCAGTTACACGGTAGATAAGCCACTCAACAAGCATTTCATCGCGCAGGTGATATGTCAATGTTACTGTACGCAAATAGGTCAGATTCTCACCGACAACGATATTCACAGGTAGATTATGGTCGAGCACCATTTGCGATAGGCGGTTGCATAATGAGGCTTTCAATGCTATTTGTTTTTCTTCCATTGTCCTGTAATTTGAGAGTTGAAAAAATGCCACTCACAGTGGGCTTCACAGCAGGCTGTGGGTGGACTTTGAAAAAGGAAAGTTTATAGTTTATTCATTAGATAGAATAAATTCTGTTATCTCTTTCTTGCTGAAGTAATATGACTTCTGCTGTTTACGGTGTGGCAACTGCCCCCTGTAACACATCTTTTTCACCGCTCCCTCTGTCTTGTCGAGCATTCTTGCGACTTCGGCAACAGAAAGCACTTCATCATTGAGACGGTGGAGCTTTTTGGCTATTTTGTCGGCCAATAGTTCCAGTTCACTCGGCTTCAGCATAGGCTTTCATCGCTTTTTGTCGTAACTCCTTATAACTGTCTATCACATTGCCGGTAATGGTAACAAGGCAGTTGCGCCTATCGTATGACGCGGATATGCGTATGCCTTTGCTTGCCCCCTCGTCAATGTTCCACCTATATATAAGGACTGACATTGTGGTACACTCTTTTGATGATGCCAAACGACCTACTTTCGTTTCTCCACGCTTGAGGCTGCGGAGCCATTTTGTTTTGTTCTCGATAATGTCCATCGTACTAAATGACCTTTAATTGATACTTGTTTTCTTACACTTGAAAGATATGCCGGGTCTTTCTTCAGCTCCATTATATCTGCATAGTTCTTTACTGTTGTTACACTCACGTTCAAAAGCAGTGCGACTTCGGTGTTGCTCATTACAGGAAAAACCTTTGAAAAATATTCACACTGTTCTGCACTTAATTTCTTTGTCCTCATAAGATTTGTTGATAATGTTTTGTAAAAAGTTCTTAAAAACATTAAACAACTGTGAACCTTAATAAGGGTTAGAAATGTTCGTTAGTGAGTTTGTTCAGTACAAAAGTAGAGGTGGCAAAAAGGTCATAAAAGACCTTTGGCATAAATCTCATTTTCTGTATTGTGTACCTTAAAAAGTGTAAAAAAAAGCGTCTAGAAAGCGAAATTTTCGCTCCCAAGACGCTATAAAGGTGGGTGGGAATTTGTATATGTTACCCAAATTTGCTATCTTTGTCTAACAAACTTGCAAACCAACTAACAAAGGTGCAAACCAAGTTGCAAACCAAGTGAAAATGATGATAATTGATATTTGAAATAGCAGGACTATCAACAAAAAAAATTCATTGATAGACAATAAGATATAACGAACTTGCGCCTTATGATACGGATAAACGCTCCGGAATCACAAAGAACGCTTCGGAATCACGAATGATTGCAGCGGAATCACAAAGGGGAAAGTAAGTTATTTATCTTACTTTCCTTTTTTTTATATGCTTAAAACGAGGTAATTAAAGGGCTCAGTAGAAATTTAGTGTGGGTAAGCCTATAAATTGGCAATCCTGAAAAGGAAGTATTTCTGGCTCAACGTAAAATTCTGAGGGATTTCGGCTCACCTGCAAAGTCTGGAAGACGATATAAAAAATATCACCCGTATAAATTTGCTTAATCTCGTTAATCCGTAAATTGGAAATAATTAAGTCACAGATAAAGTATATTCAATTGAACAAAAGTGCATAGAATTGGTTTAATATATGCTCATTCTTTGCACAAAAATGAAAAATATTATTTTCCATACACTGCTTATCTTTGTTATTGTATCTTGTAATGTTGAAAAAAATAGTAAGCAGAGATGTTTGCGAGTCAGATGTGATACTGTACAAAGTGCATTAGTTAATGAAAGGTATAGTTTTCCGGCCAGAGTGACTCCTGCCGAGGTTGTTAATATTTCGTTTAAGGTAAGTGGTACCCTAGAGAATGTTTTTGTCGATGAAGGCGATTTCTTCCATAAAGGAGATATTATAGCAGAGATTGATGCTCGAGACTATGAGTTACAGAAAGAGGCTGTCGAAGCTGAATACCTTGCACTAAAAGCAGATGCAGAACGTGTTAAGGCACTATTTGCCGAAAGTGTGGTCACAGTTGCCGATTACGATAAGGCACGTTACGCTTTACGGCAGATAAAGGCAAAGTATGTTAATGCAGAAAATCGGCTTGCCGATACTAAACTATATGCTCCGTTTGATGGCTATGTCAAGAGATGTTTATTCTACCCACCCTCAGTTGTTGGTGCAGGTGTGCCGGTTCTAACACTGCATTCCTCTTCAAAGCCTGTAATTGAACTGTTTGTTCCTGCTGTAATATACCATAGACGAAACAAAATTGCCTCTTTTGAAGCCGATTTTGACTTTATTCCCGAACCTGTTCCACTAACTCCTATAAATTTCTCGCCCGAAGCAAATGTCAACCAATTATATGCAGTGCGACTTGCGTTGCCCCGTTCCGTAAGTGGCGAGTCCTTGCACGGAATGTCTCTTATGGTGGATATACTCTTAACGATTGCTGATACTGTTATTGTGAGGATTCCTGCTACTGCACTTTTACACGAGAATAAGCATGAATTTGTGTGGGTACTCTCCGATACCACTGTTACGAAGCGCTTAGTAGATGTTAAAGCGTTAAATAGTGATGGCACAGCAACAGTATCGGGATTAAACGATGGAGATATTATTATAACAGCAGGTGTACACAGTTTAAAAGAGGGTAGTTGTGTAGAACAGTTACCACAGGTAAGCGAAACAAACATAGGAGGTCTTCTATGATTGACTTTGGCAAGTGGGCTTTCGAAAATAAAAAGCTTGTTTGGTTTATTATAGCAATGCTGTTGCTTGGTGGTCTCTATTCTGCTTATGATATGAGTAAATTAGAGGACCCCGAGGTGAAGGTAAAGGTAGCTATGGTGGTGGCAACTCGTCCTGGAGCCTCGGCTGTCGAAATGGAACTTGAGGTTACCGAACAGCTCGAGAATACCATACGGGCGATTGGCGAGGTAAAGAATGTGCATAGTTGGTCGTACAGTGATATCGCAATAATTCAGGTAGAGCTAAAGCCGACAATAAAGGATAGTAATCTTGAACAATGTTGGGATATGCTTCGACGAGATATTGCTGATGTGCTTCCCTCGCTTCCTAAAGGAACCTCGGTGCAGGTTCAAGACGATTTCAATCTTGTCTATGGAATGTTTTATGCTCTCACCGGTGATGGTTATAGCGATAGGGAACTATCGGATTATGCTGCATTAATCCGACGTGAGCTCACCGATATTGATGGGGTGGGACGTGTACATATATATGGCGAGCAGGTTGGTAGTATAGATATTTCGCTGCATCCCGTGAAAATGGCTTCGTTGGGTGTATCTCCTTACGAGGTGTTATCCACATTGCTGAGGTATAACAGTGTCTATTATGCCGGTTATTATAATAATGGTGATAACAGGGTACGTGTTACAGTCGATGATAAATTTTCTACTATTGAGCAAATACGACAGATGATTATCAGCGGACATGAAGATGACCAACTGCGTTTGTGTGATATCGCTACGGTAGAACGTTCATCGGTGGAGCCTGTGCGCGAAAGGTTAAAGTACAATGGCAAGAATGCTGTCGGAATAGCTGTGGCAGCAGTTTCGGGCGCAGATATCGTAAAGGTCGGGCAGGATGTAGAGAGGTGTCTGGATGCTCTTGCCAATGAACGGTTGCCATTGGGGATTGTATGCAATAAGGTCTTTTATCAGCCTCAAAGGGTGTTGGATGCTTTGTCGGCATTCTTTGTGAATCTAATAGAGTCGGTTGTAATTGTTATTCTAGTTCTTATGTTCACAATGGGACTGCGTAGCGGTCTTATTATCGGCTTCAGCCTAATAACGATTGTTGTGGGTACATTTTTGTTATTGGGATACTTTGGGGGTTCGATGCAGCGTGTTTCGTTGGCTTCTTTTATTTTGGCAATGGGTATGTTAGTCGATAATGCCATTGTTATTGTTGACGGTATTTTGACTGACCTTAAAAGAGGCGTTTCAAGAAATGAGGCATTGACTGCTATAGGCCGAAAGATTGCGATGCCGCTTCTGGCAGCAACAATGATTGCGATACTTGCTTTTTTACCTATATTTCTGTCGCCCGATAATGCCGGTGTCTATGTACGTGATTTATTCATAGTATTGGCAGTCAGTCTGTTGCTTAGTTGGGTTTTAGCATTGATACAGGTTCCGCTAATGGCAGATAGATGGCTTAGGGATTCGGTGAAAAAGGTGAATGACAATAGTATTTACAGTGGAGTTGTCTACTCTTTTCTTAGGTGTATATTATCAGTTTGTCTGCGTCGCCGTTGGGTAACTCTTTTATGTGGTATCTTATTGGTCGCTATAAGTTGTATGGCCTTTAGATGTGTCAAACAGGGCTTTTTTCCTGACATGACTTACAATCAGCTTTATATAGAATATAAACTTCCCGAAGGTCGTAACTATACACGGGTCGAACGTGATTTACACGGTATTGAATCCTATCTGATGAATCGCGCTGATGTTACCGATGTTACAACTTCTATTGGAGGAACTCCTGCCCGATATAATCTCGTGCGCAGTATTGCTCTTCCCTCTCTCTCGTATGGCGAACTTATTGTGTCATTTACATCGGCAAGGAGTCTTAACGATAATATTTCCGAGATACAGGAATATTTGACGCAAAACTATCCCGATGCTTATGTGAAAATGAAGAAATATAATATTATGTATAAGAAATATCCTATCGAGGTACAGTTTATAGGACCCGATCCGGCACTCCTCGATACACTCTCCAGTAGTTTGATGGATATTATGAACAGTACCCAGGAGGTAAGGCTTGTGACTACTGATTGGTCTGAACCGACTCCTCTTATAAAGGTCGATTATAATCAGATGCTGGCGAGCAGAGAGGGTGTCAGTCGAGAGGATATTTCTATCTCTTTGCTTACTGCAACAGGAGGAATCCCCATTACTACATTCTATGAAGGAAGGCATAAGAATATGATTTTTCTGAAAAGTAAGGGTGATGACGGTGCACAGATAGATAATCTGGAGAGTGTCTCTGTTTTTTCGATGACTCCTAATTTAACTCACCTGATTACCGATGATTTGCTGTTAAAAATAAAGAACGGCACTGTTATGCGAGAGGAAATCCTTCGTTCTGTAATGCAGACAATTCCGCTTACAGCCATTGGTGACGGCATTGATATTGTATGGGAGTATCCTATTATAGTACGTTATAACGGACAACGTGCGAGGACGGTGATGTGCTCTCCCGTCGATGGAGTAGAGACCGAGAGCGCACGAAAGATAATAGCCGAAAAGATTGCTTTGATGAAACTTCCCGATGGCTACTCTTACCGTTGGGGAGGAGAGAAAGAGGCAAGCGACCAGACTATGCATTATCTCTTTGGACAGGTTCCCTTGGCTGTAATCATTATAATAGCATTGCTTATCGCGCTTTTTAAGGATTATAGTAAGCCTGCACTTATACTATGTTGTGTCCCGTTGTTGGCTGTTGGGGTTGTCTTGGCAATGCTCATAAGTGGCAAGGTGTTTAATTTCTGTGCTATTGTTGGTGCATTGGGACTGCTTGGTATGCTCATAAAGAATTGTATAGTGTTGTTGGACGATATAAACCTTCGTATAATGGATAGCGAGCCATCTGCTCTTGTTCTTATCGAGAGTGCCTGCTCGCGTTTGCGTCCGGTGATGATGGCCTCTATTACAACTATATTAGGAATGATTCCTTTGCTAAATGACGACCTGTTTGGGCCTATGGCGGTAACCATTATGGGCGGACTTTTCTTCTCGACGATAGCTACACTCGTCTATCTACCTGTATTATATGCAATTTTCTTTAGAATAAGGATTAAATAATGAGGAAAATATATACCGTACTTGCAGTTATCTTTATCTCTATTCCATTTTTCGCTCAGGAGAGATTGACTCTTGCTCATTGTATAGAACTTGCAAAAATGTGCAATAAAAGGGTTGTGGCTGCCAATTATAGAATAAAATCGTCAATATATGCACGTAAGGCAGCATTTGCCAATTATCTGCCTCGAATATCATTCGATGGCTTAGGCCTCTGTTCCACTGTCGATGGTAGGTTAGACGTGGATGGAGGGTTATTGCCGGTGCTTGGTGCGGATGGTATTCCTACGGGTGCAGGAGCATACTTTCCGGGTCTTGGAATTGATTATGGGACAGGTTGTCTATACGGAGTAGGAGTAAAGGTCGAGCAACCTCTTTTCATGGGTGGAAAGATTGTGGCAGGGTATAAGATTGGACAGATAGGCGAACTCATTGCCAATCAATCATATAGAATGAATGAGGCAGATGTTGTGGTAGAGACAGCCCGTGCTTTTGCAAATGTGGTTCGGGCCGATGAGATGCGTAAGGTGGCTGCTTCGTACAACGAACTTTTAAAAGAACTGTTACGCTCGGTGCAGATGGCGAATGAGCGTGGTGTAAAATCGCGTAACGATGTACTTAAGGTCGAAGTGAGGCTTCGTGAGAGTGAACTTAATCTGCAACGTGCCAATAATGGGCGGCATATTGCCGCTATGAACTTGTGTCATCTGATAGGCTTACCGCTTGATAGGGTAATAGAGGTTGAAGAGGAGCTGCCTGAGAACGACTATTCCATTGCTGCGATAAATGATATCTCGGCACGTCCCGATGCTGCCATTCTTGCACTGAAACGTGACATTTTGCATCAGAAGGTGAATATTGCACGTTCCGACCTATTGCCGCAGCTTGTCCTTGTGGGGGTGTGCGGTTATATGAATGGAGCGATTATCGGCAATGATAGAGCCTTGGGTGGTTGGAATGCTATGCTGGGGCTTAAACTCTCTGTTCCGCTATTCAATGCTTCGTCCTATGCAAAGTTGCGGATGGCAAAGATGCAGTATCGTGAGACCATAGCCGATGAGGAGAACTCGACAGAATTGATGATGCTTGAAGCTGCAAAAGCTGCAAATACCCTCAGCGAATCGGCACTCGAACTTAGTATAGCCGAGAGTGGAGTGGTTTCTGCTACTGAGAATCTGCGTGTATGCAACCGACTTTTTCAGGTCGGTAATATTCCATTAACCGATTATCTCGAAGCGCAGACTATGTGGCTGCAAGCACATCAGAAACTTATTGAGGCACGTATAAATCGTTTCTTGTATCGTCTGGAGTATCTCAGAGCAATAGGGGCTATATTATGAATCCTATAATATAGCCATAATTTCCTTAAGATTTCTAACCTCGTATGTGGGTGTGAAAGGCAGTTCCTTAATTCCTGAGATGTTGAAAAATAGTTGGTCGAGTCCGATATTCGCAGCCCCGACAATATCAGTCTCGAACATATCCCCCACCATAATACTATCTGTTACAGTAGAGCCGGTGCTGTTTAGTGCATGTTCAAATAGTTCACGTCGTGGCTTGTTTATTCCTATATGGTCGGAAAGAATGAGAGACTTGAAATAATGTCTTATACCTGTTGTCAGCATCTTATGTTCCTGTAACTCCTGAAAACCGTTGGAGAGAATGTAAAGGTTGTATTTGGGATACAGATAATCTAACAGTTCTTTGCATCCCGGGATAAGTTTGTTTTTTGTTGGTATACGGCTCAGTGCCTCTCTACAGAATTGTGCTGCAAGTTCTTCGTCGTGTATGCCCACTGCTTCAAGAGGGTAGCTGTAGCGTATGCGGTTGAGTTCGCTCTTCGTAATTTCACCGCGTCCGTACTGTTCCCATAGTTGCAGGTTGCGTGGGGTGTACAGCTCTATATATTGCTCGAATGAACTAAAAAAACGATTGTATCCGAGTAGGTCGTATGCCTCTTTGAACGATTCCATTGACGAACCCTTAAAGTCATATAGTGTGTCGTCAAGGTCTATGAATATATTCTTATATTTGTTCATTGTTTCTTTTGCGCCGGTGTGTAAAAAGATTGCTGCGCCTCTTGGCGCAGCAATAAGTCTTATCTTACCTGTATTACAAGGTATTTTGATATACTCCAGAATGCTGCCGGTTCTTTAATTGTAAGAACATACTGCTTGTTGCTGTCTTTTTCGAGAGTGTAGCTGTTCTCGGGATGGGTGGTAAGCAATTTGGCACTCTTTGCGTATGTGTTTATAGTCTTCAACTCACGCATATCGGCCTTTGTGAAATAGTCGAGGTTGGCATTTGTGGCACGTAATACATCGCCGCTTTTAAGTATATTCTCGTTTTTCAGCTCCTTTTTGGTACCGATGGCATACCATACGGTATTAATCTCGGCCTCCTGTATGTCTATAGTCTGTTTACTCTCTTCGTTTGTCTGAGTAAGTGTCTCAATAGTTTTGTCGAGGTTGGCGATACGTATGTCGCGTTTCATCAGTTCCGATTTCATCGTTTCAAGCTCGGCGCTTTTCTTTGTCAACTGTTGCTGAAGGTTTTCGAGCATAGTATGCAACTGTTTGTAGGCTCCTTGATTTTTGTTTAGCTGTGCTTTCAGTTTCTGAATCTCCTCTTTGTTTTTTTGCAGCGTCTCATTAATGTATGCAAAATCCTGCTCTATACTCTCGTTTATACTCTTTTCATTACCTATGGCATCCAGATTAATTCGTCCTTGTGCCTCGTTGATTGCACGGAATCCCTCTTCTACCTGGTTTATCGTGTTAATCATCTCGGCGAGGGCTGCATCGCGGCTCTCTATAACTGCCTGTAACGAGTCGTTTGTGCTTATCAACTGTTCGCGTTTAGGCCCATCTTGGCAGCTGCTTATCATTGCAACAACTGCTATAAGTATAAGTGCTTTTTTCATAATTGTTATTTTTATAAATTGTTGTTACTGTATTTATTTTCCAATAAAAGCTGAATTAAAATGATATTTTAAATGTTGCTGCTTTTTATTATTAACAGCGATGTAAAATGATTGTTTCGGGTTACTCTTCATCATTGTTATTATCGGGGATGGTGGTGTTGCCGACTAAAAGTACAAACTCGCCGCGAGGCTCATGTTTGCTGAAATGTGCTATAAGTTCGGCAAGAGTTCCGCGTACACACTCCTCGTGCAGTTTCGATATTTCGCGCACTGCTGCAGCTTGACGTGTGGGTCCCATAACCTCGGCCAACTGCGTCAATGTCTTTAGCACTCTATAAGGCGATTCATAGAATATAATCGTGCGTTGCTCCTCTTTCAGTTGATTAAGTCTTGTCTGGCGGCCTTTTTTCTGTGGTAGGAATCCCTCGAATACAAATTTCTCGCAGGGTAGTCCCGAACTTACAAGTGCCGGTACAAATGCTGTTGCTCCGGGCAGACACTGTACCTCGACATTGTTTCTTATACACTCACGTACAAGCATGAATCCGGGGTCGCTGATAGCCGGGGTTCCTGCATCCGAGACAAGTGCAACATGATGTTCGCTGTTCGCTATTCGCTCGGCAAGCCCCCCTACTGTCTTATGCTCGTTGAACTTATGATGAGAATACATCGGTACCTGAATATCGAAATGTTTCATCAGTTTGGCAGATGTACGTGTATCCTCGGCCAAAATAAAATCGGCCTCGCGCAAAATACGCAGTGCACGCATTGTTATATCCTCGAGGTTACCTACGGGGGTAGGTACAACATATAATAGTCCCATAATCTTTAGGTATTGCAGCTTGTTCTTTGCGATTTGTCGCAAAAATAGTCAGATTTTGTGTATAATCTTAAGAAAAAGTTTTAATTTTATTAAAAATGGCTGTAACTTAAGGATTGCTTTGCTGTTATTTTGCGATTTTACACTCAAGGTCTATAATAAATTGTTGATAATTTGTCTTCTATTATCGTCCTATTTATGAATTAAATATATAACTTCGCGCTGCTCACTTTCTAAAATTTTACAATGAACAGATTTTCGGAATACAATTATATGGAGATGGCGCGTCGCGGACGCATCGAGGTTATTTGCGGTTCAATGTTCTCGGGAAAGACCGAGGAGCTTATCCGCCGGTTGAAACGTGCCAAATTTGCACGTCAGAAAGTCGAGATTTTCAAGCCGGCACTCGATACACGATACTCACAAGAAGAGGTGGTGTCGCACGATAGTAACCATATACTTTCTACACCAATAGAATCTTCGGCAAGCATACTCCTATTGGCTACGGATGTTGATGTTGTAGGCATAGACGAGGCACAGTTCTTCGATGATGAACTGCCGGCAGTGTGCAACGAGCTTGTGCGCCGTGGTACCCGTGTCATTATAGCAGGATTGGATATGGACTTCAAATGTCAGCCATTCGGCCCTATGCCGGCACTAATGGCTCTTGCCGATGAGGTCACCAAGGTACATGCAATCTGTGTCCGTTGTGGTAATTTGGCATATGTCTCGCATCGCACGGTAGAGAACGATAAGTTGGTGCTTCTAGGCGAGAAAATGGAGTATGAACCTTTGTGCCGCGATTGTTATTATAAAGCTTTAGCACAAAGAAAAAATTTACATAATGAAGAATAATAGTGAAATATCGGTAGGACGCTTCTTGCGTATCGTGCTCATATTGATGACTGTGGGCATATTGTATTTTGTTGTCGATGGGCTTAGTGGGGTACTTCTGCCATTTTTTATAGCTTGGCTCATTGCCTATCTGCTATATCCTATGGTAATTTTTTTTCAGTACCGTATGCGATTCAAATACCGTATGCTGTCAATTGTGGCCGCCATTACTGTTGTTGTTGCTGCAATTGTAGGAACTTTTCTGCTTATTGTTCCCTCTATGATTGATGAGTTTGCTGTGTTTAAAGATACAGCAGCTGCTTTTTTCAGTCAGCAGATAAAGAATCCGTCTATTCCTCCGGCGTTAATCGACTATGTTCGTGAGTTGGGAAATGAACAAGGTGTATTGCAGTTACTGCAGAATGATGGTGTACAGTCGCTTGCCGAACAGATTTGGCATAAATCACAGTTGCTTATGTTGGGTACGCTGAATATTGTAGTACAGATTGCAGCATCGTTTATTGTTGTTTTGTATATATTCTTTATCCTGCTCGATTATGAACTTCTAGCCGATGAGTGGAAACAGGTTCTTCCTGTAAAATGGCGCGATTTTGCCACAAAACTCTCTGATGACCTTACCGATGGAATGAGTCAATATTTTCGTGGTCAGGCCCTTGTTGCAATGTTCGTGGGCGTGCTTTTTGCCGTAGGATTTGTGATAATAGATTTTCCTATAGCAATAGGATTTGGATTGTTTATAGGTGTACTTAACCTGGTACCATATTTACAAGCCGTTTCAATAGTACCTATGGCACTTCTTGCATTGATGAAAGCAGCAAATACAGGCGACAACTTTTGGGTGATTCTTTTTAGCGCTTTGGCTGTTTTATGTGTAGTGCAGGCTATTCAAGACCTGTTTCTTGTTCCACGTATCATGGGTAAGCGGATGAATCTTCATCCTGCAGTAATTTTGCTTTCACTGTCGGTGTGGGGAAAACTGCTTGGCCTTCTTGGAATGATAATAGCGCTTCCTCTTACAACCTTACTCATAGGATATGTGAAACGCTATCACCAAATGGTCGATAGTAATAAAGAATAAGGGTTCGCCCTTGATTTTTGATTTTTTTATGCTGGTTTGCAAAATTATTTTGTAAATAGTTTGTAAATTGAAATTAAATGCCTATCTTTGCACTCGCTTAACGGCAGAAAGGTTGACTCGCTAGCTCAGCAGGTAGAGCACATCCCTTTTAAGGATGGGGTCTTGGGTTCGAGCCCCAAGCGAGTCACTGGTTCTTATCCAAGTGGGGTCGACAGACCACCACTTGTTTTTTTTGTTTATAAACGGAACTCTATAGTTTAGAATGTGGGGCTTACCAATAGTAAAATTTTACTGCGAGTGCATAAAAAATGTGGTTACTTGGCCGTGACGGAAAGTAACCACATTATGGGGTAAAAGACAATAGGATTGTCCATTTGAACCCTATTTTTATAAAAAACAATAACCCTGAAGTATGCTTTGCAGCAGGGACAGCAGGGTCTTACAGCGCAAAGATAAGAACAAGTTTGAAATAAACAAAGAAATATTACTACTTTTATTTATTCCATACTCAAAATTAACCTTTTTAGCATTATCTTTGTGACCGTTAAGAATATTAGGAACAGCAATAATGAAATACGAAGAACTAGTATCTATATTATCACAAGCACGAATAGGCAAATATTATCGTGTTGCAAAAGGTGATAAACAAAGAACTTTACAATTATATCATCACAACCTTAAATTAAGCCAACGATTATTTGGTGTAATAGGAATGTTTGAAATAGCATTGCGTAATGCGATACATAACCACTATTCACAACAATTCAATGACAAAGATTGGATAGTCAATTCAACTGCACCCGGAATGTTGCTCGCATATGATGCAAAAGAAATATCCGATGCACAGAATGAATATAAGAAAAAAAGAATATACAGTGCAGACAAAATGGTTGCCACCTTTAATTTTGGATTTTGGACTTACCTTTTCACAAAAAACAATTATAGGATAGGTGGTAAAACACTATTGCAGATATTCCCTAATAAGAAAAAAGGTCTAACGCAGAAAGAAGTATATAATGACCTTTGTGCCATACGAGAACTACGCAACCGTATAGCACATCACGAACCAATCTGTTTTGATAAATCTAAGAATTTAAGTACCCAATATGTTATAAAACACTATGATTTAATCAAGACATATTTTACCTATATGGGATATGACGCGAATAAATTACTGAAAATTGTAGAAAAGCCAGATAGCGTAATCAAAGAAATAGATAAATTATAACCGCTTTGTAACCATATAATAAAAAAGCATTATATTTGCACTGTTTATTCCCGGTAGCCCCTGATTCGTCAAGCTATCGGGTTTGGTTTTTTATAGCGTCTTGAAAGCGAAAATTTTCGCTCCCAAGACGCTATAAAGGTGGGTGGGAATTTGTATATGTTACCCCAATTTGCTATCTTTGTCTAACAAACTTGCAAACCAACTAACAAAGGTGCAAACCAAGGTGCAAACCAAGTGAAAATATAGAGAAAAAAACGAACAGAAAACTTGTAATATATTGATTAAGTGGACTTTCCCTAAAGTCGCTATTCTCATCAAAGAGACTCCAAGCGAGTCACATTGTGAGTCCAGGCGAATCACGAAAATCAATAGGGGAAGGTTCAAAAAACTTTTCCCTATTTTGCTTATAAATAGGCATCTATAGGGAATATCAATAGTTTATTTGTTAGATAGTCGTAACTTAAATTTATTTTTTGTTTAACTATTGAGCAGACAGAGAGAGACAAAAAAAGACTGAAAAAGACAAAAAATGCAAACCAAGTGCAAACCAACCTGCCTAAAATGCAAACCAAATTTGCCGACTTTCACGAAAATTCAGCCATAATCGTAGAGCCAATGCATTTTTAAGAATAATTAACAGTCTATATTATTTATCAACAGCCTCTTTTTTTTGTTCGTTTGTTACTATTCTTACGTTAAAACGCGAACATTTACTGCACTCGCTGCAAAATATCAAAGCAAGCTTTGACAATCTCGCCCGTTTGTTACTATATTTGCGTTAAATAGCTAACATTAAACACAAAAAACATGTATAACAGAACTTTATTTTTAATATTTCTACTTTTGAATAGTTTTATATCAACCAATGCACAATGTGATAATTTAAAGCTATTACGTTCAAAAGAGAAGACAGAGCAAATATGGGTTGTTGCGCATAGAGCCGATTATGTTTTTGCACCCGAAAATTCTATTGAAGCATTGAATAATGCAATATATTTTGGAGCCGATATAATAGAGACCGATGTACGCCTGACAAAAGACGGACATATTGTCATTATGCACGATTATACTGTCGACAGAACAACCAATGGAACAGGTTATGTATCGGATTTAACATTGGAAGAGATAAAGAGACTAAAGCTAAAAACAAATTGGGGCGGTTCCACAACCTTTCAAGTTCCGACATTAGAAGAATTTATTCTAACAGCAAAAGGGAAGGTTGGACTTTATTTAGACAAAGCCGGTTACGATTTGCCCGAACACGACAAGGGCCATTTAATCAAAGAGATACTTAAAATATTACGTAAGCACAATTTTCTTGAAGAGACTGTATTTGTATTGGATTGGCCATACGAGAAAGCTAAAAGAATTTTCGGAGAAGATTTAGAGAAGGTCATATATTGTCCTGTAATAGAAGATAAAATACCCAATTTAGTAACTTACGTAAATGAATATATTGAGAAATTATCTCCTATTGCATTTCAGTTTAGATTCGACAATTTAGATACAGAAACATACCGTTTGTTACCACAAATTTTAGAATCGGGTTCAAAGGCTTTTGTTGCTGCCACATGGGACAAACATACAGCAAACCATAGCGACAGAACTTCTATATTTGTACGGCCGTCAGAAGGATGGGGCTGGTTGATAGAACATGGGTTCAAGATTCTGGAGACAAACTATTCAAGAGATTTAATCCAATATCTTAAATCGGAGAATAGGCATAAATAACCGATACTTCAACATCGTCAGCCGAGACAGAACCCTGCATATTATAAAATCAGGTCGTGATATTATATATCCATCAAAATACCCTCTTACAATACAATTGTTATATCGTCTTTATAATCATCTAACAATGTTTTATCTATTGCTCCTTTGTCATTAATTACAACCCTATATATTTCAACATCACATTTACCCGAATAAATTTCATCAGTGTCAAAAAAAGAATACTGTACATATACAAGTTCAGAGAAACCTATTGATTCTTCTATTTTATAATACGATATATCGCTAATACAACCTATTACCTCATAGTCAATAAAATTACCAATTTTGTCGTATGTAATTAATATGTTAGACTCAAACGGATAACCATTTATCGGAGTATCACAAGCTGTACTAATGGCAAGTATAATAAAATTCTCTGTTTCAACATAATAACAAGGTTTATAATAAATTTCGTCTGTATTGCAATCACAAAGTTTAATGCAAGAAAGAAAAGACGAGTATTCCATTTTATTTATTTCAGGAGAAAATAATTCTGTGTTCCTTTTTTTACGAACATTAAAAAAGGATTTGTCAAATTTATTATTATTAAACAAATCAAATTGTTTAACAAACGAATCAATATCGCCTTTATTATTTCTCACTCTAACGGTTTTTGCCTCGAATTCATTCTTTTCGCTACAGATATACTTTGAGTTAAATACCCCAGGGAACACCATCGTAGCACAATATTGGGCAGAGACAGCCGCTACACTGAAAAAAAGAAAATATAAAAGCAATTGTACTTTTCCGAAGCGGTGTTTCTTTATTTTCATCTTACAAACACCTTTGTCAGTCGGAATTTCGACAATACCCAAACAAGCGAGAAACTTATTGTTGCCGTTGTAGCTGCCGCAAGCAATATACGCACCACGTATGGCAACGACGGTGTATTATATAGGTCGTAGCTAAGGAATGTAAATGTAAAATGGCACAGATAGACACCAAAAGTCAACTTTGCTGCCTGCGACAGCCATTTATGCGATTTTACATTCATTTTCTGCACAGCCACAAAGATGGGGAAAGTCATCATAAATACATTTATTCCTGTAAAATACCACAGGATTTCGAGGTAGGCGTAATTACCGGGGAAATAATCATTGGTAATTATGTATCCTACAGAAGTTACGGCATATCCCACTGCAAACATTGGCAGACATATAAGAGCCATCTTCTTCCAGCTCCAATCAAGAGGATATCTCTTCAGATAATAGGCGAGTATCAGATAGCCGATAAAACCCGACACATAGTAGAATGTGCCATACACATTCCAGTCGCACTCGCCCAAAAGCCCCATATGACCATAATTACCTGCGTAACCGAGCATAGGTGCTGCTATTTTTATATAAGGTAAAAAGAGTGTCGCACCCCAGATATAAAGTAAAGTCTTTATCTCTTTCTGCGATGCCTGAGCAAGCCAGCTGCTTATGATTGGCATTACAATATACAACCCGATGAGCATGTAAAGGTACCACAGAGGAATTGTATCGAAATTGAAATTAAAAACAAAAGTATAGAGACGTTGCATGAGTGTTTCCGCTGTATAATCACCGACCGATAGCTGCGGATTTGTTGTATCGGGGCTTATAACTGTAAAATAACAGAATGCCATCAGCGGCAGCGCAAGTGACCAAAATATAAGCGGTTTTATAATACGTCCTATACGTTTTTTGTAAAATTCATTTACCGTCGTACCAGGCTTTATTGGCAACAGAAGAACCGCAGTCATCATTACAAACAGAGGCACACAAGGGCGCACAAGACTCCCTGCAAGGACACCTGTAACAAACATATCCCTATTGGCATCGAAATGAGCTACAAACGGGTCGCAACTATGCGAAAAAACCACAAGCAGACAAGCTACCACACGAAGCAGGTCTATCCAACCAACATTCTCTTTTTCGTTCAACGTCATTGTTCTATTGTTTTTATAGTACAAACTATTTACTCTTGATTGTTTTTCAGCCATTGCAGACGACGCAAGTCGGGCAAATGCTTTATCTTAAACTCCTCAAATGTAGCCTCGAAACCGTTTCCATCGGGACAGGCAGCCATCATTCCCACCATAATAGGAGTATTATCCTGCATCCAGCAGTTGCGCATCATAGTATATTCCTTATCGTCGAAGGAGTAGAAAATCTCTACTGCATCAAGCCTTCTCACAGCCTTAATCCACACAAAATCTACCGGTTCGTCCAATTTTATTACACTCCAGTCGCTTGTTCCGTGTGTGACAACTGCACTAAGATTATATTTTCCATCGACAAACTCTATTCCTGCCTTTACGTAATTCTCCTTATCTATTCTGAGCATAAGTCCCGCTTGGTCGAAGCGCACTTTATATTTTCCCGAGATTTTCACCTTCACCTCAAACTCACCTCCACGCAATGTATAAAGGAAAGGAGCATCATCCACAGTAAAGCCGTAGTGTGACACTCGCCAATAGTCGCTCTGCGGTGTTACATCCATTATCAATTTTCCGTCCGCAATAGCCCAACTTTCAGGCTCATTGAACCACTGCATTTTTTCAAGAGACTGTGCCGATGATACCATAATTGCCATACAAAAGATTAATGTAAGAAAATATTTTTTCATATCAGATTAACGTAAATAGGTTACATTGGCAAAGATAACAAGGAACTCTTTCTTAACAAATTTAAATATAAACGAAATTTGGAGTTACCGCTGTTTTTTCATAATTTTGCCACAAAATCGGTTTTTATGAACAAACAAGTAAGATTGGTAACTATCATTAAAGGTCGAAAAAAACAATATACATTATGAAAAAAATTATCAACCCTTTTTTGCCCTTAATGGAAAAGGGATATAACTGTTTTGCTTGTGCACCCAATAATCCTTACGGACTGAAGATGGAGTTCTACGAGGATGGTGACGACATCGTCTCTTTCTGGTCGCCCGACGACAACTATCAAGGTTGGCTTAAGACACTGCACGGAGGCATACAGGCAACACTTATCGACGAGTGCGCAGGATGGCTCATCTCGCGCAAGTTCCAGACTTCGGGAATGACCACCAATCTTAACATCAAATACAAGAAGCCCATTCCTACCGGCAGTGACGTTACATTGGAGATTCGCACACGAGTAAAGCAGGTTAAACGGAATTTTGTATTTATGGAGGCCTCTATTGCTCACAACAGCGAAGTTTGCTCTACAGGTGAACTTACTTTTTACTGTTTCACAAAGGAGGTTGCCGAAAAAGAGTTTCTCTTCAGAGGTTGCGAAGTTGAGGAATAAAAAAAAGCGTCAAACGACGCTTTTTTTTATTCCTCAACAGCAGAAAACTTTACATATTCGTTTATATCCTTGATGCCTTCATCTGTAAAATCATACAGATGCACTCCTGCGTATGGACGACCATCCCGAACAAAATTCACCCACACCTGCCAACATAGAATACGCTCTACCTTATCGGCAATACCTCCATCGGGTTCAAGATAACCATCGCCCACAAGCAGTTCGTGAAACTCCTCGACAAAGTCTTCGGGATGAAAATCGCCATACTCTATAAAAGAATCCGGCTCACACGAGAGATAGAGCGATACAACAGCACTCCCTGCATTACCTTTATCGACGCACGCGGAAAGGAAATTATAACCTATTGTGTGCGAATAGAATTTCTCGAAGTTCTGTTTCTGCATAATATATCTACATTAGGAAATTATCGTTTTATCTCGCATAATATATCCAACATATTCTGCGCCAATCTCTTTCTATCATAATCGGCTGCCAATTTTTCCCCACCATTGCGACAATCGTCATACAACTGATTCGAGCCGAACAATCGGTTCAATTTATCAAGAAAATCGGCCTTATCCTCGGGTTCATAGAATAGTCCTGCACCATACTGCTCTACTATTTCTCGTGCCTCGCCATCGACACCCAAAAGAATTGGAATCTGCATTGCCGCAGTCTCGAATATCTTTGATGGTATAACCGTCTTGAATAGAGGGTCGCGACGCAGATTTATAACCGCTGCATCCTGAAGTGCTATATAATCGGCCACTTTATCTTTAGGAACAGAATCGAGCAGCACCGCATTAGTGATATTCTCATCTTTTATTTTCTGTTTGATTTTCTCTTTCTCGGCACCCTCACCCATTATAAGCAAAGAGTAATCCTTAAGATTCTTTACACAATCGAGTAAAAAAACTATTTTGTGAGCCATTCCCAGAGTGCCTATGTAACCCAGCACACGTTTACCCTCGAGTCCTAATGCTTGCATTAACTCTTGCGACTTTTCACGCGGATAGAAGCGTTCAAGATTTGCACCATTCTTAACCACTGATATTTTGTCGGGTGATATACCTTTCTTTACTATCTCACGTTTAAAAGAATCGGTAACAACCACAATCCTTTCAGCAGAACGATAACACCATAACTCCTCTTTTGAGAAATATTTCAGCACAGGACCATCATTCATTGCACCGACAGTTTTAATGGAATCGGGCCAAAGGTCGCGCACCTCCATCACCCAAGGCTTGCGTTTAAAGAAATGCAAGGTACGTCCTGCAAGAGCCGTAAAGAACTGAGGCGATGTAGCAACAATAACATCACAATCGCGGAAAAGTCCATCGAGAAAAGAGGTAATAGAGAAACTTATATAATCTATGACTCTTTTCAAGAATCCACTGTTCGATGTTATATAGGTCCATACACGTACAACCTTAATTCCCTCGACCCACTCTACTTTCTTCCATGTGTTCTTATAACCATCGTACACCTTACCTATAGGATAATTCGGGAAACAGGTTATAACCGTAACCTCGTGTCCCGCGGCCACCCACTCGCGACAATGTTCCAAAGTCCTTGTCGCCGGCGCATTAACCTCGGGAGGGAAATTATCTGTCAAGAATAGTATCTTCATCGCCTTAACTCTGTATTTATACGGCAGTATATCACTTCTTTTATTCCATTAACGGAATATCACCTTTTTTATTATAAAAAATATTAAAAATATGCTTGCTATGCAACAATCAGCAAGCATTTTCATACAAAGGCGCGAAGATACAAAAAAAGTGCCACACAGCAACTAATTGGGTACAATTTGACAATTTTTCATGTCGAATAGAGGTAACTAATAGTACTTTTATCCATTATTCACATCTTCCTATAATACAAGTATGTAAAAGAGGTTAACTATTCTCGCTCCCTGCATCTGCTCCATTTTTTCTATACAGAATCTTATATCCTATTGCCGCTACAACTACAGACATTATAGGACTTAATAGATTAAAGAAGCAGAATGGGAAATAGGCCACAGTAGATATTCCCAGTACCGCACTCTGTGCAATACCACAACTGTTCCATGGAACAAGCACCGATAGCACCGTTGCCGAGTCCTCGGTGGCACGACTGAGCACCCGACGGTCTATCCCCAAACGGTCGAATCCCTCTTTATTCAAATCACAGGTTAGGATAATAGACATATATTGGTCGGCAGTACAAAGATTAAAGAAAAGTCCCGAGAACACCGTTGTCGATACAGCACCAACTACACCGCGTACACCCTTTAGGATATAACGGGTTATAGTGCTTGCCATTCCACTACCCATAAGCACACCACCAAAGCACATTGCCGAAAGGATAAGCCATATTGTATTCAACATTCCCGACATTCCTCCCGTAGTAACCAATTCGTTAAGCGTAGCGTTACCCGTCTCAATGGCAGTAGAACTACACACTGCTGTCAGCACAGCATTCACCGAGACAGCAAAGGTTCCTTGCGCATCACCTCCCAAATTCGCCACAACATCGGGCTGCATTATGAGCATAGCAGCCGCTGCAGCAACCACCGAGATAAACAGAGTTATCAGTACAGGGACACGACGCACAATAAGTACAAATGTTACAAGTGGAACCAAAAGCAACCACCCACTTATATTGAATGAACTGCCAAGCGCCTCGGAAAGACCATCATTAACAGCCTCGACACCTTCGTAAATATAAAACCCGGCAAAGGCATATATTACAAGGGCTATCGCCATAGATGAGAATGTGGTATAAACAAGGTAACGTATATGCGAAAAGAGGGTTACCCCTGCCGTCGACGAAGCAAGCACCGTAGTATCGGACAGTGGAGACATCTTATCTCCAAAATAGGCTCCCGAAATAATTGCACCGGCAGTCCACCATGCGGGGAACCCTATCGAGTAACCTATTCCCATAAATGCTACTCCAACCGTTGCACAAGTAGTCCAAGAGCTTCCCGTAACAAGGCTCACCACAGCCGAGATAAGACAGGCCGCAAAGAGAAACAGCGCCGGCTCCATAACCTGCAGGCCATAATATATCATAGTAGGCACAACACCGCTAAGCATCCATGTTCCGGATATTGCACCTATTAGTAGTAACACCAAAATAGAGATTGTAGAAGCCTCGACACTCTTTATTATACTCTCCTCCATCACCTTCCAACGCACACGATAAATTTTCATCGCCAATGTTGCTGCAACAGCAGCCGATACGAGCATAGCTACCTGACTGCCACCGGCAAGAATATCACCACCCGTACAAGCAGCAACAACTACAAGGATTGTCGCAAGTACCGCAATAGGTACGAGCGACATGAAAAGAGATGGGGTTTTATCTTCTAAGATTTTCTTCTCCATGTAAAAAAACAGTTTCTAAACTTCATCTATATTTTGCAACAACGAACCCGGGTAATAATGTTCCAGAATTTGCGAAAAAGAGTATCCGCGCTCGCCCATCATTGCTGCACCAATCTGACAGAGGCCGACCCCGTGTCCCCATCCTGCCCCTTTTAGCAAGAATGATATTTCACCATTTTTGCCACATAATTTATCTACCACAAAAGCCGAACTATAAAGATGCGAGGGTGACAGCCATCGACGAATCTCGAGTTCCTTGCCCACTACCACCGAACGATTGGTTCCTACAATGCGCAGAGCCACCAGACGACCCGAAGCTGCGCGCTCTACGGGCTGCAACTCCTCTATTTTACCGAAACTAATTCCCGAACGCTTTTCTATGAGCCGCGTAATCTCGTCCTGCGTATATCGCACCTGCCAACGATAAAAATCGTTCGTCTCACAATCGTATCCATTGAGCACCTGCGAGAGCACCTCCCTATCATCGGTGTTACAGAATGATGCAGGAGAGGACTCTATCCAACTGCGGGCAGCCTCCTCGTCGGTAAGGTCGAGAAATCCCACTTTGCCATCATTATCGCGAAAAGAGTCGAGATAGTCAAAATCTTTATCCTCCCAACAGGCCGAGAATTTCTCGGTCATTCCACCGCAACATTTACTGAATCGGGCATCGCACACATCTCCGTCGTATGTAAGTACAAGGTTTGCCGTTGCTGCCACAGCCTCGGCAACCTTTTCGCTGCACTCAGATGTGATACCCTGATAGCGTTGACAATGGTCATCGGCACAAAGGTCGAATAAAGTATGATTCTCTCGGGCATACCAGCGCATAATACACCTATCATCTTCGTAACCCAACTGTGCCTCGGTCGATTGTCCGCTGCGCCTCAGTTGCGCATATAGCCAACTACGCGAAATTACCGTATGCGCCTTGAGAAACTCGAGTGAACTTGTCGAGGACATCTCGGACGAGATTACACTCTCGAGATATTTCTCTACCGACAGATTATTTATTGCTCTTAATTCACCATCCTCGACAATAAAACACAAAGTTCCTGCAAACGTCTGATTCTGTTTGCGTTCCCAATGAAAATTCACCCCTATGACAACGTCGTTCAGGGTAAAATGCGACTCTTCGTTCAATGGAATAAAGGAAAGAGTATCGCGCAGTACTCCCTGCCAAACAATTGCACTATCTTTTGCCGTAACCGAATAGTCTCCATCGGGTACCGCAACCCCATCAAGACTATATCCTCCCGACAGACAGAAATGAATCTGCGGTGCACGAAGAATTCCAATATTTACTTTTCTCATCAAATACGTTCTTTTACCCTCTCAATTATAGAGTGAATCGGTGAGACAAGCCTTATCATCAAGCACTACTTCGCGAAGAATATCACGTGCCTCGTCGCTTGTAATACTCTCGAAATCCTGAGGACGTGGAGCAATCATCACTCCAGCAACATCCAATAGTCCCGGGCTTATAAGACGCTGCTCCTCACCCTCGGCAAAATAACAGGAAGGACGATGCTGTTCTCGCGGAACAACCACCGTTACCCCACCCCTATCTTCATTATAAACCGTTACAACGTTCATACGCGGTTCGGGTTCATCATCGCAGATTGGCAATGCAGCCTTCAAAAAATCAAAAATATGTATCGACTCCGAAACATCCGACCACATAATAACGAATAGAGGGACAACATAAGATGAAGAGTGATAAAGAGTTGCACCACCATACTCTTTTATGATTCTCATTCCCTCGGAGATTGTATCCCACCACTCGCCAAATAGAGGAATATCGCCACCTTTCACAGCCTGTAGATGTGCGTGGTCGGGTGCTGAGGCACCACATTTTGCGCCATTATAAAAAATTGCCGTTCCCTGCCAATCACGTGCAAGAGTGAGCATATCCCAATAGAGCGCATCAATCAATTGCGGAGTATGTTTTTTTAATGGGATAGTAAGATGCCCTGGAAGTATCGGAAAGGGATTAACAAGAACCTCGACATCGAAAAGAGCATCGGCCTTTATCTGTGCCGAAGGACGATTCTCGGCACACAAGAAACAGGGTCGTTTCTCGATAGAAACCTTATCGACATTTGCCGCAGTAGAGACCATTCGTGCCGGATTATGCTGCAATTTAATTCCACAGTCCAGTTTTTTTGTCTTTACACCTTCAAGAGCCTCGAAGCGCTCGGCAACCTCGGGCCATAGCGCCAATTGTCTGCTAAAAAACAGCTCTTTCTCCTCGTTAGAGAGGCGCGGTAATGTAGCCATTAATTCTATTCTCGCCTGAAGTTCGATAGTACGCAGAGAGTCTTTATAGGTATTGTGTGCATTCACCTTTGCGTGCGAAAGAGCCGCATCGGAATTACCCTCCCAACGGCGACACAGATAGAGCACGTCGTATATGCGTCCTATGCGATAGTTTCGCGAGATTTGCAGACCTACGGCATAATCTTCGCCGTAGCTGACATTTGGAAAACCTACACTGCGCACAACAGGAGTATAGAATGCGCGAGGAGCACCAAGGCCGTTTATTCTCAGAGCATTATTGCGCCCGTTCTTCTCGCTCCACTCGCGGTGGTCGATTACTCCGGGGGGCAACGTCTCCAGATTAAAGTTACATATTCGGTACGAGCCTACAAGCATTGCACATTGCTGTGCATAGAATTCATCTACAATACGTTGCAGCACACCATTGTCGCTGTAAAGGTCGTCGCTGTCGAGCTGAACGGCGAAGCGTCCACACTGCGGGCTGTTGACTGCATGGTTCCAGCATCCTCCTATACCAAGGTCGTAACGGTCGGGGATAATATGACACACTCTTTCGTCGGCAAACGAATCAATTACCTCGCCCGTTCCATCGGTAGAGTGATTGTCAACAATTAATATATTAAATTTGAAGTTTGTCTTTTGAGTAAGCACCGACCCAATTGCATCGCCAATGGTCGATACTCGGTTTAGTACAGGAATAACAACCGAAGCCTCGACAGGAAATTCACCTGCCGACAGGTCGATGGTGCTATATTTATACGGGGGAAGCCACCCTCCTATGCGGTGCAGATGGTCGGTACACACCTGTTCCATCTCAATCTGCACACTACGCTGCGCAGGATTCACATAATCGAACTGTTTCTCGCCACTCTTACGTGTATCGGCCTCGACCTCGACATATAAATTACGTGACAGATGCTGTATGCGTCCCAAGCGGCTGAGAGCCAAACGCAACTGATAGAATCCCGCATATTCACACCTTGACAGAGACTGAACTGCATACTCTTTGAGCGCCGATGTGCGCACTGCCACCAATGGGCCGAAATCAAAATCGTTTCTGAGACTACCCGATTGATACTCAATTGTCGGAGCCTCACACTCAACTCCATCTATTATCTTACTATAATCGCAAAAGAGCATAGTAGTCTCGCTCTCCATTGCTCTGCACATCAACGACAGAGCCTCGGAAGAGGGAAGCACTGCAAGTTCTTTCAACATAAAAACCACGAAGGGAGCCGAGGCACGCTCGGCAGCATCGGCAAAAAGAGCGCTACCTGTCAAGGAGTCTGTTTCAAGAGCAACCACCTTCGACGGCAATTCTCCAAGAGAGGTACCCTTGACACACCACACATATATTCTTTCAACCTCGTTACAAGCGGCAAGCAGTGACAATTTACCTGCTCCCTCCGATGGCATAGGCATAAATAATTCAAGATTCATGAAACTAAGAAGTTGTTTAAATTTCTAATAATATTATTTTGCGAAAATAGTAAAAAAAGGAGATTATAACCTGTTTTTTCCACATTAAATTACAAAAAACAGGCGAACTACTAAAATGAACTGACAATAATCCTCTGTTCTGATTATTTTTTGCTATCTTAGTGCAGTAATTCATAAAGATAGGTTCAAAAATGAAAAATTTCAGACACTACATCTGCGCAATAATATTTGCTCTGCTCACACTCGGTGCCAATGCTGCGTCGGACAGCTATGATACATTAGCAAAAGAGATAACACAAGGATGCAACAACAATTACGAAAGGGCACTCGCCATTTACCGTTGGATATGTGCCAACATAAGCTACGACCTTGAAGGTGAAGCCAACAGCGCCGACAAATGTCTGAAACTGCGTCGAGGAACAAGTTTCGGTTACAGTCAGCTCTATGCACGTCTTGCCCAACAGGTTGGCATGCAACCCATTGTCGTTGCAGGTAAAGCCAAAGGCGGCCCGATACTCAAAGGACACTGCTGGGTATATGTAAAGTGCGACGAAAAGGATGTACTCATCGACCCTATGTGGGGTTCGGGAAGTATTAAAGACGGGCAATTCATTCGCAGCGAGAATGACGAAAGTTGGTTCGACGTAAAGCCCGAATGGATGATTTTCACACATTTTCCGCAAGAGAAAAAATATCAGTTCATAAAGAAGAAGATAAACGAAGAAAAGTTCAAAGAGCTACCAGTACTATATCCGTACATCGAAAAATATGGTTTCGATGCAGCGACAGTTCTAAAGACGGTTCGTGAAAAGAAATCGGGAGCGCCCGAGATATTCGACCTCACCGACTGGCTTGATGCTGAATTTGCCGAAGCTCCCATTCAAGAGGAACTGCGTGTAGGCCAAGAGTACTGTTTTACCGTAAAAAAGAGAAGCGCTCACAAACTGCTGCTCATCTGTGGCAGCGAATATGTAACCGAGGATATGTGGCAATGCAGCGACAGCATTTACACATTATCATATCGTCCTTTTAAAGCCGACAAGCTGAGTCTTTCATTCGAGCACAATAACGACGGCATATATACAACCGCAATAGAGTACAAGATTGCGCCACCTACCAATGCCGAGATTGATACATTAGAGAAATACCGCCCATTAGCCGGCGAGGAGATAAGAAAGATGACAAACGCCAATATCGAGGTTCTTGAACGAATGAAACTCGACGGGCATAAACTTCTAAAAGGGATACGTGCAAAAGAGATAACCTCGATGCCACAATTTTATGCCGACTGCAAATTCGACATCATTGACATTCCCCTGACAGGAACATTAAAAAAGGGCGAGAACTACCGTTTCAGAATACGTCCGCACGAAAAGGGACACAGTTGGATAATAAAACAGGGACATAAACGTTTCCGCCGTTGGAGTATCGACCAGCAGAGTGGAGAGCAGGAGATTACCGTCCGTCCTACCGAGACCGGCACTCTTGAACTGACAGTGATATACTCCAACGAACAAGGCGTATATCGTACCTGCATACTTTATACCGTACAATAAAATATAAATAATAACACGCGAGAAGCTGTTTTTAGCCTCGACGTGCCCATTTCTCACTTTTTTACACTATCTTCGCAGAAAATTTGCCTGCGAAGATGGAGAATTGCAAAATGAGACTTTTGGGAATGACACTCCCACAGATTAAAGAGGCTGTAACAGCCGCGGGAATGCCGGCCTTTACAGCCAAGCAGATTGCCGATTGGGTGTACAAGAAACGTGTACGCACAATTGACGAAATGAGCAATATATCAATAAAAAACCGTGAGAAGCTGTCGCAACTTTTCGAGGTCGGCTTTGCAGCTCCTGTAGAAGCAATGCGCTCGATAGACGGCACAATAAAATATCTGTATCGTGTAGATAACAGCCATTATGTCGAGGCTGTATATATCCCCGATGGCGACCGCGCCACACTATGCGTATCATCTCAGGTCGGTTGCAAGATGAACTGTCTGTTCTGCATGACAGGCAAACAGCGTTACACAGCCAACCTCAGTTGCAACGAGATTTTGAATCAGATATATGCCCTTCCCGAGTTCGAGAATCTCACAAACATCGTATTTATGGGAATGGGCGAGCCGTGCGACAACCTCGACAATCTGTTACAGACAATAGAGATTCTTACAGCCGAATATGCCACTGCATGGAGTCCGCACCGTCTGACAGTCTCATCGGTGGGTGTACGTAAAGGATTAAAACGTCTGCTCGACAGCGGAGAGTATCATATAGCAATAAGCCTGCACCATCCCGAGCCTGCGCGACGCAGCGAGATTATGCCGGCCGAACGAGGATATTCGATAACAGAAATTATAGAATTATTAAAACAATATGATTTCAGCCACCAACGCCGACTGACTTTTGAATACATTGTTTTCAAGGGGGTAAACGACACTCCAGTCCATGCCCGTAAGTTATTAAGACTACTCTCGGGGCTCGACTGCCGAATAAACCTCATACGCTACCACGCAATACCGGGGGTACCACTCGAGGGAGTCGATGGCGAAGCAATGACACGTCTGCGCGACTACCTTACAGCCAACGGAATATTTACGACAGTACGTGCTTCGCGCGGCGAAGACATATTTGCTGCCTGTGGAATGTTATCAACTGCAAAGCAAGAGAGCAACGATAAAAAATAAAGAAAAGCCTTCATAAGAAGAAGCAATGTTTAAAATTTGTTAAATATTTATATCGCGTATAATAACAATAAAGCTCTATCGCGTCATATTATAAACGTGCAGATACATATTTCTGCTATCTTGTTTGATAAAAGAAACAATAAAATAGTCACATTATGAAAAAACTAATTTTAGCACTATTGACAACATTTATCCTGGTATCGTGTTCAAGTGATGGCCCCACAATATTCAAGCCCTCGTCAAGTGGTCTTCCCTACGAGGTCCTTGTAGTATGCGAAGACAACTTTTGGGAGGCACCTGCAGGACGCGCCCTTTTCGATGTATTGGACACCGACATACCGGCAATACCCCAACCCGAGCGTTCTTTCCGCATATCACACTCGCGCCCGGCAGGTTTCAGCAATCTGCTTAAGATTTTCCGTAACATAATCAAGGTCGACATAGACCCCAAGCGTTACACAACCACAAAGTTCAAGTTTGCACGCGACGTATATGCCTCACCACAGGTAATATTTACCATACAGTCGCCAAGCGAAGCCGACTTTAAAGAGTATGTCGAGGCAAACAGCCAGACAATCATCGACTTCTTCACCTCGACCGAGATGAACCGTCAGTTGCAACTTGTACAGAAGCCTCAAGCACACAATGCACGTTTCTTAGACAGTGTACGCACAAAATTCGGTTGCGAACTTTATGTACCGATAGAGCTTCAAAATATAAAGAGTGGCAAGGACTTTATATGGGTATCCGATATGCAGTCGGTGAGCAGTGTTATCCTCAGTTTTGCCATGTACAGCTATCCCTACACCGGAGCAAGCGATTTTACGCTTGAAAGTTTCCTTCACAAGCGCGACTCCATTATGAAAGCCAACATACCCGGTGGCCGCCCCAACAGCTATATGAAAACCGAGCACGAGTATGTATCTATGAAAGAGACCGAGTTCCGCGAGCGTTATATGCAGGATGTACGCGGATTATGGTCGATGGAGAACGATGCCATGGGCGGACCATTCGTCTCGCACAGTGTAGTAGACGAAGTTAACAACAGAGTAATAGTTGTAGAGGCATTTGTCTATGCAGCAAGCCGCAAGAAAGGCGATCTTATACGCAAGCTCGAAGCATCGCTATTCTCTTTGCGTCTGCCTGCCGACAAGGCCATTGCAAACAGCACCCATATTCCCGAGATTGTCATAGAAGAGACTGTCGACAGCAGCGAAATACAGAAATAAGATACAACAGAATAACCCCATATTTACAATATGAGCGACAAACGTAAGATTAGAGTCGGAATAACACAAGGCGATATAAACGGCATTGGTTACGAAGTCATATTCCGCACATTCGAAAATAGCGAGATGTTCGAGATATGTACACCCGTCGTATACGGCTCGCCCAAATTGGCAGCCTACCACCGCAAGGCCCTTGAATTGGATATAGCATACAATGCAGTAGAGAATGCCGACGAAATTCAGGATGGCAAACTGAACATAATAAACTGCAACAGCGACGATGTACACATAGAGCTTGGCATTGCCACAAAAGAGAGTGGCGAAGCAGCCTATCAAGCATTGGAGAGAGCTGTCAAGGATTACCAAGAGGGGGTAATAGACCTCCTTGTGACAGCCCCGATAAACAAGAACACCATTCAGAACGAGGATTTTCATTTCCCCGGACACACCGAATATCTGCAAGAAAGGCTTGGTGAAGGAGAAAAATCGTTGATGATATTATGCAGCGAAGGATTGCGCTTTGCCATTGCCACATCGCATCTGCCACTGCGCGACGTTCCGGCAGCCATTACCCCCGAACTATTAGAGGAGAAGCTAACCATTTTCAACCGTAGCCTTAAAGAAGATTTTAATATTGATGCTCCCAAGATTGCAGTACTATCATTGAATCCCCACTCGGGCGACAACGGATTATTAGGCAAAGAGGAGATTGATGTCATTATCCCCACTATAGAGAAAATGAGCCGCGAAGGCATCCTCTGCTATGGTCCCTTTGGTGCCGATGGTTTTATGGGAAGCGGCAAATACACCGCATTTGATGGAATATTGGCAATGTATCACGACCAAGGACTGACCCCGATGAAACTTCTTGCAATGAGCAACGGAGTGAATTTCACAGCCGGACTACATGCTGTACGCACCTCACCCGCCCACGGTGTCGCATACGATATTGCCGGCAAGGGCTGTGCCGATGAAAATTCTTTCCGTCAAGCCATTTACACTGCGATAGATATATACCGCAACCGCATTTTCTACAACGAAGCACGCCGTCGTCCATTGCGTAAACTCTATTTCGAGAAACGTGACGATAGCAACCGTCTTAACCTGCAGGCCGAGGAGTAAGATAATGGACTATGCCATAATTGCTGCAGGAGAGGGTTCCCGTTTGGCACAAGAGGGGGTACTTTACCCCAAGCCTCTTGTGCCCATAAATGGTGTCCCCCTTATTGAGAGGCTGATAAGAATCTTTGCCCGACACAATGCCCGTATGATAAACATTATCATCAACAGCAGGCAACCCGAGACACAGCAACTGTTAGAGAGCCTGAGTAGCGCCTTTCCGCTGAATATCGTTGTTAAAGATACACCAAGTTCGATGCACAGTATGCACGCACTTGCCCCCTATCTGCAAAAGGGCAAGTTCTGCCTTACGACCGTAGATACAGTTTTCCAAGAAGAGGAGTTTGGGGCATACATAAGAAAGTTCGAAGAGAGCAGTTGCGACGGGCTTATGGCTGTAACCGATTATATAGATGATGAAAAGCCGCTGTATGTAGGTACGGCACCCGACATGCACATAACAGGCTTCTACGACACTGCACAGAGTGATACACGGTACATTTCGGGAGGCATATACGGACTGACAACTGCATCATTAGCAACACTCGACCACTGCATTGCAAGCGGTAGTTCACGTATGCGCAATTTCCAGCGCAGCCTTGTTGCCGACGGCTTCTATCTTGTAGCACATCCCTTTGGAAAAGTCATAGACATTGACCATGCAGATGACATAGAGAAGGCACAACATTTCATAAATGAAAGATGAATATCGCAGCTATAGAGAGAGCCCACGACCACTCCCCCGGAATGGTAGATAACGACCACGATATTTTGGTTGCAACTGCCGAACAGTTAAAGCATTTGGGGCATAATGTAATATTCACAGTAGTGCCACAAGCTGACTATGAGAGGTTCGATGCTGTTGTACACATGTCACGCACAAAAGAGGTTCTGGATTATCTTGTACAGATTTCTGCACGTGGAACAAAAGTCTTCAACACACCACAGGCAGTAAACCGCTGTTCACGTGGCACATTCACAAGACTTTTAGCCGGGAAAAACATATCTCAACCTCAATATACCACAATAAAAGGCAACAACGATATTCCCAGCCTCGGGTACCCGTTGTGGTTGAAACGTGGCGACGGTTGGTCGTGCCACCCCTCTGATGTCTCTTTTGCATTGAACCGCGATGAAGCAGTCGAAGCCTTTGAAAATCTGATTACAAGAGGAGCTAAAGAGGTTATATGTTCGCCACATATCGAGGGAGACATCATAAAGTTCTACGGTGTATCGGGACACAACGATACACCACCTTTCTTTCGCCTGCACTACCCCGATGCGAGCAAAACCAAATTTGGATTGGAACGGCACAACGGAGAGTGTAAAGAATACTCATTCGACAAAGAGGCTTTACAAAGAGTAGCTTTTGCCGCTGCCGATGCTGTCGGACTTGATATTTTCGGTGGCGACTGTATAATATCACCCAAAGGAGAGATAAACATTATTGACTTGAACGACTTTCCCAGCTTCTCGGCCTACCGTAACGAAGCTGCCAAAGCTATAGCAAGACTTATAAATTCAAGACTTAAAGAGAGATGAGAGAAGAAGACAAAAGAGCATACGAAGCATCAATAAAATCACAAGACACCGAGGAGTTCCTCGACCTATGGTTCTACCGCCCGTTAGGATTCAGCTGTGCACTTTTCTTTCGTAACCGTGGCGTGCATCCAAATATAATAACCATAATATCAATATTCTTGGGTGCCGCAGCCGGTATCTGCTTTGCACAGGAGAATCTGCGTTGGAACATCTTAGGCATACTGCTGCTTATGTGGGCCAACCTTTACGATAGCACCGATGGCCAGCTTGCACGAATAACAGGACAGAAGACACGTTGGGGACGTATTCTCGACGGCTTTGCCGGCGACGTATGGTTCTTCTTCATCTATGCCGCCATTGCAGTGCGCACTACATTCGAGCCTATCCCCTTCGCCCCCGAATATCAATGGGGAGTACTTATATGGATTTTATGCTCGTTTGCAGGTTTCTGGGTCCATGGTTCGCAGTGCCAGCTTGCCGACTACTATCGCAACATACACCTCTATTTTATGAACGCACACAACGGTCATGAGTTCGACAACTCCGAGACACAACGCCGCATATTCAAGGATACCCCATGGCGCGGTAATTTCTTCTGGAAGATTTTTCTTCATTTCTACGTTGCATATACCGAGAATCAAGAGCGCATGTCACCCAAGTTTCAGCAACTCATGGCAACAATCAAGAAGAGATACGGCAATAATCTGCCACAGGAACTTTGTGACGAATTCCGCCAAGGCAGTCTGCCATTGATGAAATACACCAACATACTCACATTCAATTCTCGATTCATTATGTTGTGGTTTACGATGCTCATAGGGGAGTTGTGGCTATACCTTTTCTTTGAGTTGGTAATACTTATGGCAATTTTCCTATATATGCAACATAGACACGAGCAACTGAGCAGCAATTTAACAAAAAAAATCGAAAGTGGCTATGAATACCGTTAAAGGCATTATATTCGACTATGGCGGCACAATAGATACCAACGGCACACATTGGGCCGAGGTTATAAGAGAACAGTATGTAAAAGCCGGTATTACAATCGACGACAGATTGTTTCGCGACACTTACATCCATGGCGAACGTACTCTTGCCAAATACCCCACCATAGAGCCGTCGGACACTTTTCGCACTCTGCTCGAGAAAAAGATAGCCATTCACCAAGAGTATATCGGTGGAATAATGAGCAACATTCAACAAAGCGCCATTGCACGAGGATGCTACCAAAGAGTACTCGACACAATGGAAAAGACACGCAATGTAGTAGAACAGCTATCAAAGCAATACCCCATGGTGCTTGTCACAAACTTCTACGGCAATATGCCCGTGGTACTTAAGGAGTTTGCTCTTGAGAAGTTTTTTGTAAAAATCGTCGAATCCTCGGTTGTAGGCATCAGAAAGCCCGACCCTGCACTATTCGCATTAGGCGTAGAAGCATTATCACTACCGTCCTGCGAAGTAGCAGTCATCGGCGACTCCTATCGCAAAGATATATTCCCTGCACACACAATAGGCTGCCACACTGTGTGGATAAAGGGAATAGGCTGGGAGACCGAGACACCATTGGCCGAAGCACAGCCCAATGCAATAATAGAGAGCCTTGAGGAGCTTCCGGCGATGTTTCTATAATATAAGAAGCTATTTAAAAAGCTAAAAAATCTTTTTCAACCCAAGTCTCAGACATTATCTAAACATTAGGGCAAGCAGTTTGTTTTATTGGAAGAAATCCAATAAAAAGAATATTATGAAACAGAGACTATTATTTCTGATGCTTGCTGCAATGCTATTCATTACAACAAAGGCACAAGGCACCGGTCCCGAAAGCTATGATGTTCATCACAGCGACAGTTGTTGGTATGTTACGATGAACTATCGCATAGCACAGATGCCCAAAAACGATGAGCTAATCCTCATCACCCAGATATGCTGCCCCGATACCTGTATAAACGATACGACACGCCGTTTCCAGGGTAAAAGATATGCAAAGAGATATGCAAAAGAGTATGGCGAGACACCATTCCTAACACCGGCCGGATATAACAGTTTCACAATGGTTATACCCGAAGATATGGTAAGCGACACACTAATAGGTATCACATATAGCGAGTACACCACCCCCGATGGAACCATCACCGCGCTTGACACCACCGAGATAATTCTGCCTCACCCCGCACAACTAAGCTGTCATCCCGTACATAATCGCCCAACCCTCTCGGACATATATGCACACAGCCATCCATACGTAGAGAACATATCAAGATATGCTACACTCGATGGAAAGAGAGCACATATACCCACAAATGCAACCAATCATGTACATTTTGCGATGAATAGCCAGCACCTCGACCCAGCCTATCAGAACAATGCAGCAACAATAGACAGCCTTGTAGCTGCAATAGCCACACTTATGGGAGACAAGAATGCCCAAGTGCAATCGATACAGATAGTAGGATACACATCGCCCGACCGTAACGACGAGATTGTCCCCAAACTCGGTTATAAGAGAGCAGTAGCGCTTCGTGACATGTTACAGCACAGTTGTAATCTTCCCGACAGCATTTTCGAAGTTGCCGATGGAGGGAAACATTGGCACAGAGTATACTCTTCCCTCGCCTCGGCAAAGAGTGCTGATAATGATACACTTGCCGGCCGTCTCATAAACGAACCCGACGCAAAGAAACGGTTAGCAACGTTGCGCAACTACAATGGCGGACAACAGTATAGGCAAATCTGCAACGACAGCAGCCACCTATACCGTGGTGCTTGTTGCACACGCATATACTATCACAACCTTAGCGACAGCAGCACCCAACATCTTAATAACATAGTAGCCGAGCTATCAAACAATCCCCATCCCGACTATGAATCGCTGCTCACAAAGCTCAAAGAGTATGCAAACGACCCACGGGCTCTGAACCTGATAGGTATAATAGAACATCGCCTACACCGCCGTTCGGCAGCAGCCGAGGCCTTTCGTAAAGCAGCTATTATGGGCGACGAGCAAGCTGCCACAAATATAGAGATTTTAGGTTTAAGTATGGACTAACACCTAATATAGAAAGTATTGTATCATTACGGTACAATACTTTCTATATTGTATATTTGAATTTGCTTTACACTAAATTTACTCTTTGCTCTATAACCCAATCAATAAATACCTCAATTCGTGGCTTTGAAACCGGTTTATGTACACGGTATCCGTTTCGTGTCGAGGAACCAAAAAGCCATTCACCCGGTTTGGAATACTCCAGGAAGTAACAATCGGCGGCATTTGTCTCCTTATTAATAATTATACCTGCAAATAAATGCTCGTGCTCGAGACGAGGCATAGGGAATATATAAGTAATGAGCATGAAGTTATTTTCGAGATTATATCCGTTGCACTGCAACTCTTCCCATTCAAAAAGAAAATCCTTGCCGTATGCTTTTGTTAAATATGCCTCCCAGCCTTGTTTGTTGAAAAGTTCGTTAATTGGCACAACACCTGCACGCACACCGTTTATAAGCTCCGGTATAAATGTATTCTGTAAAAACAGGCGAAATTCTATCCTATTTTCTTCACTGTTTTTTGAACCTCTTCTACCAAAGAGATTACCCCAAGCATTATTAAGTGAATCGAGGAATTTTATACTTTCTTTCTTCATAAAAAAATAGTTTTTTATTATCAAGAGAAATCTTTATATTAAATTCTCACACCTGTTTTAGAAATTCCCCAATAAAAGTCCATATAAGAAGGTGTGGGAACTTATTTGTCTTTATCCTGTTCTTAGGCTTCTCGCAATGCCTTTTGTAGCGGATAAAAACAACAGCCCACACCAAAGGTTATGTAAAAGCCTATGACAGCTGTACATACCAATAATGTGGTGCCATTGCTATCATCTTCGCTACAAACTTAAATTTTGCGAGAATTTAAGAACAGAAGATAATTCAATAACACCAGTAAATGTAACAATGTTCAAAGGAGTCCTCCCAAGAACAATGCAAAAATAACTAAACTATTTAATCAAAACAAGGTAATAATAAAAAATAAGATTCCCACACCAGTACGCTCTTTATGCTGCCTTACAATTAATTTCACCATATAGAGAAAATACACAGATATTTCTCACAAAATAATCTCAACTTTATTTAAGCCAACATAAAAAAACAATGCTCACGAACAAAAGTTTTTGCTACAGAACCTATAAACCGTTCCGTTTCCCCAATGGAGACACGCGCAAGGAACTTCTGATACATTCACGCTATCCACTCTTCAAATCTGCCGCCAAATGGACTAAAAGACAGAAAAAACGAGCAGCAATTTTGTTCGAAGAATATCCCGACTTAAAAGAAACTTATGGATTGTGCCACTCATTAAGAATGATATTCTCTAAAAACCTCATAAAAGATGCTGCAAGGCTGTCTATGACAAGGTGGTATAACAGGGTTGAGAGAAGTGGATTTACTGCATTTGCGAAAGTAGTTAGGACAATATATATGCACTATGAAAAGATACTTAATTTCTTTGACAAACGATCCACGAATGCCGCTTCTGAATCTTTCAATTCTAAAATAAAAGCATTTAGAGCACAGTTCAGAGGGGTAAAAGATAAAGATTTTTTCCTTTTTAGACTAGCAAAATTGTATGCATGAAAATAAAATCCCTCAGAATTTTACGTTGAGCCGATTCTACTGAGTCCTCGTGACAGGTAAACATAACAAAAAAGACAGCACTAAGCTGTCTTTAGAAGAGCGGAAAACGAGAGTCTGTCCATCTGCTCCCCACTCTGTATATAAAGCACTTACCTTTGTCCAGTACTATACTCCCAATTCGAGGGACACTTGGGAGGTTTCAGGGTGTCGTTTTCGAGTCCGACTTTTTCCATACAAACTTCAGAACTACAGCTGCTTACGACAAATTTACGAATAATTTTTGAATTGACAAAATCGAAGAGAGATGGCCTCTACCTGTAGCCACCTCTCTACGGTTTACTGAACATTAGCACTTGCCTTCGCTTTGCTATCACGCTTGTGCGCGATTAGGTTTTGTAGCATCTCCTCACTACTCTTGATTGTGTGAGCACGCAGGCAACGCTTAATATCGGCAATTTGATAGTAATACTTGTTGCCGATGGTGCTGTAAGTGATTTTGCCGGCACTGCGTAGGCGTTGCAAGGTTTTGTCGCAGATGCAGAGATACTCGCAGACGGCTTGCCCATCTACCCAATCGTCGTCGAGGGAACTTTGCTGCTCTAACTTGGCTTTGCGGATAAACTCATCCATTGCATCAATTTTGCTAATCAGCTGCTGAAAAGCACTGTTTTCAATTGTTAATACTTCCATAGTTCTTGGTTTTATTGGTTAAACATAAATGTAAGTCTGTGCGATTGAAGTCGCTTCATAAAAAGTATAGGGGACCCTTGTCCGGGAAGGTTTGGAACAAGGCCATTTTTTTCATTTTTTTTGCGGTTGCCCACTAAAAGCATAGGAACATCCGCCCGAAAAGGTTGGACAACGGCACAAAAAAAGCAGAGGGGGCGCCTCTGCTTAAGTATAATATTATAGTGTAGTTGTATTACAATTCGAATGTTTCAACAAAAGTTAAAAGTTTACATGCTTTTGTTGTATGAAATGATAATTGGTCGAATAATAAATGTGTTTTCAATTGTGCCACAGCAGCCTCCGCATCAAGCTTACCGTTCTCATAAAGAGAAATAGTAATGTATAAAGTATCATCAGCAACAGGCCCCATGACTAAATCGTAATCATGAATATTAATTTGATTCCGATTATTCACAACAAAATCTAGCCATTCCTTTGTCGCACCATCAAAGTTCATTATTTTATAACTTCTATTACTAAATATAGCATCATCTATTTCAAATACAGACACTATTGCTTTTGTCCCCTTAGCTCTATCTCTTTTGATTTTAGCCCATTTCTCAGCTTGTTCACGGCTAGTCGTGGTATAAAAACCCTTGCCAAAATCGGTTTTGCCTCGACCTCGGCTTACGATAGGCTTGCGTACTGCCATTGTTGATCCGTGATATAACAGCATATTCTATCGGCGTTTT
>JAZNEI010000078.1:0-7736 GCA_045588485.1 Bacteroidaceae bacterium | reverse complement strand
CTTGAACGCAAAGGTTGCAAACGCCTTAATCCTCTTGACAAGACCGATGAATGGTTCCGTTGCTCGGTTGCGGATGTTATGGCTGCAATCTTGTCGCTCCGAACAGGTGCTGCAAACGAAGAGAACAGAACGCAGAACTTTACAATGCGCCCTGAGCAGTTCCGCGCAGTGGAGCAAACAAGAACCTATTTCGAGCAAGCATTGAAAGAAGAGCCTAACCGCATACCCAAGTTCCTTTGGAACGCAAAGATGCGCTTTGGAAAGACCTTTGCTTCGTATCAGTTGGCAAAGAGAATGGACTTGTCGCGCATATTGATTCTTACCTTCAAACCCGCTGTAGAATCTGCTTGGCGCGAAGACCTTGTTTCACACATTGACTTTGAAGGTTGGCAATATATCTCCAATAAAGATGCTCGCAATATCAACCTGAACATTGACCAAGAGTTTCATAGGGCAGATAAATCGAAACCGATAGTTGTGTTCGGTTCGTTCCAAGATTTGCTCGGTACAAACGATAGTGGCGGCATTAAAACCAAGAATGAGTTTATACACGCTACTAATTGGGATTTGGTAATCTTCGATGAATATCACTTCGGTGCTTGGAAAGAGCGTGCAAAGGAGCTATTTGAGAAAGAAGATGAGGAGAGTTCAGTAGATTTTGACGCCGAGAAGTACAAGAAGGACGAGGCAAACAATGCCATAAATGAATCGTGGTTGCCAATCTCTACAAAGTATTATCTTTTCTTGTCGGGAACTCCGTTCCGTGCCATAAACAACGGTGAGTTTATCGAGGAACAGATTTTCAACTGGACTTATAGTGATGAGCAACGAGCAAAAGCAGAGTGGAAAGGCTGCGGCAATCCTTATCTCGCTTTGCCCCGAATGGTAATGCTCACCTATCGTATGCCCGATGAGATACAAGAGGTTGCCAAGCAAGGAGAATTTGACGAATTTGACTTGAATCTGTTCTTTGCGGCAGAGGGCAAAGGTGAATCGGCACGTTTCAAATATGAGAATGAAGTGCAAAAGTGGCTCGACCTTATTCGTGGCGGTTATTTGCCGGCAAGTGTTGATGACCTTAAATTGGGACAGGACAAACGACCGCCAATGCCATTCAGCGATACACGCTTGCTCAATGTGCTTTCGCATACCCTTTGGTTCTTGCCAAATGTGGCTTCATGCTTTGCAATGGCTAATCTGCTTGCACAAAGACAGAACAAATTCTATCACGACTACAAGGTAGTAGTTTGTGCCGGAACAGCAGCAGGTATCGGTCTTGATGCTCTGCACCCTGTTCAAGCCAATATGGGTGATCCTTTGGAGACAAAGACCATTACACTTACTTGCGGTAAACTGACGACGGGCGTTACCGTAAAACCTTGGACGGGTATATTTATGCTCCGTAATTTGAAAAGCCCTGAAACCTATTTTCAGGCTGCGTTCCGAGTGCAAAGCCCTTGGGAGGTAAAGAATGAAGAGGGGAGCAAAACCATAATGAAGAACGAGTGCTATGTATTCGACTTTGCACTCGACAGAGCTTTGCGCCAAATTTCGGACTACAGTTGCCGATTGGATATAAACGAAAGCAATCCCGAAGCCAAAGTAGGAGAATTTATCAAGTTCTTACCCGTATTGGCTTACGACGGCAGCAGCATGAAAGAGGTCGATGCACAAGATATTCTCGATATTGCACTTGCAGGAACATCGGCTACTCTGCTTGCCAAGCGTTGGGAATCGGCTCTGCTTGTGAATGTAGATAACGACACGCTGAAACGCTTGCTTGCAAGTCCTGAGGCAATGAAAGCCTTAATGAATATTGAGGGCTTCCGCAACCTGAACAGCGACCTTACCACCATTATCAATAAATCCGAGGCTGTTAAAAAAGCGAAGAAAGAAAATCCCGACCCGACACCAAAAGAGAAAAAAGAAATCTCTGCCGAGGAGAAGGAGATGAAGAGCAAGCGCAAGCAGATTCAGGAGAAACTGATAAAGTTTGCTACTCGAATCCCTGTATTTATGTACTTGACCGACTACCGAGAACGATGCCTTAAAGATGTTATCACTCAATTAGAGCCGGGATTGTTCAAAAAAGTTACAGGCTTAAGCGTTGAGGATTTTAATATGCTTTGTTCGCTTGGTGTATTCAACGCACCGTTGATGAATGATGCTATCTTCAAATTCAAACGCTACGAGGATGCAAGCCTTACTTATACCGGTATTGACAAACATACCAACGATGAGGTCGGCGGCTGGGATACCACAATTCGCAAAACTCAATATGAGAAGCTTTTCTATAATCAGCAATCCTCAATGAACAGGGTTGATTATAGTGCATATTCAAGGAGTATCGAAACTACTGAGGATAAGCGTGCGAAACAGCAAAGAACGGCTATAAAGGTTGAGAAGCCTAAATCAACGTGCATTGTCCAACCTGAGCCTGCGAGGTCGGCTGCACCTTCTTCTCCAACATCTTCCGTTGCTCCCAACAAAGCCGAAATTGACCTTAAAACCAAATTAGAGGCATTGACAGTGGATAACACCGTACTTCACAAGAAATTTGGCAAAGGAGCTGTTGTCAAAATCAACAAGAATGAAAAGTTTATCCACATCAAATTCACTCTCGGAGAAAAGAAATTCATCTTTCCAGATGCATTCCTAACGGGATTTTTGGAGATGGAATAATACAAATCCTCTAAACAATAGAACAACAGCAATGCTCGGTTGCTCTATTGTTTAGAGGATAATTTCTAATACACATGACGGCGAATTTATTATCATAACCTTTTTGTCTCTTGATAGGTATTATAATTTTTTAAGCTTAATAAAATTGTCGCCCTATCGTATCGAATAATGTGCGAACTATTTTCTATTGAGCAATTTGGATTTATAGTTGTTGTATAATTTTTTGCATTGCTGCACAGCCTTTCTCCAACAAAATCTTTGTAGCTTCTTTTGTATTCATTTTATCAATACTTAACCCTACATAAGTTAATGCTTTCTTTTCATTTGTATCTGTAATTCTTATACTATTACGATGAGCGAGTGAAAATATTGAACGTAATGTCCTGGCATTTTTTAAGAAAGTATTAAAATCTATATCATCAATTTTAAGTTCACCAAATAATCGGTGTAAGTATGCGATTGATGCCCCTTTCTTTTCTTGTTCTGTCGGTTCAAGGATGTTTTTATAAAGTTCTTCCTTATTTAAACTATCATAAAACATCAACCCTATTTGTTGAAGCAACGAACTTAGAGCAAAATAGTCATTGTCTTGTAAAAGATTAATTTTGTCAGGAATTTCACTCTGAGCATGATTTAACGGTTTAAAAATCGGGAATTTATAATTATCTTCCCACTTCTTTAATAATGTTTTGTATGTGTCCCTGAAACCAAAGTCAATTGATTCGGCAAAAGAATTCCAATTACCTTGAACCATTGTTTCTTGAAAATGTTTACTAAAACTGCGCCCGTCAGAAGCGATGTTATAACCTTTCCAAACAATTTGCTCTCTATGCGGTAGATCTAAAACATCTTTTAAAAATGCAACGATATAATTTTCGTTATCATTGTCGCAACGGATGGAGAAATCTGGTGTAGTAATTCTAAGTGAATCAACACAGTGTTTTTCATGCCCCATATATAGAGAAAGTAATTTCTTGTCAAAGAAAATTGGGGTATATGGAAAGGTGTTTTCATCAGACAAGATGTCTACTCCATTTTTATCGGTTGCAATAATATATTGAGTGTTCATTGATTTTTGATAGCATTTAAGAGGCGTGTGATTAGCAACAGACTTTCCATTGAACCAATTACGCATTTGTGTAAAACATGGATTAACCATAATATTGTACTGCTGGGAGTCTGTTTGACTTATATCTTCACCTTGTTCCGATGTACATTTATATTTAAAATTTGGAGAGTATTCGTTTATATTGTATTCTATTTCTGATTGACAATGGCATACCAAATCCATTTTCTTTGCAGCCATAAATTCTTTAAGGTATCTGTTAAGTATTCTTGCGGAAGTGTCAGTGACTTCACAAACCAGGACATCTTTATCGTCAAAGAACAGCCTTGTGTTCTCTTTATGTACCTCATACAGATTATGGTAAAAAATAATTTCTTCTGCAATCCTAATTTGAGCAAATCGTTCAGCGCCATTTTTGAAATCACGAATTATTGTCAATGGTTCAAAGCCATCGTGTACAAAAGGTTTATATACACATCCATTGATTAAAGCACCTCTTGTGTCATCAGGAATATCCGCAATATATGAAGATAACGCATTTATTATTTTAGATGGGGCTGCCAAATAACACCAATACTTATAGTAAATGTCAATTGCTCCGTCTTTGTAATGCTGCTTCTTATATAACCACACCCAATCATTTTCTAAGAAATGATTAGATAGAAGTTTAATATGATGTTTGTGTTCAAATTCTTCTTGTGTCATATTTTTACCAACGATTTGAGTTTATAATTTATTAAGCATGCTGATAACCTTATGTATCTCTGAGTATGCAATTATATCTTCTGGTGATTCTTTGCATAACTGGCACAGCTTTTCGGAATTTAACATAGCTCTTTCCAAGTCCCCATTTTCTATTAGGTATTTGTAAAGATTGGTGCGGATGAAATAACGTTTAGTCTTTTCATATCCTGGCATATACTTCTGTAATTCAGGAAGCAATTGTTCATAACTATCATATCTGCGACAAACCACATTTGGCAGAAAATGAAGCAAGAACCAAAATTCTGTACAAGGATTCGTTTCTACAAACATAACCCTTCCTGCATACTTCTTTCTACGATACTTACTCTTTGCCTTTTGATACAATTGCATTTCAGTTGGGAATTGGTATAACCTATCCATATCGAACAGGCAGACAATAAAGTCATACTGTTTATTCAAATATGATTCAACCAATTTAAGAATATGATTAATGTCGCTATGTTGCGGAAAATCTGGTGCAACTTTGAAAGGATAGCGACACGCCACCCTCAAAGAATCAAAGTAGAACCATTCTGTTTCTCCCTCGCCTATGATAGCGATACTTTTTGTTACTGCTCGCCTCATATCATTAATCGTTTAGGTTAATATATTGACTACCAAGGAACGGTAGTTTTACCAACTTCCCTTGTTTGTAAGCATTATATGGGGAGAGATTTTTATGTAGCCCCAAGGATGATAGACGTACTATTTTAGTTTCTCCGAATTCATCCTTATCTGTAAACCATATCGTATCTCGGCGAATGAAATCTTCGTTGAGAAGATTGATATCGTGGGTTGTCAATAGCATTTGGGATGTCCCTTCGCTATTTGCCAAGAATACTTTTATAAAATATGCCAGAAGTTCGTAATGAATACTTGTTTCGACTTCATCAATAGGTACAAAACGATTGGTCTTTAACAAGAAATTCAGAATCACAGCCATACCCAAAAATCTCATTGTACCATTGGACTCATATTCTTCCGACAAATCGTAAAGCCTGTCACCAGCTTTGTGCTTAAATGTTAATTCAGTATTTGTAATTTTCCCCTTCCTAAGCATATCTGCTTTTGCATCATCACCAATAGGGGCATTTTGAATCAGTTGCTCCAATTCAGGAGTAATCAACTTCTCTTCTTCTCGCAATATGACATCTTCTATGTTAAAGTCAGAAGCTTTTAGAAAGTTTAGAATGAATTTTTTTAGATCTCCCGATTCATCCTTATCTAATCGAGATTTTACATAGCCCGAGAGCAACATTCCAGGTGCCAACACCTCTTTAACTTGTTTGGCAAAGTAATCGTACACATCATTTAGTTTAGTCCGTTCTACATTACTTTTACCAAAAGCGGCAAGCACACTGCTGTTATTGATAGTGTTACCTGAAATCACATCCTGACTTTTCTTTGTCATTTTAAGGTTTACGCCGAATTCTATGATTGAAGAATCTGACGTAGCATCATAACTGCGGCTATACAATTTGGTGGGTCGGATAGAATCATAAACAGTTAGCGTTTCTGAATAGATATATTTTGCATCCAATTCAAAAGTAAGGATGTACTTCGACTGATTGATATAGAATATCATCGACATTTTAGTGGTTTCATTCTTAGATGTTTCATCAAGCATAAAAGGGACCACCCCCGTTTTTTCATTTCTATCTTTAGGCATCCTGAGTACAAGCATTCTGAAATAATCAATAGCATTCAAAATATTGGTTTTACCAGAAGCGTTAGCACCATATATGATACCCACTTTAAGCAATTTTACTCCGTTCTTAACTTCGTAGGAATATTCATCAGACATAAAGATATCTGATGAAGGCTCAAAACTTATCTTTTGCGGAGACTTTATTGAGAAAAAATTTTCAATGGTGAATTCTGCTATCATAACTGCTAATTTATATATTACACAGTGCAAATATACAAATAAAATTCCATAAAAACAAGTTATATTTGTGATTTATGTAGTAAAATTACAAAAATGAAATATAAAATAGTATTATCGTAATTTTTAATGGTCGTATAAATTATTTAAGAGTTCTATGTGAACTGTTGTTTAGATTTAATTGCAGTGAGGAATAGCATTATTATTCCATGACATAATCCAACATATTCCATTCTCTTTTCGTTGACACAAAGCCTCCAACACCTTTTGCCTTATCCTGCTCGCTTCGTAGGTGTTCAATCGAAACGCAAGAGCAATGACCACTTCAAGATTGTAGAATGTAGCCCAACTTTTAGGTGTTGCCAAATCGCATCGTTGGGTGCTTACAGGGCAAAGCATTTCACTCTTGTATATCGCTTTTATGGCAGCTCGGAGTGTCGGGGCTAATGCCCCGAACAACTCCACCAATTCCATTTCAGACATCCGAACATTACTGTTTGGGATATTCACTCTTCCGTTCTCGCTGATTGTTATTATTGTTCGTTCCATACCTATATTGCAAACCTTTCACAAACTCTACTCTCAAACATTGATATATCGTGTTCGAGTTTGGTATTGGTAACCTTTGCGTAAATCTGCGTTGTGGTAATGTTCGTATGTCCGAGAATCTTGCTTACACTCTCTATCGGCATACCATAGTTCAAGGCTAACACTGCAAATGTGTGCCTACTCAGGTGGAACGAAGTTCGCTTCTCGATACCGCACATTTTGGCTACCTCCTTGATGCGTTTGTTTATAGTATCGTGGCTACCGATGTTGAAAAGGGTATTGCTTATTCTGTATGGCTCGTATCGCTTGATAATCTGCATAGGAATATCCATCAATTTGATTTGGAACGGGACACCTGTCTTTTGTCGCTTCGATACAATCCAAGGAGAACCACCCAACATTGTGATATTCTCCGTTGTCAGATTCTTGATGTCTATTAATGATATACCCGTCCAACAGCCGAACACGAATAAATCCCTTGCCAACTCCAAATCGGGATTGTTCAATTCAACCGTTGTAAAGGCTTGCAATTCATCTTCGGTTAGAAAACCTCTCTCCTTATGGTCGGGGGCAACCTTGTATTGGGCAAATGGATTTCTTGCAATCTTGCCATTATAGTGAGCAGTGGTTACAATGTGCTTCAATGGTATGGAGTATATCCACACTGATGATTGAGCCAATCCAACCTCATTTCTCAGATACAAGCAATAATCACGAATGAAATCCTCGGTCAGTTCATTCATCGCAATATCTGTACGCTTGTAGTGTACCTTAATAAATTCTGCAAGATATTTCCTTACGGTAAGGTAT
>JAZNEI010000077.1:0-33805 GCA_045588485.1 Bacteroidaceae bacterium | reverse complement strand
GTATTTTTGAGGTAAACCTCGAAAATAGACTGCACTCGCTTTGAAAAATATTGAAGTGAACTTCATATTTCTCGCTCGTTTGTTAGTATTTTTGTTGTAAAAGTGGCAATATTAGCTTCGTCAATAGCACTTCTTGGGATTATTCTATTTTTATCGGACAGTAATATTTTTTTTCACAAATATAAGGAGACATTGCGTGTAGGGGCGATTTCCAATCGCCCGCAATCACCACGAAAAACAAGAATACTGCAAAAAGGCAAATATTCATTTATAAAACAAAATTAGGACAACCTTTGCAGGTTGTCCTAATTCATATCTTGTAAAAGGTAATTTACCAATTACTCTGCGCGGAGTGTAAAGCGCTGGAAGCCTGTTGCTGTAAGCTCCTTGTCGAAGCCTTTCAAGAAATCGGCAACAGTAATCTTCTCATTCTGGCAGTATCCCTGCTGAAGAAGACAAACCTCCTTGTAGTATTTCTGAATACGACCGTCAGCGATGCGAGCAATCATAGCCTCGGGCTTGCCCTCCTCGCGTGCCTTCTCCTCAGCTACAACACGCTCCTTAGCAACGAGCGCGGGATCTAGGTCCTCGCTTGTAAGAGCAAGGGGAGCCGAAGCAGCAATCTGCATTGCAATCTCGTGACCAGCCTCCTCATTAGCCTGATTCAGAGCTACCATTGTGCAGAGCATGTTCTTCTTCTGGTGATTGTAAGTGTAGATATTCTCACCTACGAGAGTCTTGTAACCGTCAAGCTCCATCTTCTCACCGGTAATACCCGAGCGAGCTACGATAGCATCCTGAACAGTACCTTCGCCAAGGGGAAGAGCCTTAACCTCCTCGATTGTAGCGCACTTAGCAGCTACTGCAGCGTCAAGGATATCTGTTGTCAACTTGACGAAGTCGGCACCCTGAGCAACGAAGTCTGTCTCGCACTTAAGAGCGATGATAGCAGCGAAGCCATTCTCTGCCTTTACAAGAACACAACCCTCAGAAGCCTCGCGGTCGCTACGCTTAGCAGCTACCAACTGTCCCTTCTTACGGATAATCTCGATAGCCTTGTCAAAATCGCCCTCACCCTCGGTAAGTGCATTCTTGCAATCCATCATACCAGCTCCGGTCATCTGACGCAGCTTGGCAATATCAGCCATTGTTACAGCCATAGTATTTTTTCTATTTTTTTACGTTAATAATTATTCTGCAGCCTCACCCTCGCCCTTGTTGATGCGAGCACGTGTTGTGCGGCGACGTGCAGTTCTTTTTACCTCTGCATTCTCCTCTTCACCCTCGGCAGCCTCATTGTCGATTTTCTCAACCTTACGCTCCTCGAGACCCTCAGCGATAGCAGCGCAGCAAGCGTCGAGGATAACCTCTACCGACTTTGTTGCATCGTCGTTTGCGGGGATTACGAAGTCGATGTCGTTGGGATTAGAGTTTGTATCCACGATAGCGAATACGGGAATACCAAGACGGTTAGCCTCGTGAACAGCGATGTACTCCTTCATTACGTCAACCACGAAAATTGCCGAAGGAAGACGTGTAAGGTCGGCGATAGAACCAAGGTTCTTGTCGAGCTTAGCACGCTGACGAGAAATCTGCAATACCTCACGCTTAGAGAGGTTCGAGTATGTTCCGTCCTGTGTAAGTTTATCAATGGTAGCCATCTTCTTCACAGCCTTACGGATTGTGGGGAAGTTTGTGAGCATACCACCGGGCCAGCGCTCGATAACGTAAGGCATACCTACTGCTTGAGCCTTCTCGGCTACAATCTCCTTGAGCTGCTTCTTTGTAGCTACGAAGAGAACTTTCTTGCCACTCTTTGCAATCTGCTTAAGAGCCTCGGCAGCTGTGTCAACCATAGCAGCTGTCTTGTGCAAGTCGATGATGTGGATACCGTTACGCTCCATGAAGATGTAGGGAGCCATAGCAGGGTTCCATTTACGTTTCAAGTGACCGAAGTGTGCACCGGCCTCCAAAAGTGTTTCAAATGTAATTCTAGACATTTTTTTTAAAATTTAAATCGTTTACCTTCTTTTTAATTAATTCTAACCAACCTCTTGGGTAGCCCACCTATGCGCTATACCTTATTATATATGTCACACAAAAAAGCGGAGTCCCAAGTGGTTTAGATACTAAACGTCTCTTTTCGGGCCGAATATTAACGTTTACTGAACTGGAATCTACGACGAGCTTTGGGCTGTCCGGGCTTCTTACGCTCAACCTCACGGGCATCACGTGTAAGGAATCCCTCTGAACGGAGAGCCTTCTTGTCATCGGCGTTGATCTTCACAAGTGCGCGAGCGATAGCCAAACGCAAAGCCTGTGACTGACCGGTGTAACCACCACCATCCAAGTTAACCTTAATATCGTACTTCTCAAGAACATCAAGCTTCATCAGAGGCTGCTTAACAACATACTGAAGAATACCTGAGGGAAAATAATCCTGCAGATCCTTTTTGTTAATAGTAATCTTACCGGTACCCTCAGTTACAAAGATACGGGCAACTGCGCTTTTACGTCTGCCTAATGCATTAACCATTTCCATCTGCTTTCTTATTTATATGAGTTAATATCAATTGTTTTGGGGTTCTGTGCAGCATGCTTGTGCTCGGGACCCTCGTAAATATAAAGGTTGTTCATCAAGTGATCACCAAGACGTGATTTGGGCAACATACCACGTACCACGTGCTTGAAAAGACGCTCGTAACCCTTGTAACCCTTAGCCACGTCAGAGGGGCTGAAAGATTTCTGACCACCGGGATAACCCGAGAAGCGCAGATAGATACGGTCTGTCCACTTGTTACCTGTCATTCTCACCTTGTCTGCGTTGATGATGATAACGTTATCACCACAATCGGCATTAGGTGTAAAGCAGGGCTTATACTTACCTCTAAGAATCTTGGCAACTTTTGAGCCAAGGCGACCAAGTACCTGGTCGGTAGCATCAACGACAACCCACTCCTTGTTTGCGGTTGCCTTATTAGCTGAAATTGTTTTGTAGCTTAAAGTATCCACTTTAATTCGTTTAAATTTAGTTAATAATTCCATTTCCCGGCACTTCCCCACCGTTCCTAACGGAAATTCGGAACACAGCAGGAACCCTCTTCACGTTTCGCCCCGATAGTTGGCTAGACCATCATTAGGCTCACTCAGAGACCTAAAGTACCAATAGCCCTATTACGGGCTGATAATAATCGGCTTGCAAAATTACGTCTTTTTGTCGGAATAGCCAAGAAAACAAAAAGTTTTTTCAAAAAAATGTGCAAAATATTTGCGTGTACCAAAAAAATGCGTACCTTTGCATCGCATTTGAGAAATGCCCAGATGGCGGAATCGGTAGACGCGCTGGTCTCAAACACCAGTGGGGCAACCCATCCCGGTTCGATCCCGGGTCTGGGTACTGAAACGGAGAAAGTTGAAAGACTCTCTCCGTTTTCTTTTTCCCCACAGCGCAACTCATTGGTTTGCTGATAGATAAAGTCAAGCACCTTGTTATTATTCCGTCTCATTGGAACATCTATCAACAACACTTTATACTTCGGGTTAGAAAGATTAAAAACTAAAACATCGACTTATTAATTACTTTCAATATTTATATCAATCAAATTTAATGTAGATATTAAAAGATATATCAAATTTATGACTATATTTGTGATGTAATTGGGTTTATCCATTTACAACACATTTGAAATATAGCGTTTTGCTATTGTCGTTTGCACCGAGAAACTACCACCTTCAAGAAGCATATACAAGACAATAAGCACTACGCCTACGCATTGGCGTGGGTGGTGTTTATCTGTATATGCAAGTATGTGGTAGTACTTTCGGAGCGTGATAACCTACTCACGCTATTATTATGCATTGTCGCTAACTTATAAATGTTTAACCACAATTTTTAATACAATGAAAACGAAATTACTACTTTTATTTTCAACGTTACTGTTTTTATCATCTTGTGGTAGTGTGCGAGTTTTTGTAAATGAAGAACATACCTACTCTAGGAAAAACCCTATAACCATAAACTTATCCAACGACGATGAAACAGGAACGTTAGGAGAACTTCAATTTCTACTTAAAAGTAATGGATATAAACTAATGTCCTATGGTTCTGCAAAAAAAGCACTAAATCTTGATAGTCAATATCAAAATTCGTCTACACATAATGAAATAACATACTCAAAAGAATTTAATTCAATATACTTAATGGATATTGAATACAGCTATTATTATGATGTATTTTATTATGCATATAGAAGTTTCACAGCAACAATAACAGACTTGAGGAGTGGAGAAATTATTATGACTGCAAACTTTAGAGGAGATAAAGGTTGTAGAGCTGTTCTCAAAGAATTTGTTGATAAATTAAATAAAATCATTAAGTAATTCTTTTCGACTTACACCACACAATAATAATGCATCAATACGACTCATTTAAGGTTGTATTGATACATTATTAATTATATATACCGCTGAATATCCAACAAAACACTTTGAAATCACAAACAATCGGATTACCTTTGTGGTAAACCACAAAAGAGACTGCGCTATGCTTACCAAAAGAAGACTCTACTTTCTCCTTATTATATTAGGATTAAGTTTTTCTATTGAGACAAATGCTCAGAGCCGATTATATCCCCGAGGAAGAGACCACTCAAAAAGTTCATTAAACAGATATAACGCAAAAATCGACAGCCTTCTATTGAATAACCGAAGACTCGACCTTTTTGCATTTACAATATGCCCTTCTTTTACGGGGGAACAGAGTTGCTGCTACGACAATGAGAATTCGGAACTTGTACTTAAAGTAGCAAGCAAGAACCTTTGGTACTCAAAAAATGCTGAGATTAAAGAGTATCGCTGCAAAATATCGCGCAGCACCGCAGAACTATTGAATGAGTTGCTCACTGCAGCTGTATTCTCATCGTCCTACCTTGCCCAACCAGACGGATTAGACGGAGTAACGTACGAGATACTAATTAACCGAGGATACTACACAGCCCAATGCTGGAGCCCCCGAAAAGGCACCAACTGCTATAAATTAGTTGAGATTCTCGAAACGTTGGCCTCGGCAACAAAGAGCAACGACCAAGCAGCTGTTGAGAATCTAGTCCCTAAAATCAAGGAACTGACCGAGGAGTTCAAGAAACTATATCCCGAGGATACGAAATAACGTTCCTACAAAATACAGCAATGAGGATGGCTCAAAAGCTATCCTCATTGCTGTTATATAAACACTACTTACTCACCTATCATCAACGCCCTTATGCTATCACGCAGTTCGGGCGTATGAACATCAAAAGAGCTGTTATTAAATGCAATAACAAAGTTATCGGCAAGAATCTCCTCGGGATTTATCATATAAGGCGTGTTGCGTCCAACCTTATCGAAGAGGTCATCGATATCCTTAATGGAATAGACCACCGTTGCACCATCCTCCTGAATAGGTTTCATATTATCGTCGTAAGGGATGAATCCTATCTCCAAATAGTCAAAGAAAGTACCCGTTTCGTATGGTCGTTTGGCATAGATGAGCATTGCACATTTCTGCTGCACACCACCGACCGAAAATGTAGCATAGCTGTCGTATCGGTCGACATCGGGATTGCTGATGCGTCTATCCTTTAAGTCGGCTGGATATTCAAGTTCTTCGTCGGTTACCGTAAAGCCGATGGCAGAGTACATTGTCCGTTTAAAATCGATACTGTTGCGTGTGAGAATATGGAACAGTTCGTGCAAAAAGAGTCTGCGACGATAGGCGTTATCCATATCGGTAACAAACGTCTCGCTGAGGGCAATCCAGTTGCTGCGTGTGTAACCCGCTGCTCCACCCTCGTCTTCCATCGTCGATTTTACGAGTACAATCTCCTTTGGCAAAGGTAGCTTGAAATTATATTTACGTATTGTATCGTTAAGACTGACGACGATAGAATCAATCACTGCTGCATCGTCGCTGCCCCACTCACGCACACCGTCTACCATCATTGCGGTTAGCTCCCCCACCTTGCCATCGGGATTTTGCAGACGCGACATTATATCAAAGGGGCTGCGACTACGTGTGTAACTATCCTCGGCAGCGACGAGTTTTTTCGCCTCGTCAAGAGTTGCAAGACGTACACAGATAGTGTCGGAATATTCAGGTTCAATGGCTACTTCGGTTTTCTTGTTGCAGGCGCAAAAAGCTATTGCACACAGCAAAAAAAGGATGTTTTGCTTTATCATATTTATTTTGTTTTGTGTTACATCTTTCACCCTTGCAGGGTTATATTGTTTGATTCCTTGCTTTTCATAGCTGCTGTGATTACGGGCGATTAGAAATAGCCCCTACGCGCAAGCATTAATTTGTTGCTTAATTTTACAGCGAAGGTCGCAAGACCTATGGAGAATTGCAACAATTTTTATAGTCATGTAAGGACGGAACTATATATATCTTTCGCTAAAAGAGATTGAAATAGCTCTGAATCTTTCGCCAATCGTCGGTCTGTGTAAGTGCAAGCATCAGCAATACACGCGCTTTTGAGGGGCCCAACAGTTGCGATGCGACAAACCGGTAATATTCGTCATCCACCTCATTGTCGAGTGATGTAGGCCCCGAAACTATACGCGACGAACGAACTACGATAATTCCTTTGTTACGTGCCTCTTCGAGCGCGGCGAACAGATTCTTATGAATATTTCCGTTACCGACACCGGCGTATACAATTCCTTGATAGTGGTTCTTTATCATCGACTCTATAATATCGGGAGAAACTCCTGCGTGTCCGTAAGCAATGCCAACCTTAGGCAATACATTAAGCCTAGAGACATCGAACATAGGACTTCCACCGGGGCGCTTGGGTGAGACCTCATACACAGCCCTGCCGTTAAGCACATATCCAAGCGCACCACTATTGGGAGCGCCAAAAGCATCTACATCGGTTGTATGCATCTTCACCACCCCATCGGCACCGTATATGCGACCGTTCATAACCACAAGAACACCTTTACCCACAGAGGCATGGGAAGCAGCTGTTACAACAGCATTATAGAGATTCATCGGGCCATCGGCACTGAGCGCCGTAGAGGGACGCATCGCCCCGACAAGAACCACAGGTTTCTTTCCTCCAACGGTGAGATTAAGAAAAAAGGCTGTCTCCTCCATTGTATCGGTACCGTGAGTAACAACAATAGCATCGACACTATCCGAAGCCTGAAGTTCGTTTATGCGCTTGGCCAATATCAACCACGTTGCATCGTCCATATCCTGCGAACCGATGCGTACCACCTGCTCGCCAACGACGTTGGCAACATCCTTTATCTGCGGAACAGCATCGAGCAGGACACCTATCGCTACCTGTCCGGCCGTGTAGTTTGTAGACACCGATGAGGTTCCCGACCCGGCAATAGTACCACCTGTGGCAAGGACATATACATTGGGCTTCTGCGCACAAAGCGTTGCTGCAAAAAGGGCAAACAGCGTCACCATTAATACTCTGATACTCTTCATAACTTTAGAAGTTTCTATATTTTTACAACATTAGAGAAACAAAAGCGTAACGCGCCAAACAAGCCGGCGCGTTACATATAACATTTTATTAACCCTTATAGTTCTTATGGAACTCTACAACCGCCTCGATACCCTTGCGGAATATATCGAGTCGGAAATTCTCGTTTGGCGAATGTATTGCATCGCTCTCGAGTCCGAATCCCATAAGCACAGTTTTTATTCCCAGAATTTTCTCAAAATCGCTGATAATAGGAATACTGCCTCCTCGACGCACGGCCAATGGTTTCTGTCCGAAGGCCTTCTCGAATCCCTGCTCGGCTGCCTTATAAGCAGGAAGAGTAATTGGGCAGACATATCCCTCGCCACCGTGCATAGGAGTAACCTTCACTTTCACGCTCTTGGGTGCAATAGATGTAAAATAGTCGACGAACATCTGCGATATTTTAGCGTGGTCCTGATGCGCCACCAAGCGGCACGACAGCTTTGCGTAGGCCTTTGATGGAAGTACAGTCTTTGCACCCTCGCCTGTGTATCCGCCCCAAATACCGCACACATCGAATGAAGGACGGCAACTGTTACGTTCAAGGGTTGCGTATCCCTCCTCGCCACGAAGCTCGTCAACATCTATTGCACGCTTATAAGTCTCCTCGTCAAAAGGAATAGATGCAATCATACCGCGTTCCTCGGCCGATAGCTCCTCGACATCGTCGTAGAAACCGGGGATAGTTATTTTTCCTCTCTCATCGGTCATTTTGGCAATCATCTCGCATAACACATTTATTGGATTGGCAACAGCACCACCAAAATGTCCCGAGTGCAAGTCACGATTAGGACCTGTCACCTCGACCTCCCAATAGGCAAGGCCACGTAGTCCTGTTGTCAACGATGGCAGCTCGGCACCCAACATACTTGTATCTGAAACAAGAATAATATCCGCCTTAAGAAGTTCCTTGTGCTCGCCGAGGAAAGCATTAAGACTGGGCGAGCCAATCTCCTCCTCACCCTCGAATATAAATTTCACATTATGATTAAGCAGACCTTTTCGCACTACATACTCGAAAGCCTTTGCCTGAATCATCGCCTGCCCCTTATCGTCGTCGGCACCACGTGCCCAGATGCGTCCATCCTTAACAACCGGCTCAAAGGGGTCGCTATTCCATAGGTCGAGAGGCTCTACCGGCATTACATCGTAGTGTGAATAGATGAGTACAGTAGGCGCATCGGGATTTACTATTCTCTCGGCATAGACAAGCGGATTACCGGCCGATGGCATTACCTCGGCTCTCTCGGCACCGGCTTCGAGCAATAGTTCTTTCCAGCGCTCGGCACACGCCCAAATATCATCCTTATGACTGCTCTGCGCGCTGATACTTGGAATACGTATGAGCGAGAACAATTCATCGAGGAAACGTTCCTCGTTCTCCTGAATATATTTCTTTACTTCCATTGTTATGTTTATCGTTTAAAAGGTTAGTAATTTTCGTCAGTTTATCTTCATATCATAGATACAAAGATAATGCAAACGAGCGAATAAAAAAACATAAAGAATTATTTTTAAAAGCAGTTTCTCGGATTAGCGCAAAGCACCTGAATCATTTCCCTTTATTTATTATATAAATACCCATCATTGCCAAAAGTGCTGCAAACAGATAACTCCAATAAAATTGCTCGTTCAGACAGATGCACGACGTTACAGCACCGACAACCGGGATAAGAGAATTAAAGATTGCCACCTTTCCTACAGGATTACAGGTTAGCAGTTTATTATATAGTGTAAAGCAAAGCGAAGAGATAAGCACCAACAACAGTAATATTACAACACCCCACAGCGTAATCTGAGGCAACGTTCCACCCATTGTAATACCAACGATAAGCAGCAGCAATCCCCCAATAGCAAGACTGTATCCTGTACCCACAAAGACATCAACCCTACTCCCCAGTCCACGTGTCATAAGCCCGGCAAAGGCTGCGCACAAGGCATTAAGGACAATCATTCCATCGCCCATAAGAGTAAAATTTCCACTCTCGCCACTACCAATATTAAGCACCAGAATACCGGCAAAGCCGATTATGCAACCCATAATCTTGCGTATAGTGAGGCGGTCGCTTTTAAAGAAAAAGCAGGCAAGCACCACAAGCATAAAGACACTCAGCGAGTTAAGAATCGCAGCTCTTGCACCACCGCTATGCGATAGACCAATATAAAAAAAGGCATAATGCAGCGTTGTGTTAAGTAGTGCGAAAAGCAGGATATACCCCACTCCCGCAAGATTAGAGACAGCAAAGCTGCATCTTTTGGCAGCAGCAACAGCCAACACAATAAGTCCGGCGACAGAAAAGCGCACACCGGCAAAAAGCATCTTAGAGCCTGTCATATCCTGCGTAATACAAAACTCGGCAAAGCCCAACTTTATAAGTGGATAGGCCCATCCCCATGCCACAGCAGCCGTTAGAGCAAATATAGTAACCCACAACGGCCGCTTAAAAACTGACACCTCGGTATTTTCCATAGGACACATTACAGCTTATATCTTGCCCAAATAGTTTCTCCCAGCCTCTCGACGCTCATCAATTGCAGTTTCACCGGAGGACAATCATCGGGCAGACCATCAAATGCAGCAGCCATTCCTTTACGTCCGTCAATACCGGGACACCACATCATACTTACCTCGTCGAGAAGCCCTGCATTAAGAAAAGCGGCGTTAATGTGTCCGCCACCAGTCACGCTTAGTCGCTTAACAGAAAACTCTTTATAAAGAATCTCCATAGCACGAGAGAGGTCAATTCCTTGCTTACCGACAGCAATCCAGGATATTTGCTGCGCAGTCAATGCTTCGAGATATTCTTGTGGACACCTTTCGGATGTTATTACCAGAAGTGGCATACCATCAAACTCATTTTGCGGCCAGACAAGGTTTCCCATAGTATCTACTGCAACAAGATAGCCTTTATCGGTTACAGCCTTATAAAAACTCTCGCAAGCAATAGGCTCACAACTATTTGCAACAAAAGACTCGGGTGCAGCGTAGTGCATCTGCATCGTCACTCGCCCCATAAGCGTCGAGGGGCAGTCGAGTTTCTCAAGAGCCTCGTAATATTCGTTTCCACTCTCAATCTTTTCGGTTACATCGCAATCGATACGCCCATCAAGGAGCGACATCATGTGACAAATTATATATGGTCTCATTACATCTGTCTTTTATTCTATTATCATTTAAAAAAGAGAAAAATCTTTTCAAGCATCGGCAAAGGTAAATAAAAACTCTTAAACCGATTGCAATCGTATATTATTGTTTGTTATCAATAATAACTTTATACAACGGACAAAGACATTAAACCGAAAAAATTTCGAGCGAGAATTATTTATCTTGCTCGTACAATAATATCTTTGCACCCGAAAAAAAGAAAAGCAATGAAAAGTATAAGTAAGAATGCGCTCATAGGCTACCCTGCCGGTATTATTACAGGAATAACTTACGGTCTTAATCCACTATTTGCCATGCCACTGATGAACAAAGGTGCCGCAATTGAGTCTATTCTTTTTTTCAGATACTCTTTTGCAGTAATAATTCTGGGATTATTCCTCATTCTTGGTCGACAGAAATTCGCTGTTTCATGGAAACAGGCCGGTACACTGTTTGTTCTTGGTCTATTATATACAGCAAGCAGCCTTTTTCTTTTCGAGGCATATAATTATATTGCATCGGGACTTGCCACTACACTCATATTCCTCTATCCTGTATTAGTTGCTATAATTATGGTGTTTCTTCGTGTTGTACCATCGTGGCCTGTATGGTTTGCCATTGCAGCCACGTTTGGGGGTGTAATCATTATGACACAAGGCAGCGAAGAAGAGACCATCTCTCCTATCGGTATAGCATTATCACTATGTTCGGCATTGGTATATGCACTTTTTATCGTTATTATAAACCGCAGCAAGTTTATAGCCGACATCTCTAATTCTCTGCTTACATTTTACGCACTTACAGTTGGCGCAATCATATTTTTTGTAAAAGCATTGGCTAGCGGAACAGCTATTACTGCCAACATTTCGGGATACACCGACTGGCTGAATCTTGTCGGACTTGCACTGCTACCAACAATTGTCTCTACCGCCACGCTTGCTATCGCCACACGTAATATTGGCGCAACAAAAGCATCGGTACTCGGAGTATTCGAGCCGATAACGGCTATCCTCGTTGGCACGATTATGTTTGGCGAACCGCTTACCACAAACATCGTCATAGGCATAAGTATCGCAATAGTAGCTGTTACATTTATGATTACTGCTACAAAGCGATAATGTAAAAGAGAATAGAAGCCTTATAACTTCTATAGCAGTTTTTTACCTGTTTTTATGCTAATTAGTCATAAAAATGCCTATTCAATTGCACTTCTATCTTGACAGTATATAAAATAAGAGAGTATGATAAAAAACGACATTCTGCCACTCATTTTACGAGAGCAAGAATGTCGTTAAAAAATCAAAATAAAATACCCAAACAGTATAGCTATACTTTTGATTAGCCTACAATACCTCAATCTACAACATCCACATCAATATTGGCAAAGCTACTGGTGATATTAATTTGAGGAAATTGTGTATAATCAAGACCTTTTCTTTTACCGCCTAAGTTACCAACATAACGTTTACCTCTGAAACTATCATCTTTGAGATTCTCGCCGGAGAGATTATTTATAGTTACCATACCATTACTTGATGATAAGTTACATTGCGCAAAAATATCCTTAGGCAGAAGGAGTTCCACCGGGGTAAAAGAGCTATTCATTCTTATTCCCTCGAACTTTTTCGCCGACTGCACCGCAATCTTTACATTCGAATGTGTACCACTGCCGGCAACAACGTCTAATCTGCTTTTCAATGACTCTATGTTTAATGTAGTAAAAGAGAGAGCATAAATTTTCACTTTCTCAACACTCTTTATATTTAAATCCGAAACGTGCTTTAAATCAGTAGTAAGATTATTCACATCACCTACACTGCCCTCTGAATGTTGTAAGCACAAATTAAGATAATCGGCACGCCCTATCTTTGCTTCGCCGAACCTTACACCTGCATTAATAGCAACAGCCTCATCAATTTGTAATTTACCATATTCCACTGAAACGAACATTTGCTCGTTATGCATCAGACGACCGACTATAAGATCGCCGAATCTGACATTAGCTTCGAAAGGCAAGCCGTATTCCTCGATATACACATTGCCAAATTCGTTTTTCACCTTAATGGCAAGTAAATCTTTGGGGATATATACCACGCAGTTTATCTCTACTTTAGTCTCTTCATTCGAGTCGCCATAATAATTATTTTTTATTGAATACGATGTATAATTCCAAGAATTCTTTACATCGGTTTTAACATTCACCTTGTTGAGCATATTAGTTGCAACCTGTTTACTCGCAGCTGCTACTTTTACATTTATAAGCGCCTTAATCTCATTCTTCTTATGTACACGAAACACCACATTGCCATATCTATTTGCAATTTCCAATCTGTCGCCACGCTTTATATCGCCAAAAACGTGTGTGATGTCTTTCGACAATTCACTAAAAGAATCGGTTGCGTGTGCACTTACAACGATTAAGAGCGCACACATCAGCATTAAAAACACTCTTTTCATAATATACTCCTTTCTTTTTTAACTCATTTTTAATTCTCACTCGGCTAATGAGGGTTGCAGATAGGCACTCAGTTTCTTAAGGCTGTTCAAGTGCGATGAGTAGACCACAATCATATAATGTATCTTCTCATCCTCATTATCTATCCCCTCGAGAATAGTATCCGCAATTGAATCGGCCTCTTCTTTTATATATTTGACTTCGGATAATAAATTCTCACGCTCCATTGGATTCATCTGTTCGGTAATATCGGAAATATACTCACTCTCTTCCCAAATAAGTGCAGCATAATATCCTTTAACCATAGACAAAGTATCTATAGCAGTGGTACCTTCACTATTTGCTCCGCGCCACAAGAAAAATACTAAAAGCAGCGATGCAGCCGCTGCAAATGTAACAGCAGACGGCCATATTCGGCGTTGTTTCACTCGCGTAGTGCCACGCTCCAACTTGTGGGCGAATCTCGCCTCGTGTCCCTCGGGCAGAGTGGGCACGTGCCAGTTTTTCTCTAATGCTTTTTTAATGATATCGTCCTTTTTCATAATTGTCGAACCATTCTGTTATACGTCTTTTAGCCCTTGTCAACTGCGAACGCACCGCCGATGCAGTGATATTCAACATCTGTGCTATCTCGTTGTACCCGAGTTCCTCTACAATATACATAAGCACCACAGTACGGTAGCCAACAGGAAGCGATTCTATTGCCTTATACAACAGCGCCAAACGCTCTTCACGCATAAGCACATCCTCGAAGCCCTCATCTTCCTCGGCCTCTATGCTATCGTTCCACAGAATAGTATCACTCCTACGCCGCAGAATATCTATAGAGGCATTTATGGCAATACGCTTAATTCTCATAAGCATTTTATTCTGTTTCGGAAGCATCAAATCTTTGTTAATAAGCACCTTGAGCATAGACTCCTGCATCACCTCTTCGGCATCAAAAGTATTATCGAGCAGTCGATAGGCTGTTACATAAACCTCACGAGAGAAGAGAGCATAGAATTCCATCTGTGCCTTACGTTTTTCCCTTTTACACCCCTCTATTATCTCGTCGTAGCTCATTCAGTATTGCGCTTATCTACTCTACTGACGCAGAATCTCCCAATTTGCTGCATCGAAATAGACTTTTTTTTCAGAAAAAATGAGGATGACCCAAAAGTCATCCTCTTTATGTCGGGGGTGAATAAAAAGCAAAGTTCAAGGCTTGCGCAGGCTTCAAAACCGCAGTTTACTTTGTGTAAATGAGGATTTTGAAGGCAAGTGTAACATGGAAATTTACTTTTTAGTCACCCCCAAAACAGGTTGTCACTTGTATAGCTTAAGCCTCGCCTTTTTCGAGTCTCTTGGCCTCGTTCCACAGCTCATCCATCTGTTCAAGCGTCATATCTTTCATGTTCCTGCCCTGTTTTATAGTGTGCTCCTCGACATAATTGAAACGGTTGCGGAATTTTTTATTCGTCTGCTCAAGAGCATTATCGGGATTTATATCATAGAAACGGGCTATATTAACAAGGCTGAAGATAAAATCGCCAAACTCCTTCTCCATATTCACCTTGTCACCCTTGTCAAGCTCGGCTTTCAGCTCGTCAATCTCCTCGTGTACCTTCTCCCACACCTGCTCGCGACGGTCCCAATCGAATCCTACATTGGCCGCCTTCTCCTGCATACGATAAGCCTTAATGAGCGACGGCATCGATGCAGGTACTCCGCTGAGGATGCTTTTGTTGCCCCCCTTCTCGCTCATTTTAAGCTGTTCCCAATTCTTGCACACCTCACCGGCAGTCTCAGCCTTTGCGGTACCAAACACATGCGGGTGGCGATAGATTAGTTTATCACACAAACGGTCGCACACATCTTTCATATCGAACTGCTGCTTTTCGCTTGCAATCTTGGCATAGAAAGCAACGTGTAGCAGAACATCGCCAAGCTCCTTGCATATATTCTGCGTATCATCGTTGACAAGCGCATCGGAAAGTTCAAATACCTCCTCGATACTATTAGGACGCAGACTCTCATTTGTCTGTTTACGGTCCCAAGGACATTTCTCACGCAGTTCATCAAGAACATCAAGAAAGCGGCCAAAAGCCTCCATCATTTCCTCTCGCTTATGCATATTTTTGTTAATTTTATTCCTTTTACACTTATTAAACAATTATTTTGTCGCGCAAAGTTAATTATTTTAATAATTATAACTAACTTCGCAAGTTGTAATTTTGAATAATAATAAAAATACTATAACACTATGAGTTTAGCAACCAACTACATTCCAGCCGAGGTAGAAGAGAAATGGTACAAATATTGGATGGATAACAATCTGTTCCACTCCGAACCCGATGAAAGAGAGCCTTACACAATAGTAATTCCTCCTCCAAATGTGACAGGAGTATTACACATGGGCCACATGCTCAACAACACCATACAAGATATTCTTGTACGTCACGCACGTATGACAGGCAAGAACGCCTGCTGGGTTCCGGGCACCGACCACGCATCAATCGCCACCGAGGCAAAAGTAGTAAAGAAACTCGCCGAGCAGGGCATTAAGAAGAGCGACCTCACACGCGAAGAGTTCCTTAAGCATGCTTGGGAGTGGACCGATGAACACGGTGGTATCATCCTCAAACAGTTGCGCAAATTAGGAGCATCGTGCGATTGGGACCGCACTGCATTTACTATGGACGAGACACGCAGCCGTAGCGTAATAAAGGTATTCTGCGACCTCTACAACAAAGGGCTCATCTATCGTGGCCTGCGTATGGTGAACTGGGACCCCAAGGCACAGACAGCCCTCAGCAACGAAGAGGTAATATATAAAGAGGAGAACAGCAAACTCTACTACCTGCGTTATTTTGTAGACGAGACAGCAGGCTGCACCGATGGCGAGGAGTCCGGCGCAGTAACACTGTCGCCTACCGACCCATTTGACGCAGCAGTAAAACATCAGATACTGCACCGCACAGCCGATGGCCGTCGTTACGCAGTTGTTGCCACCACACGTCCCGAGACAATCATGGGTGATACAGCAATGTGCATCAACCCCAAAGACCCCAAGAACAGCTGGCTCAAGGGTAAGCGTGTCATTGTCCCCCTTGTAGGACGCAGTATACCCGTAATCGAGGACCGTTATGTCGAGATTGAGTTCGGTACAGGATGTCTTAAGGTAACACCGGCACACGATACAAATGACTACATGCTGGGCAAGAAACACAACCTCGAGACCATCGACATTTTCAACCCCGATGCAACACTCAGCGAGGCTGCCGGAATGTACGTTGGAATGGACCGCATGGATGTACGCAAGCAGATAGTAAAGGACCTGGAGGCAGCAGGGCTTTTGGAGAAGGTCGAAGATTATGTAAACAAAGTAGGATACAGCGAGCGTAATGCCGACACAGCAGTAGAGCCACGTCTGTGCATGCAGTGGTTCCTCAGTATGCAGCACTTTGCCGATATAGCCCTTCCTCCTGTAATGGAAGACCGCCTTAAGTTCTACCCCACAAAATATAAGACCACATACAAGAACTGGCTCGAAAACATTCAAGACTGGTGCATCAGCCGCCAACTATGGTGGGGACACCGCATCCCGGCCTATTTCCTTCCCACAGCCGAGGGACAAGAGGAACTTTTCGTAGTTGCCGAGAACATAGATGAGGCAGTAGAGAAAGCAAGAGCAATCGCCGGATACGAGACTATTACAGCCGAGCAGCTGACACAGGACGAGGATGCCCTCGACACTTGGTTCAGCTCGTGGTTGTGGCCCGTTTCACTGTTCAACGGCATTCTCGACCCCGACAACAAGGAGATTAACTATTACTACCCCACCGCCGACCTTGTAACCGGTCCCGACATTATCTTCTTTTGGGTAGCACGTATGATTATGGCAGGCTACGAGTATAAAGGCAACATGCCCTTCAAGAATGTATACTTCACAGGAATTGTACGCGACAAGCTCGGCCGCAAGATGAGTAAGTCGCTCGGCAACAGCCCCGACCCACTCGACCTCATAGCACGTTACGGTGCCGACGGTGTGCGTATGGGTATTATGCTCTCGGCACCTGCTGGAAACGATATTCTCTTCGACGAAAGCCTTTGCGAACAGGGACGTAATTTCTGTAACAAGATATGGAACGCCTTCCGTCTTGTAAACGGTTGGAACGTAAGCGACGAGATTGCACAACCCGAAAGCTCAAAGATAGCCATCGAGTGGTTCAATGAGGCACTCGCAAAATCGGCAGCCTTACTCGAGGATCAGTTTGGCAAATACCGCATCAGCGAGGCACTAATGAACCTCTACACACTCTTCTGGGATGAGTTCTCGGCTTGGTATTTAGAGATGATTAAGCCCGCATACGGTTCACCCATCGACCGTGCCACATACGAGGCAACACTCACATTCTTCGACTCTCTTATGCGTCTGCTGCACCCCTTCATGCCTTTCATCACCGAGGAGTTGTGGCAATCTATCCAGGAGCGCAAGGATGGCGAGAGCCTTATGACACAGAGCGTAGTCGACCTTAACCGTCCCTGCAACGAAGAGTTTATTGGCCGCATCGAGGCACTTAAGGAAATTGTAGGTAACGTTCGTGCAATACGTCAGCAGAAGAACCTATCGCCACGAGAGCCACTTGCCCTGCAGATTGTAGGCGAGTCACACGTCGCAGGACTCGAAAGCGTACTCACAAAGATGGCCAACCTATCGTCAATAGAGAGCACCGATAGCCCCGATGACACAGCCGTATCTTTCCGCATAAGCACCACAGAGTATGCAGTACCCATGGGTAACCTCATCGACAAGGATGCCGAAATTGCAAAGATGCGCGAAGAGCTTGCCTACCAAGAAAAGTTCCTCAAGAGCGTCGAAGCAAAACTCGGTAACCCCAACTTTGTAAGCAAAGCCCCCGAGAAGATTATTGCCATAGAACGCAAAAAACAGTCCGATGCAAAAGAGAAGATTGCAATGCTCACCGAAAGCATCGAAAAACTCTCAAAATAACAGACAATGGATAAATCTAAGAATATACTCTACATTGCCATAGGCATATTGCTCGTTGCAGCAATAGCCTTTGGCATAATGTGGGTAAACAGCAACAAGCAGATTGACGAGATGGAAGAGCTATTCGCAATAGAGAAAGAAGAGCTCGAGAGCGAATACTCCACCTTTGCCACGCAATACGACGAGCTTAAGATACGCATTACCAACGACTCACTGCGTATAAAACTCGACCAAGAGAAACTACGCACACAGCAGTTGCTCGAAGAACTTAAACAGACAAAAGCCACCGATGCAGCCGAAATTACCCGTCTGAAGAAAGAGCTTAAGACCGTACGTGCCGTAATGCGCAGCTACGTTATGCAAATTGATTCGCTCAACCGCATAAACGACAAGCTCGCAAAAGAGAACAAGCGCGTAAAAGCCAAGATGAAAGAGGCAAACGAAACAATTACAACCCTAAGCGAAGAGAAAGAGGCACTCAGCGAAAAGGTGGAACTTGCATCGCAACTCGACGTAATGGGACTAAAGATGTTCCCTGCCAAGAAAAACGGCAAAGAGGTAAACAAAATAAAGAAAGCCAAGAAATTGGTTATCGGATTCCACATTACCAAGAACATCACAGCCCCAACCGGCGACAAGACCCTCTATGCCCATATTATCGCCCCCGACGGCACTGTTCTCACAAAAGATAGCAATAACCGCTTCACATACGAGAACAAAGAGATTAACTACTCTATAAAGAAATATATAGAGTACACAGGCGAGGAACAGGAGGTGACAATGTATTGGGACATCGAAGAGTATCTACAGCCAGGCAAATACCGTCTGCATATCTTTGCTGATGGCAATATGATAGGATACAACGATTTTAACTTCGAGTAATACATTATCAGATAGACAATATTATGTAGCAGCACTATTTATTAGGTACAGCTATTTTTTCTAAAAAAGTAGTAAGGCAAGTCTGATAAAAGGTTTAAGTACTCTGTGAAAAATTAAGACATCTGTAACAACAATCAACACAAAAAATAGAAGAATTATGAAAAACAACATTTCAAAAATTCTCTTGCCGTTGCTATTGATTGCGACAGTAACAGGTTACGCAAAACAAGCTAATAAAGAGACAACTGCTACCGATACAATAGTGACAAAGCACGATACTGTACACCCACAATTCCCGGGTGGCAATGAAGCGCTTAAAAAATACATGGAAGTCGTTGGTAAAAAGACGATTATCTTAGAAGTTGACGAGAACGGCAGCACTGCACTCTGTGTATACGAACCATTAAAAGACGAAGATAAGAGTAATATAGCAAACACAATTGGCAAACTGCCAAAATGGGTTCCCGGAACATTGGACGGCAAACCCACCCGTTTCTGTTACATCTACTCTCCCGACCCTAAGAGTCCCATTAACAAATGCATAAATATTGGAAGAGCAAGCGATCGCCACAAGCTCGCAACCTCTTGGTATCTTACAAATATCGATAGCGAAGGTGTAAAGCAACATCCCTTGTACAAAGGTGTTAAGAATGAATCTATAACATTTAATATGCGTTACCAGCTATTACATAAAACAGACAACGAAGAAAGCAGGGAACTAAACGTAAAAGTATCTGATAGCGCAAATGAATTCACAATAGAACACAACGATAGTATATCTATTACATACCGTTACTCTGTTAATGAAACAAATGACACACTGACTACACTCTACACCGATGCTAACGGAAAAGAACAAACACTGACGTGGGCCGCCCAACCATATAAAAAAATTATAGTTCCACCGTTTACAAGTAAAGCAAAGAAAATCGTAATTAATGAGTAGGACAATATTCTACGATACAACAGTTAAATTTTTCCTCGCCCGAGTACTCGAGCGAGGAAAAATTTCATCTGATGCAACCACATTTTTAACATTCAACAGTAAAAACAATCGAGAATATAAACCTTAGATAAAAATAAAATACTATTTTTGCAGATAATAAGCATTTTGCAGTAATGTGGTTTATTCTGTTTACACAGTAACGAGCCACACTGACAACAGATAAATAAATAGTAATGAAGAGAATACTTGTAACCGGAGGGGCCGGATTCATTGGCTCGCACCTGTGCGAGCGCCTTCTTAAAGAGGGAAACGATGTAATCTGCCTCGACAACTATTTTACCGGCAGCAAAGATAACATACGTCATCTGATAGGCAACGATCACTTCGAGCTTGTGCGTCACGACGTTACACAGCCCTACACAGCCGAGGTCGACGAGATATATAACCTCGCTTGTCCTGCGTCGCCCATACACTATCAGTACGACCCCGTAAAAACTATACAGACATGCGTGATAGGTTCAATGAACATGCTTGGCCTCGCCAAATTGGTACGTGCAAAGATTCTGCAAGCATCGACAAGCGAAGTGTATGGCGACCCCAATATCCATCCACAGGTCGAGGGCTATTGGGGTAATGTAAACCCCATAGGCATACGTTCGTGCTACGACGAGGGCAAACGCTGTGCCGAGACACTTTTCATGGACTACCACAGACAGAACAACATACGCATAAAGATAATACGTATATTCAACACCTACGGTCCGCGAATGAGCATGAACGACGGACGTGTGGTATCCAATTTCATTGTACAGGCACTGCGTGGCGAAGATATCACCATCTATGGTGACGGACAGCAGACACGCAGTTTCCAATATGTCGACGACCTTATCGAAGGAATGATACGTATGATGCGTACAGGCGATGACTTTACAGGCCCAGTGAACATCGGCAATCCCGGAGAGTTCACCATGCTTGAACTTGCACAGAAAGTGATTGAGTTGACAGATTCAAAGTCGAAAATAATATTCCAGCCACTGCCACAGGATGACCCTCGTCAACGAAAGCCCGACATAAGCCTCGCACACGAAAAACTCGACGGCTGGGAGCCAACGATAAAACTCGAAGAGGGACTAAAGCAGACAATAGAGTATTTCAAAAGACTCGTATAACCATTTTCACAGACAAATTATCAAGAAACGAACAAATACATATAAAGCAATGAATATATTAGAACTAAGCGAACAAGAGATTGTGCGCCGCGAAGCGCTGAATGAATTACGTAATATGGGCATAGAGCCTTATCCTGCTGCCGAGTACCCCACCAATGCATTCTCGACAGATATCCTTGATGAATTCAAAGACGACGAGGAGCAGCGTCAGGTGTGTATTGCCGGCCGTCTCATGAGCCGTCGAGTAATGGGTAAGGCATCATTCATCGAGCTTCAGGATTCAAAGGGTCGTATTCAGGTATATATCACACGCGATGAGTTGTGTCCCGGCGAGAATAAAGACCTTTACAACGTAGTATTCAAGCGTCTTTTGGACATTGGTGATTTTGTAGGTATCAAGGGATTTGTATTCCGCACACAGACAGGCGAGATTACCGTACATGCGCAGGAGATGACACTGCTCTCTAAGAGCATACGTCCCCTTCCCATCGTAAAATATAAGGACGGTGTTGCATACGACAAATTCGAGGACCCCGAGCTTCGTTACCGTCAGCGTTACGTCGACCTTGTTGTAAACGACGAGATTAAAGATATATTCATCAAGCGCAATAAGATATATACCTCGATGCGCGAATATTTCAATGCACAAGGATATATGGAGGTAGAGACACCCGTACTGCAGTCTATCCCCGGTGGAGCAGCAGCACGTCCCTTCATCACCCATCATAATGCGCTCGATATTCCCCTTTACCTGCGTATTGCCAATGAGCTTTACCTGAAACGTCTTATTGTAGGAGGCTTCGAGGGAGTATATGAGTTCTCGAAGAATTTCCGCAACGAGGGAATGGACCGCACGCACAATCCCGAGTTCACCTGTATGGAGATTTACGTCTCATACAAAGACTATAACTGGATGATGAGCTTCACCGAGCAGATGCTTGAAAAGATTGCACTCGACGTAAACGGAACAACCGAAGTTCAGGTAGGCGAGCATACAATCAGTTTCAAGGCACCTTTCCGTCGTGTCCCCATGCTCGAAGCCATCAAAGAGTTCACAGGCTACGACCTCAACGGCAAAAGCGAGGAGGAGATTTTCGCAATCTGTAAAGAGCTTAAGATGGATGTTGACAGCACAATGGGCAAAGGCAAGCTCATCGACGAAATTTTCGGCGAGTTCTGCGAGGGCAACTACATACAGCCCACATTTATCACCGACTACCCCATCGAGATGTCACCCCTTTGCAAGCGTCACCGCGAGAATCCCGACCTCACCGAGCGTTTCGAGCTTATGGTAAACGGCAAAGAGCTTTGCAACGCATACAGCGAACTTAACGACCCCATCGACCAGGCCGAGCGTTTCCAGGAGCAGTTGCGTCTGAGCGAGAAGGGCGACGACGAGGCAATGTTCATCGACCAGGATTTTGTTCGCGCATTGGAGTATGGTATGCCCCCCACATCGGGAATGGGTATAGGAATGGACCGTTTGGCAATGCTTATGACAGGCCAGACCGCCATCCAAGAGGTGCTTTTCTTCCCCCAAATGCGTCCCGAAAAGCGCATTCCCAAAGACCCCGTATCGGCATTCACTGCCATTGGCATCGCCGAAGAGTGGGTTCCCGTACTTCAGAAAGCAGGCTACAATATGGTTGCCGACCTTAAGGGCGAGAATCCCCAGAAGGTACAGCAACTTATTGGTGGAATAAACAAGAAATACAAATTAGGCTATACCAATCCCTCGGTAAACGATGTTGCCGCTTGGATTGAGAAGCTCGCATAACAATAAAACCCCTGAGCTATGGAATTAGCAAATAAACAGGTCGCGATTATGGGTGGCGGAAGTTGGGCTACAGCTATTGCCAAGATTCTTATGAGCAATGTCGACACCATAAACTGGTACATCAGACGCGACGACCGCATCGAAGAATTCAAACGATTGGGACACAATCCAGCCTATCTGTCATCGGTTAAGTTCGACACCAACAGAATCAATTTCTCATCCAACATCAACAAGATTGTAAAGGAGAGCGATATTTTGGTGTTTGTGACCCCCTCGCCCTATTTGAAGAGCCACCTTAAGAAGCTGAAAGAGGACCTATCGGACAAGTTCATAGTAAATGCTATCAAAGGTATCGTACCCGATGAGAATCTTATTATTTCGGAGTATTTCCACAAAGAGTACCACGTGCCCTATGAGAATATTGCTGTTATTGCCGGTCCCTGCCATGCCGAGGAGGTTGCCCTTGAGCGCCTATCGTACCTTACTGTAGGTTGTTCGAGCATACACCACGCATCGCAGTTTGCCAAGAAGATTGCAAACAGTTTCGTAAAGACCTCGGTTAGCGACGACGTTGTTGGCATCGAGTATGGCTCGGTACTAAAGAATATCTATGCCATTGCAACAGGTATCTGCAACGGTCTTAAGTATGGCGATAATTTCCAGGCTGTACTAATGTCAAATGCCGTTATAGAGATGAACCGCTTCATAAATGTTGTACACCCTATCGAGCGTACCATCAATGACAGCGTATATCTTGGCGACCTTTTGGTTACAGGCTACTCTAACTTCAGCCGTAACCGTGTATTCGGAACAATGATTGGTCGTGGCTATTCGGTCAAAAGCGCGCAGATAGAGATGGAGATGATTGCCGAGGGTTACTACGCAGCAAAATGTATCAAGGAGATTAACGAACATTATCGTGTCAACACTCCCATCATTGATGCCGTCTACAACATCCTCTACGAGCACATCTCACCGGTAATCGAGATAAAACTGCTTACCGACTCATTCAAATAAAAAGAGGGTGCAATTATTTGTTACTCGTAAAAAACAACCAGACAAAAGAACTAAATTTTTACAAAAATGAAAAATATATCACTAAACATCGACAAGGTTACAGGATTTGTAACACGTGAGCAGATTACAGCTCTTAAACCTCAGGTTGAAGCAGCACAGAAAGCTCTTGAAGAGGGTACACTCCCAGGTAATGATTTCTTGGGTTGGTTGCACCTTCCTTCATCAATAAGCAAAGAGCAACTTCAGCAGCTTAAGACTGTTGCCGAGACACTTCGTAGCAAGTGCGAGGTAGTTGTAGTAGCAGGTATCGGCGGCAGCTATCTTGGTGCACGCGCCGTTATCGAGGCACTCAGCAACAACTTTGCAGCCCTTATGCCCGCCAACGGTCCCCGTGTAATTTTTGCAGGACACAACATCAGCGAGGATTATCTTTGCGAGCTTATGGCCTATCTTAAAGGCAAGAAATTCGGTGTAATCAACATCTCTAAGTCGGGTACAACAACCGAGACAGCTCTCGCTTTCCGCCTTTTGAAGAAACAGTGCGAGGAGCAGTGGGGCAAGGCAGAGGCAAGTGAGGTTATCGTTGCCATCACCGATGCCGTTAAGGGTGCAGCACGTGTGACAGCCGACAAAGAGGGTTACAAGAGTTTCATCATCCCTGACAACGTTGGTGGTCGCTTCTCGGTACTCACACCCGTAGGACTCTTGCCCATCGCTGTAGCAGGATATGACATCGAAGCACTTGTTAGCGGTGCACAGCAGATGGAGAAAGATTGCTCTCCCGCTGTTCCTTTCGAGGAGAACATCGCAGCAATGTACGCAGCAACACGTAATGCTCTCTATGCTGCTGGCAAGAAGATAGAGATACTTGTAAACTACCAGCCCAAACTACACTTTACTTCAGAGTGGTGGAAGCAGCTCTATGGCGAGAGCGAGGGTAAAGACCTCAAAGGTATTTTCCCTGCATCGGTAGACTTCAGTACCGACCTTCACTCAATGGGTCAGTGGATTCAAGATGGCGAGCGCACAATCTTCGAGACAGTACTCTCTATCGAGAAGCCCAACAGCTCATTGCTCGTTCCCAGCGACGAGGAGAACCTCGACGGTCTTAACTTCCTTGCCGGCAAGCACGTCGACGAGGTAAATAAGATGGCCGAACTTGGTACACAGCTTGCACACGTCGATGGCGGTGTTCCCAATATGCGCATCACAATCCCCCAGCTCAACGAGTACTACATCGGACAGCTCATCTACTTCTTCGAGATTGCTTGCGGTATCAGCGGCTACGTACTCGATGTAAACCCCTTCAACCAGCCCGGTGTTGAAGCATATAAGAAGAATATGTTTGCCCTGCTCGACAAGCCCGGCTACGAAGAGGAGAGCAAAGCAATCCGCGCACGTCTCTAATGAACTATAAAGAATCAATTGAGAAATATCAGCAACTGCAAGGTCACAAGGCCTTGCAGTTGCGTGCTGTATTGTTCGATATGGACGGTGTCCTGTTCGATTCTATGCCCTATCATGCCGATGCCTGGTCTCAGGTAATGACAGATGCAGGATTCAACTTCAGCCGCGAGGATGTATATATGAACGAAGGACGCACCGGTGCCGATACCATAAACACCGCCAGCATAGCACAATTCGGCCACCCGTCCACCCCCGAGCAGATAGAGGCGCTATGCAAGGCAAAATGCGACATTTTCGCCACCTATCCGCCCACACCACGTATGCCGGGAGCATTGGAACTTATAGAGAAAGTAAAATCCTGCGGACTCACCCCAATGATTGTGACAGGCTCGGGAACCCCCACCCTGCTCGACCGCATACAGAGTAATTTCCCCGGGCTATTCGACGAGAACCATATTGTCACAAGTTTCAACGTTAAGCGTGGTAAGCCCTACCCCGACCCCTATCTGTTGGCACTGGAGAAAGGAGGCTTTGCCCCCAACGAAGCAATCGTCGTCGAGAATGCCCCATTAGGCGTTACAGCAGGTGTGGCAGCAGGGCTATTTACCATTGCCGCCAACACAGGCCCATTGAAAGAGAGCGTCCTCAGTGACGCAGGAGCAAGCCTTGTGTTCCCATCGATACAGGCGCTATGCGACGAGTGGGAAAAACTATACGCAGCACTATCGTGAGAAATATTCTGCAACAGATACGCACCCGATTAGGCAGTTACTACACCGCAGGTGAAGTAACTGCCCTTTCGCGTATTATCGCCACCGAGCTATTAGCTATAAAAGAGAGCATATACTTTCTGAAAGACCCCGTAACACTCACCCGAGAACAGCAGCAACTGCTCGACAAAGCATTAGAGCGTCTGCAAGAATACACCCCCATACAGCACATTCTCGGCTACGAGAATTTCTGCGGACTACAGTTCAAGGTAAACAGCAACGTACTAATACCCCGTCCCGAGACACAAGAACTTGTCACGTGGATAGAGAGCGAAGCAACGGGCAAAGAGAGAATCCTTGACATTGGTACAGGCAGCGGATGCATAGCCATAACCCTTGCAAAGAGACTACCACACAGGATAGTAGAAGCGTGGGATATATCGTCCGAGGCACTATCGGTGGCACAAGAGAACAACCGCATCAACGAAACACGAGTAAAACTCGAGCAGAGAGACATACTCACATACAGCCCGACAAACAAGCAGTTCGATATTATAGTGAGTAACCCACCATATATAAGAGAGATAGAGAAAGAGTCGATGGAGGCCAATGTACTGCAATGGGAACCCCACACAGCCCTTTTTGTCCCCGACAACGACCCGTTACTCTTCTACCGCACGATAGCACAAAAGGGCCTCACAATGCTCGCCCCCGGCGGCAGCCTCTATTTCGAGATTAACCGTGCCTACGGCAAAGAGACCTGCCAAATGCTTGCCGAGCTTGGTTACAGCAACATAGAGCTGCGCAAAGACTTTGCCAACAACGACCGTATGATAAGAGCCGAGAAGATTTAAGCGCTCTTGTTTTATATTTTCAACTGCACGGAGACAACACCACACAAAAAACAGCAAAGACCTTTGTATTCTTAAAAAGAATATTTAACTTTGTATCATATTGTTTGAAATTCATTAATACAAACTATAAATCCAAACAAAATGAAAATCCTACTAACCGGAGGTGCAGGTTTCATTGGAAGCCACACCTTGATTGAACTTACCGAGGCAGGCCACGAGGCCGTAGTAGTTGACAATCTCGACAACTCTTCTCCCATTTCTTTGAAGCGCGTTGCTAAAATCATTGGCAAAGAGGTACCTTTCTACAAGGTAGACATCCGCGACCGCGAGGGTCTTCAGAAAGTATTCGACGAGCACAAGTTCGACGCTTGTATCCACTTTGCCGGTCTTAAGGCTGTGGGTGAGAGCTGCGCTAAACCCCTTGAGTACTACGAGAACAATATGAACGGTACATTCGTGCTTGTTGACGTAATGCGCAAGAACGGTTGCAAGAATATGATTTTCTCTTCAAGTGCAACTGTTTACGGCGACCCCGCTATCATTCCTATCACCGAAGAGTGCCCCAAAGGCAAATGCACCAACCCCTATGGACAGACAAAGTCAATGCTCGAGGAGGTTCTTATGGATGTTCAGAAAGCTGATAACGAGTGGAACATTGTTCTTCTCCGTTACTTCAACCCCATTGGTGCACACAAAAGCGGTACAATAGGCGAGAACCCCAACGGTATACCCAACAACCTTATGCCTTACATCACACAGACAGCAGTTGGCAAGCGTGCCGAGCTTGGCGTATTCGGTAACGACTACGACACACACGATGGTACAGGTGTACGCGACTACATCCACGTGGTTGACCTTGCACGTGCTCACGTAGCAGCTCTTAAGGCTATTGTTGAAAACAAGGGTATCGCCATCTACAACATCGGTACAGGTCACGGCTACTCGGTACTCGACGTTGTAAAGGCGTTTGAGAAGGCAAACGGTGTTCCCGTTCCCTATGCTATCAAACCCCGCCGTCCGGGTGACATCGCAACCTGCTACTGTAACCCCGCAAAGGCCGAGGCAGAGCTTGGCTGGAAAGCACAGTTTGGTATCGAGGATATGTGCCGCGACAGTTGGAACTGGCAGAAGAACAATCCTAACGGATTCGAGGAGTAAAATCCCGCTTTAATAAGCAAAATAGAATCAAGAGGGCAATTACTACAGTTGCCCTCTTTTCTTGTCTCTCCACACATAACTATACCACTATATGAAAAGAGAAATAGAGCCACAAAAGACCACACGTGCCGAAGCCTTCACACTATGGATGTCATCACCAATGCCTATGGTAACACTCACAAAGACATTCGATGTAAGCAGAATCATAAAGACAAGTAAAAGCAATGATATAAAATTCAACACTCTTCTCTGTTGGTGCATAGGAAAAGCAGCAAGCAGCATAAGAGAGTTCTACCTTTTGCCCGAACAAGGCAAGCTATTCCAATACGACCATATTGCCATAAACGTAATAGTAAATAACAAGAACGGAGGAATATCGTCCTGCGACATACCATTTACCGATGATATAAGAGAATTTGCAGATAGCTACAAACGACTCACACAAAAGGCTTGCAACGATTGCAAAAGTTCATTTTTAGAGGATTATATGATAATTGGAACATCGGCAATGATAGAGACCGAGCTTGACAGCATAATCAACCAATACACCGACAAATTCAGTAATCCTATGGTTATGTGGGGAAAATATCGCAGAGGGTGGTTCAAGGCTACACTGCCAATATCGTTCCAATTTCATCACGTACAGATGGATGGAGGCCACGGAGCAAAATTCTTGGAAAAGCTACAACAGGAAATAAATAAGTTAAAATAAACACCTGTAACCTGTATGATTCGGGCAATTATAAATCGCCTCTACACGCAATGATTTTTTATGGAAGGTACACGTCCCTTGCTATAAAAATATATTAGGCACACAACTTTTTGGGTTGTGCGCCTAATATTAAATTATATCTCAGGAAATTTATCTTACGATGAACTTAGTACCCTCGATGAGATAAATACCACGTGGGAGTGAGAGACGCAATGTGCCATCCACCACCTCATCAGCAACAACTGCACCATATACATTATAAACAGTTACGCGACGAGCAGCCTCGGTACAGAACTCAACCTCACCGCCTCTTACATTAACCTTGATAACACTCTGCTCCTCGGTCACATTCTCAATATCCGACCAAGCAAAGTCATCGTTTGTAATCTTCTTGGCAAGGTAGAAACTCTCGATAATAAGATTGGTATAACCACGAGTATTCATAAGCAAACCAACAGTTACCTCAGTCTCCTTAGAAACGGTAAACGACACCTCGCCCTCGGTGAACTTAGCGCTTGCCAAAGCCTCGGTAATATCCTCGGTATCAGGTATAGTATTACCCTCGGCAACTACAATATAAGAATAGTCGTCCTGTATAGCAACCTTCTGCTTAACGCCAAACACATAGTGTCCTGCGGGCAGAGTAATTGTCTGATACAACTTATGGTCGGCAACCTCGGCCTCGAAATCATACTCCTTAAGTGTGAGTGCAAGTGCATCGCCCTCGTTGGTATTTACATAGAAGCCGGTTGTCACCTTTCCGTTTACAACAGGATTCTCGATAATCCAGGGTGACTGCTCGCTATTCTGCTGCAGACCCATACAAATCTTTATCGAAGGGTTAACCGAAGTACCTGTGTGCAAGAAAGGCTTCTTATAGTTCTTTAGGTAAGTAGCCGCAACATCGTCGAGCTCGGTCATACTTAAGCAGAATGCACCAAGTGACGAACTCCAAGCATCACCCTCGGGACCAAATCCCGAACGTACACCGTTGTTAGCATTTGATGTAGCATCCTGAACATCGCCCGAACTTTGGTTGAACTGATAATAAAGGACAAGAGCTTGCTCACTCTCAGCAGCCTTTACATCCTCTATAGGAGCATTAGCATACTCAAGAATCTGTTCTCTTGTAAGAGCACTATTCCAGATGCGGAACTCATCGAGAACTGCATTCATCGCACCCTGTGAACCACCAAGAGTAAATGTCTCGGGCATTGTGGGGAACTGACTCTTAAAGCGAGTGTAGATAGTCTCAATACTCTCACCATCACGATAGAGATGCAGATTACCCTTGTCGAATACAAGAGCATAGTGGTGCCATTCACCCACCTTGAAGAAGGTGGCATTAGATGTATAAACGGTACCACCCATAGAGAACGATAGAGAACCATCGCCAAGCGAACAGATGAGCATATCACCCATTGTTCCACCGATAGCGTGCGATGCGGTAATATTCTTCTTGGCGTTCATCCACCAATCCATTGTAAAGGCCCTTGTTGTGCTAAGAGTCAACGGATTTTTGAATGTAACAAACTCGGTCTTTTCGCCACGGAAGTTAAGACCGGTCTTAGAGTCGGCGTTGCACACCACGATAGCATTTCCGCGTGTACCCACTCCTGTACCAACATAGTTTGAAGCCTCCAATGACACCTTATAAATACCCGGCTCATCCATCTTCATCTCGAAATTCTGCTCCGAAGATACATAGTGATGATAACGGTCGGATACTATCCAATGCCACTTTGTCGGCAAATACTTACTCTGGTCGAATAATTTGACTGTACCACCCTTATGCAATACAGCCGGTTCAATCTTAAAGTCGACATCGGGAGTTACGTTACCCACGGTAATTGTCTTCGAGTACTCCGATGTTCCTGCTGCATTAGTAGCCTTAAGCGTTACAGTATAGAATCCCGGCTCGTTATATGTAGCTGCAGCATTCACAGTATTAACACTCTCGACCTCAGCACCCGGCATAAGCCACTCGAAACTACCGGTAAGAGGAGTTGTTGTGTTTATGAAGCTGATGCGCTCGCCCACAGTAGCTGTCTCGGCAGCCTTGAAGCCTGCAACGGGAAGAGGAAGAGACTCTACAGTGAGCTTCTGCTCACTCTTTGCCGAGTTGCCCAATCCATCGTAAACAGTAAGAGAGATTGTCTTCTCGCCAGTACCCTCAAATACAATATCGGGATGTTGAACACCATACTGCTTGCCATCGGCCTCCCACAAGAACTTAACAGCATTTGCCGATGAGGTATTCTTTATGCTTAGCGAACTATTTGAGTAATAGGGACCCTCGGGCAGTTCAAACGATGATACAAGTTCGCGCTTGTCGACCAAAAGTGTTGTATTAGCAATGGTTCTGTGACGGCCTTCAAGTGTAATAACCTCGTGTCCCTTAACATCGAATAGTTTGCCATTTGCATCCTCGTTCATATTGATGTAAGCTATTAGGTCGGGATTGTTCTCAGAATCGGCAACCTCGTAGTACATCATAGATCTAATCTGCGACTGTGTACGTACAGTGTTCCAAACACGGAACTCATCCATACTACCGTTGATAGCTGTAGCCGATGTTGTTCCACCCACAACGAGTGAACCGAATCCACCGATACCGTTGATACCCGATGTACACTCGCCCACATTCTCGCCATCGACGTATGCAGTCATAGTATTTCCGTTGACAACGATAGCCACATGATGCCATTTTCTTGCAGCAAGCACATTTGCAGCCGACTCGATACGCGCACCGGTGTTCCATCCGACAACCAACTGTGACGAAGATGTTGTATGCATCATAAAATTATCGCTCCATCCCGGACCCATCTGCTGGTTATAGTCAACGCAAGTAGTAGGATTCAACCAGAACTCAATTGTAGCTGTGGGAAGAACCTCATTGAACAGGTCTTTAATCTCGAATCCCGAAGTCTGGAATCCGTGTACATTGTTCTTCTCGGGCACAGAACCCTGGAAAGCGGTTACAACAGTAGGAGTAACACGTGTCGACTCAGCCTCCTTACCGTTTATATCATAAACAGCAGTAAGAGTATAAGAGGTTACATCGCCTGTATCGAAACTTGTCACATCCTTTTCCAAACGCTTAACAAGCTGCGCACCGTTATAAATATTGTAACCAAGAAGCTCGTAGGTAGAGAGAGCTGGAACATCCCAAGTGAGTTTACCGGCATCGAGCATAGCATTACGAGGAACATTCAAAGGCTCACCGGTGACAACAACCGAGATATAAGTTTTGCTACCAAGAGTCTTGATTTTCACACCACCCTCGGGGATATCACAAGGGAACTCAACACCATTCTCGTCGAACTCATAGTCGAGAATAGAACATTTATGTACCTTACCGTTACCCGAAGCACTAACCTTAGACTGGATAACGAAGAAATACTTAAGAGGTTTACGAGTATCGAATCCAGCCGAGAGGTCGGTAAGGTCGTAACCAAACTCCATCGGTTCGTAGTGTATACCATCCTTCCAACGACCAAGCATAGGCATCAAAGCATCGCCATTCTCGCCATCGCCATCGCCTGCATATTTAAAGTGCTCGAAGTTTACAACCTTCTCGGGAGTTGTCGCATTTATATCCGATGATATACCGGCCGAGAGCATCAACTCGCTGCGCTTCGAGTACTCCATCTCTATTTTCATAGTACGCATCGGACGATAGTTCTTGCGTATGTGATAAACCTCGGGCCAATAGTAATCGGTAGAATTAGCACGTGTTACCGCGTTCTTGTAGGGACAGTATATGAAACCATTGTTACACCACGATGCACCCCAAGAGTTAGCAACAATCCAGGCACCAACCTCGTCTTTCTCTTTCTCGCCCGCGACACCGTTGCCGTCGAGGTCGAACTCTATCTCATCGTCATAACCAACGATTGTAAGAGCGTGGTCGACCTGCTTACCCCAAGCGCCAACGTAATACATATTATTTACGCCAAGCTCGCGGTTTTTAGCTGTGTTTGGTATTCTGAGCCATGTACCGGCACTCGCAACACCTATACCACAGATACCACCGGCAGCAAAATCCTCGTCGCCATTGTGGTTCCACAGCCAATTCTTTACAGCCTCACGTCCCTCTTCTGTCTCTACAGACATTGGAAAGTTTGCTGTGCTACCCAAACGGTTGAACATTGCCGAGTACCACTTATCGTAGCCCTGCATCCAACCAAAGTCGTTGTCGGCACAATCCTGGTTACCAAAAAGTGCCGAATAGGTACGACCGCCGTAAACCTCGATATTGGGAATACCGTTGGCAATAGCCATCTGATCCTTCGACGAACCCGAGTTTGTGAGCAACCAGGTAAAGTGAGAAGGATAGATATTCTCGGGCTCCGACGCATCGGCATTTCTCAAAGCGTTAATCTCGTAGGTAAACATATACGAGATACGCGATGCCGAACCACACGAACCACCATCCTGATTGAAGATTGTGGGGAAGTGCTTGTTTGTAGCGTTGTTCACTCGCACAGGGCGTGTTTTTGTGGCATCACCCTTACGAATCATAAGAGTCTTGTCGCCCCTTGTAGGAGGAGCATAATCGGGGTATTTTTCATAGTTTACCTCGACCTGCGCAACTACTGGAATGGTCGCAGCTATCATAGCAGCCGCAACCAACTTTGTTTTTAATTGTTGTAGGTTCATAGATATAAATTTAGTTGAAAAATAATTATTTTTTCTGCCGATAAGAAGTTAGCTTATATGCGATATAATTAAAACTTGGAAAGTTAATCACTTTTTACCATTTAACAATATAATATATATATAATTTTTATATTATTAACAAAAGGAGCTGTTTGAATTGATATTGCCCCTATAAGAAAAATATTTTTTTATTACTGTCCGCTAAAAATAGAATAATCCCAAGAAGTGCTATTGACGAAGCTAATATTGCCACTTTTACCTCAAAAATACTAAAGCAAGCCCACTTTTTCATAAAATCATAAGGTTGTTCATTGGTGCGCCGTATGAAAATTAGTAAAATGGTAGATATTTTTTGGATTAAGTGCGAGGATGTTTGAGCGAAGCGAGTTCCGCAG
>JAZNEI010000076.1:0-2746 GCA_045588485.1 Bacteroidaceae bacterium | reverse complement strand
AACATGATAATTTTGCCTTGCACAAAAAGTAAATGATGCAAGTCAATTTTTCTTGTGTTGCACGCATGCATCACAAAAGACTTTGTCTTGCAAAAAGCCCAAATTATGCAAGACAACATTTCTTGTGATGCACGCATGCATCACAAAAGACTTTGTTTCGCATAAAACGAGAATGATGCGAAACAAGCCTTCTTGTTTTACTCAAATAGAGTTTAATATAGGTTTGTTGGACATAAACGAAGTTTTTTTGATTGACAAAAATGAGCAAATTTGCTAAACAAGAAGCTATACTTATGAGTGTTTCATACATACTTCCATATCTTCCGGTAAATACATATAGGATTGAGTACTTATTTACAGCATACGGTAAAGCAAGCAGAAGTCTTGCCCGATTGGACGGTATGCTCAGCGAAAAAAGTTACGCAAACGTATTGTTGTCGCCGATGATGACACAAGAGGCTGTTTTATCATCTAGGATAGAGGGTACTCGCTCAACAATTGATGAAGTATATTCGCTGGAAGCGGGTGAAGAATTTACCGAAGCGCAGAAATTGGATGTACAGGAGATTCTTAATTATCGGGAAGCGATGCGTTTCGCTACACACAGCCTCAGCGAGCGAGGCCTGACACTAGGCCTTATCAAGGATATGCACGCCATATTACTTCAGTCTGTACGAGGACAGAATAAACGGCCGGGATTGGTTAGAGATACTCAAAATTGGATAGGAGCTCCAGGGAGTAGTATAGAACAGGCCACTTATGTGCCGCCGCCCCCAACAACAGTTGAATCATATTTGGAAAACTGGATTGAGAACGCCACATCTAATGAAGTTGATCCGCTGTTGCAAAGTGGTATTCTACATGCTCAGTTTGAATTGATACACCCATTTCATGATGGCAATGGACGAGTGGGACGCTTGCTGATACCTCTTTACTTGCACAGTAAGGGATTATTGGAAAGACCGGTATTTTATCTGAGTGAATATTTTGAAACTCACAGAGAGGAATATATTGATAGTTTAAATGCTCTGCACCAAGATCCGACGGCTTGGGAACCATGGCTTTTATTCTTCTTGCAAGCCGTTGATGAGCAAGCACGGGAAAATATGAGACGAGCTGCGGCTATGCAGAGATTATACAAGGAGCTCCAAACAGAAATCCCCAATATCACGAAATCTGCTTCGTGTGGGTTATTATTAGATGCCATATTTGAAACTCCCATTTTCAGTAAACCCAAAATAAGTGCCTGTATTAACGAGGTTAATACTGCGACTGTGCAACGCATGATTAATTCTCTTGTGGATGCCGGAATTTTACACATACGCACCAATGGTGCAGGACGCCGCGCATCTACATACCAGTTGCAGGAATTATCGCGGATTGCTCAGGGACTGCCTATTGAGCGTTTTGATTATTGACGTTGCTTATTCAAGATGAAAATCATCAGTTGGAATGCACAAGGGAAATTTCGTGAGAAGTTTCCGGAAATCCGGAAACTTTCAGGCGATGTCTATATCATTCAGGAATGCGAGAATCCCTTGCATTGTCGCAATAAGGAGTACCGAGAATTCGCTGCAGGCGGGTTATGGTGGGGAGATAACAAGAATAAGGGCTTGGGCATTTTTGTAGCACCTCATGTCAGCATTACAGATAACGCATGGGAACCTCTTTGTCTTAGACAATTTGCATGCGTGCGCGTGAATGACAGTCTTGACCTATTAGCTGTGTGGACAAAGTTTCGCTACATTGAAGAGTATTATATATACCACCATCTGCACGCGTCCAAATATCACTCCCAAATGGTAGTAATGGGAGATTTTAACAGTAACAAGCAATGGGATGCCAAAACGGGCAGAGGACAACGTAACCATAGTTCAGTCGTTCAAATGCTGGCTGCCGCCGGATTATGTTCCGCATATCATCATATACAAAATGAGGCTCAGGGAGAAGAAAGTATACCCACTTTTTTTCTGCATAGACATGCCAATAGACCTTACCATATCGATTACGCTTTTGCATCGCCCGAGCGCATACGCGACTGCCACATCGAAACGTCCACCAATTGGCTCGCAATATCAGATCATCGTCCTCTCATATTAGAAATTGAAGATTAACCTCCATCAGCTCGGTAAAGAGCACGTGGACCTGCCCGGCACCAACCTGCTGCAGACTCTCGTGAAGCCCAACAATATGACGCTCACGCAGAGCTACGAAGAGAAGCGCGACCTGCTTATCGGTCAGCTTTATAAGCGCAGCAATACCTCCGTAGCTTCTCGTGCCTACACTTACGATACGCTCGGTCGTCCGATGACTCGCAGCACTTCGAGAGATGGCTCAACGGTCAATGATTCGTTCGGGTACAATTCTCGTAGCGAGCTGAATATAGCCACGGTGAACAATGAGGCCTATGCCTACGACTACGACAACATTGGCAACCGCGAGACTGCACAGGAAGCGGCTGAATCAGCAACGTCCTACGAAAGCAATCAACTCAACCAGTACACGGCTATCGGTGATTTTGAGCCGACCTACGATGATGCCGGTAACCAGACAAGGGTGAAGACAAGCACGGGTATCTGGTCAGTTGTTTACAATGCCGAAAATCGCCCGACTTCGTTTACCAATGCAGATAGTGGCACCATTGTAGAATGCACGTACGACTACATAGGCCGTAGAGCCACCAAGAAGGTGACAGTCAATGGTAGTGTAACGCTGCATCAGCGATTCCTGTACCGAGGCTACCTCC
>JAZNEI010000075.1:0-30575 GCA_045588485.1 Bacteroidaceae bacterium | reverse complement strand
ACCAATGAACAACCTTATGATTTTATGAAAAAGTGGGCTTGCTTTAGTATTTTTGAGGTAAACCTCGAAAATAGACTGCACTCGCTTTGAAAAATATTGAAGTGAACTTCATATTTCTCGCTCGTTTGTTAGTATTTTTGTTGTAAAAGTGGCAATATCAGCTTTGTCAATAGCACTTCTTGGGATTATTCTATTTTTATCGGACAGTAATAATAACAAATAGGTGTTAAAGCAGGTACTTTCTTTCGGCACAGCACATAACCTTTCGAAACTTTGTTGTATCTTCGCATCATATTTTCAAACAGTAATATAAGTGGAAAACAAAAAACTTTTCATTGAGACATACGGCTGCCAGATGAATGTAGCCGACAGCGAGGTCATAGGCTCTATCTTGGGCATAGCCGGATACGAGAATTGCGACGACATAAACGAAGCTGATCTTATTTTACTCAATACCTGTTCGATACGCGACAATGCCGAGCAGAAGATTTATGGTCGCCTCGACCAGTTGAATGCCCTTCGCCGAGGCAAGAGCACACTCATTGGCGTGGTTGGATGTATGGCCGAACGGGTAAAGGAGGAACTTATAAAACAGTATAAAGTGAATATCGTGGCAGGTCCCGACAGCTATCTGTCGCTACCCGAGCTGATAGCACAAGCCGAGCAGGGGCACGCAGCGATGAACATAGAACTATCGACCACCGAGACCTACCGCGATGTAATTCCCTTGCGTATCTGCAGCAAGAATGTATCGGGATATATATCTATTATGCGTGGTTGTAACAATTTCTGCCACTATTGTGTAGTACCCTACACACGCGGTCGCGAACGCAGCCGTGACATTCAGAGTATTCTTAATGAGGCTGACGACCTTATAGCAAAAGGCTATAAAGAGATTATCCTCTTGGGACAGAATGTAAACTCGTACAACTTTATAGCCGAAGATGGCACAACGATAAACTTCCCCGAGTTGCTGCGCCGCGTAGCACGTCGTGCACCCGGAGCACGCATACGTTTTACCACCTCGCACCCCAAAGATATGAGCGACGAGACGCTGCAAGTAATTGCCGATGAGCCAAATGTATGCCGACACATACATCTGCCTGTACAAAGCGGAAGCAGCCGTATGCTGCAATCTATGAACCGAAAATACACACGTGAGTGGTATATCGACCGCATAGATGCGATACGTCGTATTGTTCCCGACTGCGGACTCTCGACAGATATTATAGCAGGATTCTGCGGTGAGACCGAGGACGACCATCAAGAGACACTGTCACTGATGCGTTACTGCGCCTACGATGCAGCCTTTATGTTCAAATACTCGGAACGCCCCGGTACATTCGCCAGCCGCCACTTTGCCGACGACATCGACGAGAAGGAGAAAGTGCGCCGACTGAACGAGATTATCGCACTGCAACAAGAGCTGTCGGCACAACAGAATCGCAGCTGCATAGGCAAAGAGTACGAGGTACTCATCGAGGGAGTATCAAAGCGCTCGAACGAACAGTTTTACGGCCGCACCGAGCAGAACCGCACAGCAGTGTTCAACCGAGGCAACCACAAGATAGGCGACTTTGTAAAGATAAGAGTAGTTGATGCAACAGCAGCCACTCTGCTATCGGAACTTGTCGAGGAGTAAAGCACTATAATTCGCTAATACAAAATAAAATATGGAGCCGTACGGCTCCATATTTTATTACTGATATCAAGAGAGTATTACTTACGACCCAGCTTTTCATTCATACGGTCGGCATAACCTTTTGCAGCCGACTTCTGAGGCATTATAATCCACAGAATAACATACAAGACCAGACCAAATCCACCCAACAGGATACAAGCAAGCCAAATAAGACGCAACAGTTTAACATCGAAACCTGCCCACTCTGCAACTCCTGAACATACTCCTGCTAACATTCTATCATTAGAACGATACAATTTTCCCATAATAATATATTTTACTTTATAATATTGGACTCGACAGACTCTCTGCCGCATTTACATCGCAAAATTACTCAAAGGAAAGGAACTTTTTAGTTAAAAATTGCAAAAAATAGGCGGCAGTATCGAATAATTTACAAAAAAGCCGTATTTTAACTTCAATTGTCGTATTTTTGTAGGCATTTTCGGTAGATTATGCCTTTAAGTAACCAAAATCCTCTATAATTAATGAACGTAATCATTCATAAAACCTGTCCGCTATGTGGCAGCAGCAATATTAAAAAGCAGTTCACTTGCAAAGACCACTTTGCAACAGGTGAGCTATTCGATATATACCATTGCCATGAATGTTCTTTTGCGTTCACTCAAGGAGTACCCGACGAGAAGGAGATTGGTCCCTATTATGACACCCCCACATACGTATCGCACAGCGACACCGACAAGGGGCTGGTCAACAAGTTATACCACATTGTGCGAGGTATAATGCTGCGACGCAAAGTGAGTCTTATCAAGAGGCTGACAATGCTCAGAAGCGGTAATCTCCTTGACTATGGAGCAGGAATAGGATACTTCGCCAAGGCAATGCAAAATACAGGTTGGAGCATCACAGCAATAGAGAAGAGTCAGCAGGCACGCGAATATGCCCAAAGGAACCTTGGTATAAACATGAAACCCGAGGAATACCTTGCGACTATAGAAGATAGAACCTTTGACGTTGTTACAATGTGGCACGTAATGGAGCACATTCAGCAGCTCGACAGCTTTTGGGATACACTCTACCGCATACTCGACGAAAGTGGCATTGCAGTGATAGCCGTACCCAACAGCGCATCATACGATGCCGAATACTATCGCGAGAATTGGGCTGCATACGACGTTCCACGCCATTTGTGGCACTTTACACCCTCAACAATAATGAATTGGGGGCTGAAGCACGGTTTTATACTGGAACGTCAATACACCATGCCTTTCGATGGGTTCTACATCTCGATGCTAAGCGAGCGCTACAAGGGTTCGAAATGTGCAACGCTACGCGGTATATGGAACGGACTGTTAGGTTGGTTGGCAACATTCGACAAATGCAGTGCCTCAAGTTCAATTATATATGTTTTCCGTAAAAAGAGATGAGCAAGAGAGGATTTAAAATACAGACACTGAGTGTATACGTGAGTACCACGCTTGTATTGGTGCTTCTTGGCACTATGGGAATGCTTCTTGTTGCAGCAAGAACACTATCGAACCATGTAAAAGAGGAACTTACCGTATCGGTCGTTCTTGGCGATGACATTAAGGAGAAACAGATTCTCGAATACCATAAGAGACTGAACAGACGCAGCTATGTAAAAAAGGCTGTATATATATCCAAAGAGCAGGTACTCGAAGAGCAGCGTAAAGAGCTTGGTACCGACCCCGTGGAGTTCTTGGGATACAACCCTTACGAAGCATCGATTGAGCTGTCTATGAAGCCCGAGTTTGCCAACAACGATAGCCTTGCAAATATAGAAAAAGAGCTTCGCAGCGATAAGGGTGTAAAAAATGTGATATATCAGAAAGAACTCATTGGAGCGATAAACAGCAACATACACAAGATTGGCGGCGCATTGCTTGTACTTCTTGCAATGCTTGGCATAATATCGTGGTCGCTTATCGCCAATATGGTGCGCCTAACGATATACTCTAAAAGATTCCTGTTACACACAATGAAACTGGTAGGTGCAACGTGGGGATTCATACGTCGTCCTTTCCTTGTACACAACATGTGGATAGGACTCTTATCGGGAGTGATGGCAAACATTTTGTTGGCAGCAGCACTCTATTTCCTATCGCAACGCGAACCCGCCATAATGAGCGTACTGCCATTGGAGTGGCTCGCCATTATTGCCGGTGGAATCGTCCTTTTTGGCATCACAATGACTGTTTTGTGTGCATTCATGTCGGTCAACCGTTTCCTACGCATGAGAGGCAACGACCTTTATTTCATATAAGAATAATACATTTATATTTATATACTAATGAACAAGAATAAATTTGCATTTGACAAGAGCAACTACATTCTGTTGCTTGTAAGTGTGGCAATCATCATTATCGGTTTTCTGCTGATGACAGGTCCCGGCTCTACCGAGACTCACTTCGAACCCGACATCTTCAGTTTCCGCAGAATAGTACTTGCACCGGCAGTATGCTTCATCGGATTCATACTCATCATTTATGCAATTATGCACAAAGGCAAAAAAGAGATAAACAAATAACACTACTATACTATGAGCACATTAGAAACCATTATCATTGCCATTGTAGAGGGACTTACCGAGTTTCTGCCGGTATCCTCTACAGGACACATGATTATTACCCAGAATCTGCTTGGTGTAGAGAGTACCGAGTTTGTAAAGGCCTTTACCTTTATAATACAGTTCGGTGCTATACTCTCGGTGGTGGTACTCTATTGGAAGCGTTTTTTCCAACTTAACCACACCCCTGCTCCTGAAGGTGCTACACCCCTGAAACGTTTCCTGCACAAATACGACTTTTATTGGAAACTGTTGGTGGCATTTATCCCTGCGGCTGTGTTGGGGCTACTCTTCAGCGATATGATTGATGAGATGCTCGAGAGCGTAACAGTTGTAGCAATAACACTTATCTTAGGTGGTATCTTCATGCTCTTTTGCGATAAGATATTCAACAAAGGCAGTGAAAAGACCGAGCTTACCGAGAAGCGGGCATTCTGGATTGGTATGTTCCAATGTATCTCAATGATACCCGGTGTATCGCGCTCGATGGCAACCATCGTCGGAGGTATGGCACAGAAACTAACACGCAAGGCTGCCGCAGAGTTCTCATTCTTCCTTGCTGTTCCAACAATGTTTGCGGCAACCTGCTTCAAACTGCTCAAGCTATTCATGGAACCCGATGGAATGACAATCCTTAAGGAGAACCTCGGTACACTTATCATTGGTAACGCAGTTGCATTCATTGTAGCTCTACTTGCGATAAAGTTCTTCATCAGCTTTGTAACAAAATATGGTTTCAAGGCATTCGGATGGTACAGAATAATCGTAGGTGCGATAATACTCGTAATGCTTGCAACAGGACATAACCTCACAATAGCATAATGGACTTTTTAGCCGGAGAAATATTACCCCTTTACAAGCCCTACGGGTGGACCTCGTTCCAGATTGTAAGTAAGGTGCGCTACCACTTATCGCGCCACCATAAGGTGAAGCGTTTCAAGGTGGGGCATGCAGGCACACTCGACCCCTTGGCAACAGGAGTGTTACTGCTGTGTACAGGTAAAGCCACCAAGCGTATCGAGGAACTTCAAAGCCACACAAAAGAGTATGTAGCCGACCTTATGCTGGGTGCTACCACCCCATCATTCGACATGGAGCATCCCGTAGATGCCACATACCCTTACGAGCACATCACCCCCGAGTTGATAAAAGAGACGCTGCCCCGATTCATAGGAGAGATTGCGCAGCGTCCGCCGCTTTTCTCGGCTTGCAAGGTCGATGGGAAACGCGCCTACAAGCTGGCACGTGACGGCAGCGATATGGAGCTTGCCCCCAAACAGATAAAGATAGACGAGATTGAACTTTTAGCCTGCGAGCTGCCCAAGATAACAATACGTGTAGTGTGCGGCAAAGGCACCTATATACGTTCGTTGGCACGCGACCTGGGACAAGCACTCGGCAGCGGAGCCTACCTTACCCGACTCGAACGTACCCGCATTGGCGACGTGCGCATAGAGCAATGCATTAACCCCGAAGATTTTCAAACTTGGCTCGAAGAAGCCACAAAAAACAACATATAATTATGATGGATACGACGTTTTATACCAATTTTCATCAGATGAAACTTTCACAGTTCAAGTACAGAATCCCCGACGACCGCATCGCTCTCTATCCGGCTGCCTGCCGCGACGAGGCACGCCTTATGGTGCTGCATCGCAAGACCGGCGAGATTGAGCATCGCATCTTCAAAGAGGTAATAGAATACTTCGATGAAAAGGACGTTTTTGTACTTAACGACAGTAAGGTGTTTCCTGCCCGTCTCTACGGTAACAAGGAGAAGACAAATGCCAAGATAGAGGTATTCCTTCTACGTGAGCTTAACGAAGAGTTCCGCCTTTGGGACGTGCTTGTAGACCCTGCCCGTAAGATACGTATAGGCAATAAGCTCTACTTTGGCGAGGACAACTCAATGGTAGCCGAGGTCATTGACAACACAACCTCGCGCGGCCGTACACTGCGTTTCCTCTACGACGGTCCCCACGACGAGTTCAAGAAAGCCTTGTACGCTCTTGGCGTTGCTCCCCTACCCGACGATTTCAAGCGTCTGCGCAAAGAGGAACCCGAGGACCTGGAGAACTTCCAGACCTACTTTGCCAAGAAAGAGGGTTCGGTTACAGCATCCTTTGCAGGCCTTCACTTCACACGCGAGCTTATGAAGAGAATGGAGATTAAGGGCATAGACACCGCATACGTGACAATGCACACAGGCCTTGGCTGTTTCCGCGAGATTGATGTAGAGGACCTCACAAAGCACAAGATGGACTCGGACCTTATAAGCGTAGACACCGAGGCTGTGAACATCATCAACAAGGCAAAGCTCGAAGGCCGTCGCATCTGCGCCGTAGGAACATCGGTACAGCGCGTACTGGAGACAGCCACCCTCACCAACGGAATGTTGAAGGAGTACGACGGATGGACAAGCAAATTCATCTTCCCCGATTATCAGTTCCAGGTAGCCAACAGCATGATAGCCAACTTCTATATGCCCTACAGCACAATGCTTATGCTGACAGCGGCATTCGGAGGCTACGAATATGTAATGAACGCCTACAATGTAGCGCTAAAAGAGGACTACCGTTTCGGTCTCTATGGCGACGCAATGCTCATTATCGACTGATGAACCAAGAAGATATAATCTATTTGGGCCTCGGCACAAACGAAGGCAACAAAGAGGAGAGTATAAGAGGTGCGATAGAAGAACTATCGCACCTCTTGGGTACTCCCACAGCTGTAGCCACAATAATAGAGACCGAACCGTGGGGTTTTAGGTCGGATAACAGTTTCCTTAACACGGTAGTGGCATTTAACACCACACTTGCGCCCGAAGAGATATTAAAAGCCACACAAGAGATAGAGCGTCGTTTGGGGCGCACAAAAAAGAGCTTCGACGGCTGTTATAGCGACCGCCCGATAGATATCGACATACTACTCTATGGCAGCAGAGTGATAGAGAGCGAGCACCTCACAATTCCCCACCCACTGCTACACAAACGCCTGTTTGTACTGCAACCTTTGGCCGAGATTGCCCCACAGCTCATACACCCCACATTAGGGAAAAGCATTGCCCAACTGCTGAAAGAATTTTCTTAACCTACCTTTTGTATATTTAGTATATTTGTTATATTTGTCAAACACTTTTAACAGCAATGCTTATGAAACGTATTTTACTTTTTACAATAATGGCAGTTGCAACAATGGCTGCAACAGCGCAGGAGGCAACGGTGAATGCCGAGTTGTTTATAACACAAAATAAAGATGCTATAATTACAAGCAATAATAGCGACACCGAAGAGATTGACGATAAAACAAGTAATAAGATAAGGTTTCTAATAAGCCGTGACTATTCTATAGGTATTCCTCTTGTCGAACAAGAGGTCTTTATAAATTATCTTGACAGTGTGATAATTGCTCAATCGAGTCTTATGAATCTTTTCTTATACGAAGGGAGTTCATTAAAGATAAAAGAGGCTTTGTATGAGTTAGAAGATAAAATAAGAAAATTTGAATCGGTTTTTGTTGAACTTCCGATTCGAACGCGAGGTACCGGAGTATTATATTTTTATACTCTAAGAAATATGAGAACCGGTGATTACTGCTATTTCAAATATAACAGAAATAATTACAAATATGCTTTATCCAAAGATGCTTTATTAAGATGCAAAAAGATAGAAGATATGGATTTTAATAGAACTGAATCGCCTTATTGGGAATTTGAAGAAACTAAAGAATATACCTTTGTTTACATTGACGGTTATATAAATATACAAGAAGAAGATGAATATGAATATTGGATAGCTGATGAATATCTTTTGGGTGATGTAATCACCGATGACAATGATTTTATTAGATGCAGTGAAGGCATCCATTACTTAAACAGGATGGCCTACACCATTACAGTAGACAAAGAGAAAGCCGCTATAAAAATAGGACAAAATGGCAAGTATTGGAAACAGATGCCCGATGGCACTATAAAAGCTATGCCTGATGGCGACTATTGGAGAGTTGAACGTCATGGTGGCGTAATGGAAAGTATAGAAGAGACTACCATAGACCCTAAACGACCAAAAGGGATTTACAATCTTAGAGGAGATAAGCTAAAGGAGATTACATCGCCCGGTATTTATATCATAAATGGAGAAAAGATTCTAAAAAAATAGAGAACCTACCTTTATGACTGAATGAGATAAAAACAGTTGTCAAACACTTTAAACTATAATGCTTATGAAACGTATTTTACTTTTTACAATGATGGCAGTTGCAACAATGGCTGCAACAGCGCAGGAGGCAACGGTGAATGTTGATACAATACGTTTGGAAAATGCCTTTACCGAGGAGCAGAAAAGTACACTTACAAAACTAACGGTGACAGGTACAATGTCGGCCGAGGATTACAGGTTCATACGTGAAGACAATCTTGTGAATATGGAGGTGTTGAACCTGCGCGATGCTACGATTGACTCAATACCTCGAAAGGCATTTTATAACTGGAAGAGTAAAAATCCCTATAAAGGTGTATTAATAGTTCTTCCAAAGGAAATTTCTCATATAGGTGACTCGGCTTTTGCCAACAGAAATATGATGCTCGCATTTGAGGTGACAGGTAATTTCCCGACACAGGGTAATCATATTTTAGCGTTTGATGCAAGTGATTTATACCTTCTTGCTAATTGGTTAGTAGCGCCAGACAACACCGTTCTACGCACCATAAATGATGATGGGGGGTACAAACATATCTGTTCTTTGGATAGCACGGTACTATACAAGAGTGATGAGATATATGAACACCATGCTACTATACCCGAGGGAGTAAAGATTATAGCGGCACACGCCTACGAGGACATGATGGTAGTAAGCATAATTATGCCCGAGTCGTTAGACTACATAGGTGACTATGCTTTTAATACGCTAAAAAGTACACCGGTACCTACCTGCTGCGTAAGCTATGACGAGCCATATATGATATGTATGGCAAAGACTCCTCCTCGTTTAGGATATAAGGCTCTGAATTTTCAAAATCAATTTGAATTTTACCCTCTTTTCGTTCCCGATGAAAGTTTAGATCTATACAGGAATAACAAAGAATGGAGTGAAGCTTTTACCACCTTTTATGGTAGTGTTATGATATATCCTGTAAGCGAATTTAATGAATCGAACTTCAGAGATATCGACGAGGTGGCAATGAAGAACACAATCGTCAGTTACAACGGCAGCAATATTAACATACAATCGCCCGATGCCGAGCGTGTGGTAATATACACGACCGATGGCAAGAAAGTGGGTAAGGCCAAGTTTACCGACTCTGCCGCAACCATAGGTGTGAGCAAACAGCAGGCAACATACATATATGTGGTGACATACAGAAATGGTGGCAGTCTGACAGGCAAACTATTTGTAAAGTAATGTAAAGACTGCAAAATAATCAAGCAAGCTTGATATTATTTTGCTCGGTTATTAGCTATCTTTGCGCTAAAGCGCGAAGATTTAAGGCACTCGCTTAGAAAAATATTAAAGCAAGCTTTATATTTCTCGCTCGTTTTTATTATCTTTGCAGCCGCAAAAGAAAAGAGTGGAGAGATTTGGCTGCTTGCAACCACGATAAAAAATGCTAAAAGTAGGAGACGGGACATAAAAACAGTAAGGCACACTCGTGATTACTGTACATAGAGAAGGCTTTCTATTCCAACCGTTCCCGCGACCTACCAATAGGCTTAAGAAAAATCGTTCGACAAGCATCCCACAACTCTTTTTGCAACTAAGAAGATTATTAACACCGTCCGACAGTACAACTGTTTTTTTGGTTGCGCCGGACATAAAAACGACTATTAAAATGGGATACTTATTCACATCAGAATCGGTGTCAGAGGGACACCCTGACAAAGTTGCCGACCAGATTTCGGATGCAGTTCTTGACGAACTTCTTGCCTTTGACCCACAGTCGAAGGTGGCTTGTGAGACACTTGTAACAACAGGACAGGTGGTGCTTGCAGGCGAGGTAAAATCGGAGGCATACGTTGACTTACAGGAGATTGCACGCCGCGTAATAAATAAGATTGGATATACAAAGAGCGAATATATGTTCGACGGTAACTCGTGCGGTATCTTCTCGGCTATCCACGAGCAGAGCGCTGACATCAACCGAGGCGTAGAGCGCGAGAATCCTATGGAGCAGGGCGCAGGCGACCAGGGTATGATGTTCGGTTACGCCACAAACGAGACCGAGAACTATATGCCCGTATCACTCGACCTCTCGCACCTTATACTCACCGAGCTTGCCGAGATTCGTCGCGAGGGCAAAGAGATGCTCTACCTGCGTCCCGACTCTAAGAGTCAGGTGACAGTGGAGTATGACGACAATAACCAGCCCGTACGCATAGACACAATCGTTGTATCGACACAGCACGACGATTTTATACAGCCCACCGAGGCCGGCACCGAGGCACAGCTTGCTGCCGATGCTGCACAGATAGCAAAGATTAAGGAGGATGTAATAAACATTCTTATGCCCCGCGTAAAGGCAAAGATTACATCAGAGAAGGTACTTGCTCTCTTTGGCGACGATATCAAATATCACGTTAACCCCACCGGTAAGTTCGTTATTGGCGGTCCCCACGGCGATACAGGACTCACAGGACGTAAGATTATCGTAGATACCTACGGTGGTAAGGGTGCACACGGTGGTGGTGCGTTCAGCGGAAAGGACCCCAGCAAGGTAGACCGTAGCGCAGCATACGCAGCACGTCACATTGCCAAGAACCTTGTGGCAGCCGGCGTTGCCGATGAGGTGCTGATACAGCTGTCATACGCCATTGGTGTGGCACAGCCTGTAAGTATCTTTGTAAATACCTACGGCACAGCAAAGGTAGCTCTTAGCGACGGCGAGATTGCACAGAAAGTGGCACAGTTGTTCGACCTGCGTCCTAAGGCCATCGAGGAGCGTCTGAAACTGCGCAACCCCATCTACAGCGAGACAGCAGCATACGGACACGTGGGACGAACACCCGAGACTGTTACAAAGACCTTTACATCGCGCTACCTCGACAGCCGCACTGTAACAGTGGAGCTGTTCACTTGGGAGAAGCTCGATTACGTCGAGAAGGTTAAAGAGGCATTCGCTCTGTAAAGAGTACAATATGTCATTCGTTAAAGAGTGGATATACCGTTTAAGGCACAACAGGGGATTCGGAGTACAGTCCCCTGCTGCCTTTCATATTGTCACTCACGTACTGCGCGAAGGCAGACACCCATACTATCTGTACCCCGAGATAAATGCCCTTGCACGTACCCAGGGAGACTCTTCGGCACACTGCCGCCGTCTCTTTCGCTTAGTGAATGCCATACAGCCACAAAACATATTTATCCTTGACGGCAGATGCAGTGCCGCCGCCTGCTCTATTGCCGCAGCATATAAGAGAGTACCTTGTACCATAGCATGTGACACGCTGTCGGAGCCGTCCAAACGCTTCATAAAACGGCATACAAACTGCACAATAGGACAAGATGACTCTTTGCAAATCCTAAATGCTTTTCTAAAAAACAATAAGGGGTTGGGACTGTTATATATAGGAAACACTCCACACTATGCACAAGTTACAGAGAGCGCCATACAAGACTGCAACAGAAGGTCGGCTATAATAGTAGAAGGAATAAACAGCCACGAAAGGAGAAAATGGTGGAACAGCCTCGTAGCATCGCATAGCACCGTAGTAACTATGGATTTTCACCGTTGGGGAATATTGTTCTTCGACAATGAATACAAAAAACAACACTATACATTTTGGTTCAAATGAAAAAGTCGGCAATATATACACGCAATGGCGACAAAGGAACAACATCGCTAATAGGCGGCAAACGAGTGGCAAAATGCCATCCGCGTGTCGAGGCATACGGCTGCATCGACGAGCTTAACGCCCACATAGGGCTATTAATGGCCGCGATAAGCACTCATCCCCAACAACACATTTTAGAGGGTATAGCAAATAATCTCTTTAATATTGGCAGCATACTCGCCTGTGAAGAATCCACCGCAGATGTTCCGCAAAGCGCAATAGAGAAGATAGAGGAACAGATAGATACAATATCAGCCCTACTGCCACAACAAAAAGGGTTCTTGCTACCGCCTACTGCAGAGAGCGCAGCCCGCGCCAACCTGTGTCGTACAGTGTGCCGCCGTGCCGAGCGCAAGGTGACAGCTCTTGCTGAGGAGAGCGAGGTTTCTGCCACAATATGCTCATATATCAACCGTCTTTCCGACTATTTTTTTGTACTATCAAGATTATTGTGCAGCGGAGCAGAAAAATATTGGGAAAAGCATTGGAAATAAGGAAATTTATCTATTTTTGCACCCTCAATAAAAGGAATATAAAAACGTAATAATATAAAAATCATAAACTATGTATTGGACACTTGAATTAGCATCGAAATTAGAGGATGCACCCTGGCCCGCAACAAAAGATGAGCTAATCGACTATGCAGTGCGTTCGGGCGCACCTCTTGAAGTTATAGAGAATCTTCAGGAGATTGAAGATGAGGGCGAAGCATACGAGAATATCGAAGATATTTGGCCCGACTACCCAAGCAGCAATGAGGACTTTTTCTTTGACGAGGAGGAGTATTGATTTAAAACGAATTAGTAAATCACTGATTTTCAATAGGGAAGCAAGTAAAAATAAACTTGTTTCCCTTTTTTTATTCCCCGTTCACAAGCTATTAGTGCGTTTACCATACACAAATTTATTTTCTGTTAATAAAACTAAAAAAAGAAGGGTAATTCTATGCGAATTATTAACATAAGCGCTCGCACGGCATTATATTCGCAACAGAAAAAATAATAAATATGATAATATAGCAACCATAAAACGTATTTCCCATAAAACATATTTCCCATAAAACTTTTGTGCAAAAAACACTATGGGAAATTACTTGAACAACAACGGCATAAGGCCGAGTATTTTTGACATTGCATTGTCATATGAAAATGGGAATGAAGGACACATTCAACCGCAAGATTATGTAAAAAATAAGTATAAAGGTTATAAACAGATATACGACCAACTTACAGAAGAGGAAAAAGAGTTATCATACAAACATCCTTTTTTAGCTATAAAAATAAAAAAGAATAGAGAAAAAGCATTTAGAGCAACATCACATCTTCCAGGGATAACAGATGGTTACAGCGATGCTGTGAGACATTGTTATTGGTGCGCACTAAATCAAAAGGACGCAGGACTAAATTCATCACTTGCAAAAGAATTTGGCGATGCCCACGAAAACAATTCAGGGAACGACTTAAGAGCAAGAGCAATGGACCTTCACAATAATGCAGAAGGATATAAATTAGGTAACCAAGCAATTATAAATGGTTGGAGTGAAGAAAAATTATTAGACAACGTAATAAAAGCTACAAATAATGGAATACTTAAGATTCATAAATAAAACAACAGTAGCTATAGCACTGCTACTTTTTACACTTGTAGGATGCGCCTCAATAGAATCAAGCGAAACAAGACTTGAGATTCAGTTTGCACAACAAACAGTAGAAGAAGTATTTACATTAAAGGAGTTATGCGAACACTATTATGATAGTGTATACATAATACCTCCATATTTCGATATTGGAAAAAAAGAGTACACTAATCTAAAAATGTCGAACAATTTAAGGAATCTTTGTAACATAAACACTGGAAACGAGTCAATATCGACAATTCTTTTTATTTGCAACGGTAAAGTAGAATCTTTTTCAGTGATTAAAAGGATTGATGCCGATTTTGCAACACACGAAACAGAAAAACAGCATTTTTTCCCCTTCGAACAGAAATTCATTTTAGATAAAAACAGATATGTTCATATATACGAAGAATAGTATTTTATCGCCTGGCTTGTATCTCTCAAACACATTGCATTGAAACAGTAATATTGATTATCAACATATTAAAAGACAAATATAATTCTTCGACGAAGAGGAGTATTAAGGTTTAACAATTGGCTAAACCATTGATTTTCAATAGGAAAGCAGGTAAAACAAAATCGTTTCCCTTTTTTTATTCCCCGTTCACAAGCGAAATAAATCTGCAATGTTAACAGACACAGCTATTGATGCATATACCTTTCACTGATTTATTTTCTGTTAACAAACCTTAAAAATGAAGGGTAATTCTTTGAGAACTATTGACAGCTGCTTTTAGGGACTGTAAATTTGTATTAACGATAAAAAAGTCAAAAAAGAGGCAATTTAGCAACCCTGCCACAGAAGCCATATATTAGTTTTACGCGGTTACTAACTATAAAAATTTAATATATGGCAAATTATTTGAACAGACCAAGTATTTTTGATATTGCAACAGCTTTTGAGGATGGGAATACCCACGAGAACAAACCAGATAATAACATAAATGAGAAGCAAATGGACCTTCACAATAATGCAGTAGGATATAAATTAGGCAACCAAGCAATTATCAATGGTTGGAGTGAAGAAGAACTATTAAATAAAGTAATAGATGCAGCGAACAATGGGAAACTATATATGCTTAAATAATGTTATAATAACAATATTGACAACGTTGTTATTCATCAGTTGTAAACCTTCTGAACCGATGCTTGAACTTCCACTTGAGAAACAGGCTATTGAAGAAGCATTTTCTTTTGCCGATTACTGTAAAGAAGAGTATGATAGCATGTATTTAATACATCCTTATGATGACGAAGATGTTATTTGGTCGCTGCCATATAAGATGTCACAAGAACTAAGAGAGGAAATCAGCTACACGCTGGATGATACATTTGTCAGAATCGTTTTCATAGACAACGACACAGTAAAGGCATATACAGAAATAGGGAACAGGAGTGCATATTTTGCTACCGCCGAAATTAGCAATCACGGACCGAAATTCTCTTTTAAACAGAGATTCATTTTAGATGAAAATAGATATGTCCATATATACGAAGAATAGTATTTTATCGCCAGGCTTGTATCTCTCAAACACATTGCATTGAAACAGTAATATTGATTATCAACGTATTAAAAGAGAAATATAATTCCTACACAATACAACTGGCAACAATTTAAATGGTATGTTGACAAAGTGCATGGCAGAACCGGTATAGCGATACACCGAGGTACATCTGGAGAAAATACAGAGGGGTGTTTAATGCCAGGAACAGAGTTTTATTACGACAGAACTATTAATGACTACAAATTAAAAGGGTCTAGAAACAAAGAAAAAGAATTGTTCGATTTCTTTGGCAAATATGGAAAAAATGGAATTATAATAAATATCGGCATATAAACATTATGAACTGTTTTACTTTAAAGGTTATCCTAACCGTTGCTATTACCCTTATTACCGTCTCTTGCAACTTCGTAAACGAGAAACCGTACGTAAATAAAGATGTAACATTATACGGCAAAGATTTTTTAAAAGGAAAAGTGTCTTCAATTATTTATGATGATGAACAAGGGTATGATTCAATCTTGTTTGTGTATAACAGCAAACAACATCTTGTAAAGACTGTTTATTACTCGAATAAAGAGGAAAGAGGTTACTGTAGATATAGCTATAATGGTTTCAACAGAATAGACCAGCATTACTATGACAACAACCAAAAGGAAACTTCGTATAGCATTATTGAATTTGATGACAACAAGAATGTTACTCTATGTAGAGATTATGGCTATATATATCCCGATACAACCAAGAAAGTCTTGTTGTATATGATACAGAAATCTTACAACGAAAATAATCAACTAAGCGATGCTTTTGAATACCATTGCGATGGGATACCACCATACAAATACTATTACAGCTACAATAATGATGGGACAGAAACAGAGGAGTGCTTTCTGGTTGTAACCGGTAACATATACAGTATCACAAAAAGGAAAAAGGATAACAGAGGAAATATCATAGAGGAAAGCAAGAACTTTCCGAGTGACACTTATGACTGGACAAGTTTAAAAATAGAATACAAGTACGACGATAAAGGCAATTGGATAGAGCGCAGATTTATGGATGAAGCTCAGGAAAGATACCGTAACAAATACTCAAAAAGAAAAATACACTACTTGGATGAATAGTCGCTTATAGATAGTAAGAGTTACTATATGAACACTATTATTTGAAAACAGGACTATCGCTGCTTATTCGCACCATCACCGCGCTATCGGGCCAGAAGCCAAGTTTTTTTGCGGTTTTAAACAAAAGAGTGTTGTCGCTGAAAAGTTCCAATGTAACCCCGCAATCGGCATCCAAAAAGAAACGCCCTGTGGCTTTGTTCCCACGTGTTGGAACAAGCAGATGAGCTTGTGGTAAGTAGTTGCCATTACCGCTAATCTCCGGCATTTGTATTCTTGCACCACCCAAAAACACACCACCGGCTACAAGCAACAGCGAATCACCCTTTGCGGCTATGCCTATACTAAAATCTTGCCAAGGGCCGTTTTCCTCCCACCCCCACTCACCTACAAACGGGGTGGGCACAATGCCCGCAACTTCAAATTTATTTACAGACGAAACATCTGCATCGGGTACAAAGGCATTCTCTTTATATAAATCTACCACCTCGGTCGAAAAAGAGTAATTCTCGCTGTTTTTACGCACAAGCACCCCGCTGTCGGGCCAATAATTTACATTACCGCTTATTTTAAACGTAAGCGTATCGAGTGATTTTAACTCAAAGGTAAGAGGATAGTACTCATTCTTTGGATATTTCTGGAACACACTAAAATATTGGTTCACAATTGTGCCAACTGCGCTGTTACCACTTTTTGGAACAGGAATACAAGCCTGAGGTATGGCATTGTCCTTGCTATCGCTCAATGGGTTACCCGTCATATAAAAAGGCTCCTGCCTCTCCCAGAAAAATGCCACAAGCAACGAATCGTCTCGCTCTCCTATGCGCACCGAGAGATTTTGAATAGTATCATTCGCTCCTACACACTCCCAACAACCCACAAACGGTGAGGGGGAGATGCCCGCAACATCAACCTGTTTATTGCTACCGCAAGCAATAATAGTTAACACATTAAGAATCACTAATAATCTTTTCATAATTTACTTTTTTAGGCCCTACAGTCCACGGTAAATCATTGATATTCATTACTTTTTCATTGAGAGTAGGGGCGATTTCTAATCGCCCGAATCATTGCTTTTTCTCATTGCCTCGGTTGCGGGCGATTAAAAATCGCCCCTACAGTCCGCGGTAAATCATTCCAGATATTCTGGTGCAATCTCACTCTTGAAAGAATCTCCATTGGGATAATTCTCTACAAGAGAGTACTTTACAGGGAAGGACGATTGCATTAAAAAACTTTGAATAACTTTATTCTTTTTCCTTTCCCTTACAAGCTATCTATACTATCCGATTGAAATTCCTCAATCATTTCAAAATCATTGTCATTCATAATACATTAAATTTTAAGTTTATCAATGACACAAAAATATAGCACAAATATAATTATTTAGTTGCGAAACTATCAAAATTTTCACATTATTCTCATAAATTACATTTTACTGTTTAGGGAGTTTACCGCATTTTGTTAATAAACCTAAAAAAAGAAGGGTAATTCTGTGCTATCTGTTGACAACGGAGCGTATGCTGCATTATATTCGTAACAAAAAACTAATATATGTAGTAGAGAAAAAAAGAATTGTTTGACTTTTTTGAAAAATACGGGCAAGCGGGCATAAAAATAAATGTAGGCCCTCATTCTGAAGAACTTTATAAATAACTAATATTATGAAACGACTTTTTTTAGCTCTTATTCTATTAGTTACAACGATACTGACAGCCACGGCGCAGTATTTCCCCGTTGACACGGCACGGCTAAATAACGCCTACAGAGCAATCGTCAAAGGGGTTAATACCATTGAGAAGCAGCAAGAATTCCTTGAGGCCTTTCCAACAACCTATATGGAGTTCTATTACACGTATCAATATTTTGAGGACGATAATTACAATCTTTCAATGGCACAGATGTTATATAGCCATTTAAATATCCTAAGCGATAGTTTGTACCTTGTAAACGATTCTCTCTATTGCAGTAAATTGGTAAATCTTACAATTGGAATACGCGATACAGATGGAGGAACTGAGCATCTTCAAGAAATCACACACAAAGCAATGCTAAAGTATGAAAAGTGTATGATACGTGCTATACAGCGCCTATTTAAGGCCTACCAGCTTCAATTTTGGTCATTTTTTTGGTCAAGTGTCGCTTACAGTGAGGGGTGGACAAATCATTTTCTGGAACTTTATGGCCGATATTTCGAGGAATATCCAGACTTTGTACGCACGATGGCTATTGCCTTCGAGTATTACAATGGAGGTATTTGTTATTTAGATGAGTTTCCACATTTGCAGGAGAAAAAACTTAAGAAAGATGGCTATAAATACAAGTTTGACGGTTATCGTTATTACAAAATAGATTAAAATTTGTGATAAATTCACAACAACGTAATTGCTTCGTGGGTTTACTTTTGTCGAAAAAAAACAATAGAACCAAAAAGATTAAGTATTTTCGACCTTGCAACGATGTTTGAGGGAGACTCTGTGGCTAAGTATCCAAAATCGCGTGTATTAGTTTCGACTAATAGAAACTAATAGAATATGTTATGGCAATAAATCTACTCTCAGCAAATTTGTAGCCACTGCTTATGATCGTTACGGCAGAGCTGTAGATTCAATGAACGGATATTTTCTTGAACCACATACTGATTGTGATTCAGCAATGATAGAAAATTCAAAGAAAGCCATATTAGGCGGAAATTACCAAATAACTCCTAAGCAAAATAATAAACAGCGCTATTTATGGTATTTGAATGGCGTAAAGGGTAGAAAAGGAATTGCAATTCATAAAGGGAATCACGGCACCGATTCAAAAGGCTGTTTATTACCGGGTGTTTACTATCATATGATAAAACAAATAATGAGTATCACGTTTGGAAATCTAAAGAAAAATTGACAGAATTATCCAATTTTTTCGAGAAATATGGAGAAGGCGGAATAGAAATAAATATAACTCCACTATAAAAAAGAAGAAGCTATTTTGTTCAAGGCTTGACAATAATAGATATTCACACCGATAACAAATAGTCTTTTATCGCCTTTTTTGCGTCAAATATGTATCTCTCAAACAGATTGCAGTGAAACATCAACATTGATTATCAACGTATTAAAGGACAAATAAAATTCTTCGAGGAGGAGTATTAAGAATTTCAAAGAATCACCGATTTTCGATAGGGGAGCAAGTAAAAATCATTTTGTTTCCCTTTTTTGTATCCACTTAAATGCAAGAGTAAGTTCTATTCTTTCTGTACCGAGACTAATAAACCTAAGAAAAGAAGTAAAAAAGTTAACTGCTGATTCGTCATTTATAATAACCAATTGCTGCAATCTGCCACTGATTTAAATATTTTTTTAAGAAAATTGCATAATTTTAATCTACTTACGAAAAAAAACATATATTTGCAGTTTTAAGAAATTCATAGGGTTATGCAATATTACATCTATGTTTTTTTCAAAAAACATGAAATCACCATGGAAAATTAATTTACAGAAAGCAGGCCAAAGTTAAATTCAGAAAATATCAGTTCCACATACCACAGTCAGCAAATTAGTAAAAACACAATAAAACCAACATTATGAAAAAATTCTATTTTAGTTTAGTTGCTACTCTATGCATTTTGGGGCAACAGGTTTATGCACAGTCTGGAACCATCGGTAACAAAATTTCCTGGACATTTCAGGATGAAGTTCTAACTATCAGCGGCGAAGGCGCAATGCCGAATTATTCCTATAGCGCTGCTACACCCTGGTACACCTACAAGAACTCTATTAAAGATGTAGTAATCGGTGAAGGTATTACGCATTTAGGAAATTACACATTCTCTGATTACGACAAATTAATCAGTGTATCATTACCTAATTCACTTGAAACTATTGGAGAAGAGGTTTTCAACCATTGTGATGCATTAAAAGAAATTACCTTCGGCAATTCTCTTGCTTCAATAGGAAGATATGCTTTTAGTAACTGCGACCAATTACAGGAGATAACTCTTCCGAACTCACTTACCACAATTGGTGAAGCTTGTTTTTATAGTTGTGATAACATAAGCATAACATTTGGAAACTCACTTGTTAAAATCGAGAAACATGCTTTTTACGCCTGTGGAGAATTAGGTAACATTGTATTTCCAAACTCATTAACCACTATTGGCGAGTATGCTTTTTATGGTTGTAATATTAACAGCATTACTTTAGGTAGTGGTATAAAAGATATTGAGGCAAATGCTTTTTACGGCTGTAATGAATTAAGATTGATTATATCTAATGCTGCAACACCCCCCACATTGGGTAACTATGCCCTGCCTTCGGGTATTACACTTGTATATGTACCTGCAGGTAGCAGCAAAAGCTATAAGGAGGTATCTGCATGGAAAAATTATGTATTGGTAGACGGCCAAGGAGTAAATCTTAATATTACAGTAAGCGAAGCGGGAACATTAGGTGATAATATATTATCAAAAGTAGAAAATTTCTCTGATGTCAATATCCTTAAGGTCAGTGGTTCTCTCAATAGCAATGATTTAAGCAATATTAAAAACCGTTTGACAAGCCTTGTCAGCTTAGACCTCTCGAATACAGATATTAAAGAATTCGACAAGAGCTTTTTCAAAGCACACAGCACTTTGCGCTCAATTGTATTACCTAAGGGGTTGAAGTATATTTCTGAATATATGTTCGACGACTGCTTTCTACTTGAAGACATTGAGTTTCCCGAGTCGTTATCATCCATAGACTACCAAGCTTTCAGCGATTGTGATGCTTTGCGTAGTATTGAAATCCCCGAGGGACTTACTACTATTGGCAGATATGCTTTTTATGACTGCAAACAACTTAATGATGTCAAACTTCCAACAACATTGAAAACAATTGATAATAGTGCATTTGACAGATGTTACGCATTAAAGAATGTAGTTCTTCCCGAGGGACTTACTCATATCAACAGCAACGCCTTCGGTAGTTGTTCTATAGAAAAGCTGACTCTGCCATCTACATTATATTATATTGGTGACGACGCATTTGCATATAATAAATCACTTAAACAAATAGAATTCAACGAAGGTCTGTATCAGATAGGAGACGATGCTTTCTATGATTGTGATGCTCTTACCGAGATTACTTTACCAAGCACTCTTGTACTTGCATATCAGTCTCCATTTGATCAGTGCAACAACCTTAAAAAAGTGACCTGTTTAGCAGTTGAGCCTCCATATTTGGTTGAACAGTTAAACTACGGTGTAAGTGTTGAAGGATGCGAACTTTATGTACCCTCAATATCACTGAATGTTTACAAACAGACTACAGGTTGGGATAAATTCCCCACAATAAAGCCCATCGACTACCTACCGCAGAATATATATATTGTTGGCGACCACAAGGTGGTACTTCCTAATAATATTCCTGCCGACTATAAGCCTAATGTAAATCTTATACGTGACAAGAAAAACACATCGTATTATAATTACGGAAGTCTGACAGTCAGCGGTGACCAGTTATTATCTGTTTCGACGTTCAATACAATATGGGACTATAATTACCAGTACGAACAACAAAACCGTTCAAAGAACTATTGCTCTTTGATAAACAAGGCAAATATGCGTGCCGATAATGTAGAAATATACATTTATACAAGAAGCGGACGCTGGCAATTTATCTCTTTCCCCTTTGACGTAAAAGTCTCGGATATTGAGCCTATCAGCGAAGGTACCACAAACTGGATTATACGTCGTTACGATGGCGAAAAACGCGCTGCCGGCGAGTCGGATGCTACATGGGTAAAGATGGGTGCCGATGAAATACTAAAAGCCGGAGAGGGATATATTATGCAGAGCAGCAGATATATAGAAACAAGCGAACAATACAATAGCTGTTTCAAGATTAAGGCTATAAATAACAGCAACAAGAATAAGATATTCACAAATAGCGATGCTACCGTTACACTCAACGAATACCAAAGTGAATTTATACATAATCGCAGTTGGAATCTGATTGGTAATCCCTATCCCAGCTACTACGATACAAGATTCATCGAATTCTCGGCTCCTATTACAGTGTGGAATATGAACAATAACACCTACACAGCATACAGTCCGCTAGATGATTCATATATCCTTACACCGGGCGAAGCATTCTTTGTACAATGCCCCGTTGACAACAAGAATGTAATATTCAATAAAGATGGTAGACAAATTGACAGAGCTATACGCACCATTGAAGAGTCGGCACGCATAAAGAGCAACTCGGAATCACAAGAGAGAACTGTTATAAACATAGCCATCAGCAATGGAACAAGCTGCGACAAGACACGTTTGGTTGTTAACGAAGAGGCATCAATGCTATATGAGATGGATAAAGATGCCAGCAAGTTCATGAGTAGCGATGCAACAGTTCCGCAGATTTACATCTTGAACGACGGTATCAAGTATTCTATCAACGAGCGTCCTTTTGATAATGGAACAGCCGAACTCTGCACAAGAACTAATATCAAGGGTACATACAGTATCTCACTTGAAAACAAGCCCGTAAACTATAATATTTATCTTCTTGATAATAAAACAGGTAATAAGGTATCTCTTTGCGATAAAGTATATTCATTCACAGTCGAAGATGGAGAGAACACAGCACGCTTTACTCTTCTTCTCGACAACATTGGAACAACCGGTATTTTCAATGTCAACACCGGCAATGAAACTGAAGATGCAATATACAACCTCAATGGAGTGAAAGTAGAGAAACCCACAGAGAAGGGAATCTACATTCAGAATGGAAAGAAAATTATCGTTAAATGATTAACACCAAACGTATATGAACAAGATAATAAGTATATTATTTACTTGTTTACTGCATACGGCATTGGCAGTTGCCTCTACATATAACCTACGTGTAGAGGTAACTCCCAACGGTGCTGCCACGCTTAATACAACCGGTGGAACATACGAGCAGGAAACAAGTATAAGCCTAAGAACCTATAAGAATACGGGGTATACATTTATAGGATGGTTCGATGGAGAAACGCTTTTGTCGACATCTACAAGTTTCAATTATAAAATGCCGGCACGAGATGCAGTAGTACAGGCCAGATACGAATTCGATCCTTCTGTCCCCGACAATCCGGCAATGCCCGATACAACAACCTACTACCTATTTACAGCAGATGTATCGCCAATAGGTGCAGGAACTCTAAACACCAATTCAGGTAAATATGCAGCCGGAACAAACGTAAATATGTATATATACCTAAACACCGGTTATCAGTTTATAGGTTGGCAAAATGAAAATGGCGAGATTCTCTCTACATCGACATCTTATAAGTATAAGATGCCGCAACGTAATGCACACCTAACTGCAATATGCAGCTATGACCCCACAGTACCGGCCAATCCCGACAGTATGGGTATAAACCGCACTATTGCCGTTGAGTGCCGTCCTGTAGGTGGCGGTACATTCAATACAACAAAAACAACAGCGACCGCGGGAAGCAGTGTAAGACTATACGCATACACCAACACAGGCTTCAAATTCCTCCATTGGGAGAATGAAGAGGGCGATTTACTCTCTACAGAGAGCAGTTTTTACTATAACGTACCTGATAAAGACTCAAAGGTATATGGAATTTTTGATTACGACCCCGATGTTCCCTCTAACCCCAACAAGAACTATTGGGACAAAGAACTGGGCGAGCTTATAATCGACGATTTCGAAATAGGAAAACTCAACTCGGCAGCATCACAGGCCATTGATGGAAGCAGTTATAGCGATGTCACGATGATAATTGTATCGGGACGTATGAATGACAATGATTTTGGCATAAGCAACAATTACAGCAATTGCACATTGCTCGACCTCAGCCGTGTAACAGGAGTAAGCGAGGTTCCATCATACGCATTCGACGGTAGTAATCTTGAATCGGTGTATCTTCCTAATACTATCGAGAGCATAGGTTATAGAGCGTTCTATAATTGTTCGCAACTAACATCTGTCACATGCTATGCAATGACACCTCCGACATTAGAGAATCAAGTATTCAGAGGTATTCCCGAAGGGCTTATCGTATATGTTCCTGCAACAGTAGTTTCACAGTATCAGGAGGCTGATGTGTGGAAGGACTTCACAATACTTCCAATACAGGAAGATATGCGCAGTCTCACTGTAAATTTGCCAGAAGGAACAGATATAGCCAATTACAAGCAGATGTGGCTGGAGCTTATAAATGTAAAGAACGGACAACGCCTACACTATATTATGACCGACCGTTTACAATATATATTCCCCAACCTCATACGCAATACTACCTGGAATGCGCAGGTACGCAATGAAGGTGGCGATATATTTGGACGCATTGATAATATTGAAGTAAAAGACGAGGATGTAACCGCAACATTCACTTCACTTAAACAACCGCAAACGGTTACGCTGAAGGTTGTAACGCCCGACAATAACGATATTACATCGCAGGTACAGGTAATATGGACCGACTCAGATGGCAAATATGTATCACAGCAGCCCTTTATTAACGGACTGATAGAAGGTAAACAATTAAATTATCAAATATCGCTGCAACGGAGTGCTGCCATGCTATATAACACTCCCGAACTTACAAGCTATATTATAAAGGGTGATAATAATAATATTGTCTGCAAACTAACCGACATACCTTTGGTTACCATTGAAGGCAAGGTGGTAGATGCATCAAATGGTCAAACATTGAATGGTGCAATAGTAAGCGCATCACAAACCTTTGCAGGAATGTACACTAAGGTCGAGAATGTTAAGACCAATACCAAGGGAATATATAAACTGCAGTTGCCAAACACCAACACAGTTATATCTGTATCAGCAAATGATTATATCAGTCAATCATTAGTTTGCGATACGCTTATTGCCGGTAAAGAAGAGGTGACCCTGCCTGTAACCAGACTAAAATCTATATCAGGCGCAGTGCTTAACATAAGTTTCACATACACCAATAGCGTTGTCAGTGGAGCTAAAGCAGAAACCTTCAATGGGTACCAAGACTATAATAATGTAAGCTATACAATCTATAACAAGACAAAGAACAAGGCTATAAGCCAGTTCAATGTGCAGTATCCCAATATAGTACTGCTCGAAGAGGTTTCCGAGGGTGACCAATTGCAAGTAACTGCAACAAGCCTCAACTCGGCCTTTGTACCTGTTGAGTGCACATCTACCATTACCAATCAAGAGGCCGACTTCATATTTAACATCTTGGAACTCGGCAAAATAGATGTCAAGTTTAAAAAGACTATCAATTCCAAAGTCTCTGCTATACTATACGACACAAACGGTAAATTTATAAAGTCGTATGACTACAACAAAGCAGCACTAACCATCAGCAATCTTGTAGATGGCAAGTACACATTGGTATCTATGGGTAGCAGCCAGATTCTTAACACAATCTACGAACTTGATAAGTTTGCAGAATCGGGTCTTGTCTTAGGCAAAGATTATGCACAAGAGAGTGTTGCAGTTAAAAGCGGAGTTATCAGCAACATTACATTCGAAGAGATTCCTCTACTCGACGAAAGCAAATTCTACTACACCGGTAACGGAACCTCATTCTCGGTAAACAAGACAAGCATTGTATCGGGCAACTACCTTACTCTTACCGGTAAAGTAAACTTTAAGCAGGAGTACGCTAACCAGGTTGGTAACGTTAACCTTATAGTAGATCTACCGGCTGAGTGTTCTTTTGTAGAAAACTCGGTGATGGTGGGTAACAGTACAAGCAGCTATACTATCGATGGCAACCGTATTACAATACCTATGGCACAATACACCGACCGTGTACGTTTCTGCGTTATTCCTACACGTGGTGGCAACTATGCTCCTAGTGCATTTGTCAGTTTCGATCTTAACGGCAAAAACATCTGCCAGCCTATAGGCTCAGCAAATTATACAGCCAAGGATCTTTCAATATCAATACCTAAGATGATAGCAAAGACCACATTACCCGTTACCGGAACAGCTATAGGACGATCGACTGTAGAAATATTCGATAATGGAGTTAAGATTGGCGAGACAACCTCTTTGGCTAACGGCGCATGGAGTACAACATGCGAGCTTTGCGATCCATACAATCTGTCTACCCACAGAATTTATGCAAAAGTAAAGACCAAGCAAGGCTTAGAGTTACAAAGCGAAATAAAAGAGTGCCTTTATGACAAAAACGCAATAGAGGTAAAGACTGTTACAATGTCGTTCTACAATGGTTGGTTAAGAAAAACTATCAATGTACTGTTCGATTATAATAATCCACAGAGTGCCGAGAACTCATATATGTTCTACTCAACAACAGACTTTACATTTGTAGTTGATTTCACCAACAACAGTCCCGATATTGTTTCATACGTTACAATAATGGTATATACAGACAACAATAAAATTATACCTGTTGAAGCTGAATACAATAAGAAATTAGACCGTTGGGTTGCTGTAAGAGAATTCTCTTGGGGTAACCTTCCTGTAAACGTGAGCGTCGATTACATTGCCAAGAGCAAAATGGAATTAGACCCCAAAGATATGAATCATATAAATGATGATATTGAAAAGATAATTGATGATATAGATACCGAACTCAAAGAGGAAACTGAGATTATCGAAGAGCTTAAAACAGAGCTTAAGAAAGATAATTATTCGGAAACAAAAATCAATTATCTCATAAATATCATATTGAAATATGATGATGATTCCGATGTAAAATTAACACCCGAACAGGAAGAGTTCATTAACAACACACCTGACAATATTCAGAACATTCCATACAATAAAGTTGATGAAGCTTTAGAAAAGAGCATCAATGACATCGGTAAGCCGTTTAACAAACCTATGACAATAGAGCCACAAGACATAGGAAACGGAATCAAGACACCAAAAATAGAAATTGTTCCTAATGAAAACAATAACCAATGTCTATTGGATAACTCTTGGAATATACCTGATGATTTTGACTACTCCGATAACAAAATATCATTAGTAAATGACAATGGAGATAAAATGACCGTCGACTTTAGTAACTCCAACGTACCTAATGATAACCAATCATACATCGACTTTGATAACTATAACAACAAGGTCCTATCGTATATAAACGATTACTTTGGTCCGTTTAATGATATAGTTGGCGGAGCAGAGCTTTTATATAAAGGCGACTTGTTATTAAACAAGAAGATGCTATTGAACCTACAGAAAGAGGGCATCGGTAAAGGTAACATCGACAAGTGGATGAAACTACTTGACGACCGCGCTCACATCAAAGGACGATTGGCTCAATTTGAAAAGGCTAATAAAATCCTTGGTCCAATAGGCTTGGGACTCAGCGTTTGGGACCTCGGTGAGAGTGGTCGAGGGATATGGAAAGATAACGAAAAATGGGATAGTCTTAGAGATGCCATTTTGGAAGCATGTACCCCGGAGGCTGCAAATGAGCTTAACCAAAAGCTGGATGAATATAGAAAATGGCTACAAAACCGTAACTGGAGAAGGACTGCATTAAAAGGAGTCTCTACAGGTTTAAATGCTGTAGGAGTATTTGCAGCTCCAGAAACATTGGGAGGTTCTTTACTCCTCTTTGCAGCAGGTATGGGCCTAAGTTCGCTAACAGACTTCTACGAGAAGAAATATCAGCAGACAAACAATCAGAATTGGAAAAGTCTGTTAGATGATGTAAAAAAGAAAGGCGATGAATGTAAGCCACTACCTATACCGACAGAGACCCCCATCAGTCCATTTGAGCCTATTACACCAATACACGACCCATCGGGCTATGTATACGAAGCAGTATCATCCAACCGCATTCAAGGTGTAACAGCAACCGTCTACTACAAAGAGATGGTCGAGGATATGTATGGCGACCTGCACGAGAATATTGTTAAATGGGATGCCGAAGAGTATGCACAGAAGAACCCGCTTTTTACCGACGAGAACGGCATGTACCGTTGGGACGTACCTCAGGGCATGTGGCAAGTAAAATACGAGAAAGAGGGTTACGAGACAACCTACAGCGAGTGGCTGCCCGTACCTCCCCCCCAACTCGAGGTCAACATTGGTATTAAACAGAATGTGCAGCCTAATGTAGAGTCAGCACGCGCTTTCGAGAATGCTATTGAAGTAAAATTCGACAAATACATGCTTCCCGAACTTCTGAACAGTGAGAACATAATCGTTACAGCAAATGGCAATATAGTTGATGGTTCGATAGAGTTACTCGACGAAGAGATAAGCTATGAAGGCCGAACTGAAAAATATGCATCTAAACTGCGTTTCAATGCAACCGAGCCATTCCCTGCAAAGGAGGTTACACTGCTTGTGAAGAACCGTGTCAAGAGTTATGCAGACGTACGCATGCAGGACGACTACTCACAGTCGTTTACAGTTGAGCTTGAAGTGCGTAAAATTGATTGTGACTCGATAGTAACCGTTATATATGGCGAAGAGAGTAGCATTACAATTAACGTACTTCCTGCAGCAGCTGCAGCAGGAAAAACCCTAAACGTAACAGCACTATCTACAATGATGCTAACAGTTGATGCCACATCCGTAATACTCGACGAGAATGGAAGTGCCGAGATTACTATAAGTGGAGAGCTTCCGGGAACAACAGCACTAGAGTTTGATATTGACGGTTACGATATCTCGGCTACAACAACAGTAAGCATACTTACAGCAGAGTCTTTAACCGTTGCTACACCAACAGCCTCTATTGTATCAGGTGCCGAAGTTGAGAAGGGTACAAAGCTATATCTTAGCTGCGAGACAAAAGGTGCTATAATATTATACACCCTTGATGGTTCATGTCCTTGCGATGATAGTGATGCTGTTATGGTATACGATGGAACACCCATCGCCATAAACGAAAATACCATAATAAAAGCCATGGCTATTGCATACAATATGTATGAGAGCGAGGTAGTAGAATTCTCATACTATGTAAATGCAACAGGCATTGACGACACAACCATGAACGGCCATATACATATTTATCCTCTGCCCGTCCGTGAGAGAGTAAATATCAGTGCCGGCGGTAAGACAATAAAAAATGTGACAGTTACAGCCCTAAGCGGAACGACTGTTGCCTCGTCAAACCAAACATCGAAGATGGTAACTCTTGATGTTAGTTCAGTTGCAACCGGTATGTACATTATCAACATTCAAACCGAAGATGGCATATATAGCCGAAAGGTTATGAAGGTGCAATAACCTAACAATAAATTATTAATTGGCAGCCTCATTCAATTGAATGAGGCTGTCAATTTTATTATAATGTCCTATAATAACAACAAAGATAGGCTATAATGAAATATTCAAGCATCTATGATATTCGTCGAAATAACAGCCCGATTCATTCGTATGTTTACTGGTGTGTATATAAGAAATAAAAACACCAAGGCCACAGTTTTACCTTTAATAAGCAAAAGGCGGACTATCAATAATAAAACAACTATTTTCTAGTGTCCTCATAAGAGAATGACAAAACAAGTACTATTTCAACACAGCCTTATCTATTAGCAATACTTTTACATAGCAACATTCGCAAAAAAGACAAAAAGAAAAACCGCTAACAGCTTGACTATTCAGCTATTATCGATTTTCTTGGTGGTACCACCGGAAAATGAGTTTCATTTCTAAATGGCTCTATATCAATGCGGTTCCTGCGAAAATAAACTGCACCCCGGCATAGCTTAAACAAGTTTATCTCTGCTCTCGGTTTGTGTTATTTTTGTCATTAAAGAATCGCAACAAACGTAATCTCCCGCTATTACTCCACCTTATTTCTGCGCCATTTTGCAGTGTCTCGCAGAGTCAAGTTCCTACTTTGATGCAAAGGTAGTGCAAGCCGAGAGAAGAACAAAATAAATGAGTTTATTTTTTATTCCGAGGCGCAGCCTACCTTCGGCGAAGCCAAAGTAGTGAAAATTTTTGAAACAGAAATAGGTACACTAAATTTTGTTCCACCAAAGTTCGGAATCCTTAATTCTTATCTTCTGTTAAGATTGTTAAACACATCAATTAGCAAAGATATACTATCTATGACGGTCATTGTTCCGTGCTTGGCTATCTGCTGATAGCACTCTTCAATTTGCCGTTGACATTCAACAGCAAGATTATATTCTTCTAGTGTATAAGAGCCTATAATCTGAGCTTTGGATACAATGTAATTGCATATTTGAGACAGCTCTACAATCATTGAACGAAAACGAGCAATTTGAGCTACATTATATACTAATGATGCTCCACCAACAATCATTCTTGCCTTTTCATCCTTTATTGCGG
>JAZNEI010000074.1:0-7464 GCA_045588485.1 Bacteroidaceae bacterium | reverse complement strand
GTTGGGACCTCCGTTGATTATGATGCCCTTTACTCCGGGAAGGGCTTTCAACTCGTCTACTGTGATATCGTGTGGGTAAATCTCGCTGTATACACCCAACGCACGGATGGCTCTGGCAAGCACTGTGTTCTCGTGGCTGCCCAAGTCAAGAATAACAATCATGTCTTGTTTCATATATACCTTTATTCTATTATAGCATCCTAAAAATCTTATTTCTTATTTTGTTCTACCCACTTACGGGCATGATGGTCAAATGACGACCATCCTTGCTGGTCGTATTCCGCATTTTCGTCCTTTACGGGGAAATATTCCTCAATGCGTGAGATACCTTCCAATTCCATATTTTGGGTAATTTCTACGGCATTGGTACTCCACGGAGTAATCATTTCACAACGAGGATCTATAAAACAACCTTGCAACTTTTCTTCGTTTTCAACGGTGGCTTTACCATACAGCCAGCATAATTTCTGAATGTCTTCAGCAGCCAATCAAGAATTGGCTGCTGTTGCTATGACATTTTGATTGGGGGTTCTGAAAAATAGAATCATAATTAGTGTTTGAAGTGGCGCATGCCCGTACACAACATGGTTATTCCGTATTCATTGGCTTTCTTGATAGAATCCTCGTCACGTACACTACCGCCCGGTTGGACAATAGCAGTAACACCATATTGAGAAGCCAAAGTAACTGAATCATCAAACGGGAAGAAACCGTCTGAAGCCAATACCAATCCTTCTGTAAAACCTGCTGCTTGTGCCTGCTTCAATGCAATTTCAGCAGAACCTACACGATTCATCTGTCCTGCACCTACGCCCAATGTCTTACCGTCCTTTACTACCACGATAGCATTAGACTTGACATGCTTCACTATTCTCCAACCGAAGTTAAGGTCTACCACCTGTTCTGCAGTCGGCTTAGTTTCAGTAACACACATTTCGGCTGTCACTTCAGCAGTAGTCTTGTCTAAATCCTGAACGAGCAAACCACCGTTTACACTTACATACTGATTCACAACACGTCCGTCCTTTGTCATGTCCACCTGTAGGAGACGGAGGTTCTTCTTGGAACAAAGCACTTCCAATGCACCTTCAGAGAATGACGGAGCCATGATGATTTCCAAGAAAATAGGCTTCATCAATTCTGCTGCTTCACGAGTCACTTCACGGTTTACCGCTACGATACCACCAAAAATACTTACCTTGTCGGCTTCGTAAGCCTTTGTCCATGCATCCACTACATCCGTTCCGATAGCTGCACCGCAAGGATTCATGTGCTTCAAGCCTACGCAGAACGGTTCATCAAACTCTCTCACGATACAAAGAGCCGCATTGGCATCCTGAATGTTGTTGTACGAAAGTTCCTTGCCATTCAACTGCTTGGCATTGGCCAATGAGTATGAGCCGAACTCTGCCGCACCATAGAACTTGGCTTGCTGATGAGGATTTTCACCATAACGCAATCCTTGTACCAAATCAAATTCCAAGAAAAGCTTTTCGTTCAATCCTGCGGCCTTACGCATGTAAGTGGCAATCATCGAATCATATTCGGCAGTATGAGTATATGCCTTGGCTGAAAGTTGGAGGCGAGTTCCGATAGTTGTATTTCCTCCTTCCTTGATTTCTTCGATGATGGTCGCATAATCAGAAGGATCGCAAACGACTGTCACATCCTTGTAGTTCTTGGCAGCCGAACGTAGCATAGAAGGACCGCCTATATCGATATTTTCAATGGCATCTTCCATAGTTACATCCGGCTTGGCAATAGTCTGACGGAACGGATAGAGATTAACGCAAACCATGTCGATAAACTCAATGCCGTTATCCTTTAATGCCTGAAGATGGCTTTCATCATCCCTGCGTGCAAGCAATCCGCCATGTACATTAGGATGCAGTGTCTTAACACGTCCATCACAAATTTCAGGGAATCCTGTTACATCACTGATGTTGATAACTTCCACATTACTATCACGCAAAAGCTTCATAGTACCGCCTGTGGCGATAATCTCCCAGCCTAAAGAACGGAGTTGCAGTGCAAATTCCACAACTCCTGTCTTGTCGCTGACGCTGATAAGTGCTCTCATATATTCGAAAAAAATGGGTTCTATCTATATTGATTTATTCTGTGTAACTGCTATTATCCCAACAATGGGTACACAAATCACATTTCGGTAGTCCAATTGCGGCAACCAGGTCTTCAAGACGTTGAAATTTCAAAGAAGTAAGTTGTAGATGCTTACGCATAATTTCCACCATCTCCTTGTGCTTTGAGCCATCGGGGTCCACATACTGCATACATATCTCATCTGTAAGATTGTCTGTTCCTTCCATATCTCTTATGACTCTCCGAGTATAAAGGTCATACGTGCTGCGTGAGGTTGAAAAATTCAAGAATTTACAAGGGAAGATAAGAGGAGGACAAGCAATGCGCATATGCACTTCATCGATACCTGTATCGTGCAACTTTACAATATTGTCTTTTAACTGTGTACCTCTTACAATGGAGTCATCCATAAAGACTACCTTTTGCTTGTATGTGAGTTTTTCATTAGGAAGCAACTTCATTTTAGCAACAAGGTCTCGCATCTTCTGATTCTGCGGCATAAAACTTCGTGGCCACGTGGGAGTGTATTTTACGAAAGGTCTTTTGTAAGGTACTCCCTTCTCATTTGCATAGCCAATAGCATGACCTATTCCGGAATCCGGGATACCGGCCGCATAGTCAATCTGCAAGTCAGAATCATGTCTGGCCATTGCAGCACCGCTTTCATAACGCGCATTTTCTACATTAATCCCTTCATACCAAGCAGAAGGATAGCCATAATAAACCCAAAGGAAAGAACAAATTTGTTTTCGGCAACCAGGAGGTGCTACCTCGCGCACACCGTCAGCACTCATCTGTACAATCTCGCCCGGGCCAAGATCTCTAACAAAGCTATAACCCAAGTTTGCATAACTGGAACTTTCACTGGCACAGACATAGCCTTTATCATTCTTGCCTATTGATATGGGAGTTCTTCCGAATTTGTCGCGAGCTGCATAGATGGCATGGTCGGTAAGAACAAGCATTGAGCAAGAACCTTTTATGTTATTCTGCACATATTCAATGCCTTCTTTAATTGAATTTCCCATTCCTATAAGCATGGCCACCAATTCTGTAGCATTGATATCCGAACTAGAAAGTTCTGCAAAGTGCATTCGTTGACTCAGCAGTTTTTCTGTAAGTTCTTCCATATTATCAATACGGGCAACCGTTACTACAGCGTATCTGCCTAAATGTGATGTAATGGTAATTGGCTGTGATTCATTATCGGATATCACACCAATACCCATTTGGGATTCTCCAAACTTCGGAAGTTCATCCTCGAATTTATTCCTGAAATATCCGTTCTCAAGCGAATGAATGGAACGAATAAATTTTTTTCCATTGTAAAAAGCCATACCGGCACGTTTTGTACCCAAATGAGAATGGTAATCCGTACCATAAAAGACATCGCTTACACACTCATGACGGGATACACATCCAAAAAATCCAGACATATTAATTGATTATTTAAATTCATTGCAAAAGTAAATAATTTATAGTTATGTTTATCTATAAATATAATGTTTTTTATTAGGCTATTCTTGTTGGTTATGATGTATTTGTAATTAAATTTGCATATTATCACAATTGGCAATAATTATGAGAGTGTTTACTTTACTTTTAGCTTTCCTGTTTTTGTCTTTGCCAAGAATTCAAGGACAGTCTTTTGAGCGACCAACTACTTGCGTATCCGTTCTTTCTAATATCCCAAGTGACAACACATTGCGTTACTACCGTCTTGCTATTCCTGTAACCCGTTCAGCCTATGTCGAAGACCTTGATGGGGATTATAACAATGTGTTACGGTTCTGGAGAGAATGCGAGGAGTTTGCCAATAGGATGTTTGTTCCCTTGGGAATCTGTTTTGATGTTGTTGAAGACCAACGTCTTGTCAAACTCGATTATTTTTCAAATGAAGACAACGAAAAATTTATTTACACCTTACAGGCTAATGGAACCTCTAATATTAACGATTTAATCGGGGCTGAATCATACGATGTAGGCATGTGGGTGCATCATCGTGATGTAGCAGCAGAGAACAGTGGCTTGTCAGCCGAAGGCGGTGTGTACAGCAGCATTGCCAAAGGAAGCGGATACTCAAAGACCGACAAATGGGTTGTGGCGCACGAACTTGGACATATGTTCGGTGCTCCACATACAACAACTGGTGAAGGAAGCCTGATGGATAGCGGCGGGGATGATTTTTTCTCATATCCCTCAATAAAGAAGATAAGGGAGCTAGCTGTAGAAAAAGGAACAGGCAGTGCAAACAAAGCCGTAAAAGTCAATAACAGTATCCCGGATTTTGTCAATACAAACATGGAAGATGTTTACAAGATACCACAAGGAGCTTGTATGGCAATATCTGTATATGCGACTGACGTTGACGGCAACATGCTTACATATTCTGCAATAGGCTGTAGCAGTTCTACGGTAGGCAACGTTGTAGAAGGAGGATATATGCCGCATTTTGCCTCTTTGCTGCCTCAGACGGACAATATCATTGATTACAGGCCTAAGTTTATAGCGGACATAGTCTATGATGACTTCTATTATGAACAAAGCGGTACAAACATTCCTGCAATGAGTGCAGGTTCATATGACATTGCTATTCTTGTGAACGATGTACCCTCAGATACAGAATATGACTATTTGGTCTCCAATCCCTTTTATAGTAACTATGCAGTTTGGGACGCAACCGTACAAATTGTTAGCGGAACATCATTCAATGCTTCAATGTCCCCTGCAAAGAACTGCTACTCGGCAGGTGAGCAGGTGACAATTAAATGGGGTGTGAACTGCAACTATTTTACATCTGATAGCCGTCTTCGCATAACATTGTCTACCGATTATGGAAAAACATTCAGTTATGTACTTGCCGATGATGTTCCTGCGCTTGATGGTAGTAAGGCTGTAACATTGCCTAAAGTAAATGTAGAAAACATTGATGTTGACTTCAAGACTGCAACGCGCTCTATGCGTGCAGGAATAATACGCATAGAGGAGATTGGCGGCGTAGCATATACTTTGACAACGCTATCTCCCGAGAATGGTGGTGGTTTTAACATTGTTAGTGGTAGCAGCACTGCTGTTGATGAAATAGTTAGTAATAGCCTTTATGACAAGGAACTATACGACTTGACAGGGCGTAAAATAAAATCGGCAATGCAACGAGGTATATATATATCCAATGGCAAAAAAGTTTATAACTCGGGGTGTGATAATCATCAATAGCAACGTTGACCCTCCAAAGTTTGATAATTACAATAGTCTCATATTTTGCGAACATTTGTACTCATTCATATAATCTATAATTATCAGAAAAGTAACAAAATTAGTTATCAGCGAGTTATACATTGATATGCAAACTAACGCAGAACGATGAAACGTGACGACACAAAGAAAAACTTTACTTAGTTATCGGGTAATTATTTTGCAACTGTTCCTCTTCATTACCTTGCGTTTCTTTGCTAAATTGCCATCGTTACTAATCCAATATTGGTAACTTATAGTCGTTTAACACCTTCACGATATTCCGTTGGAGATAATCCTGTGCGTTGTCTGAAATAGCGGCACATATAGGGAGTATCTTCAAAATGGAGCGTGGCGGCAATCTCCTTTATTGACATATCCGTATTGGATAGCAAACTCTTTATTTCGCAAATAGTCTGCTTATCTATCAACTCCTTTGGTGAAAGATTCCAGCGTTTATGCGTTAGCTTATAGAGATAGGTTGTTGTAATGCATAGTTGTTCAGCGTAAAAAGAGACCTCACGAGTTTTTCGACAATATAATGTGATAAGTTTAAGGAACTTAATAATCAGCTTTCTGCTTCGGCTGATGGACTTATTCGAGCCTGCACCGCTCTGTGTCATCTCGCCGTCCATCGCCATAAAGAGGTTATATATATTGTTGCGGAGCAGTTGGTTGGTGTATTCGTTTGCTGAATTGTGGCATATCCACACCATTTGCTCATACCAAGCATTTAACAGTTGCTGTTGCTTGTCATTCAATAGGAATAGAGGATTTTCCGACAACGAGTCCCAAAAGTAAGGCGATGTGAGTTTATAGATTGCCTCCTGTACATTATCATCTGCAAGAGCCACATATCGGCAACGAAAGGTGCTGCTGCTTCGCTCTATCCAAAATGTGTCATCATAGAACAGCACAGCTATCATTCCTCGACGAAGAACCCTGCGCTTAAAGCCCACCGAAATAATCGCCGCACCGCAATCAACAAGCAGCACCATACAACCACTAATGCCCACAAGATTGCTCCCGTATGCCTTAAAGTCGGTCTGCCCCGTACTGCCACCCTCGGCAATGATGCCAATCTGCAATCTCTCCATATTCTTGATTTGTGCTACAAAGATAGGCTAAATATCCGTTATTATTTAATTGTAGTATCGAAAAGTACCATTGTGGTATTGATTTTTATATACACATAATCACCATTATCTCTTACCTTTGCACCCGAAAAAATTGATTGACAATGAAGATAGAGAGATTTACCGAAGAGGATATTCGTGAGGCGGCTTTTCTTGCCTATCCCGTGTGGGGCAAGGGACACGCTGCAAATGGTCAGGGCGAGGAGTTCGGACTGCTGATGTGCGAGTATATCATCCGCTATGGGTGGTATGGTGCGCCATTCGCCTTCAAGATTACCGACGAGGGCAAGATGATGGGTTGCATTCTTGCGGGCAATATCGAGCAGGATAACGGCTACAACGAGTGGTTGGACGGCGTAATGCCATCGTTCAATGAGCAGCAGCGCGAGGAGGCGTTGGCTCTGCGCGAGTACTTCGGCAAGACCTCGCCCAAGGTCTATCGCTATATGCGGGCAGATAAGGATTTGTATTTGTCGTTCTTTATCTCGGCGGTGCAGGGTTGCGGAAAGCAGTTGCTTGCGGAGGTCGTGGCATTGGCAAAAAGCGAGGGCTACGAAAGTCTCTATCTATGGACCGACTCATCGTGTAATCACGGCTACTACGCCCACCATGGCTTTGAGAAGGTTGCCGAGTTTAAGAGTGACGAGTGGAAAACCGACTCCAACGACTACATAACATATATCTACAAAAAATCGATATAGAAATTTAATTACAGTGAGTGGAGCCGACCTCTTGCGAAGTCGGCTCCTGCCTGCGTGCTTATTCTTGCATCAGGTAGCGAAGACCTGGGTTAGGTTTGTCGTTTAGGCGCGGGTTGGATTCTTTACCAGTTCGTCCAACTCACGCACCTCTTTCTGAATATCAGCGATGCGTTCTGCGTAGTAGAATAGCGCATCCTTGATTGTTTCGAGCAGCTCGATGTTTGCGTGGAGCTTGCCAATGCCGATGTAGAAATCAGCCATTGTGTAGCCACGCTCCTCTGGGAGCAGGTCGT